>NZ_JAUHJM010000012.1:0-189723 GCF_032381235.1 Bradyrhizobium sp. SZCCHNR1053
CCGGCTCCAGCATGGAATTTGAATCAGAAGTTCACCGACTCGGGAATCCTGATTCCGGCAAAAAACATCACGCTCTAAAGCCGTCCCCGCCTCACTCCGAGCAGCAGTAGGGAATAGCGTTGCCGTGCATCATCGTCACCGCAACGCCGTGGCTTTCGCCTTCGGCTTGGCTCCGGCCGGCTCTGCCGTCAGCCGGATTCCCATCGCGACGATGATCCGCAGCACGGTCGCGAATTCGGGGTTGCCGTTTTCGCCAAGGGTCTTGTAGAGCCCCTCCCTGGTCACGCCGGCGGCCTTGGCGACCTGGCGCATGCCCTGCGCCCGGGCGACGAGATTGAGCGCGTCGCGGACCTCGGCGGGATCGCCGTCGGCGAGCACCATGTTGAGATACTCCGCGCGGGCGGCCGGTGTGCGAAGGTGCTCAGCGGCGTCGAACTTCTTCAGCCTGCTGACTTTCATCCTCAATCCTCCAGTGTCGCGGCGATGTCCTGGGCCTTCCGGATGTCTTTGTCTTGGGTCCGCTTGTCGCGCTGCGGCAGACCGGCCCCCCTCGCATCTCCCGGTGGCCCGTGCTATTTTATGGATATGACCGACGCTACCACCCGTGCAATGCCTTCCGCGCTGCCGCCGAGCGAAGCCGAGCTTGCCGAATGGCAGGCTTTGAGCCGCGACGAGCAGCTCGCGCGCTACCGCGAAGTGCTGCAGCATACCGATTGCGCGCGCATCAGCAGCTCGACCATGAGCGATATTCGCGCCGAGGCACAACGGCGGGCGGCGGCTCGCCGTGGCTGAGTTCAAGCTCTCAGCCCGCGCCGAGGCTGATCTGCTTGAAATCTACGATTATACGAACAGCACTTTTGGTACGTACCAAGCCGACGCCTACCATGCCGGGCTTGAGCGGACGTTCGATCTGCTGGCGAATTTTCCGCGGATCGGTGCGAGTGTGGACGATATTGCGCCCGGGCACCGGCGGTTTCGGTTCCAGGCGCATATCGTGTTCTACACCGAAGATCGCGACGGCGTCGTGATCCGCGCCATCATGCATCACTCGCGCGAGATCAGGCCCGATCTGTTCGATTGATCGTCCTCACAGCCACGGCGCCGGCGTATCCATCGCGATCAGCTGCTCGACCTCGATGCGCGGCCTGATCACCGCTGACTGGTCGCCCTTGACCAGGACCTCGGGCACCAGCGCGCGGGTGTTGTAGGTGCAGGCCTGCACCGCGCCGTAGGCGCCTGATGTCATGATGGCGAGGAGGTCGCCGGGCTTGGGCTCGGGCAGCGTGCGGTCGAGCGCGAGGTAGTCGCCGCTCTCGCAGACCGGGCCGACGACGTCGGCAGTGAAGGACGGCGCACCCGGCGCGGGCTGGATCACCGGCAGGATGTCGTGATGCGCCTCGTACAAGGTCGGCCGGATCAGGTCGTTCATCGCGGCGTCGATGATGACGAAGTTCTTGGCCTCGCCGTGCTTCACATAGATCACCTTGGCGACGAGGATGCCGGCATTGCCGACGATCATGCGGCCGGGCTCGAACATCAGGGTGCAGCCGAGATTGTGGCTGACGCGCTTGACCATGGCGGCATAGGCCGCGGGCTCCGGCGGCACCGCGCGGTCCATGTGATAGGGGATGCCGAGGCCGCCGCCGAAATCGACATGGGAGATGTCGTGGCCGTCGGCGCGCAGGGTCTGCACGAACTCGGTCAGGATGCGGAAGGCGGTCTCCATCGGGCCGAGATCGGTGATCTGGCTGCCGATATGGACGTCGACGCCGGTGACCTTGATGCCGGGCATCTTCGCCGCGCGGGCATAGACGCGGCGCGCGTGCTCCAGGGGAATGCCGAACTTGTTCTCCGACTTGCCGGTCGAGATTTTTGCGTGGGTGCCGGCATCGACATCCGGGTTGACGCGCACGGAGATGCGGGCGGTGTGACCCGTTTCGACGGCGAGCCGCGCCAGCAGATCGAGCTCCGGCTCGGACTCGATGTTGAGGCAGTGGATGTCGGCCGCGAGCGCGGCGCGCAGCTCGGCCTCGGTCTTGCCAACGCCGGAGAACACGATCTTGCGCGAGGGGATGCCGGCCGCCAGCGCGCGCTTCAATTCACCGCCGGAGACGACGTCGGCGCCGGCGCCGAGCTTCGCCAGCGTGCGCAGCACCGACTGGTTGGAGTTGGCCTTCATCGCGTAGCAGATCAGCACGTCCTGGCCGGTGAAGGCGTCCGCGAACACGCGGTAGTGCCGCTCCAGGGTCGCGGTGGAGTAGCAGTAGAACGGCGTGCCGACGGTGGCGGCGAGGGAGGTGAGATTGACGGCCTCGGCGTGCAGCACGCCGTCGCGGTAGTCGAAATGATTCATGGGTCTGATCCGCGCACGGGGCCGCGAGAAGGTTGATTGTGGCGGCGAATTGCCGGGAAATGAGCCGGAATGTCAATTGAAGCTGCCGTCCTCGCCGAGGCACAGATGCCGCGCCGTCCGGGCCTCATGGTTCGAGACGCGCCGCGCGCGGCGCTCCTCACCATGAGGGTGGAGATCTCGCCGGGGGCCAGGTCGCGCCACAAGTTCAGTCCTCGTCCTGAGGAGCCCGCCGGAGGCGGGCGTCTCGAAGGACGGTGGCGGCCTAGGTGCCTGCGCAGGCGTCGGTCGGATGCGATCTCCCCCGGAGAAGGGGTGGTGCCCGTCGCGGGCGCGTCAGCCGCTATTTGCTGTCGAGCAGCGGGTCGAGGATGAAGGGTTTCTTCTGGCCGCGGGTGGCGGCGGGGGCGGCGTCGGCGCCGTAGCCGGAGTTGAACAGGCCGGGCTTGTTCGCAGCTTCCGTCGCGGTGTCGGCGGGAGCGGCCGACATCTGCGGCGCCGGCGGGGAGTTGGCCGGCAGGTCCAACGGGCCCTTGCGCCCGCAGGCGGCGAGCAGAAGGGCTGCGGCGCCCATGACCAGAAGGGCGCGGGCTACGGACAGCGGACGGCGACTGCGATTCACGTGTGAGATCCCCATGCGGGCGGCACCATACAGAGATTGACCGGATGTGGCGAGTGCCGGAGAGCCACGCCACGCCGGTCAAATTTCAGACAGCAGCCCTACTTTCGCTGTTTTTCCAGCCGCTTCAGCCAGCTCTTGGCCTGCGCGGCCACGTTCTTCGGCGCGGTGCCGCCGTAGCTGGTGCGGCTCTTCACGGACGCCTCGACCGAGAGCACGCCGAGAACCTCGGCTGATATCTTCGGCTCGACCTCCTGCATCGCCTTCAGCGGCAGCTCGTGCAGGGCGACGCCCTGCTTGGCGGCGAGCGCGACGATGCGCCCGGTGACGTGATGGGCCTCGCGGAACGGCATCTTCAGCGTGCGCACCAGCCAGTCGGCGAGGTCGGTCGCGGTGGCGTAGCCCTCGCCGGCCGCGGCCTTCATCCGCGCCTCGTCGGGCACGAGGTCGAGCGCCATGCCGGTCATGGCGCGGATCGCGAGCGACAGCGCCGCGAACGCCTCCATCGCGCCCTGCTTATCCTCCTGCATGTCCTTCTGGTAGGCGAGCGGCAGGCCCTTCATCACGATCAGCAGCCCGTTCAGCGCGCCGATGACGCGGCCGGTCTTGGCCCGCACCAGCTCGGCGGCGTCCGGATTGCGCTTCTGCGGCATGATCGAGGAGCCGGTGGTGAACTTGTCCGACAGCTTGATCAGGCCGACCAAAGGCGAGGTCCAGATCACGATCTCCTCGGCGAAGCGCGACAGGTGCACGGCGCAGATCGAGGCGGCCGACAGGGTCTCCAGCACGAAATCGCGGTCGGACACGGCGTCCAGCGAATTGGCCATCGGGCGCTCGAAGCCGAGCGCCTCGGCGGTGGCGTGGCGGTCGATCGGGAACGAGGTGCCGGCCAGCGCGGCGGCGCCCAGCGGCGACTCGTTGAGGCGCTTGCGGGCGTCGAGGAAGCGGCCGCGGTCGCGCCCGGCCATCTCGACATAGGCCAGCAGATGGTGGCCGAAGGTGACGGGCTGGGCGGTCTGCAGATGGGTGAAGCCGGGCATGACCGTGCCGGCGTAATCGAGCGCGCGGGTGGCGAGGGCGTGCTGATAGGCCGCCAAGCCAGCGTCGATGTCGTCGATGGTGTCGCGCACGAACAGGCGGAAGTCGGTCGCGACCTGGTCGTTGCGCGAGCGCGCGGTGTGCAGGCGGCCGGCGGCGGGGCCGATCAGCTCGGAGAGCCGGCTCTCGACATTCATGTGAATGTCTTCCAGCGCCCGCTTGAACTGGAACGACCCCTTGGTGATCTCTGACAGAATCGTGTCTAGACCCTTGCCGATATTTTTCGCATCAGTCGCGGTGATGATGCCCTGGGCGGCGAGCATCGCGGCGTGCGCCTTGGAAGCGGCAATGTCCTGTGCGTAGAGATGGCGATCGACGTCGATCGAGACGTTGATGTCCTCCATGATCGCGTCGGGACGCTCCGAGAACCGTCCGCCCCACATCTTGTTGCTCATGCCTGAACCGCTCTTAAGACCTTGCTGACCGCCATGGGATGGGACACACCGTCCGGCGCCGCCCCGAAACTCGCGCTCCTGATAGCCGCAACCGACCCGAGATGACAAACGATAAGCCTGACCCGTCCCCTGCCCGCCCCGCCCGCTCGCGCCGGACGCTGCTCGCGGCCAGTGCCGTCGCGGTCGTCGCCGCGGCTGGCATCGCCGCGGTGGCCTTTGGCGGATTGCTGAAGGGACGGCCGTCGGGCGACCAGGCGTGCCAGGCGGCGGTCGCCACCGCCAAGCGGATCGCGCCGCTGATCAAGGGCGAGGTGGCCGCGCTGACGGCTGCGACGGCGCCGCTGCGGCTGCCGGATCTGGCGTTCGAGGACAGCTCGGGGGCGCCGAAGAAACTGTCGGATTTTCGCGGCAAGACGGTGCTATTGAACCTGTGGGCGACATGGTGCGTGCCGTGCCGCAAGGAGATGCCGGCGCTGGACTCGCTGCAGGCCAGGCTCGGCGGCGACGATTTCCAGGTGGTCGCGGTCAACATCGACACCCGCGATCCGGAGAAGCCGAAGGCGTTCCTCAGCGACGCCAAGCTGACCCGGCTGGCCTATTTCAGCGATCCGAAGGCCAAGGTGTTCCAGGACCTGAAGGCGGTCGGCCGCGCGCTGGGCATGCCAACCTCGGTGCTGGTGGATTCGAATGGCTGCGAGATCGCGACCATCGCGGGTCCCGCCGAATGGGACAGCGCCGACGCGGTCAAGCTGATCCAGGCGGCGACATCGAAGGCGGCCGCGGGCCTGTAACCAGAGATATCAGGCCGCGATGTTGAGATTGCCGCCGACGCCGGGGCCGGCATTGGCGAGCGACAGCGTCTGCTGCGCGCCGCCGAGCAGCGTCATGACGGCATCCTTCTGGGCGTTCAGGTTCTGCTTCATCACCGACGTCGCGACCTGCTGCTGAATCGCACCCGTCTGCTGCGCCATGACCGCAGCCACCAAGCTCATATCCATACGCGCTTACCTCTCTGGGGCACACGCTAGCCGAGGAGGCTTAACGAAGCGTATCGAGGGAGCCGCGGTGGCGGGAAATTAGCGGGTCGGCACCGGCTTGGGGCCGCGGTAATCGTAGAAGCCACGCTGCGTCTTGCGGCCGAGCCAGCCGGCCTCGACATATTTCACCAGCAGCGGACACGGCCGGTATTTGGAGTCCGCCAGCCCCTCGTGCAGCACCTGCATGATGGACAGACAGGTATCGAGGCCGATGAAATCGGCAAGCTCCAGCGGGCCCATCGGGTGATGCGCGCCGAGCTTCATCGCCGCATCGATCGCCTCGACGTTGCCGACGCCCTCGTACAGCGTGTAGATCGCCTCGTTGATCATCGGCAGCAGCACGCGGTTGACGATGAAGGCCGGAAAATCCTCGGAGACGGCGACCTGCTTGCCGAGCCGTCCGACGAACTCCTTGGCCGCCTCGAAGGTGGCGTCGTCGGTGGCGATGCCGCGGATCAGCTCCACCAGCTCCATCAGCGGAACCGGGTTCATGAAATGGATGCCGATGAAGCGCTCGGGGCGGTCGGTGCAGGCGGCGAGCCGGGTGATCGAGATCGACGAGGTATTGGAGGCGATGATCGCCTCCGGCTTCAGCACCGCGCACAGATCGTGGAAGATCTTGCGCTTGACGTCCTCCTTCTCGATCGCCGTCTCGATGACGAGATCGCAATCGGCCAGGCCGTCGAGGGTTTCGGTGATCGAGATGTGGCCGAGCGCCTGATTGCGGGCCTCCTCGGAGATGACCTTCTTGGCCACCTGACGGGTCAGGTTGCCGTTGATGGTGGCCATGCCCGACTTCAACCGGTCGGCAGTGACGTCGTTGAGCACCACGTCGAGCCCGGCCAGCGCGGCGACATGCGCGATGCCGTTGCCCATCTGTCCTGCGCCGATCACACCGAGCTTGTTGATCTGAGCCATGTTGTCATCCACCCGGACGGCACGCCTGCTGCGCCCGTCCATGCCCTTGGAAGTGAGAACACCGGCCGCCGCGGTCCCATGCGGCCGGTGCCAGCAGCGTTATTTGCCGAGCTTGCCGAGCGCCTCGGTCAGCTCCGGGACCGCCTGGTACAGGTCGGCCACCAGGCCGTAATCAGCCACCTGGAAGATCGGCGCGTCCTCGTCCTTGTTGATCGCGACGATCACCTTGGAGTCCTTCATGCCGGCCAGATGCTGAATGGCGCCTGAAATGCCGACTGCGACATAGAGCTCCGGCGCGACCACCTTGCCGGTCTGGCCGACCTGCCAGTCGTTCGGCGCATAGCCGGCGTCGACCGCGGCACGCGAGGCGCCGACGCCGGCGCCGAGCTTGTCAGCCAGCGGCTCGATGTACTTGGCGAAGTTCTCGCGGCTCTGCATCGCGCGGCCGCCGGAGACGATGATCTTGGCCGAGGTCAGCTCGGGACGGTCGCTCTTGGCGACCTCCTCGCCGACGAAGGTCGACAGCGCCGGGTCGCCGGCCGCCGCGACGGTCTCGACCGACGCGCTGCCGCCCTCGCCTGCCGCGGCGAAGGTCGAGGTGCGCACGGTGATGACCTTCTTGGCGTCCTTCGACTTCACGGTCTGGATCGCGTTGCCGGCGTAGATCGGCCGCTCGAACGTATCGGGCGCGACGACCTTGATGATCTCCGACACCTGCATCACGTCGAGCAGGGCGGCGATGCGCGGCATCACGTTCTTGAAGCGCGAGGTCGCGGGCGCAACGATCGCGTCGTAGTTCGCGGCGAGCTTGACGACGAGGTCGGCGAGCGGCTCGGCGAGATCGTGCGCGTAGGCCGCATCGTCGGCCAGCAGCACCTTCTTGACACCGGCGAGCTTGGCGGCGGCATCGGCCGCGCCCTTGGCGCCCTGGCCCGCGACCAGCACGTCGACATCGGCGCCGAGGGCAGTGGCCGCCGTCAGCGCCTTGTTGGTCGCGTCCTTGATCCCGGCATTGTCGTGTTCGGCAATCAGCAGCGTGGCCATCAGAGCACCCCCGCCTCGGTCTTGAGTTTGTTGACGAGCTCGGCGACGTCCTTGACCTTGACGCCGGCCTTGCGGCCCGCCGGCTCGGTGGTCTTGAGCACCTCGAGCCGCGGCGTGAGATCGACGCCGGTGTCGGCGGCGGTCTTCTCGGCGATCGGCTTCTTCTTCGCCTTCATGATGTTCGGCAGCGACGCATAGCGCGGCTCGTTGAGGCGCAGGTCGGTGGTGACGATCGCCGGCCCCTTCAGCTTCACGGTCTGCAGGCCGCCATCGACCTCGCGGGTGACCTTGAAGTCGGAGCCGTCGACCTCGAGCTTGGAGGCGAAGGTCGCCTGCGCCCAGCCGAGCAGCGCCGCCAGCATCTGGCCGGTCTGGTTCGAGTCGTCGTCGATCGCCTGCTTGCCGAGGATGATCAGGCCCGGCTGCTCCTCCTGGGCGACGGCCTTGAGGATCTTGGCGACCGCCAGCGGTTCCACGTTGCCCTCGGCCTTGACCAGGATGCCGCGGTCCGCGCCCATCGCGAGCGCCGTGCGGATCGTCTCCGAGGCCTGCGCGGGGCCGATCGAGACCACCACCACCTCGGTCGCCTTGCCGGCTTCCTTCAGCCGCAGCGCTTCCTCGACGGCGATCTCGTCGAACGGATTCATCGACATCTTGACGTTGGCGAGCTCAACGCCCGATCCGTCGCTCTTGACGCGGACCTTGACGTTGTAATCGACCACCCGCTTGACCGGCACCAGAACCTTCATCGATCCTCTTTCGCTCTAAATTGTCCGGGGTTGACCTTTCGGGCGCGGAACCTAAAGCCCCCATCCCCCCCGGTCAACGCGCGACGGGCGAAAAAACGCAGGCCCGCACGCCGCCGGGTTAACGGTTTTGCCCGGGCACCCACAACACGTCGCCGGCGCCGTTCCGGTTCGCGGCCCGGCTCGCCACGAACAGGAAATCCGACAACCGGTTCATATAACGAATGGCGGCCTCGCTGACCGGCTCGTCGGGCTTGCCGGCGAGCTCCGTCATGATCCGTTCCGCCCTGCGGCAAATGGTACGCGCCACATGCAGATGCGCCGCCGCCGCGGTTCCCCCGGGCAGCACGAACGACGTCAGCGGCGAGAGCCGTTCGTTCAGCGTATCGATGTCACGCTCCAGGCGGTCGACCTGGCTGGCGACGACGCGCAGCCGCTCCGCCTTGCCCTCGCGCTGCGGCACGGCCAGATCGGCGCCGAGGTCGAACAGATCGTTCTGGATCAGGCCGAGCATCGCATCGATCTCGGGCGCATCGGCCAGATGCAGCCGGACCACGCCGATCGCAGCGTTGGTCTCGTCGACGGTTCCATAGGCGGAGACGCGCAGATCGTACTTGGGACGGCGCTCGCCATTGCCGAGCGCGGTCGTGCCGTCGTCACCGGTCCGCGTGTAGATGCGATTCAGGACCACCATGCTGCTTCTCAACGTCCGTTTCTCGACGCCTCGGCGTCTCGGTCTCAGCGCCCCATCGCCCAGATCGCCGCCATGGCAATGACGACCGCGACGAACTGCAGGATCACCCGCCAGCGCATCAGCTTCTGCGACAGGTTCGGCGAGCCGCCGCGCGTCATGTTGACGAGGCCGAGAAACAGCACAAGGGCGACCGCGCCGACGGCGATGGGAAGGATGAATTTACCGAGAAGTGAAGCCATCGGGGCTAGATAACACCGCAGACGCAAGAGCGCCATGGCGGATCCGCGCGGCCGGCGCTGCAACTTCTGGCTTTTGGACCCGTAATATCGGATTGTACAAACCAAGTTTCTTTTGCGGAGTGCAGGGACAGGTGAAGGCGCTTCGCTACATCTTCCACGTCGTCATGGACGCGTTCTACACCTTCCTCGCCGACGACGGCTGGGCGATCGCCAGCCATATCGCGCTGTCGACCCTGATGGCGCTGTTTCCGTTCCTGATCGTCCTGACCTCGCTCGCCGGCTTTCTCGGCTCCAAGGACCTGGCCGACCAGGCCGCCACCTTGATGCTCGAGACCTGGCCGGCGCAGGTGGCGGATGCGCTGACCGGCGAGATCCACGACGTGCTGACCACGACCCGGACCGATGCGCTGACGATCGGCGCCGTGCTCGCGGTCTACTTCGCCTCGAATGGCGTTGAGGCGCTGCGGGTCGCGCTCAACCGCGCCTATGGCGTAATCGAGCAGCGCCGCTGGTACTGGCTGCGGCTGGAATCGATCGGCTATACTCTGGTCGCCGCGTTCACCGCGCTGGCGATGTCGTTCCTGATCGTGCTCGGCCCGCTGATGCTGGCCACCGCCCGGCGCTATTTGCCGCTGGCGGTCGAAGCCAACGAGCGCTTCGTCAACCTGTCGCGCTACGGCATCACCATCAGCGCGCTGATCGTCGCGCTATTCATCCTGCACGCCTGGCTGCCGGCGGGCCGGCGCAGCTTCATGCAGATCGTGCCCGGCATCGTCTTCACCTTCGTCGCCTCGCTGGTGTCGGGCATCGTGTTCGGCCAGTATCTGGCGCGCTTCGCCAACAACTACGTCACGATGTATGCGGGGCTCGCGTCGGTGATCATCGCGCTGGTGTTCCTGTATTTCATCGCCGCGATTTTCGTGTATGGCGGCGAGTTGAACGCCTCGATCATCAAGTCGCGGCTGCCGCGCGGCGTGTCGCTCCAAGAAGCGCAGTCGCTAGAGCCCGCGGCGAAACGGGCTTGAGCAGGAACGCGTCCGCGCCGGCAGCGCGCGAGGCCGCCTCGTCCTCGCCGCGTCCGGACACGCCGATGATCGGGATAGTCCCTTGGGGCGCGTCCAGCTTGCGAATGCGAGCAATCGCCTCGACGCCGTTGATGCCGGGCAGCACCATGTCCATCAGCACCGCATCGTAATTGCCGGCCGCGATCCGCTCCGGCGCCGCCTCGCCACGGCCGATGAACTCGGCCTGGTGGCCGAGCTCGTTGAGGATGGTGTTGAGCACCACGCGGCCGAACGGATTGTCCTCGACCCCGAGGATGCGTAACGGCCTCGTGGGCGCCAAGGCTGCGCCATTCTCCGATCCGCCTGCCGTGTTGCGCGGCGCGGCCGCAACGGTCAGCGTCACGGTCAGCGTGAAGGTCGTGCCGCCGCCTTCATGCGGCGCCACGGCGACGTCGCCCCCCATCGCGCGCGCCAGCTGCCGGACCGAGGACAGACCGAGGCCGGCGCCACCGAAGCGCGAGGCGATCGAGACATTGGCTTGGCTGAACGGGCGGAACAGCCGCTTGATCTCCTTCAGGGTCAGGCCGATGCCCGAATCCGAGACGTGGAAGGCGATCGCGGCGCGGCCCCTGCTCGCGCCTCGGCCTGCGCCCGTGCTCGGCTTGCCGCGACCGCCGCGACGTGCGGGAACGACCTCCAGCGCGACGCCGCCCTGCTCGGTGAACTTCACCGCATTGTCGATCAGGTTCTCCAGCGCAGCGCGCAGCCGCACGGGATCGCCGAACACGAGTCCCGGCAAGTCGTCGGAGACGTGGACCTTGACATCCAGCCCCTTGGCGGCGGCGCGGCCCGACAGCGAGTCTCCGGCGGCCCGCGCCAGCACGCGCAGATCGAACAGATCCTCACGCAGCAGCGCGCCGGCGGTCTCGTCCTTGGCGGCATCGACGAACAGGGTGGCGAGGCTCGACAGATGCTCCGCGCCGGCCTTGATCGTATCGACCCAGCGCCGCTCGCGCTCGCCGAGCTCGGAGGTGGCAAGCAGGTCGCTGATGGCGAGAATGCCTGTCAGCGGCGTCCGCACCTCATGGGCGAACACCGCCAGCGCGGCTTCGACGACCCCTGGTGATCCGGCGCCAGCCCTGGGCACTGACTTGGCGGCTTCGGGCTTCCTCACTCCGGACTTGGCCGCGCTTCGCCGGCTCCCCGCCATCGCCGTGACCTGAGGAACGTGCTTCTTGAGCGGTCGCGCCTTGGCGCGCTCCTTAGCCGGCGCCGCCTTCGCGGCCTTGGTCTTCGGCGGTTGTGTCTTCGGCGTTTGTGCTGCGGACGACGGCATCCTCACAGATGTCGTCCTGGAGGACGCCTTTTCAGCGGGCGCTCTGGACGCGCCGGCGGGCCTGGGCGCAGCCGGCTTGGCCGGTCGGGCCCGACGCCCCGTACTCATCTTCCGAACGCGCTTCATCATGGCCCCTGTGACATGAACTCCGAAAAACGAAGGGGCACTTGTACTGTCATGTCTCGTCGTGCCGCTTTCGATTGAAGCTCCCGATTACCCGCGCCATTGAGCAGCATGGCACGGTCGTTTCCGGGTGTCACGATGCCCCGGAGGTTGTCCCCGCCGGAAACATTCGGAGATATCAGGGCTGCGGACAGGACACGGCTAGACCATGCCGATCCTGTGTCGGATTTCCGTCGGCGAGACGCCTTCCGCGCGCAAGGCGCGCAATCCCGTCGCCTGGGTGGACTTGGACAGCTTGTGGCCCTGCGCGTCGCGAATCAGTTGGTGATGCCGATAGGCCGGGGCCGGCAGGCCGAGCAGGACCTGCAGCAGCCGGTGGACGCTCGTGGCATGAAACAGGTCCTGTCCACGCACCACCTCCGTCACCCCCTGCAGGGCGTCGTCGATCACGACGGAGAGGTGATAGCTGGTCGGCGTCTCCTTGCGCGCCAAGACCACATCCCCCCAGGCCTCCGGCCTTGCTTCGACCCTGCCACTCTCGCCCCAAGGCCCGGCGCCATACTCGTCCCAGGCCGCCCGGCCCGCGCGCGCGACCGCGGCGGCCATGTCGAGCCGCAAGGCATAGGGCGCGCCGCCGGCCATCAGTGCCGCACGGCGCGCTCCGGAGAGCGAGGTCGCGGTCCCCGGATAGAGCGGCGCGCCATCCGGATCGCGCGGCCACCTCCCCTCTGCATCCCGTTGCGCGACCATCCGCGCGACCTCGGCCCGGCTCTCGAAGCTCGGATAGACCAGCCCCATGCCCTGCAGCCGCTCCAGCGCAGCGCGGTACTCGGCGAGGTGCTCCGATTGCCGCCGCACCGGCTGCTCCCAGGCGATGCCGAGCCAGGCGAGATCCTCATAGATCGCCTGCTCGAACTCGGGGCGGCAGCGGGTCGGGTCGATGTCCTCGATGCGCAGCAGCAAGCGGCCGCCGCTCTGCTGCGCGCATTGGAAGTTCAACAGCGCCGAAAAAGCGTGGCCGAGATGCAGATAGCCGTTGGGGCTGGGGGCGAATCGGAAAACGGGTGGCATGTCATCTCGTCCTTGCCGGACTTGAGCTGGCGTGGTCCGACGATCATTCTTCGCGGGCTCGTTCGATCCGAGATGGATACGCGGGTCAAGCCCGCGCATGACAATGGAAAAGGTCGCACTGAGATGACCCTTCACCTCGATAGCCAGGACATCCTCGAGGATGCGATCCGCGACCTGGTGAAGCAGGACGCGCGGCTGGCGCCGATCCTCGCCGCCGCCGGCATGCCGGCGCTGCGGCGGCGCGAGCCAGGCTTTGCCGGGATCGCGCACATCGTCTGCGGCCAGCAACTGTCGACCGCCAGCGCAGCCGCGATCTGGGGCCGGCTGCAGGCGGCATTCGATCCCTTCGATGCCGACGCCATCCGCCGCGCCCGCGCCGACCGGCTGGGACGGCTCGGTCTCTCTGCGGCCAAGATCAAGACGCTGAAGCACATCGCGCGCGAGCTTGGCGCCGGGCGGCTCAATCTCGACGTGCTCGCCAATGAGGACGCCGATGCCGCCCACGCCACCTTGACGACCCTGCCCGGCATCGGACCGTGGACCGCCGACGTCTACCTGCTGTTCTGCCTCGGCCATGGCGATGCCTGGCCGGCCGGCGACCTCGCCGTGCAGGAGGCGGTCAAGGTCGGGCTCGGCCTTGCGACGCGGCCAACGGCCAAGCAGATGATGCCGCTCGCGGAAAGCTGGCGGCCACTGCGCGGCGCGGCGGCGCATCTGTGGTGGAGCTATTACCGCGTGCTCAAGAAGCGCGAGGGCGTCATCGCATCGGCGAACTAACAACTCCGGCGAACGCCGTTTCAAACAAAGTTGGGATTGCAAAACGGTCATCGATGTCGGCCAGGATCGCACCACGACGCACATCATCGAACGGCCGAGGTCTTCATCATGCAATCGTCCGACTTCATCGTCACACGCAGCGATCTGCAGCAGTGCAAGACGATCGTCACCGAGATTCCCGATGGCGACGCGCTTCCTGCCGAGGCGCTGCTGGTGAAGGTCGACCGCTTCGCCTTCACCGCCAACAACATCACCTACGCGCTGCTCGGCGAGCAGTTGAAATATTGGCAACTGTTTCCTGCGCCCGACGGCTTCGGCATCATTCCCGTGTGGGGCTTCGGCGACGTGATCGCCTCCCGCCATCCTGCCGTCGCGGAAGGCGAGCGCCTGTTCGGCTACTTCCCGATGGCGACGCATCTCGTCATCGAGGCCGCCGATGTCGGCAAGCGCGGCCTGCGCGACGCGGCCGCACACCGGCAGGGCGTCGCGCCGGTCTACAACGCCTATGCGCGGGTCGGCGACGATCCCGCCTTTGCCGGACGGCACGGCGATCATCAGGCCCTGCTGCGCCCGCTGTTCATGCTGTCGTTCCTGGTCGACGACTTCCTCGCCGAACAGGCTCATTTCGGCGCAACGACCGTGATCCTGTCCTCGGCCTCGAGCAAGACCGCGTTCGGACTCGCCCACCTCCTGCATACGCGGCGCAAGGACATCCGCGTGATCGGGCTGACCTCGTCATCGAATGCCGCCTTCGTCCGCTCGCTCGGCTGCTACGACGAGGTCGTGACCTACGACGCGGTCGACATGCTCGACGCGACGTCGCGCGCGGCCTTCGTCGACATGGCCGGCAATGCCAGTCTGCGCGCCGCGCTGCATCGACACTACGGCGACAACCTCGTCTATTCCGGCCGCATCGGCCTGACGCATCAGGACGGCAGCGATGATGTCGAGACGCTTTCCGGCGCCCGGCCCACCTGGTTCTTCGCGCCTGACCAGATCAGGAAGCGCGCCAAGGAATGGGGACCGGGCGGCATCGAGGCGCGGCTCGGCGCGGCGTGGCGGGACTTCGCTCCGCGGCTCGACGGCTGGCTCACGATCACGGAAGGACGCGGACCGGAGGCCGTGCAGCGCGTCTATCTCGACACCTTGCAAGGTCATATTCCGCCGCATCAGGGCCACATGCTGACGATGGCGACGTAACCAGGTTTTCACCCGCGACCAAAGCCGTGTAGCGTTGCCAGGACTGAGGTTGCACGGAGGCAGGGAGGCGAGGCGATGTCCATTCTCGGAACGGGCAATTTCACCTATCGCGTCGTCAAGGACTGGGCCAGGCTGCCCGAGGGCTGGGCGCTGACCGACGTCGCCTCGGTTGCCGTGGATAGCAAGGACCGCGTCTACGCCTTCAACCGCGGCACCCATCCGATGATCGTGTTCGACCGCGACGGCAATTTCATCAAGAGCTGGGGCGAGGGCCTGTTCAGCCGCGCCCACGGCCTGTCGATCGACAGCGACGACAATCTGTACTGCACCGACGATGGCGACCACACGGTGCGCAAGTGCACCCCTGACGGCAGGTTGCTGCTGACCATCGGCCTGCCGGAGCACCCGACCCCGTTCATGAGCGGCGAGCCGTTCAACCGCTGCACCCACACGGCGCTGTCGCCCTCGGGCGAGATCTACGTCTCCGATGGCTATGGCAATGCGCGGGTCCACAAATACACGCCCGACGGCCGGCTGATCCGCAGCTGGGGCGAGCCCGGCTCCGATCCCGGCCAGTTCAACATCGTTCACAACATCGCGACCGATGCCGATGGATTCGTCTACGTCGCCGATCGCGAGAACCACCGCATCCAGATCTTCGACGGCGACGGCCGCTACGAGATGCAGTGGAACAATCTGCACCGGCCCTGTGCGCTGTGTGCCTGCGGCGCCGGGCGCAGGACCTTCATCATCGGTGAGCTCGGTCCGGGCATGCCGGTCAACCTCAACGTCCCCAATCTCGGCCCTCGCCTGACCATCACGGATGCTGGCGGTCAGCGGCTGGCGCGGCTGGGCGGCGAGCACGGCCCGGGCCTGGAAACCGGCCGTTTCCTGGCGCCGCACGGCCTCGCGATCGACAGCCGCGGCGACATCTATGTCGGCGAGGTCGGCGTCACCAATTGGAGCACAAGCTTCCCGGACCGGCCGATGCCCGCCGAGGTCAACATCCACCGCTGCCTGCAGAAGCTGGAGCGTGTCCAGGCCTGACGACGCCTCGCCAGCCAGTTGGGGCGGCGACCGCAGATCTGCGACTGATTTGCAGTGCAGCTGCAAACCGCTCTGCCGCCGTTTTGACGCCTTTCGGGCGCCGCCTCGAAAGACGGGAGAAGCCGTGTCAAGCCATTCTTGGGGCTTCACAATCCCGTCACGCTGCATGTAGTATGTGAGGGCATGCTGCTTCGCAGCCGTTATGGAGGCCAGGAGCGTTACTTGAACGCACATGTCTCGCAAGGCGGTTGGCCGGTGTTGGTGCTGAACGCGGACTTCCGGCCGCTGAGTTATTACCCACTGTCTCTCTGGTCGTGGCAAGACGCGATCAAGGCGGTGTTCCTCGATCGCGTCAATATTGTCGAGTACTACGACAGAGCGATCCGAAGTCCCTCCTTCGAGATCCAGCTGCCCAGCGTGGTTTCGCTGAAATCCTTCGTGAAGCCGACGACGCATCCGGCCTTCACCCGCTTCAACGTCTTCCTTCGCGACCGCTTCGCCTGCCAGTACTGCCACTCCGGCGACGACCTGACCTTCGACCACGTCATTCCCCGCAGCAAGGGTGGCCAGACCACCTGGGAAAACGTCGTCGCCGCCTGCTCGCCCTGCAATCTGAAGAAGGGCAATCTGACCCCGCAGCAGGCCAAGATGTTCCCCAAGCAGGCGCCCTACGCGCCGACCGTCCACCAGCTCCATCGCAACGGCCGGCTGTTTCCGCCGAACTACCTGCACGACAGCTGGCTCGACTATCTCTATTGGGACACCGAGCTCGATCCGTAGCGGATCGGCGCTTTGTCGTCGTCGTTGGACCTCTGTGAAATGGCGGAAGCGCGCTCGCACGGCCGTGCCGGCTGGGGGTGATCGATGTCCGACGTCGACGACCACCGGCTCGATCGGCCAGACGGCTCGCCGAATGGCTCGGCCGTCCGGCGGTATAATGGGCTGGATTAACCCCACCTTAGGCCCCTGTTCAGCATGCTCCTACGTCGCCGCGTTGGGCGCCGCCATGGCTGCCCGCTTCCGTCACCGATTCAGCAGGGCCGTCCGTTCCGCGCATGCAGACCGCAATCACCGAGTGCAAAGCGGCGGCGCTCGCGAAAGCCCAGGCAGCGAGCTCGCTGCAGAACATTTCCCTGACGCTGTTCGCCAATGTGGCGATCGCAACGTCGCTGGCGCTGTTGCTGTATCTCAGAGAGGGAGGCACGCTCATCTTCTGGTGGCTGGCAGCCGCCATCACCTTCGCGGCGCTCCGCGCTGGATGGGTGTCGTACCTGAAGTCTTCCGGACGGATCGAGCGCGATCCACGGCGCGTGCTGCGCAATCTCACCATCATGGCTTTCGCCAGCGGAGTGCTGTGGGCGATCGTCCCGCTCGCGCTGCCGGCCTTCTCCCGCGCGCACAACGTCAACGACGTCGTCTTCATCATGGCCGGCACCACCACCGGCGCCATCATCCAGAGTCTTGCTTATTCGCCGATGGCGATCGCCTTCGGCGCGCCGCTGATGGGCTCGACCGTGTTGCGGATGCTGATCTCGGGCAGCGACGTCGACTACATCGTTGCGGTCGACGTCGCATTCCTGACCTTCATGCTGTTCCGCGCATCGCGGCTCGGCGAGCGCAACTTCATTGCGAGCCAGAATACCGCCATCGAGGCGACGGTGCTGGCGGAATCCGTCGCCGAGGCCAACCACGCCCTGGAGCGCCTGGTTCGCACGGACTCGCTCACCGGGCTCGCCAATCGCAGTCACTTCCGCACCGTGGCCGCCGCGGCCTGCCGTTCCGGACGTGGGGTCGCATTCCTCCTGATCGACGTCGACAACTTCAAGACCATCAACGATACGCGCGGCCACGACGCCGGCGACCGGGTCATCCAGGCCGTGGCCACCCTGCTGCAGTCCGCCTGCCACGCCGACGATCTGCCGGTTCGCCTGGGCGGCGACGAGTTCGTGGTCGTCATGCAGGGTGACGATGTCGCGAGCCGATCCGTCGCACTCGCCGAATGGCTGATGGCCGCCCTCACGCAGCCGCTCGCGATCGCGGGCCAGGTGCTGCCCGTCAGCTGCTCGATCGGCATCGCGGCGCATGCGGAAGGCTCGATCGATCTGGAAGAGCTCTCCGCCCGCGCCGACGTCGCGCTGTATCGCGCCAAGGACGACGGTCGCGGCTGCATGCGCGTGTTCGACGCCAAGATGCAGTCCGAGCTGACGCTGCAGCGCCGGCTCGATGCGGAGCTCCCCGCCGCGCTGGCCCGCCGCGAGCTGCACGTCGAATTCCAGCCCCAGGTCGCGATGGCCACGCAGGAGGTCATCGGCTTCGAGGCGCTGCTGCGCTGGAAGCACCCGAGCGCCGGACTGATCCCGCCGCCGGACATCGTGTCCGCAGCGATCCGATTGCGCCTGTCCAGCCAGCTCACGGAGTTCGTGGGCGAGCGCGTCTGCGCGTTCCTGCGCGCGCTCGACCGCAAGAAGGCGCACGGCATCCGGGTATCGATCAACGTCTCGCCGCGGGAATTCCCGCTTCACTCGCCGGCGCAGACCCTCAAGACCGTCTCCGAGCGCTACGGCGTCGATCCCCACCGGATCGAGATCGAGGTGACCGAAGAGGCGATGTTCGACCCCAAGCGCTGCGCCGACGAATTGAAGCTGATCGACCAATACGGCTTTGGTCTTGCGATCGACGATTTCGGCGTCGGCCATTCCTCGATTGCCAACCTGATGGCGGTCGAGATCGACACCATCAAGGTCGACCGCTCCTTCATCCACGGCATCGCCAGCAATCGACGGGATCAGCAGCTCGTCGCCGCCATCACCGCGGTGGCGCTGCCGCTCGGCCACCGCATGATCGCCGAGGGCGTCGAGAGCGAGGCGGATGCCGAGTGCCTTCGCATGCTCGGCTGCTCCTATGGACAGGGCTGGCTGTATGGCAAGCCGATGAAGGAGGACGACGCCATCGCGTGGCTCGTCCAGCATCGCAGCGGTGCTGCTGCCGCGGTCGAGCGCTTGCCGCGCAGCGCGTAGGTGCGGCGCGGACGTCGCGCTCACGGATGGACCAGCACATCGGCAAGACCATGGGCAAGGCTCGGTCCGAAGGCGCCGGCCCACGCGGCGGCGATGACGAGGACGAGTCCGGGGACGAGACGCAGGGCGAAGGACGACCCGCCGCTGGTCCACGCCACCACGATCTTGCTGATCGTGTTCGTCGACAGCGCCGCGAGCACCGGAGCCACGGCATCGGCCGCGCCGATCTTGCCCGATGCGGTAAGCGCAGCCGCGGCCACCGCCGGCGCATGGGTATCGACGAGACCGGCGACGGCGGCGCTCGCCACCAGGCCGGCTTCGCCGAACGCGTCGCGCAACGCGGCCGACAGCACCAGCACCGCAGAGATCGTCAGCGCCAGCAACAGCGCGCCCGGCAGGCTGAAGGCGTGTCCGGGCGGCAGGTCCGCGGCGCCACTCTGCCGCAAGCCGACGATCGTGAAGATCGCACCGTAGATCGCCGCCGCCGCGCCGGCACATAGCAGCGGAACCAGCAGCGCCTGCAGCGCCGGCAGACTGGTGACGGCCAGCACCGCGGCGAGCTGGGCGATGGTCGCGACGGTCGACAATGTCGCGCCCGCAGCCGCGGCACCGCCAAGCTCCGGCGCCTTGCGCGCCCGCGCGCCCATCGCGCCGATCGTCGCCGTGCTGGAGACGAAGCCCGAGGCGAAGCCGGATATGGCGAGCCCGCCGCGTGCGCCGAGCAGACGCATCGAGACATGTCCGGCGGCACCGATCGCCATCATCAGGACGACGAGCGTCCAGATGCCGCGCAGATTGAGCGCGCCGTACGGACCGATCGGCTGATCGGGAAGCAGGGGCAGCACGACCAGCGTGGCCGCGGCAAAGATCAGGCCGTCCTTGAGCTCGCTCTCGCTGAGCACCGAACGGACGAAGTCGTGCAGCACCGGCCGGGCCGCCAGCAGCACCGCCAGCACGACGGCGACGCCCGCCGCCAGAGCAGGTTGCTCGGTGGCGAGGCCGCCGAGCAGGACGGTCAGGATCAGCGCCGCCTCCGAGGTCAGTCCCGGATCGTCGCTGCGCGAACGCCAATAGGCGATCGCCGTGAGGACCATGATTCCAGCGGTGACGATGGCCAGCAGCACCTTGCCGCCGATCAGCATGCTCACCGCGCCGGCCAGCGAGGCGACGGCAAAGGTCCGCAAGCCCGCGGGCGAGCGCCCGGGCCCTTCGCCCTTGCGACGCTCGCGCTCCAAGCCGATCAGCAATCCGATGCCGAGCGCGACGACGATCGCGATGATCCCAGGATTGAGGCTCATGACATCCGGCATCGACATGGTCCTGAATCACATCGCCGGGTCGACGCCGGGGACCATCGGGAAACATGATACATCGGGCTGACA
Source organism: Bradyrhizobium sp. SZCCHNR1053 (assembly GCF_032381235.1). Taxonomy (NCBI): domain Bacteria; kingdom Pseudomonadati; phylum Pseudomonadota; class Alphaproteobacteria; order Hyphomicrobiales; family Nitrobacteraceae; genus Bradyrhizobium; species Bradyrhizobium sp. SZCCHNR1053. The sequence continues at coordinate 20,098 of NZ_JAUHJM010000012.1, forward strand.
GTTCCTTCCCGGCCGGCTCAAGGCGCGACGAACGCGCTGACGATCATCAGCATACACGTGATGAGACCGAGCGCAGGGACCCATAGCGGCACCCGCACATGGGCGGCCTCCGATCCGATGCACCGGATGCGAATACGCAGCAGGCACAGGTTAACGATCGCAAAGATCGTCAGCGTCGCGAGCGAGGTGCCTTCCGCCAGCCGCTCCAGCGGGAAGGCCAGCGCGAGAACCGCGACCGCCAGCATGACGAGCCCGGTTGCGATCAGCGGCGTTCCGGTGCGCGGATCGACGCGGCCGGCGATGCGCGGCAGGTCGCCCTGCCCCGCCATGCCATAGACGACGCGGGCCGTCATCGTCATCTGGGCGAGAATGGTGTTGAGCGTGGACACGATCGCGATCGCATTGAAGGTCGCTGGACTGATGCCCGCTACGGCATTGAACACCACGCTGAGCGGCGCGGAAGAGGCCGACAGCGTGCCCGGCGGCACGGCGGTCACCGCAATCGCTGCAATCAGCACATAAAGCACCGTGGTGATCAGCAGCGTGAGCGCCATCGCCCACGGAATGCTTCGCTGCGGGCTCTTGGCCTCTTCCACGACGTTGGCGAGGTCCTCGAAGCCGACGAAGGCGAAGAACGCGAGCAGGCCGGCGAACGTGATGCCTGAGAGAACGCCGAGATCGAGCGGCGGCGGCGTCAGCAAGGCAGGGCCGAACGCGACGCCGGAGTGAACGGCCGAAACGACGATCCACACCAGTCCGCCGGTCTCGATCAAGGTCAGCAGTCCGGCGAGCATCACCGATTCGAGAATGCCCCAGGACGCGACCATGCCGAGCGCGACCACGATGGCCATCGCGATCAGCGGCGTCGGCAGATCGATCAGTTGCCGGATGTAGCCGGCGCCGCCGAGCGTCACCGCGGCCGCCGCAATGATGCCGGTGGCGAGCCGCAGCGAGCCGACCGCCGTCGACAACAGCCGCGACTTGAATGCCGCGCGGGCATAGGCGGCTTCGCCGGCGCTCACGGGATAGCGGGTCGCAAGCTCGGCATAGGAGGCGGCGGTGAACGCCATCACGAACGCCGCCAGCGCAAAGGCCCAGGAGGAATGGACTCCCGCATGACCGGCGACCGCGCCGATCAGGACGTAGATGCCGGCTCCGACGGTTACGCCCGTGCCATAGAGGACCAGCAGCGGCAGTCCGAGCCGCCGCCGCAAGCCAGATGGAGGCACGATTGGATCTTGCGGCACCACGACGTCCATTCTTGATCCCAACGAACAACAGAGTTGTAGGGGCTTAAGGGAGCAAGCGCGAGCGCTCTTGATCTCGGTCAACCGGGACACGCGCGAGACTCTCTGGGCTGCGGCATTCGGCCGCCCGTCAGGACAAGGCGCGTCGCTGACGCACCGGCGCCAAATAGCGTTCGTGCACATGCGTCTGCCAAGACACGCGTCCGCGCTCCCGCGGCGCAATCCGCCCGAGCCGTGCTGATCGAACTCCCCTCCGCAAGCGAGAGGGGGCAGGGAAGACCGAGCCTCGGCTGAGGCCCGTGGCCCCCGTGCGACAAGAATGCACGGGGCAGGAACCACAGGATCAGCCGGATCGACCCGGCCTTCCCTGCGCGATGGTTTTCACGGCTGCTCCGCGCTCTCCCCGGGGACCGGCTTGTTTGCCCCCGTCGCTCGCAACCACGCACGAACGTGATCGCAAGCTTGGCGCCAGCTTCGGGGCGCCAGGACCACACGGCTTGACCGTCCGCCACGACATCAGTCGTCTTTGCGCGCGAACGCGCCCGACCTCGCGACGGCCACCACTCCCCGCCCCCGCGTATCGTGACGACGCGTACGCCCCTCTCTGCATGAGGCGGGATGCGCGGGAGATAAGCATTATTTCCGGAAAAACGAAACAAGAATATTTTTCGCAGGCGGGCTGGACATCAGCGGCAGATTGCGCTCGCCACCTCGATCGATTTGCCCGACGGCCAGCCCGGTACAACCTGCCTACGCCAATGCGATGGATTGCTCGTGCCCGTCCCGCCTTTCACCGCGGACGGCAGCAGCCTAGGATGCCATCGTCTCCACAATCCGGAACACGCGACGTGCCCGACTTCGAGCCGATCTACACCACGACCGGCGCCGAGAGCGTGAGCCGCTTCGTGGCAACACACTACGCGCTATCAGAGCCGCTCGCGTGCCGCCTGATGAACCGCGGCTTCAACGACGTCTATCTGATTACATCCGCAACGGGCGCACGCTACGTCTTCCGTCTGTCGCATCACCGCGCCCGCGGCCCGGCCGATGTCCGCACCGAGACCGACTTCCTCGCACATCTCGCGCGCTGCGGCGTGCCGGTGGCCGCGGCGGTTCCGGCGCGCGACGGCGCGCTGTTCGTACGCGGCGAGGCGGCGGAAGGCCGCCGCGAAGGCGTGCTGTTTCACGCCATCGAGGGACGGACCCCGGAGGTCGCATCGCAGAGCGACGCGCGCGCCAACGGCGTGACGCTTGCCCGAGTGCACGCGGCGGCGATGTCCTATCGGCCCGAAGCGCCGCTCTATCTTCTGGACCTCGACCATCTGCTGCACCGGCCGCTCGCGCGCGTTCAACAGCTCTGCAGTCTGATCGATGCCGATGATGGCGGCTTTCTCCAGGACATCGCGGAGCGAACCGCCGCACGGATCGAGGCGATGGAGGGCCTGACATGGACGCATTGTCACGGCGACTGCCACGGCCTCAATGCGCGCATCGGCGCCGGCGGCGAGGCCGTGTTCTTCGACTTCGACGACGGCGGTCCCGGTTATCTGGCCTATGACATGGCCGTGTTCCTGTGGGCCAAGCTGTCGTTCGGCCGGCGCTTTCATGCGGCGTGGCACGCCTTCGTCGACGGCTACCGCTCGGTCCGCCCGATCTCGGCCGCTGATTTCGAGGCCGCGCATGCCTTCGTGATCGTCAGGCACTTCTGGCTGATGGGCGAGCAGGCCAGCCGTTCGCGCGAATGGGGTAGCGAGAATGTCCGCTGGGTCACGCAGCAGCGGGAATTTCTCGAAGGCTGGGAGGCGCAGCAGCTTGGGACGCGCTTGCTATGAGCTTGGGCGGATCGGAGGGATTGAACCGGAGAGCTCCGGCGGCCGACGCATGATCCGGCGTTCAGGCTTGCAGGGTTCGGTCCTTTCCGCGGTGACGATGACGAGATTAACGTTTCGCAATCCTTCCGCCGCCACCGAAGCAGACGCAGCACGCCCGCACCGGAGATTTTGAGCCATGACAGACACGATCGTTCAGTCACGCCGGCTGGGCATCATCGGTTGCGTGATCGGGCTTGTTGCTCTGGTCGCGGCGGTTCTGCCGCATTGGGTGCTGCCGGTGATCGATCCGCCGCCGCCGATCGACAAGGTCATCGTCGATGTCGGACAGCGCGTGAAGGAGCGCCTGATGGCGCGCATCAAGGGCGCCGACTACCAGGCGCCGGTGCGCGAGACGTCCTGGACCGACCGCCTGCACCAGCAATTGCCGGTGGCCGCGGTCTCGCTCGGGTTGCTTGCGATCATTCTCGGCGTCGTGGGTCAGTTGCGTCGCGAGGAGCGGCACGTCGCGGCGATGGCGACGACCCTGGGCGGCTGCGCGATCGCCGTGCAGCTTTCCTTCTTGCTGATGGGCGCGCTGATCGTGGTGGCCATCATCTATTTCCTCGGCGATTTCCTCGCGCTGTTCTGATCGCGAGGATGCACGTGCCTGGATCTGCCGGCTGCGGGCAGATGCGCCGTTGTCCATCTTCGATGTCACCCATTCTGTGCGAGCGCAGCGAAGAATCCAGTGTGGTGCGCGGGGCCCTGGATTGCTTCGTCGCTGCGCTCCTCGCAATGACGCAGAGAAAGCGAGCTGCTCGAAAACGACGGGGCATCCGTGTCCTGTAGGTCACAGCGGGACATCGGTTGAATGATGCACATTGCCAATATGATCGGGATGTGATTACTACGCGCTCCGGCGTCGAGCATTCGGCTCCGCCGCACAGGAGAGAGACGATGACTGCGATCATCCGTTGCTCCGCCAGGAGCCGCCAGGACTGATCCTCGCGTGAGGCGAGGCTTGGTCTGGCATGCGTGCGTCCGCGCGCGCTGATCGTCCCTGACCAGTTCTCCCTATCTTTCTCCAAGGTATTTACATGGGCAATTCCCATCGCGTGGACGGCCGTGCGCCGGTCCACGGCTTCTACTCGTCCAGCTCCTGGATCGAGGGCGCCGCTGCGCGCCAGCTCGAAACGGTGGCCGACATCTGTGGCGTGCGTGCTGTCGCCGGCATGCCGGATCTGCATCCCGGCAAGTTCGGTCCCGTCGGCTGCGCCATCCTCGCCGACCATATCCACCCGGCCTTCGTCGGCTCCGATGCGGGCTGCGGCATGGCGCTGTATCAGCTCGACCTCGCTTCGCGCCGGATTCGCGTCGACAAGGCGGCCGACCGGCTGCGCGACGTCGCCACACCCTATGACGGCGACATCGTGAGCGAGCTCGCAGCTCATCAGCTTGCGCCGTCCGACTTCGATGCGTCGCTCGGCACGATCGGTGGCGGCAATCACTTCTGTGAGCTGCAGGCGGTCGAGGAGGTGTTCGATCCGTCCTGCGGTATCGATCGCGACCGCGCTCATCTGCTGGTGCATTCGGGCTCGCGCGGCCTTGGCCACGCGCTGCTCGAACGGCACGTTGCGGAGGGTCTCAAGCCGCTCGCGCCGGACAGTGAGGCTGGCCACGCCTATCTGGCAGCGCATGACCACGCGCTGCGCTGGGCGTCGCTGAACCGGCAGGTGATTGCGCAGCGGGCCGCGACGGCCCTGCGCTGCGAGGCCGATCCGGTCTGCGCGTGCTCGCACAATTGCATCGAGCATCGTGCAGACGGCGTGTTGCACCGAAAGGGGGCGGCGCCGTCCGACCAGGGGCTCGTCGTCGTGCCGGGCTCGCGCGGCGCGCTGTCCTATCTGGTCGCGCCGCTCGCGTCAGCGCCAAAGGAGGCGTTGTGGTCGATCGCGCATGGCGCCGGTCGCAAGTTCGACCGGAGCTCGATGATCGGCCGTGTCGGCGCCACGCGATCGGATCGCGAGCGTCTCGCGCGCAATCCGTTCGGCGGCCGCGTGATCTGCGAGGACCGCGCGCTGCTCGCCGAGGAGGCGCCGGAGGCCTACAAGCCGATCGCCGGCGTGATCGCCGATCTCGAAGCATTCGGGCTGGCGCGCGTCGTCGCCAGCTTCCGCCCGCTGGTGACGGTGAAGAAGATCGCCACCGAGCGGCGGCAGAAGGAGGACCGCCGATGAGACGGCTGCTCCTCACGGCGGGACGCGGTCCGGCCGAATGCCGGTTCGCGGTCGCGCATGCGCTGCGGCGGCTCGCCGACGAGGCCGAGGCGGCGGACTGCGAATGCGCGATCGCGCGAGAGCAGACCGACCGGCATGGGCCGGCCAGCGCGATCGTCGTGCTGGACGGGCCGACGGCGGCCGACCTCGCGCGGCGCTGGACGCAGGGCTCGCTGCTCTGGGTGTGCCGCAGTCCGCTGCGGCCGCATCACGGCCGCAAGAACTGGTTCGTCGGCATCGTCGATCTGCCCCTGTCGGAGCAGGTGGCGGCGTTGGCGGCCACCGACGTCCGGTTCGAGAGCTTTCGCGCCGGCGGGCCCGGCGGTCAGCACCAGAACAAGACCGAGAGCGCGGTGCGCGCAGTTCACGTGCCGACGGGGCTGGTCGCGATCGCGCGCGACGGCCGCTCCCAGCATCGCAACAAGGCGCTGGCGCTCGCGCGTCTCGCCGCATTGCTGGACGGCCGCGCCCGCCTGGCCGACGCCGGCGAGGCGCGCCTCATCCACGCGGCGCATGACCGCGTTGAACGCGGCGCAGCCGGGCTGCGGTTCGAGGGACCGGCGTTCAGGCCGGCGGGATGATCACCGGACAGCGGGGGCGTCAGCGCCCCCGGCTGCACCTTCGACAGGCAGGACGCCCAGTCATCTCTCCGCCAGACGACTGCCATGCGCACCGCTCCGCACATTGGCGGATGACATCGCGCCGCCGAACGGCTAAGCGGTCCGCCCCCCGGACGGAAACGAGACGAGCATGGCGGCAGCGGCCCATTGTGGCATCGACTTCGGCACTTCGAACACCACGGTCGGCCTCAGCAATTCCGCCTCCGCAGAGCTCATCCCCCTGGAGGGCGAGCAGCGGACCTTGCCGAGTGCGATGTTCTTCGATTTCGAGGATCACGGCACCCAGTTCGGGCGCAGCGCGATCGAGCGCTATCTGACCGGCCACGACGGCCGCTTCATGCGCGCGCTGAAGAGCATCCTCGGCACCGCGCTGATTCACGAGAAGACCTATATCCGGCAGAAGGCGGTGCCGTTTGCCGGCATCCTCGGCTTCTTCTTCGCGCATCTGAAGACGCAGATCGAGACGCGGCTCGGCAGGGAGATTAATCAGGTCGTGCTCGGCCGTCCCGTCCGCTTCGTCGACAAGGACGACGCGGCCGACGCGGAGGCGCAGAGCGCGCTGGAGGGAATCGCGCGCGACCAGGGTTTCAGGCACATCGCGTTCCAATACGAGCCGATCGCCGCCGCGCTCGACTACGAGCAGCAGGTCGCCCGCGAGGAGCTGGTGCTGATCGTCGACATCGGCGGCGGCACCTCGGACTTCTCGATCGTGCGCGTCTCGCCCGAGCGGCGCAGCAAGGCGCAGCGCGAGGACGACATCCTCGCCAATGGCGGCATCCATATCGGCGGCACCGATTTCGACCGGCTGCTCAGCCTGAAGAGCGTGATGCCGCATCTCGGCTATGGCAGCCTGACCGCCGACGGCAAGCGCAACCTGCCGACGCTGTACTATCACGAGCTCGCCACCTGGCACCGCATCAACCAGCTCTACAAGAGGGGCGTCATCGGCGAGCTGCGGCAGATCCGCTACGAGGCCGAGCGGCGCGATCTGGTCGACCGCTTCATCAAGGTGGTGGAGGAGCATCGCGGCCATACGCTCGCCATCGGCGTCGAGCAGGCCAAGATCGCGCTGACCGCGGCGAAGTCGCTGACCTCGGTGCTGTCGGAGAAGGACGACTGGGCCCGCATCCGCTTCACGCGCAAGGATTTCGACCGCGCCATCGCCGATTCCGTCGAGCGCGTCGTCGGCACCGTGACGAAGCTGCTCGACGATGCCGGCGTCGGGGCCGCTTCCATCAACACCATCTTCCTCACCGGCGGCTCGAGCATGGTGCCGGCGCTGCGTCAGGCGATCCTGGCGCTGTTTCCGGCGGCGCGCATCGCGGAGACCGACCTGCTCGGCAGCGTCGGCATCGGGCTCGCGCTCGACGCGCGGCGCAAGTTCGGCTGAGCCCGCTCAGCGCGGTTCCGACGCCGAGGGCTGCGGGTCCTGCACCCGGAGTGTCCGCGGCCGTGGCGCGGCGCGCGGCGGAGCCGGCGCCGATCCGGGAGCGCGAGCCTGGCTGCGCTTGGCGCGAGCCGGCGGAAGGCTGGTCGTCGTTGTCACCGCACCCGCCCATTCTCCGTCACGAATGATGCGCCAAGGTTCGGGATCGATCGGACGCGATTGCGGAACAACGACCGCGGGCCGGCTGGCGCGGCGCCGCCGCGGCGGCTCGCTCGGCACCGGCGGAGCGACCGGACGGACCACGTCGGATGTCGTCTCGGCGGCCGGCGGCGCATCGGCGGGCATTTCGATTGGGACTGCCGCCGCGGCCGGCTCGGCCGCAACAGGCTCGGCCTGAACGGCGGGCGCAGCTTGAGACGGCGTCTCCGCTCGCACGATCGATCCCGTGGTCTCCTCGACCGGCCCCGACTGGAACATGTCATTCGGCAGCAGCACGCCCGCAATCGCGAGTGCGGCGGCGAGGCTTCTGCCGAGCGAGATCGGCGCAGGACGCTCGCGCGGCAGCGCGGCGCTGCTGATCATCCGGCGCCCGGCATCGACGCCGACCACCGCGACAAAGGCCGCGAAGCCGAGGCTGCCGCCGACGCTGGGCAGGATCGCCGCCGCCTGGACCAGCAACGCGGTCAGCGCCACCGCGGCGACCAGCGGCTGGACCATGCCGTGCAAACGCTGCGGCGACGACATGCCGACGAAACAACCGGCAAAATACGCGTCGGACAGGCGGGCATCGTCCGGCACGAGCTGCTGCAGGATGACGAGACCGGCACAGGCCAGTGCTGCCGAGACGAAGATGCGCGCCGGCCGCCCTGCGGCCGCGACCTGCGGCAGCCTCAGCGCGAACATCGTTGCGACCATTCCGACGCCGCACAGCGCCAGCATGAGCACCGAATGATTGAGACCCTTATCGAAGCCCTGAAGGCTGGCGACGCGCAACGGCACGCCATCGGCGCCGAGCAGCGGCGCGAGACTGAGGAACAGAAACGAGCCGATCGCCGCGAGCGCGCCGAAGCGCCCGCCATAGCCGCGCAACAGCACGACGCGCAGCCGCATTTCGAGCGCGCAGACACTGCAGAACACGAGGCCGCAGAACAGCGACAGCAGCAGGAAGGACCTGTCGACCGGAAGCCCCGACCGCGCCACGCTCTCGCTCAACGCAACGATCGGCGTCATCCCGCTGAAGCTGCCGCCATAGACCGAGGAGGAGAAGGTCGTCGGCAGCAGATCTCTGGTTCTTGCCGTGATCAGGCCGGCGCAGAGCAGCAGGGTGGCGGTGACCGACGCGAGCGCCGGGGGTAGACCCGACGTGCTCAGGTGCAGCGTCGCCAGACAGCCGAGAAAGGCACCGGCGAACGAGGCCAGCGGCACGACATTCAGCAACCGGCGCGGCCAGCGGCGAGAGCCGGGCTCGGACGACTGGTCGAGCGCGCCATCGCGGTCCGCTGTCACGGCCCCGCCAACGTCGACGGGTCCGGCCGCCACTCCGGCGCGGGCTGCACCTCATGGCGGGCCACGATGCGCGGTCGCGCCGTCGCGTGCGGCACCACCCGCGTCTGGTGGCGCTTCGGCGGCGCAGCTAGGACGCCCACGGCCTGACCGTCGCGAGCGATCCGCCGGGACGGGCCTGCGGAGGCCGGCGACGCGGACTGCTGGGCCGGCTCACTCGGGGGCCGCGCGGCGAGCGGATTGGCGCTCTGCGGATCCAGGATCTGAAGCGGCAGATCCGGCGCTGTGGCAGCGGCCGAGGCCGGCTCGCCGGGCACCATGCCGTCGCGCCGATCCTCGTCACGTGAGGGCATCGTGGTCCGCGCCGGCGCAGCGGCCCCGTCCGCGTTCACGAACGGACCGTTGGGCTCCGCCACCGGCCGCTGAAACATCAGCTCGCTGGAGAGCAGCACCGCGAAGATAGCGAGTGTGGCGACGAGCCCCCGCGTCCAGGCGAGGGCGGTCTGCCACGGCGATTCCCCTGCCTCGACGAACAGCCGGACCGCAGCATCCACGAAGATGACCGAGACGAAGGCGATGTATCCGAGGCTGCCGCCGACGCTCGGCAGGATGGGACCGGTGAGGATCAGCAGAGCCGTCAGCAGCACCGCCGCGGCCATCGCCTGCAGCAGGCTGCGCAGCCGCCGCGACGACGACATGCCGACGAAGCAACCGGCAGAATAGGCGTCGAGATCGGGGGCGTCGCTGGGCAGGAGCTGCAGCACCACGAGGCCGGCAAAGGCCACGGTCGCCGCAACGAAGATGCGCACCGCGCGGCGCGACCCTGCCACGGGCGCCCAGCGCAAGGCGGCCATCGTCGCCAGCATGCCGACCGAGCACAACGCGAAGGTGAGCGCGATGCCGCCGAGCCCCTGCTCCAGGGCGCCGCGACGCGCGATCGGAAACAGCTCGCCCTCGGCGCCGAGCAGCGGCGCCAGACCGACGAACAGGAACGAAGCGACCGCCGCCAGCGCGCCCAGTCGTCCGCCATAACCGCGCGCGAGCCCGCCGCGCAGCCACATGTCGAGCGCGCAGCCCAGACAGAACATCAGTCCACAGAACAGCGAGAGCAGAACGAAGGCGGCGTCGAGCGGCAGGCCGGCGCGGATGACGCTGGCGTTCAACAGCGCCACGGGAGTCATGCCGACGAAGCTGCCGCCATAGGCCGACGAGAAGAACGTGCTCGGCACCAGATCCGCGGTCCGTGTCAGGATCAGCGAGGCGCACAGCAGCAAAGCCGCCGCCGCCGAGGCAATCAGCGGCGACAGCCCGGCTGCACTCAGATGCAGGGTCATCAGGCAGCCGAGGAACGCGGCGATGAACGACGCCAGCGGCGGGCAGCCGAGCTGGAACAGCTGCGAGCCGTAGAACGGCACGGCCCGGCCGAGCTGCCGATCGCGCCATGTGCGCGGATCGAAGCTCTGCTCCGCCCGCAGACGACGTAACTGACGATCCGCCGCTTTGCGCTTCATGTCCACGACACCCCGAATCGCGCCAGCCCAAGATCTGCGTGATGATCTCGCGGCAAGCGAATGGTTGACGTTCGGGCGCAACCCTGAGCCCGAGCCGGCGCAGTTTCCTGCGACGGTTGTACGCGCGCTGCATTCGCGCAGGTTGCGTGTGCTCGATTCATGCACTGCAATGCAACGTTGTGGAAGTATCGGGCTCCAGTCCGGGCGTGAAAGTTCCTGGCAACCTTAATGGCGGAGCGCGATGCGAATTATCAATGACATGCGAGTTAGACGGCGTAGCAACCCCGGCTTGCAAACGAGCTTGGTAAACGACAGCATGGCGTCATGCTCACGCCCACGTTGCATACCGCCCGTCTGATCCTGCGGCCGCTGGCCCTCGCCGATGCGCCGGCGATCCAGCGTCAGTTCGACAACTGGAACGTGATCCGCAACCTCGCGGCCGTCGTGCCGTGGCCCTATCCTCCCGACGGCGCCGAGACCTTCGTCAGGCTGCAGCTCGACAGGATCGCAGCCGGCGAGGAGCTCTATCAATGGGTGCTGGTGCTGCGCGACAGTGACGGCGAGGCCATCGGCAACATTCACTTCCGGCCGCGCATGAAGTCGGTGAAGGGCCATCGCGGCTTCTGGCTCGCCGAGCCCTATTGGAATCGGGGACTGATGAGCGAGGCGATCGCCGCCGTGAACGACTTCGCCTTCGGTCTGCTCGGCCTCGATCAGTTCACCGTCTGCAACGTCGCAACCAATGTCGCGTCACGGCGAGTCAAGCAGAAGACCGGCGCCGAGTTCGTCGGCTTCATCGAGGTCGCGCACCACAATGGCGAGACCTGCTCCGAGCAATGGATCGTGCGGCGGGAGACGTGGCTGCAACGTCAAGGGAAGCAACGCGCTCCCGCCTGAGATCGTCGGCGCTACGCGCTCGCGGTCACGTCGAGCACCGCCTGCGCAAACGCTTGCGGCGCCTCCTGCGGCAAGTTGTGGCCGATGCCGCCGGTGATCAGCCGGTGCTCGTAGCGGCCGGTGAACTTCCTGGCATAGGCTTCGGGCGCTGGATGAGGCGCGCCGTTGGCATCGCCCTCCATCGTGATGGTGGGCACGGTGATGTCAGGAAAGGTCGCGAGCTTCGCCTCCAGCGCATCATATTTCGCCTCGCCCTGCGCGAGGCCGAGCCGCCAGCGATAGTTGTGCACGACGATGTCGACGTGATCGGGATTGTCGAAGGCGGCGGCGCTGCGCGCGAATGTGGCGTCGTCGAACGCCCATTTCGGCGAGGCCGTCTGCCAGATCAGCCTGGCGAAGTCGCGCCGGTTCTTGTCGTAGCCCTCGCGGCCGCGCTCGGTCGCGAAGTAGAACTGGTACCACCATTGCAGCTCGGCGGCCGGCGGCAACGGCATGCGGCCGGCCTGCTGGCTGCCGATCAGATAGCCGCTGACCGAGACCATCGCCCTGCACCGCTCCGGCCACAGCGCCGCGATGATGTTGGCGGTGCGCGCGCCCCAGTCATAGCCGGCGAGGGTCGCGGTCCTGATCGCGAGCGCGTCCATCAGCGCGACGATGTCGGCGGCGACGGCGACCGGCTGGCCGCTGCGCAACGCGGTCGGCGACAGCAGCCGCGTCGTGCCGTAGCCGCGCAGATGCGGAATGATGACGCGATGGCCGGACGCGGCCAGTGCCGGCGCGACGTCGGCGAAGCTGTGGATGTCGTACGGCCAGCCGTGCAGCAGGATGACGACGGGACCGTCGGCCGGACCTGTCTCGGCATAGCCGATGCTGATCTCGCCGACCGTGACCTGCTTGATCGGTCCGAGCGACGTCCCCGCCCCCGGCCGGATCGCCGGCAACTTCGACGCCGACTTGAAGCTCTGCGCCTGCCCAGCGCTGGAGCCGAGTTGAAAGGCCGCAACGGCGGTTCCGGCAAGGGTGAGGAAACGGCGGCGGTCGGGGTAAAGAACGGTCGGCATGGCGGAGGCTCCTGGTTCCGATGTGCGGTCCTTGTGCGCCATGCATCCGCGCGGCGCTTGGAGGAGGCATTGATTTTTCCTTGAGGCCGGCTTGATTTTGCTGATCGCGTGACGCGAGGGTGAAGCCGGCTGCCGCGGCGGCCAGGGCGGTGCATGTGGTGTATTGCTTCGACGATTTTGTGCTCGATCCCGGCCGCCGCGAGCTGCGCCGCGGCGACGACCTGGTTGCGATGGAACCGCAGGTGTTCGACCTGCTCGCGTTCCTGATCAGGACGCGCGACCGCGTCGTCAGCCGCGACGACATCCTCGCCGAGGTGTGGGGCGGCCGCATCGTCTCCGAGGCGACGCTGGCGAGCCGCATCAGCGCCGCGCGGAGCGCGATCGGCGACAGCGGCGAGGCGCAGCGCCTGATCCGCACCATTCCGCGCAAGGGCGTCCGCTTCGTCGGGGAAGTCCATGAGCAGGCGGACGCAGTGCAGACGCTGGCGGCGGTTTCGGGCGCGCAAGCCTTCGACGGCCCCGCCATCGCGGTGCTGCCGTTCACCAACATGAGCGGCGATCCGGAGCAGGACTATTTCGCCGACGGGATGGCCGAGGACATCATCACCGCGCTGTCCCGCTGCAGCGGCCTCGCCGTGATCGCCCGCAACTCCTCCTTCATCTACAAGGGCAAGGCCGTCGATATCCGTGCGGTCGGACGCGAGCTCGGCGTCGGCTACGTTCTCGAAGGCAGCGTGCGCCGCGCAGGGTCCCGCCTGCGCATCAACGGACAGCTGATCGATGCGGCGTCCGGCGCACATCTGTGGGCGGAGCGCTTCGACGGCCAGCTGGACGATGTGTTCGCGCTGCAGGACCGCATCACCGAAAGCATCGTGGCGGCGATCGAGCCGACGCTCGAACTGGCGGAAGGCGAGCGGCAGCGCGCCACGCCGCCGCTGCATCCGGACGCCTACGATCTGCTGCTGCGCGCCGCCAGCCTGCGTGACGCCTTCACGCCCGACAGCCTCGCGGCGGCGATCGCCTGTCTCGACCAGGCGCTGGCGATCGATCCCGCCTGCGCGCCCGCGATGGCGGCTTGGGCCCATTGTCAGGCGCTGCGCCATTTCCAGGGCTGGAGCGCGCCGGACGAGACCTATCGCACGGCCGCCGTCGCGCGGGCGTGGCAGGCGTGCGAGCGTGCGCCCAGCGACGCGCAGGTGCTGTGGATGGCGGCCTTCGCGATCTGGAACATGGCCGAGGACATCGCCCCGGCACGGGAGCTGTTCAGGCGCTCGCTTGCCATCAACCCCAACTCGGCGATGGCGCTGACCTTGAGCGGCTGGATCGAGATCATGGCCGGACAGCCGGCTGCGGGCCGCGCGATGATCGAACGGGCTCGGCGGCTGAACCCGCGCGATCCACGGGGCTGGTTCGCAGCCGGAGCGCTGGCGATCTGCGCGGTGGCGGAGGACGATCTCGCAGGCGCCATTCGATGGGCCGAGATCGCGCTGGCGCAGAACCGCCGTTTCGCCGTGGCGCTCCGCGTCCTGATCGTGGCCCTGGTCGGGACCGGTGAGATGTCGCGCGCCGGCGAGGTCGCGCGTCAGCTTCTGAGCCTCGAACCGGATCTCACCGTGTCCGGGTTCCTCGAACGGATCCCGTTTCCGGCCGGAATGCTCGCCACAACCTATGCGGAGGCGCTGCGCGCAGCCGGGGTGCCGCCGTGATCCCGTTCGCGTGCAGCGGACCCTGCTGCAACTAAAATTTTCGACATGAACGGCAAAGTTGCGAAACTTGGCTGGACCTCGTTCACACTACCTTAGGTTCCATTCCGTAGTTTTGCGGAGATCGTCCCGGCGGCCATTTGCCGGACGGCGGAGGGGAATTGATGAGGAAATTGCTTCTCAAATTTTACGAGGATGAATCGGGCGCAACCGCGATCGAGTACGGCCTGATTGCGGCCGGCATCGCGCTCGCGATCATCACCATACTCAATAAGCTCGGACTGACCCTGGAAGGCATCTTCACGACCCTGACCACGAAGCTGAACGGCGGCTGATCGATCGATTGTCTGCAATGGCGTTCTCAGGATCGGAGCAATCCGGTCGCCATGGTCGGACTGGCCGGGCCTCGCGCCCGGCCTTTGTCTTTTGATATAGTTCCATTCTTCGATGGAGCGCGCAGCATAAGCGCGTCGTGCTGCGTCCAGCCTGCTCGCAGGCATTCGTGCAGCGCCGGCAGGACTCGGCGCCGATCCGGCAATGGGCATGCATCCCGGCGTGATGCTCGCATTCCTCGGCACAGAGCCGGCACAACGTATCCGGACGCGCTGACGCCTAACTCTGTTCCCGCCTGCATCCATCATCGATTGGGCGATCAAGTTCGATCGCGCGGCGCGACCTCAATCATCTCACGGTCCGCGTGACGGAATTATCACCTCACCGTGCGTCACGGCTTCCGGCATTTCATTCGCCCGCGCCTACGAGCGCCATTTCGCAGAACTGCCATCCGAAACCTTGCGGCGTGCGCGTATGGACGCACCCGTTCGGTTGAGGCACAACAGCTCTCGTCACTGACGTCGGCGGCCCGAGCCGCGGACCAAGAACGACGCGCGCAAGCAAAGCGCCGACGATGTGGAGGAATGGATGCTGATTCCGATGGCCGACGTACCGCGCTGGTATGCGGAGCGCAAACCCAGGGACAGCGTCGCGCTCCGGCACGGGACCGATACGCTGACCTGGGAGCAGCTCGAGCGCCGCGCCAATGCGCGTGCGCGCGCCTTCGCAGCCAAGGGCGTCAAGCCAGGCGACTTCGTCGCGATCGGCCTGCCCAACGGCAATGCGCTGTTCGAGACCAGCTTCGCGGTGTGGAAGTGCGGCGCGACGCCGACGTCGCTGTCGTGGCGGCTGCCGCGCGGCGAGGCCGCCGCGGTGCTCGAGATCCTCAAGCCGTCGCTGGTGGTCGGTGGTGAGGCCGACTGGAACGCGCCGAACGCGCTGCCGGCCGATTTCACGCCCGAAGGATTTTCGGACGAGCCGCTCACCGCGCCGGTGTCACGCTATTGGAAGGCGATGACCTCGGGCGGCTCGACCGGACGGCCAAAGGTGATCCTCGATCACCAGCCTGCGGTGACCGACACCGCCGCCGAGCCGCCGCTCGGCATTCCGAAGGGCGCAGCGCTGCTCAATCCCGGCCCGCTCTATCACAACGCGCCCTTCATCGTGTCGCACTACGCGCTGTTCGCCGGCGGCAGCTTGACCGGGATGGTGAAGTTCGACGCCGAGGAGACGCTGCGGCTGATCCAGGCGCACCGCATCCAGTGGGTCAACTTCGTACCGACGATGATGCACCGGATCTGGGCGCTGCCGGAGGCGGTCCGCAACAGCTACGACGTGTCGAGCCTGAAGATGGTGTTCCACATGGCTGCGCCGATGCCGCCATGGCTCAAGGAAAGATGGATCGAGTGGCTCGGGCCCGAGCGCGTCCATGAGCTCTATGGAGGCACCGAGCGCCAGGGCCGCACCATCATCTCCGGCACCGAATGGCTGCAGCACAAGGGCTCGGTCGGCAGGATCGACGAGTCCTGCAAACTGCGCATCCTTGGTCCCGACGGCAACGATGTCGCGCCCGGCGAGAGCGGCGAGATCTACTTTCTTCCCGCTGATGGCGCCGGCAGCACCTATCACTATCTCGGCGCCGAGCCGAAACGGCGCGCCGACGGCTGGGAGTCGCTCGGCGACATCGGCCGGCTCGATGCCGACGGCTACCTCTATCTCGGCGACCGCCTCGCCGACATGATCCTGCGCGGCGGCGCCAACATCTATCCGGCCGAGGTCGAGGCGGCGCTGATGGCGCATCCCGACATCCGCTCCTGCGTCGTCGTCGGCCTGCCTGATCCGGAGCTCGGCCAGCGCGTGCATGCGATCGTGGAGATCGACCGTGCCAAGGACGCGCAAGCCATCGTCGACGGCATGGGGGCATTCCTCGCCGACCGGCTCAGCCGCTACAAGCACCCGGAAAGCTACGAGCTGGTCGACGTGATGCTGCGCGACGATTCCGGCAAGGTCCGGCGCACCCTGCTGCGCGACGAGCGCGCAGCGTGGATGAAGGATGGCCGCCACTTCCGTCTCGTGCCCGCGCGGGCGCGACCGGCAGCAGACTGACGGCCCGGAAATTTTTCGAACGTTTACGATGCTGGCGTAGACTCCGTGAGGGAAGGAGACTCCGCGCCATGATGTCGAGACGACGGTTTCTGCGCACCGCGGGTACGGCCGCGGCGCTGCCCTTTGCGCGGATGCCGCGGGCGCGTGCCGAGCTGCGCACCATCCTCAACGATGCCAGCCGGCTCAACCCGACGCCGGTCGCCAGGCACGTGGTGATCAGCAAGCCCACGACCGACGATCTGATCGCGCGGCTGCGCGCCGAGCTGAAGGAGGCTGCGGCCGCGAAACGCCCGGTGACCGCGGCCGTGGCCCGGCATTCGATGGGCGGCCAGAGCCTGCCGCGCGACGGCACCGCGATCACGCTCGACGGCGGCGCGATCGAGCTCGACACGGCGGCGAAGACCTATCGGACCGCGGCCGGCAACCGCTGGTGGAACGTGATCGCCGCGCTCGATCCCAAAGGCTTCTCGCCGGCGGTGATGCAGTCGAACAGCGATTTCGGCGTCGGCAGCACGTTCTGCGTCAATGCCCATGGCTGGCCGGTGCCGTACGGCCCGTTCGGCTCCACGGTGAAGTCGATCCGCATGCTGCTTGCCGACGGCACCTTGGTGCAGTGCTCGCGCAACGAGAATGCCGAGCTGTTCGGCCTTGCGATGGGCGGCTACGGCCTGTTCGGCATCATCGTCGATCTCGAGGTCGAGATGGTGCCGAACCTGCTGCTCGAGCCGCGCTTCGAGCGCATGGCGCCGGAGACGTTCGCGGCGAAGTTCACGCAGAGCATCGACGGCGACGCCAATGTGAAGATGGCCTATGGCCGGATGTCGGTGTCGCGCAAGGCGTTCTTCGACGACGCCCTGCTCGTCACCTTCCGACCCGCCCCCGATGCCCCCGCGACCCTGCCCGCGGCAGTGAGCTCCGGCAATCTCACCGGCGTCGCCAACACGATCTATCGCGCCCAGACCGGCTGGGAGGTCGCCAAGGGCCTGCGCTGGTTCATGGAGACGCGGCTCGGCCCCGCCATCTCCGACAGCCGCTACACCCGCAACTCGTTGATGGCCGAGCCGGTCGCCAATCTGGCGCAGAAGGACATGCACCGCACCGACATCCTGCATGAATATTTCGTGGCGCCGGAGCGGTTCGGCGACTTCCTCGCCGCCTGCCGCGAGATCATTCCCAAGGCGCGCGCCGAATTTCTCAACGTCACCCTGCGCTACGTCGCCGAGGACAGGACACCCGCGCTCACGATCGCGCCGGTGCGCCGCATAGCGGCCGTGATGTCGTTCTCACAGGCCACCTCGCCCGAAGGCGAGATCGACATGCTGCGGACGACGGAGGCGCTGATCGACCGCATCACCGCGATTGGCGGCGCGTTCTATCTGCCCTATCGTCTGCACGCCCGCCGCGACCAGGTCGAGAAGGCCTATCCGGCCGCCGCGCGCTTCGTCGCCGCCAAGCGGCAGTATGATCCGAACCTCCTGTTCCGCAACGCGATGTGGGACGCCTACTTCGCATGAATACATCAGCAGCAGACGGCTTCGCATTGGACCGCTACCGCATCGCCGCGCTGGCGCTCGCCATGGCGCTCCTGTTCGCCGCCGCGACCGACTACATCCCGGCCTTCATCGATGCGCAGGGCCGCGTGTTCGGCCTGTTCCAGCTCGACATCTACAAGGATGCGCTGCATGTCGTCTCCGGCCTGTGGGCGCTGGCGGCGATGCTGACCCGCCGCAGCGCGCTGTTCTTCCTGCGCGTGTTCGGCACGCTGTACTTCCTCGACGGCGTGATGGGCGTGTTCACCGGCTCGGGCTATCTCGACCTCTCGATCGTCATCGACGGCATCCGCAACACCTCGTGGCTCGTGAGGGTTCTCTCCAGCCTGCCGCATCTCGCACTCGGCGCGATCGGCATCGCTGTCGGCTGGTCGCCGTGGCGCACGCAGGCCGCCGTCGCATGAGCCTGCGTCGCAAAGCGCTGTATCTCGCCGGCGCCCTCGTCGCGGCCGCCGCGATCGGCATCGCCGCCACCGCGATCAGCGTCGAGACGGTCTGCGTCGCCGACGTACCGACACCCGCCGTGACCTCGGAGTTCGGCATCACCGATCCCGCTTATGCGCGATCGCAGGGTGACAGCTTCCTGACCTTTCCGGAATGGTACATCGTCCACGCCTATGCCGACCTCGCTGCGGTGACCGGGCAGGCATCGGAATCGGACTTCCACTATTTGTCGAGCATCTCCGGCTTCTGGCGCAGCCTGTGCCGCGCCACGCGGCAGGCCGCGGGCTCCGGACCCGCCACCTCGGATCAGAAGCTGACGAACTACATCATCGGCTTCAGCTTCACCGCCGAGATGGCGCTGCAGGGCGCTTACGAGAAGAGCATCGGAGCGATCAGCTGGGAGACCACGAACGGCGTCAAGACGGCAGAGGACGCCTTCAACCTTGCCCTGCTGAAGGACTACGCCGCGTTCCTGTACCAGACCCCCTGGTATCGGTATCCCTTCGCCGCCAAGCTCGGTGAGTTCTGGCGCGAGACGCCCTTCGTGCCGTCGTTCCGCGCGATGGAGCGGCGCGTTTCGCTCAGCCTGCAATATGCAGGGCGCGCCACCTATGCGGCCGTCATCGGCTATGCGGCGGGCTACGATCCGGCCGTGCTGACCATCCAGAGCGTCGTCACCGGCCTGCCCGCCGCCGAGCTTGCAGTCATTCCGGGCGTGAAGGTGATCCGCGAGGTCACGGATTCCAAAGGTATGAAGGGCGTGCTGGTCGAGACCGAGCGCTACGCCAAATTCGATTCTTTCGCCAAGGAGCTCGGCCGTCATGGCGGTGCTTCGCTCGGCGAAATCGCAGGCAACCACCGCATCCTGGTCACGATCGTGGTCCCGCCCGGCGACGGACGGCTGGCAGCTTTCGACGGGCTGCCTATATTCAGCGTGCCGATCCAGTCCCGTCCCGGTGCCCGTCGCATCGGTGTCGACGTGCCGGTCCGGTCACTGGTTCAGGACATCACCCGTTTCGAAGCCGCGGGATATACGTTCGAGCATGCCTACGACTACTGACCAGCATCCCCGATCCCGCGCCGTTCCCGTGAAGGGCGTGCTGGCAGTTGCCTTCGCCTGGTTTGCGGGCATGGCTGCCATGGCGCTGGTGATCAAGCCGGATGCGGTGGTCGTGTTCGGTCCGCCAGACCGTGTGATCCCCGCGATCGTTACCGCCGATGGAGCCTTGCTCGACGCCGGGCGTTTCCACCTCGCGGCCAGAACGGGAGCCGCCACGGTCGGCAGCCTCTACGCCGCCGGCGCGTGGCTGGTCTGGCCCCTGATCGGCAGGGGCTGCGGCCGCGGGTAGTCGGTGAAGCGCAGTTCCTCCTCGCGCGAACGCGGAGCCCTCGGAACTGGCGCCGACGCCCAAAGATGTTAAGCTCGCGTTCACGCTGTGGCCGTCACGCGACACGAAGCAGAAGCTTGGTCGATGCACCCGGGGGTATCGACAGAGCAGGAGAACGAAATGCCTTCTTTGACCGAATGGAAAGTGCCGTCTGCCTTCCAGCCTCGCGCCGAAGACTATCAATATGATCTTGATCAAGCCCTGTCCTCGATCGTGGGCCTGCATGCCATCATTCCGTCCGACGCCTTCAGCGCGGAAACGCTGGGGACCGAGCGCGCCGGCAATGCCGTCGTCATCGACGACGGGCTGGTGCTGACCATCGGCTACCTGATCACCGAGGCCGAATCCGTCTGGCTGCACCCCAATGACGGACGCGTGGTCGAAGGCCATGTGCTCGGCTTCGACTTCACCACCGGCTTCGGCCTGGTACAGGCGCTCGGGTCGCTCGACCTGCCGGCGCTGCCGCTCGGCTCGTCGGCCGCTACCAAGGTCGGCGATCATGTCGTGCTCGGCGGCGCCGGTGGGCGGACGCGATCGGTCGCGAGCCAGATCATCGCCAAGCAGGAATTCGCCGGCTATTGGGAATATCTGCTGGACGAGGCGATCTTCACCCACCCCGCCCATCCGAATTGGGGCGGCACCGGCCTGCTCTCGGCCAAGGGCGAGCTGATCGGCATCGGGTCGCTGCAGCTGGAGCGCGAGCGCGACAGCAAGGACGAGCACGTCAACATGATCGTGCCGATCGATCTGTTGAAGCCGATCATCGATGATCTCAGGCGCTTCGGCCGCGTCAACAAGCCGGCGCGCCCCTGGCTCGGCATGTACGCGACCGAGGTCGACGATCGCGTCGTCGTGATCGGCGTCTCCGACAACGGTCCCGCGGCCCGCGCCGAGCTCAAGGCGGGCGACGTGATCCTCGGGATCAACGGCGACAAGGTGACGAGCCAGAGCGAGTTCTATCGCAAGCTCTGGGCGCTCGGCGCAGCCGGCGTCGACGTGCCGCTGACGGTGCACCATGAGGGCGTCACCTTCGACGTCACGATCGCCTCGACCGACCGCGCCAAGCTGCTCAAGGCCCCGCGGCTGCACTGAGGCGGCCGCGGGCCTGCGTTCACGCGTTGACGTGCCAGGCCGCCGCGATCTGGTCGTGCAGTTGCGCATCCGTCGGCAACTGTGATGCCACCGTGGGATCGAAACCCGGATGCGCCTGGGCGTAGGTCGCCATGGCCTGCACGAGCTGCGAAACGTGCGTATCGATCTCGAGACCGCCGGCCTTGATCTCCTGCAGCTGATAGGAGCCGCCAAGGAACCAGTCGGCCACCGTGACCTGCTGATGGGTGCCGAGAATGTCGATCTCGAGATCGTTGCCCGATTTGACGAACCAGAAATTGTCGGCCGTATAGGCGGTGCCGAAATCGAGCGTGCCGGTCGGCTTCGCCAGCGACGCGACGCCATTGATGATGACGTCGTTGCCGTCACCGGGCGCGTAGACATAGGTGGCGCCGACGCCGCCAACCAGGATGTTGTCGCCGGCCCCGCCCTGCAGCACGTCACTGCCCAGACCGCCGATCAGCAGATCGTCGTTGGCGGTCCCGAACAGCATGTCGTTGCCGCCGCCCGCGATCAGCAGCGCACCATCGGTTGCAGCAATGGTCGCGCCCGACACTGGATCGATCGTCACCGTTGTCGCCGCGTCGCTCAAGGCTGCGCTGAGCCAGTCGAGATTGTCGGTCTTGCCGCCCCAGAGCACGCCGATCGCCATGTCGATCAGGCCAGCATCCTCGCCGTCGAAGCTGGCAACGGCATCGATGAGCGCGACCTTGCCCAGGATGTCGACCGCCGATCCCGTGTCCCAGCGCGACCACAGATCGGATGACAGGTCGGCGACCAGCAGGTTCTTGGCCGTGTCCTGATAGAGGATGCCGTGCTCGTGGCCGATCAGGCCGGGCGTCGTCGACATCACCTCGTCATGGTTCTGCGCCAGCAGCGCCGAATACTCGACCACGATCTCGGCCAGCGCCTTCTCGACCCCGCCATCTTTCAGATAGGTCGCAGCCGAGGTTGCAGTCACACTGTTGCCGAGCACGCCACCGCCGTTGAACAGGGCCTGCACGGCGCTGTTGCCGTAGCCGCTGGCGTCGGTCACCGTCGAATAGGCGATCATGTCCTTCATCTTGTCGGACGGCGCGCCTTCCCCGCTCACACCGGCCGCGGGAATGCCGACGGCCGAAGCAATCGCGTCATCCTGCAGCGGCGCCAGCAGCACAGCCGCCGCCTTCTTCCAATCCTGGGCACCGTTGTCACTCGCCCACTGCATCATCGTCAGCAGCGCGATCGAGTGCAGGCTGACCGGATCCAGACCGAGATCCGTGCCCGCGCCGAGCACGGTCTTCTGCTCGGACGAGATGCCGATCGCAGCATGTGCGATGGCGAGCGCGCCGGCGACCGGTCCGAGCTGCAGCAACGCCAGGGGCGCTTCCAGCACGGGCGCCGCGGCTCGGACATATTGCAGGATCTCGCCGGCGACGGAGACCATGTGGATGTCGGAATAGCGCTCGACGGGGTGCGACGTCAGCGCGCCCCAGAAGCCGTGCAGCTGATCGTAACGGACCTCGGCGGCGAACTCGAACGGCATCGCGTCGTAGGCGTAGACCACCTTGTCGTTGAGCGCAGCGATGTAGCCGGCAAGTCCGCCGCCCAACGAATGGCCGGTCAGCGAGACGTTCGATGTCGCCCATTTCTTGTAGTAGGCTTCCGCATCCGGGAACTGCGTCGGCCAGCCGGTCAGACCGGCGCCGCCAAGCCACGACGGCACGTCGGCGAGACTGTCGGTGCCGCGAAACGAAATGATCCGTGTCGATGGATCGCCCGCGAGCTGATAGGTCGCGGCCTCGAAATTGTCGGCGGTCGAGGTCACGCTCGCCGCCACCAGCTCATAGCTCCCGATGCGACTGAAATTGACCACAAGCGTCGGGTTGACGCCTCTGTTGTAGACGTCCATGGCGAGCACCGCGTTGATCAACGCGGCCGACGGCGACTTGGTCATGATGCGAATCCCCCCTCGGCAACCGATCGGCAGTTTTGACCCAGGGCGGTGATCCACGAGGAACCCTCCGCTGCGCCGCCGGCTCTCACCAAGTGCGACATCGCGCCCGGATTTTGTCAACCAACTATCGTCTCCGCGTGTATTCGCGCGCAACTCACCTGCCGCGCGCGATGGCAGCCTCCGCGCTGTGTTGACTTGCAGGAGCCGCATCGCGAGATTGTAGCTTCGCGGAGCGAACACGCGTTCGGAAAATGGTCATTGCCCGGACGTCCGATTTTGCGTTGCATGACCGCGCTCGCCGGCAAGCAGACGAGACAGCCAGACCCGCGTACCAAGGAGACCTGCATGACGGATGCCGTGGTGGATGACATTCTCATCGTGTTGCCGCCACTGCTGCAGACGCTCGAAGCCCTGTCCTACGTCGCGCGCCACCTGAACCCGCCGGATTTCGATCGCGTGATGGCTGATGTCGGCGATCCCGAGCGGACGCTGCACACGGCGCGGATTCATCTCACGTCGTGGCCGGCGGACTTCGCCCATATCCGTATCGCCTTCGACACCGCGGCGGACGCCGCGCTGATGTCGTTTGCCGGCCTGCGCGCCGTTCAGCGCGGTGAGGGCGACCTGGTCGATGTGTTCAGGGCCCTTCGTCAATTGCCACGCGCACTCGAGGCGCTGTTTCCACTGGCAGCGACGCTGCCGCCGCTGAGCGAATTCTTCCTCGATCCCGCCGTCGATGGCGACAACGGGCTGCGCCAGTTGCTGGCCGCGTCCTCTGCAGGCAAGGACACAGTGTTTCACGACCATAACGAGATCGGCAATCGCGGCGGCTTTTCGCTGTATGTGCCGGAATACTACACGGCGGACAGGGCTTGGCCGCTGGTCATGGCGCTGCATGGCGGCAGCGGCAACGGCCGCGACTTTCTCTGGAGCTGGCTGCGCGCCGCGCGCAGCCTCGGCGCCATCCTGATCGCCCCCACCGCGGCAGGACCGACCTGGGCGCTGATGGGCGACGACGCCGATACGCCGAACCTCCTGCGCATTCTCGACCTCGTCCGCAGCCGCGTCGCGATCGATCCCGCCCGCATGCTCCTGACCGGGATGAGCGACGGTGGCACGTTCTGCTACGTCAGCGGATTGGCCGCAGGCTCGCCGTTCACGCATCTTGCGCCGGTGGCCGCGACGTTCCATCCCCTGATGGCGGAGATCGCCGACCGGGACCGTCTGCGCGGCCTGCCGATCCAGATCGTGCACGGCCGGCTCGACTGGATGTTCCCGGTCGAGATCGCGCGGCATACGGCCGACGCCCTGGCCAAGGCCGGCGCCGACGTCGCCTATCGCGAGATCGACGATCTCAGCCATTGCTATCCGCGCGAGGCCAATGTCGAGCTGCTGCGCTGGCTGTTGCGCTGAGCTTGCCTCTCCTTGCTACGACATGGCTGATCGGCAATGCCGCCGACACAATGTCGGCGGATTTTGTCCGCATTGGTCCTGCTCGGTCATACAGCGGGGGCGCTGCACACGGGCGGCCATGACGCCGCCGAAGGTCTGCTCATGCCCTCGCCGCTGATGCCCTCGCCTGCCGCGTCCGTCGCGCAAGTCTCGTCCGCCCGCTCCTCCACCTCCGTCGTGCTTGCCAATGGCGTCAACCGTCTCGAGGTGACGCTCAAGCTCACGACCGCGATCCTGGCGCTGGCCGCCGGCGTCTACACCTATCTTGGCGTCCGCGAACTGCTCAACGGCAGTCCGACCACGGTGTTCTTTGCGGCGGTCATCTACTCCGTCGCGGTCTCGGTCGGCATCTACGCCTTCTGGGTGTTCATGATGCAGTTCATGCCGCACGTCACCAGCGCGATGGGGCGTTTGATGATGGCCGGCTGCATGCTGCTGGGCTCGCTGATGATCGTCGCGATGTCGTCCTGGCTGAATGCGTCTGCCCTGGCCGGCGCCGCGGCGATCCAGCAGCATCTCGCCATCACCGTGCAGAACTACACGCGCGACCTCGACAGGGCCAATAGCCAGGCCATCGCTGCGCAAAGCCTGCTGCCCGATATCCAGCTCGCCTCCTCCCGCTTCGCCAAGCTGGCGGACGCCGAACGCGCGGGCTCGCTGACCGGCACCTCCGGATCTGGCACCGTGGTCCAGCTTCTCGCGCAGATGTCGACGCAGCTCGACGGACTGGGCCAGCAGGTCCAGGAGTCCGGCAAGCGCGTCTCTGCTCTCTACGAGCAGGGCGGCAAGAGCCTCGCCAAGATGCGCGAGCTGATCTCCGACCGCGGCCCGATCGCAACGCGCAGCGATGCCTTCGCCACGGAGTCGTTGAACCTGATGGGCGTGATCGCCAATCTGCAGCAGACGTCGGTGGCACCTGCGGTGAGGCGCGCCGCGACGTCGCTTTCGGCCGGATTCATCGCGCCCGCCGCAGGCGGACGCAGCGGCGACCTGGCCGAGCGCCAGACCGCCGTCGTCGGCAAGGTGGAGGGCGCGATCGCCACGCAGGCCGCCTCGCTCGCCGACGCCGCCGACAAGATCCTGGCGCTGCCGCGCATCGAGCCGACCCGGTTCCAGACGCTGTCGCCCGCTGAAGCCGTGCTGCGCTACGCTGGCGACTTCATCCCGAGCTGGGCCGGCGCAATCTCGATCGACCTGATGCCGGCGGTGCTGGTGCTGATCCTCTGCGTCGTCCATGCCGCCATCCGCCGCGAGGGCCTGCCCGCCGTGAGCGCCTCCAGCCTGACGGCCGCCGATCTCGTCACCGCATTGCGGATTGCGCGCGAGGTCGAGGACGCCAGGCGGGCGGCCGAGCGACGGCCAGCCGAAACGCCCACGGAAGCGCCTGCTGCACCGGCCATTGAGCCGGCGCCGGCCGCGGCGGATGAGAACGTGACGTTGCTGTCGTCGGCACGAATCGGAAAGTAGTCCCGTGGCTTCGGCGCTGAACCGACGCGTCCATGCCTGGCTCGCGGGCAATCCCGACGAGAGCATTCTGCGTTGGGTCTTCCGCAGCGTTCTCGTCGTCACCGTCGCGGTTCTCGCGGCGGACCTGCTCGAGTTGAATGCTCCGCAGGTGCCATCGGATGCAGCCCCGCCTCAGCTCGACATTCGGCGGGAGGCGCCGGACCTGCCGGCCGAATCACCGTCCTTGCTGGCGCCCCTGATGAAGCGGCTGATGCCGCTGCCGCAGGGCGATCGGGCCTTGCAGCAGCCGATTCAGTTCGAGCTGCGCGGCGGCGGCCGGCTGTTCGCGACCGGCACGATCACACCCGGCAGCGCGCGCAGCTTTGCGGACGCAGTCGAACGTCATGGCGAATATATCAGGACGATCGTGCTGAACTCGCCCGGCGGCTCCGTCGCCGACGCGCTGGCGATGGGGCGACTGATCCGCGCGCGGAAATTCGCAACCGAAGTGGAGGCGGGAAAATATTGCGCCTCGTCGTGCCCGCTGGTGTTCGCCGGCGGTCTCGAGCGCCGGGCCGGCGAGCGGGCGATCATCGGCGTGCATCAGATCGCCGCAGCCCCCACGTCCGGGACCGCCGTGAGGTCCCGCGACGACATGAGCCTTGCGCAGAACATCTCGGCGCGATGCCAGCGCCACCTCGCCGAGATGGGCATCGATCTGAAGGTCTGGGTGCACGCGATGGAGACGCCGCATGACCAGCTGTTCACGTTCAAGCCCGACGAGCTGAAAACGCTCAATCTCGTCACTTCGCTGCCGGAATCGCGGCCTGAAAAATCGCGCAGTTAGGTTGTCTTGATCGCGGCGGACCGGGACCGCGGCGAGCGCGGAACCAAGTTTCGACCGCGGCGTTGTTGGCCGTCACACTGGAGAACATGACATGCGGACATTCGTGGGAATGATCCTGGGGGCCCTCATCCTGGGGTTCGGCGTCTACATCCATGATTCGATGCAAACTTCCGAGGTCGCCAACGGGCCGACCGCGCAGACGCGCCGGACCATCGTGAACTGGGACGTCGCGGCGGATAGCTGGAATTCACTCAAGACCCGCGCGCATGACGACTGGGTTCGCATCTCGTCGAAGTAACGCGCACGACGCTGCTGTTTTCAAGGCGCCTCGGCCGTTGGTCGAGGCGCCTTTGCTTTGCCCATCAGTTGGCCGCCTTGGCCTTGCGCGCGTCGGCGATGACCTGCTCGAATTGCGCCATGGTCAGCACCCCGGGCACCCTGAATTTGCCGACGATGAAGGACGGCGTACCGCGGAAACGCAAGCCCCGCGCCTGCTTGTCGTTGCGCGCCAGCATGTCGTCGATGGCCTTGGCGTTGGCGGCGAGGTCGCGCTTGGCGCGGTCGACGTCGACGCCTGCTCCCGCGAGCAATTCGTCGATGCGCGGCTCGGTGAGCTTCGAGCTGACGCCGATCAGCGCCTCATGCGCCTTGGCGTATTTGTCCTGATATTTGCAGGCCAGCGCCATCCGCGCGGCAGTTACCGAAGTCGGCCCGAGAATCGGCCACTCCTTCAGCACCCAGCGCACCTTGCCATCATCGTGGATGACCTGCTGCAGTTCGGGATCGAGCTTGCGGCAATACGGGCAATTGTAGTCGAACCATTCGACGATCGTGATGTCGCCCGAAGGATTGCCGAGCACCGGCGCGTCGGGGTCGCGCAGCACCGCGCCCTCGTCGGGCTCGTCGGCATCCTCGGCGTGACTGTCGCGGGGCCACAAGGAAAGCGCCGCGCCTGCGCCAAGAAGCGTCAACACGTCACGCCGGCTGCTGGCGGAGGTGATCGCAGTCGAGGGGACGCGCTTCATCGAGGTCAGCTCCAGATATGCAGCAGGCTGCGCGTCAGCATATACAGCGCCACCACCGCGATCACGACGGAAAACACCACGTTCAATACGCCGCGCCGTTCGGAGAGATGGCGCGCCAGGCGTGTGCCGGCAAGACCTCCGGCGATTCCGCCAGCGATGAACAGTCCGGCGAGATCCCAGGCGACGAGCCCGGACCAGGCATAGCTCGCCGCGGTGGTGAGCCCGAAGGTCGTCACCGCGACCAGCGACGAGCTGACCGCATTCATGATCGGCATGCCCGTCGCAGCCATCAGCGCCGGCACGATCAGGAAGCCGCCGCCGATGCCGAAGAAACCGGACAGCGTGCCGGTGGCGAGGCCGAAGCCGACGACCGCCGGGACGTTGGCCATGCTCATCTTCACATCGGGGGTGCCGATGCGGGCGCGCGTCTTCAGCATCAGCATGGCGATGACCATCATCACCAGCGCGAACAGCGCCAGCAGCTTCTGGCCGTCGACCATCTTGCCGAGCAGCGAGCCGATGAAGGCGCCGACGATGCCCGCCGTTGCGAACAGCGCCGCGATCGGCCAGATCACGGTGCCGCCGCGCGCATGATTGGCGAGATTGATGGCCGCGTTGGTGGCGACCGCGATGGCGCTCGAGCCGATCGCGATGTGCGGCTCGGGCACGCCGACGACATAGACCATCAGCGGCACCGCGAGCACCGAGCCGCCGCCGCCGACGAGGCCGAGCGAGAACCCGACCATCGCGCCGCAAAACAGGCTGAGCACACCTTGGACAGCAGAGATCATGGCGAGAGCAGGGTCATTTCCCGCACAGGAAGGCAAGCCCCAAAATCACCGGAGCAGCAATGCCGCCGCCACCGCTGCGAACCGCCGCGCGACCGGCGCCGATCCGAGCCCGGCGGTCTCGCGGCGATGCGCGGCGTCGAAAGCGTCGGCCGGACGCATGATGCCCCCGGCCGCCGGCAACGTCTCGTCAGCCCGGATCAGGCAGCGCCCTTCAGCTTCTTGGTGCATTCGCTGTAGTAGCCGCCGCCCTTCTGGATCCACTTCAGGCCGCCATTGGCGTTGGTCGCCTTGTTGGCATTGTACTGATCGACGCAGGTCTGCAGCCGCGCCTTGCCGGGCTTCTCCTTGGCGTATTTCGGGTCCACCGCGTTGGGGAACACGGCGGGACCGGTCGGCGCGGGAGCGGCCTCCTTGGCTTCGGATTTCGCCGCCTTGGCCGGCTTGGCCTCGGCGGCAGGCGCGGCCGGAGCCGCGGCCGCGGCGGCATCGCTTCCGCACTGGGCCTTGCGGAAGTCGTTCCACTTCTGGCCGCCCAGCGTGCCGGCCTCCTTCGCCTGCTTGTACTTGGCGCTGCATTCCTGCGCGGTCAGCGCCTTCGCCGGGGCGGCGGCGAACGTCGCGAGCCCGATCACGGCCAGCGTAGCGAGTGACGAAGCAACCAATGATTTTGCGTGAAAACTCATCCTCGATCTCCCTGTGGAGCATGATGGAATGGGACGGTAATTCTAGCGAGACGCTCGCGACCGACAAAGCAGGCGGGAGCGTGGCCGCGCGAAAATATAATTTGCGTCGCGCGGCGATCCGGCTCATTCCATTCACTGCGGGTTCAGCATCGCCGGACATCGCGCCGTGCCTTTCGTTCGAGGACTTCAGCATGAGATTCACTGCCCGGGCGGCGATTGCGGCCATCGCAATTGCCACCCTGTGGACCGCCGGCCCCGCCTGCTCGCAGCCCGGATTGACGCTGCCGGCGCGGCCCGATGCCGCCACCGACAAGTTCGCCAGCCTGGACAAGGCGGCGCGGCGGACGATTTCCGTTGCCTGCTCCAAGGAGGCTGACGAGCAGGGGCTGAAGGGCAAGGCACGCGGCAAATTCCGCTCGGCCTGCAAGCGCGACAAGGCGGCGGCGGCCGCCGCGGCGACACCCGTGCCCGCTCCCGCGCCGACGCCGGAGAAGCCGAAATGACCGGCACCTGCGGGTGCACGCGCGCATGGCGCCTGCGCAGCGGCGGGAATTGTTCGCGCAGGCAGGTTTTGGCATAAGGCGCCGTGCGCCAGATCATCTCCTCCCTCCCCTTTGAGCTGCCGAGCCGCGCCAAGATCCTGAGCGCGATCGAGACGCTCGTGCTCGGCACCGCCGGCGGCCTGATCTTCCTCGTCGCCCATCTGCCCGGCGGGCTGATATCCGGCGCGATGATCGCGACCGCGATCGCCGCAATCGCCGGCCGCCCGCTGGCGATGCCGCCGATCCTGACCCAGACCGTGCTGCTGCTGCTCGGCATCTCGATCGGCGCCGTGGTCTCGCGCGAGCTGATCAACCATGTCAGCGCCTATCCGGTGACCATCGGCCTCCTGGCGCTCGCGACGTTCTGCTCGACCTTCGGCTCCAGCCTCTATCTGCAGCGCATCCATGGCTGGGACCGCACCTCGGCGCTGCTCGCCGGCAGTCCCGGCGCGCTGTCGCAGATCACGATGCTCGCGGTCGAGCGCGGTGCCGACCTGTCGGCGATCGCCGTGGTGCAGACGCTGCGGGTGATCATCCTGACGGCGGCGCTGCCGCTGGTGCTGGCGGTGGCGGGCGTCGCACCGGCCGCGCCGATCTCGCTCGGCCAGAGCGTCGCCTCGCCGCTCGGCCTGCTCGCGCTGCTGGTGGCCTCGCTGGTCGCGGCGATGCTGATGCAGCTGATCAGGTTTCCGGCGAGCTGGCTGTTCGGCGCGATGGTCGCCAGCGGCGTCCTGCACGGCACCGGCCTCGTCGAGGGCGGCCTGCCGGAATGGATGCGCGGCGTGGCGCTGGTCGGCATCGGCGCCCTGATCGGCAGCCGCTTCGCCCGGATGCGGGTGAAGACCCTGGTCGGCCATATCAGGGCTGCGTTGGGCTCGTTCGCGATCGCGGTGGCGATATCGGCGCTGTTCGTCACCGTGATCGTGCTGGTGACGCATGTGCGCTTCTCCGACACCATCGTCGCGTTCGCGCCCGGCGCGATGGACGCGATGATGGCGCTGGCGCTGACGCTGCACATCGACCCGATCTTCGTCGGCGCGCATCACCTGTCGCGCTTCGTGTTCGTCACGATCGCCACCCCCGGCATCGTCCATTTGTTCGGACGGCCGCAGGAGGATGTCGACGACTAGGCGCGCTTCCGGGCGATGCCCCAGCCCGCGATGGCGGCGATGGCGAGCGAGATCAGCACGCTGTAGCCGGCGAGCGACAGGCCGAGGAAGCGGAATTGCACCTCGTCGCAGCGTACGACCTTGACGCTGTCGAGCCGCTCCAAGAGGTTGCCGGCGCTGCCGAGATTGCCGATCGGCCCGGTGCATTCGGTCGGCCCCGGCCAGAAGCCCCATTCGACGCCGGAGTGATAGACGCTGAGCCCGGCATTGCCGAGCGCGGCCAGCGCCACCACGCCGAGCCCCGCGAGCACCAGCGCGCGCGGCGCGCCGCCTTTGGCGGCGAGCGCGATCAGCAGCCCGAGCGGCACGATCGCATAATAGGCCCAGCGCTGCTTCAGGCAGAGCTCGCAGGGCTGCAGGCCCCAGACCAGCTGCATGTACCAGGCGCCGGCCAAGGCCGCCGCCGCGATGCCGGCCGCGAGCAGCGCCGCCGCCACCGCCGGGCTCATGGCTCCCGCCGCGGGGCGCGCCATCACAGACGTATTGGTCATCGGTCCTCCCGAACGGGGCTGCATCCGGTCCAATGCCGGGCCGTTCCGGCTCCTACTCCGGCTCGCGAAAGCTGTCGAGATGCGCGCCCATCACGTCCGTGCGGGTTGACCCGGCCCGGCCGCCCGCTATAGTCCGCCCGCTTCGCTATGGTTCCTGCACAGGCCCGGCGAATGCCCCTGTGGCGGAACTGGTAGACGCGCTCGACTCAAAATCGAGTTCCGCAAGGAGTGCTGGTTCGATTCCGGCCAGGGGCACCAGCCTTCGCTGCTACTCTTCGGTGAGCCCTCGCTGATCGCTCCCACTGGCGCGGGCGGGCGACTTCCCCGCGCCATCACAATCGAGGTCTTGATGCCGACCTTCATCATCGACTGTCCGCGGTGCAAGGCCAAGGTTGGCGCTGAAATGCACGGGCGCGTCGATTACTACAGTGACGCTTACGGCGATCCGTTCGGCGATCGCGTGATGCTTGGGAGGTGCCCAAGCTGCTCAATCGCGCTCGTTGGGCCGACTTGCTCGACCAGTTCAAGCAGCAGCACAGCAAGGCCGCCTAGCGGCCTATTTTCTTGCGTACGCCTTTTGGGGTATAGACGGGTCTGTAAACCCTTTGGTTGATATCGCATACTATGCCCGGCCCATTTGATTTTTTGCCGGAGGACATGGCGTACTACGCCAACATTGCGGTCGAGCAGGTTGATACGTATCCCACGTCCTCGCTAAACAGCATCCGCAGCTTTGCGGACTTGGCCGCTCGACTTATTGCCGAGCGCCATTCAATACCCATAACCGAAGAAATGACGAATAAGCGGACTGACAAGACCAAGTCTCGCTTCCGGGATACGAACGACATCTATCAAGATATTGAATCGCGCCTACAACCATCGGGGCGACAATTTTTCATCCACGTATTTCGCCACGCTAATCCGAACTCACACGGTCAGTCCGGAATTTCTGAAAATATCAACGATGTTCGCCTTGAAGCTAACGCCGCCGTTCAATTAGCAGAGCCGTTTGGTCGTTGGTTGCAGGCCAATTATGTATACGCGGAAAATCCGTTTGTTGATTTTTTTGAAACGCTTCTAGGACGAATAAAGACTTTCGCGGTCATTGCCGGCATTCTCTTCTTTGCATGGGCCATCTTTATATTGCGCAGCCCACCTGCGAATAATGTTGTGGCGTCAAACAACACGCCCGCTCCCGCGCCTCGGTATGCTCCTCAGCCAGCGATCCCAACAGTATCGCAGCCTGCAACCGCTCTCACTCAACCACAAGCGCCAGCACGCATCGTAGCACCGGCCCAAATCACGCTCATAAAAACAGGCCGCGATACCGCGGGTGGCGGACTATCCGACACTGACATTAACGATACGTACATGGCGCCTATACCGACCTTTGCAGCGTTGGCGTACTTCGAAAATGCAATCCCATCACAAACAGTACTCCAGCTCACGCTGCGCCAGGGCACGAATGAACGTAAGTGCGATCCCCTCCGAGCACCGACACAACGCGGCACCTTTTGGTGTCGGTGGGCTCCGTTAAATTTAGACGCCGGCACCTACGAGATTGTCGCTTCAGCCGGTGACGACACCGAAGCGATCAAGGTCAAGATTATTGCGTGGGATGCTGGCGAATTGAAACGCAAAACAGCCGACACTTTTCCTCGCAAACCGGCCAACAAGGATCGCGCCACTGCAAGCCGCCGCGAGCCGGCACTAGCCGTGCTTCGCACACTTCATCTGTCTATTGCACCGTATATACCGCAGCACGTGCAGTTCGACGACGCGGACCAGATGGTCGTCCGCAACCGTAGAGGCGTCCAAATTCTGCTGAACGGTGCACCTATCTCGGATTGCTCTGACAGCGTGTTCACTGCAACGCAACACGGCATGTATTCGTTCTCGGTCGACGAGTGCGGCAACACGCGAGCTGAAGTCGAAGTTGTCAAATATGTAAGGCGGTAGCCGGGATGTGATGCAGTGCCATAACGGTCACCATGTTTGACCACGCGCACTCTACACTTCCAACAAATTCCAATCTCCGACTGAAGATTATCAAGGATCGAGCCGACTGCCCCGTCTGCGGTGGCGAACGCAAACTCCAATTCTTCGAGGAGACGAACGCTGGGCCACTGGGCCTGTACTCCCCAAAGCACCGGCAGGGCTAATCCACCACAGGAGCCATCATGCGAAAAATCGCCAATGGCGTCTTACCCCTCCACGTCGAGCAAAGAGACGAAGGGTATTACTTCTAGTTTCCCCCAGCAGAGACGCCCTGGCAAGGACCGTACGACACTATTGAGGAGCTGGTGCACGAAGCTATAGACCCTACGCTAGTGCAGATGATTACTGCCTCCCTCGCACATGCTCCGACCCGACAATGAGGTGGGACTTTTCTAGTGCCGCATGGCCGAGAATAGCGCAATCAGCCCGCCTAGGAGGACAACCCACCAAAAGCGCAGAAGCATCGCGCCAGCAAGTGCCAGCGCGCCGCCGACGATCAGAGCAACAATAAATC
The DNA here is from genome assembly GCF_032381235.1 of Bradyrhizobium sp. SZCCHNR1053. Lineage (NCBI taxonomy): Bacteria > Pseudomonadati > Pseudomonadota > Alphaproteobacteria > Hyphomicrobiales > Nitrobacteraceae > Bradyrhizobium > Bradyrhizobium sp. SZCCHNR1053. The sequence goes on from NZ_JAUHJM010000012.1 coordinate 53,939, forward strand.
CCGAAATAAATATACCGACAAAATTAAACCCGTCGCTGATAGCGATGACAATACCCGCCGCGAAACCAACAAACGCGCCCAGTCCAATGATTGCTCTATAGGCATTGCCAAGCGGACCGAGGCCTTTCCGGTCAACCTCTTGAGAGTAACTTTCTCTTGCGGCCTCCTCTCGTTCGTACTCGCGCTGCCGAGCTGCTAATGCAATCTGTTCCTGCTGATAGTCGTAAGCTTCCTGCTCACGCCTGAGCCTTTCGTGCCGGGCCACATCCTTGATAGAACCGACTTCGTCGATTCCCATCCTACCCCCGAATGGCAGGCCGGACGTGCCGGGGTATGTCTCTTGGCCGCAATTTTTGCAGTACCAGTCTAGACAATCCCCACAATAGTTCTTTTTGCAGTTTACACATTGGTAGAGTTTTTGGCCTTCATGGGTGCTGCCGCAATTCTTGCAGAAAGGACGGTACATGTCGCACCTGTCAAATATCAAATGGTGAAATCAGACCGGATACTACTTCAGCGCGAGATTAAATCAACAAGCTCTTAGACGACTATCGTCTCTCGACCCAATCTCTCTTGCTAGAATTTGAGCTCGAATGAAGCACCACTCTGCAAATTAATCCGCGGGAAGGGTGCCTTCTGCAGCGTACATTGCGAGCTGCCAAGAGCAGAGCATACGGACCAACTCTGTCCGCGGGTCCGCGATTAGAATGCCACCTCCCTATACGCTGAAGGCGTTTCCGAGAAAGTCCACTCCACAATCTCTGGCAATCCAATTTCATCTAACGTAGATTTAGATCACTCGGCGCGAAGAGGGCTTCCGTGGTCGACTATCAATACCTAGGCGGAGTTTTTGCGCTGCTCGTCCTTGCGCTGCTAGCCCTTGTAGCTCTGACCGGTGGTATGAGGGGTCCTACGGGTGCCACATCGACGATGATGAAGCGCGCAATTGCCAGCATCCTCACCACCCTTTTAACGAGAATATTTCTGTACGATTCAGGACTAGGACACTCCGACATTACGCTCTGGTCGATCTCCATAGGAGCGGGTCTCGCAGTCGCTCTTATCTACCACGGGTAATTTGCGGCTATGCCTGGAAAATTCCTATTCAAAATGGCGCTTTGGTTCTTACTCTTTGTGATCGCTCTTGCGCTGATCCTTACTGCTGCCCTGCCGGGGTTCAGCAAAGCATTTTTTACGAATGTGTCCGGCACCATGGAAACATGGATAGTCATAGGAGCGTGCATTCTGCTCGGTATTTATATGATGAAATCCGACAGGCGCTAGCCAATGTGCGTGCTCCCTATTTACCCTCGTTTACAAGGAGGGAGACTCATTGGCTCCATTCTTCCGGCGTCAATGGATTTTCTGATGCTGACGCCTGACCGGACTGGTCATCGTGAAGCACAGCAGGCAGTCGGTCACTTACCGCAGGAGCCTGCGCGTGCCATGAGTTCACAGTTCGTGCAAGAAATTGGCGGACGCCTCGCTTCGTCCGCCGCGCACGAGATCAACCGACACATTTGAAGAGCCGGCGAGAATTTCGATCGAATGAGAACCGAACCAGCCCGAGTTGGGAACCAAAAACCGTGTGAGTAACGCTGTGAGTACAGACTGGCAGGGCTTCCGGAAGAGCCTGATTTTACGACAGTATTGGCCATTGTTCGATTCCGGCCAGGGCATCATTTCACCCTCCGCTCGCATCCGCCGACGTTCGTTCCCCCCTCAAGATCAAAGACAAGCCGCCGTTTGCCCCTTCGCCGGCGTCCGCCCCGTCTTGTTGGTATCCGTCCTCTCTACTGGTATCCTTGATGGGAGTTCGCGGGGGTCATGTATCGCAAGTCTTGGGTGGAATCGAACCTATGCCGGCCAAGTCCGGCCCCTATTTCCCGCACCTGAAGCCGGCTGAGAAAGGCTACAAGCGCTCAGATGAAGCGAGCTCTTCATGCTCGTCACCGCGACCGGATCGAAACTCTGGCGCTTCGCCTATCGTCGCCCGATCGACGACAATACGCTGAATGCTGCGCTATGCAGACTCGGCTGCGATAAGACCGAGATCACCGCTCACGGTCTTTGATCGACCGCCTCGGTCCCATTGAATGAAGGTGGCCAATGGAACGCGGATGCGATTGAGCGCCGGCTTGCGCATCAAGAAGTCAACGAGGTTTGCCGCGCCTATACGCACGCAGCGGAGTCTTGGCAGGAGCCGGTGCGCATGATGGCTTGGTAGGCCAATGAGTAGGACAGCATGCGCGCGCTACGACGCATCCCGAAGCATTCTGCGTGATCGGCGAGAAACCCTGCGCTGCTGCTTTCAATGATCGAGGCCAACACGACCAAACTCCCCCGAACTGTACGTGCCTTCAACGGGTCCATCTCCTGGTGGGCAGGCACTACCTACCGGACCTCCATAGGCTTCCTTCGCTGACAAGCGTAGGTCAGTCGAGCGCCGGTGGAAGCCCCAACTCGGGGATCCTGTCGCGCTGCGGATCCTGGAAGTCGAACAGCATGCGCCCGGGAATCTTGCCAATCTCGAGATTTTCGATCAGGAACGCGCGAACACCGAAGTGGCCCTTGAAGTCCTGCCGCACCTTGTCCCAGTCCGAGAAGGCGCAGAACTTCTCCTTGGGAATCGTGCAGGGTTGGGTCGGTGGATTCTTCTGCGAGAAGCCGAGCGGATGCCAATCGCGGTAGAGGCCGCCGACGAGCTCCTTGGCGGCGTAGCGCCCGCAGAAGAAGGTCTGCGCCAGCTCGCAATAATGCGGGTAGAACGGCTTGAAGTTGTCGATACGGTAGGTCTGAATGCCGGTGTCGCCGAACTCCTTGAGCTCCGCGTCGTGAAGCTTGCCGGGCTTGAGAAAGCGATCCTCCGGCGCGACGCCGGCCTCGACATTGCTGACGACCTGCAACAGCCCCCGCGCATTGGCCGGATAGAGATCGATCTGCAGGGGAAAGATCACGACTGATACACGGTATCCGGCGACATAGCCGATGCCGAACAGGTCGAGCGCTTCCTTGACCGTATGACCCTTCAACTCCTCGTAGTCGGCGACGAAGGAATATCTCTGCCGGGGCGGACCGAGCTGGGTCAGCGCGTCGATGCCGAGGGCGGCATCGGAGGGGCTGCGCGAGATCATGCGGATGACATAGCGCACACGTCTGTTGCTGGCGAGATCGTCGATCGCTTCATTGACCGACTTCCTGCGAATCGGATCCTGCGACACGTAGAACAGCGCCAGGGACGGGCCGGCCGCGGAGAACAGGATGCCACCAACCAGGCAAAGGAAGAACGCCGCCTTGAAGAACGAGGTGACCTCTTCCGGTTTTGACCTGAGCGCGATGCAGGCGAACACCGTGGTGATGAGCAGCAGGATCAGTCCGACCGCCAGCAGCGCTGCGGTCGAGGATGAGGCGAGCACGAAGCTCAGCACCTGAACGAAACCGTCGATGGCCTTGTCCATATCATCTCCCTCCGTCGTGAAGCCGTAGAGCTTCCAGAACCCGGTCATGACTACCAGCTCAGTCCTTATCGGCGGTGCAGCGTCCGCCCGAGAAGCCAGCGAAGGCGGCACAGGTCCTGAAATTGAGCGAGAGCTTGTACAGGTCCGTTCGCCTGGCCGTCTCCTCGTTGCGCCCCTTCTGGTAGGAGAAGGTGAGTGCGCGTTCGCGCGCTGGCGGACGAAACCTGCAGGACGCGGCCTGCAGGTTTCATCCGCCGCTCGCCGCATCACTTGCCAAACAGAGGACCGACGGACGGAAGAATGACCGCCGTGACCGTGCCCTTTGCGCCGTCCGCAGACGGATTGCCGAAGCCGAGGTTTGCAGGCGACGGGAAATTGCCTGGCGATCCTCCGCCCGTGCCCTTGCACCAGCCATTGGCCGGCGCGCCCTGGCCGCCGGGGCCCGGATTGCCCGGGCTGCCGCCCCGACCGGGGAGCCCGGCCCGCCCGCCGACATTGTTGATCCGCGAATAGCTCAGGACTTCGTAGGCAGGTCTGGTCGTGACGAAGACGAGATCGGCGCCTTGTCCCCCAGCGCCGGCGTCACCGCCGCGTCCTCCGGGACCGGCAGCGCCTCCCGTCCCGCCGGGGCCGCCACCCTCCTTGCAGTCGAACAGACTCGTGGCCCCTTCCTTGCCGTTTCCGGCCCGACCGCCGTTGCCACCTTTTCCCCCGGTCCCACCATCGCCGCCGTCAATGCCGCGGAAGAGAAGGACGAGGTTGAGAAGACCAGCCGGGATCGGCCCTTTCGGATCGGAGAGCTCTCCGGCGACCAGATAGACGTCGGGCAGTTGCCGGGTCTGTCCGGCCACGGCAGGCCCGCCAGGGCCGCCGGGATAGCCTGGATTGCCGGTCCGGTTGGTCTCGCCGGGATTGTCGGCGCCATTGGGACCTGCAGGGCCGTCACTGCCGACGGCGGCCACGGCCTGCGGATCGCGCTGGATGATGCTGTAGCTGTCGGGGTTGGCGAACTTGATGCGTTGCGCGGCCACCACGATGTAGGGATAGTTCAATCCGGTCAGCGTCAGCTTTGCCCCCGCCGCGAAGGAAATCTCGTCTGCCTTGATGATCTGCTGCGCGAATTTCTCCTCACCGCTGATCGGAATCAGCGTCTGCGTCAGCGGAGCCGCCTTGATCGCGGCCGCGATGTCGGGCGGCAGTGAGCCTGTCGGAATCTGCTGTTGCGCCAGAGCGACGCTGGGCAACAGCATGGCGGAGCAGGCCATCAGTCGAAGACTCTTCATCTGCAATCTCCTCAGGTCATCATGATTGTTTGAATCAGCGGCCCGCTTTCGAGACGCCGCGCCTGGACGGCGAGCTGCCATCCAGGTCGCCGAACAGCGCCTAGCGAGATCCCGGAATCGGGAAGCGGACGTTTCCCTCGGCGCTGTTGCGGGTCACGTTGCCGCCGAGCGAGACATCGCGGTTGACGTTGAGCCGCGGCTCGTTGGTGGAAGGATCACGGCTGATGTTCGGATAGTTGGTCGGAGGCGGGGCTGGAGCGTGGAAGTTCTGCAACCGCTCGCTGTCGGTTTGTTGATGCGGCTGATAGGTCGGCACCAGGTCCTTGAGGTTCTGACCGGAGGCCTGGGACATCAGCAAGGGCGAGATGATCAAGCCCATCACGATACGGATATTGGATCTGCGCATTGAATCCTCCTGTTGTCTCGTTTGCACGGGAGGAACTATGCCGAGGTGGTGTGAGACGATCGTCAGGACATCGCAAGAGCATCGTCAAAAATGCATTGGAACGACGCCATCTGCACTCACGCACTTGCGCTTACGACGCGCGTCGGCAACGGCGCGGCGCAAGAAGCATCGGATGCAGGCTGGGAGTCGAGGCGCGCCTGTGCTGGCTCACTGTCTGCCAGCATGCTGCAATTGCGCGGCGGCGAACCAGGGAGTCGGGCTCAGCGCAAGTTTGGGCTGCGCGGATAGGTCCGCGGCGGCACGCCGGGGTGGCCGCTCGCACGCAGGATGAAACCGCCGATACGGGCATGGTCACACGGCGAAGCGGCGACCGCATCCTGCTTGATCGGCTCGAGCACGGCGGCGCCCGGCGGCGGGACGTCGGAGCTGGCCACGGGACCGTCGGTCACCGCAAGCGACGCAAGCACCGGGCCTGGTTGCAGCGATGCGAGATAATCTGCGAGCCGACGTACGAGTTGCGGCGCTGCCACGCTGGTGCCGCGCATCGCCACCACCGAACCGCTCCGCGTACCGGCCGCGAGCACGCCCCAATGCGCGGGCCCCTGGTCGGCGATGGCAGCACAATCGGGCTCGGCGCGCCCCGGCGTCGGACCGCTCGCCGTATAATCCGTCGGCTGGCCCGCGGCATCGACGGCGCCGACCACGAGCGCGCCCGCGCCGGTCGCGAGCGCCGACAGGGTGTCCTCGCGAGTCATGGGGCAGCCGCTGCTGTCCGGATCGCTGTAGCTGCCATCCAACGCCGCACGCTGATAGCCCCCTGCATGATCGAAATAGGACTGACGTCCATGCTGCACGTAGCCCAGCGGGGTATCGTCGCGCTGGATGTAGAGATGTGCGGTCAGCGGCGCCTCCGATCCGTTGGTGACGGAAAGCCGCCAGCGTCCGGCCGGCGCTGGATGCCTCACGCTCCAGCGCGCGGTGGTCGGATTGACCGACAGATGAAAGCGGACGCGATCGGGCTGGCCGGCCACCTTGGCCAGGTGGCCATTGATGGCGGCGATCGGCTTGCCGTCATCCTCCAGCACCTGCACATCGCCATCACCGAATCCGTCGATCATGCGCGGCACATCGCCGGGCGGCGTCAGGCTGACGCCGACGCGCGGCCATTGCTGCGCGATCGCTTCGCCGTCGAGCCAGATCTCGAGATGATTGGACGTACCGTCATCCGGCAGCATGATCCAATCGATCTGATCGGAGGCGCCGGGCTGCACAGCCATCCGGCCCGTAGTCCGCTCGCGATAGCTGTTGCCGGCCGGCAGCACCAGATAGGTCGGCCCGCCGCGCTGGTTGCGGCGCTCGATCATCCGCGACAGAGCCTGCTCGATCTCGTGGCTGCCGTTCTTGGGGCCGGCGGCGATGCCATAGCTGAAATTGATGACGAGCGGCAGCTTCGGGCTGATCCGGTCGGCCCACAGCATGATCTGGCGCGCTCCCTGCAGCACATAGCTCGCCATGGTGACGCCGGTCGTATCGCCGGACACCGGCGACGGCAGTTGCACCGCCAACAGAGGCCGCTTGCTGGCGATATCTTCCGCGGCCGGATCGTAGCCGCCGGAGAGATCGAGGATGTGTGTGCCGTGCGAGACCCGTTGCGCCAGCGGCTTGTGCTGATCATTGCCGAAATCGGTCATGCCGAACGCGCGATAGATGTCGGCCTCGCTCGCATTCGCCGCAAACAGCACGTCGAGCTCATCGCCAGTGAGCCGCTGCCCGGCGGCGACGCCGAAATCCTTGGTCCGGCGCTCGACATCCTGCAGCCAGATCGCTCGGATGCGCGATCTGCCGCTCCTGCTGCGAAAACGGCGGTTGGCAAAGGCGATGCCGTCATCGATGACGCCGATAGCGACCTGCCGCGTCAAATCCGTCAACGGCTTGCCGAGATCGGTCGGCGCGGCGATGACTGCGTCGAAGCGGAGCCCTGGAATCGGCGGGCCGACATGGATCGTCGTGAAGAGACCGTTGGCGGCAGTGCGATTGGCGATGTCTTCGGGCCGGTAGATAAAGAACTGCACATCGCGCGGATCGTCCGGCGGCGGGACGCGACCGATGCGGATGTCGTCGATCAGCTTCGTCAGCAGATCGAATTCGTCGGCCGACATGCGGATGGTCAGCGCGTCAGCAGGCTCGTCCGGCTCATGGCCGGCGGCCACGATGGCGGCCAACTGGCCGAGATGGGCCACATAGCTGCCGTTGGCCTCCGGCAGCAGTTGGATCTGCGCGCTGCACCAGTCCAGCCTCTTGCCGAGCGGCCTGTTGCGCAACTCCCAGTCCTGATAGGGATTGGCTCGTTCGGCCCGATCTCCTCGCCAGTCTCTCATGCGCCTGTCCTTTCGTGTCAGCCGACGATCAGGCGGCACTCGGCGAGCGCCTGCGTCCAGAGATGCTGCAAGATCGGCGAGGCTGGAACGGTCGATGGCGTGCCGGCCTCGATGATCGCGCCGCCGCCACCCTGCTCGCTGGCGACGTTCGCAGCGGCCGATCGCCTGTAGGACATCGCCAGCACATCGTCGTAGCGGAAATCGTCGTTGAACCCCCGCCCGTCGAACTTGCGCATCGTGACCTGGCCGCAGCCGGAGCAGCGCGCAATGAACAGCTCCGCCAAGGTCCAGCCCAGCACCATACCGGCCACGCTGTCGACCGGAAAATGCACGCCGGCGACCGTCCGGTTGATGGCAATGCGCTCGGCGTGGCGCATCAGCTGCACGAACACTGGATCGGTCGCATCGACATCGTCTCGCCCGGTCCTCGCCTTGCGCATGAGGGCATTGATCACGAAGGCCGCGGCAAAGGATTCCGTGGCATGGCCGCTCGGCAGCGACCCATGCCCCGGCGTCTGGATCATCGGCTGTATCTGCGGTGAGTATTCGATTGGGCGCCGGCAGGTGAGCGCATGCTTGACCCGCATTTCGATCGTGGTCGTCACCTGCAGGATCAGCGCCAGCAGCTCGGCGGTGTGCGGGCTGCGGCTCGGATTCCAGTATCCGACCAGGCCCAAGAAGCTGGTGAAATCGTGCAGCTCGGCGAGGATCTCGCTGCTGCGTTCCATCCGCAGCGCGGCATAGTTGAACACCCAAGCCGCTTGTCTGGCGAAGTCCGCGGCATTGGGACGGATCATGTGCACGATCGGCGTGAACGTCTCATCGCTGCGGCCACGGTACTGAAGCGAGATCGAGGTCTCGCCTTCGTCATAGACAAGGCCCGACAACAGCTCGCCAGCGAAGATGCGCAGTCGCACGTCGCGCGACCAGCGATCGAGCGCCTCCGGCCCGGCAGTATAGTGATCAGGAATGTGTGACGGCTGGTTCCAGTAGCCGACGACGCCCTCCCGGCTGGTAATCAGCGCGCGTGCGCGCGATGAGGCGTGGGCACGGCGGCCCTCGCCGCTTTCACCGCTTTCGCCGCTCTCACCACTTTCGCCGCTTTCTCCGCTTTCTCCGCTCTCACCGCTTAGCCATGCCATCTGCCGCCTCCCTGCCTGGCCCGGCGGACTTGCTCCGCCCGTTACCACTGAATGGTCGTTTTGACGGCACGCGCGGTCAAGCCGCCCGCTTTCGAAATGACGGCGTTTCACGGATTTTTCACGTTGACAGCAAGGGTGTTGGAGACTTCACTACTCAATCATTGATTTCCGTATTTTAACGACTGATTACATCATGGTTGTGGGCGACGAATGTGAGCTCCGATCCAAAATTGCTGATCAAGCTTCTTGGTCCGTTTCGCGTGGTCAAGGCTTCTGGCGAGGATTGCACGCCCAGAGGACGCAAGGCTTGCGCTCTCATTGCGATGTTGGCGCTGGCGCGTGAGCACAAGCGATCGCGGGTCTGGATCCAGGACAGGCTCTGGGGTAGCCGCGGCAAGGAGCAAGGCGCGGCCAGCCTTCGCCAAAGCCTGACCGAAATCCGCAAGGCGCTGGGCGACTACCGCTCTCTGCTTTGCGCTGACAGCTTCGTCATTTCGCTCGATCCAAAGCTATTTGAGACCGACATCGCCCGTTACGCTACCGCGTCACCGCAGCAGACGATGGCGCCTCCCCAAGGTGAGTTTCTTGAAGGCTTTGACATTGCAGAGGAGGAGTTCGAGGATTGGCTGCGCGAGGAGCGTGCGCGATTCCAGACGCACGTCGCGCCGGCGCCTGAACTCCACCACGCCGCCAATCTCGCGACCGACCTTGCAGAGCACCTGCAGCCCCCCAAGGAGCGGCCCTCACGAAACCGGATCGTCCTGATCCCCGGCTGCCGGACAGGCCCGTCGGATGCCGCGGTCGTGACGGATAGCCTCGTCGATTCCATCGCCAAGACGATCAAGGAACTGGGCGTAGCCACGATCCAAGATCGTCGCGACATGAGCGCGTCGGCCGCCTGGCCGGCGGACACTTTGCCCGGAGATGGCTTGACTGGTGACGATGGCGCCTCGGTCAGCACGCTGTCCCTGCGCTCTGATGTGTTCGGATCTGACACGAGCAAGATCGTTCGGCTCGCGCTGCTGCAGCGCCCTGCGAACACGCTGGCATGGTCGTCGACATTGCAGATCAACGGCGACGGTACGCTCGACCTGAACGACACCAATGTGATGAGAACCATCAACCTGGTGGTCAACTTCGCCGTCGATCAGCTCGCTCATATCGAGGATGGCGCTCCGAGGTCTGCCTCCCATCTATGCTATGCTGGTATCCTGCGCCTGTTTCGACTTGGCAGAGCCAACTTCGAGTCCGCCGACAAGCTGTTCGCGGCTGCTTTCGCGGCCGAGCCACGCGGTATCTACCTCGCGTGGCGCGCCTATTTGCGCACCTTCATGCTCGCCGAGCGCCAATTCAACTGCCGCCAGACGATCGAGGCGGAGGCTTTCGATCTGATGTACCGGGCGCTGGAGCTCGAACCCTACAACTCCTATGTTGCTGGCCTGAGCGCGCATGTCCATTCCATGATGCGACGCTCGTACGTTGCCGCCTATGAGCTGGCCGAGCGAGCCATTCAACTGAACCACGCCAACCCGATCGCCTGGGCCTGCCTGGGAATCGCAAAGAGCTATCTCGGCAAACCAGAGGACGGCTTCCAGCACACATTGCTTGCCCGTACGATCGCTGGTGCGGCACCATTCCGTTTTCAGCTCGATGCCCTGAGCTGCATTGCGGGGACGATGGCGGGAGAACTGGACAAGGCCGTCCATCTTGCAGAAGCCAGCCATGCTCTTGCTCCGACCTTTGCGCCCCCCTTGCGATATTTGTCGGCTCTCTATGCGCATAATGGGCACCGTGAGCTTTCTTTCGAGATGGTTCGCAAGCTACAGACAACGGAACCAGACTTCTCATATGACAAGCTGAGGGATAAGGCCTATCCCGCGGCTGGCCTCCATCGGACATCAATCATCAACTCGCTGCCAGCCCAACAGTTCTAGCGGCGTCACGCTTCATCCGAGAGGTTGTGGAGCGGCAGACGCGATCGCTTACGGTCGCAACGCAGTCCACGCGCACGACTGATGACGCGGGCGAAGGCCACGAAAGAAAAGCCCAAGGACGCCTCATCCGACGAGCCGCTTCAGAATAGCTCGAACGATCGTCTCTGCGTCAGCGCAACAAGGGTTCTCTCAATCGTCCTTGCCAAGGGTCAAGCTCCATCGCTTTCATTTCAGGCGCCGAGCAGGGTCCACAGGATCGCTTCAAGTCGAGTGACGCGTCACCCTTCATTCGTCCAATAGATCCAAGAACTGTTCGACCCTTCGTAAGGCAGGTTCATCGCTGCGCCCGGGATAGACGACGCGATCGCCCTCGCGCTGCAGTGAGCGCGAGCGTAATTTACCGATCCTCCCTGCGAGCATCGTTGCAGCAATCGCATCCGGGCCGACATCGAGACGCATGATCCCTCGTTGCCGGCAACTTACCCTGAGCTTGGCGACAGCAAAGAAATTGCTGGCCTCAGATGGCAGCTTGCCGAATCGGCGGTGCGTTTCATCCTCGAGCTCCTCCAGCTCGTCATCACTCCGGCACCGAGCGGCTCGAGCATAGATCTCGAGCCGGACCGCCTCCGATTGCACATAGCTCGCGGGAAGCAGCTCAGGGATGGGAAGATTCAGCTCAGGGATCCAGAGCGCGGACATTCCATCGCGGTCTCCCTCCAGGGCAAGCGTAAGAAGGTGGCCGTAAAGCGTCGGTCCGAACACCTGCGTGTGGCCGGATTGTCGATCGGAGCGCAGGTCGCCGCCGCCGCGGAGGTCGAGGTCGCGAGCGCTGATCGCGAAGCCGGCGCCCGGACGGCTCAATTCCTCGAGGGCGGAAAGCCGTTTTTCCGAGCGTTCGGAGCCGCCTTCCGTCAGGAAATGTGCAAACGCCCGGATGCCGCCGCGTCCTACGCGTCCCCTGAGCTGATGCAATTGTGCCAGGCCAAATTTTTCTGGCCAGCACACAACGATAGTGTTCGCACGTGGAATGTCGAGGCCGCTTTCCACGATGTTGGTTGCAAGTAGTACATCGGCACGACCTTCGACGAATCCCATCAATCGCTCGTCAATCTCGTCCGTTGGCAACTTGCCGTGAATGGTAATGATACGTAGTTCCGGCGCCAGCGCGTGGATCCTGGCCAGCAGGGGATCGAGATCCTGGATCCGCGGACAAACGACAAAACTCTGACCGTTACGTCTGTGCTCACGAACCAGGGCAGCGGCGATAGCTATGTCCGAGAGCGGTGCCACCTTGGTGGCAACCGGAACGCGATGGACCGGCGGGGTCGCGATCACGCTGAGATCCCTCAAGCCCGTCAAGCCGGCCGCAAGTGTGCGGGGGATCGGAGTCGCACTCATCCAGAGCCTGTGGCCGTTCTTATTGAGGCCCGACAGCATGGCTTTCTCAGCAGCGCCGAAATGCTGCTCCTCGTCAATGATGATCAGGCCAAGTTCGGCAAATCTCACCTCCTTGGATGCGAGCGAGAGGGTCCCGACGACGACCCTGAGTTCTCCGCTCTTGAGGCGCTCCCTTACCTTTCGCGCTTCGGCGGTCGAGGCAACCCGCGACAGGTTTCCAACATCGATGCCAAGAGGCGCGAAGCGCTTGCGGAAGGTTTCGACATGCTGTCGTGCCAGCACTGTCGTCGGCACGACGATAGCGACCTGCTTTCCGGCCAGCACGGCGGCTGCCGCTGCTCGCAGCGCCACCTCGGTTTTGCCAAAGCCGACGTCCCCACAGACGATCCGGTCCATCGGGTGCCCCGATGCAAGATCATCCAGAACGTCGCGGATGGCCTTCGCCTGATCGGGGGTAGTGAAATAGGGAAAACGCGCGACGAACTTCTCATAGACAGCAGGGCGCGGCACGAGCTTCGGAGCCGGGCGCCGACGGCGCTGACTCATCTGCTTGGCCAGCTCCTTTGCGACCACATGAATCTCCGTCTCGGCAGCAGCTCGCCGCGGCCGCCATGAGCTGCCGTCGGCCTTGTCCAGCGAGGTGTCTCCGAGCTCAGCGGCGTAGGGCCAGATCAGGGCCAATTCTGCGAGAGGGACGAGAACGGCATCGTTTCCGGCGAATACCAACCTGACCATCTCGCGCGCCGAAAGATCTCCCGTGCCCATGGATCTCAAGCCGCCAAGGCGTGCCAGTCCACGTTGCAGATGAACGACCACGGATCCGAGTTCAGGGAGGTCTCCCGAATCGAAGCCGGGCGTCCATGCCCAGTTCGTCGGTTGCGGTTGGTGTGCCCTGCTGCCGAGCACGTCGGCAGCAGTGATGACCACGAGCGGCTTCTTTCCAGGAACGACAAAGCCCGCATCGAAGCCTGCCAGCAATGCGGCCTGCTGCCTGCCCGTTGCGGTCGCGTGCGTCCAATCCGGCACGCATTCAGCCTTGATAGCGCTCATCCGGGCCATCACACGCAAATCCGCTTCGACCGCAGCGACGAAAAGCACACGTGCCCTACCGCGCTGGGCTTCCTCGATAAATGCACGGAGGGCCTTCCGCGGAGAGGCTGCCTTGTAGAACTCTGGCGTCGCACGATACGGAGTGGTTGGCGGCAACACAGTGATCTTCTTCGCCGACAGCTCCCATTCGCGTCGGCTGAGATAGGCACGGTCGCGCTCACTGCGGGCGGCCGCATCCTCGATCGTGCTCAACCAGGTGTCGGCGTGCCTGGGCACGGTGCTGTCGGCGATCCATTTGGCGCGCGCACAATAGTCCAATAGGCTGGACCTTCTTCGAGCCCGGCCCGTGAACGCCAGCCGCTCGGACATCGGGTCAATCAGGAGCTCCTTCGTTTCGGAAATCACCTCTTGGTCTATCGGATTGATCGCTGCAATGCGCCGGATTCTCCCTCCGGAATGCTCTATCCTAAAAGGTCCGAACGCGCCGGCTGGGAATATCTCGAAGGTGTTGCCGTGAAACAAAACTCCACCGGGATAATCCGGACTATCGTCCAGGTCGTACCCGAGAGCTTGCAGACGGGCCTCAAGGTCTTCCTCGGAATAGACGGCCCCGGTCCGAAGTGGAAATCCGATACGAGACCAGTTCGCAGGCAACGGCAGGAGCTCCATTATGGCCTCCGCCGTCGTGATCAGCAGGATCGGCTTCTTTGCCCTGGCAAGGCGTCTCAAGACGGAGCTCCGCCGGCCCGCGATATCACGTGAAGGCTCAAGCTGATCGAACGGAAGCGTGTTCAAACGGGGATAGACGAGCACATCACAGCTCGGCTCGATAACTGGGATGATCGAACCCAACAGCTCGGCTCGGCTCTCATTTTCGGCGAGGAACACAAGTCCGCCTCGGCCCGAAGCACGCCATCGCGCCGTAACATGCAGCGCCAACATGCCCAGTGGAGACGAGGAGGAAATGCCGGTCCGAATCGGAGCCTTCGTTGTTGTCGCAACCGATGTCTTCTTCCGCGGGGCGGCCTTTGGTGACGCGGAGCGCTTTGCTGATGTGTTCTTGCGCGGCGTTGAGCCACGGAGCGTACGAAGAGCAGTGGTCACTGAATTCTCGTGCTGAATTGACGAATGCCAGGAAAGCCTGCGAATCTTTGTCGAGCTTTAGCGGATTCGACGGCTCCAAGGGATCCAAACTTCGGAGTGTCGATCACCGTTCTCCCCTTAAGTGCGACGGTGTCACCAACCAGCACCATCGTCGCGCTCCACGTGGCAGACTGGGGTGCCATGACAACTATGACGCAGAGATTCGTTCTTGAATGACCATGGTACGAACGCGTTGATAAGCGTGATTGCAGCCTTGATGACGGGGCTGCACAGAATTCACGAGCCCGGCTGAGACGGCCTGCGGTGGGACGACCCGTCACCAGGTTTGAGCAGAGCCGGCGGTTGCCCATGCTAGAAGCGATGCCGCGTGATCTCTGCCCTTATGGCTATGGGCCTCTGCCGAAGAGGCTCAGGCCGCAACGTACAATAACGCAGTGACTCTCGATTCGGAACAATCAAGGCGAACTTCTCCGCGCTCAACCTTGAACGGTGTTCCTCGTGCTGGCTCTCCGTTGCTTCTCCTATGTCATGAAGGAAGCGCTGAGGTCGGGAATGGGTCTTCGGATATTCACACTTGCCGGCCGCTACGTAATCTTGGGGCGCCGAGCGTCTGCCGTCGCGCGAGAAATTGCCGACTTGGGAATGGCGCGCCCGTTCAACCCTCCATCTCCGGCGGCCGCGCCACCGCTATATTTCGACGGTGACGTTTCATGCGTTCATGCCTTCCGCTTCGGAAGGATCGCGTCGAAAGCGAGCCTGCTCGACCGCTCGCCGCGATCGGTCTCCTTGCGGATGCCGAGCCAGACAAAAGTGCGGCCGTTGTACCAGCGCGTGCGCTGGAAGCTCTGGGTGACACGAATGCCCGCGCGCGGCACCTCCTCCTCATGGAGATTGTAGCCCTGCTGCTGCGGGAGGTCGAGACCGTGGCGCAGCAGATCGGTGCGAGGTTCGACGCGCACCGGCGGATCCGGGTCGCGGTCGATGACCCGCAGCATTGCGGCGCGACGCAGCTGGATCTCGCGGCTGTCGTTGTCGATGTGCACCGGGATGAATGGAATCCAGTTCTCCGGCATCTCGCTCATCAGCCGATAGCGGATCGCGGCGTCGTTCTCGATCGGCGGCGCAGGTGGTGGGCCCGGCGGCAGGCTCTCCTCCACCAGGCGACGGAAATAGCGGCGGGTGTCGAGCGCGGCGCTGCGCCCGCTCTTGCTGTCGCCCGAAGCCAACATCACCCGCGACTCGACGCCCCACACCATGTTGGCCATCTCGTCGCGGAACAGTTCCACCGACTCCAGCGGCTCGCTCTCCTGGATCTTCGGCACGCTGGGCACGATGAAAAGGCTGAGATCGGCGGGAATGTCGTCGCTCCCCTTCGTCGCCAGCGTAAACATCGACCAGCGTTGCCAATCCGCGTCCCCGCCCTTGCCCGCGGCTTCGACCCAGATCCGCTCGCCGAAGACGTTGGTCACGCTCATGCCGGCGACCCTGGTGATCGTCCCAGCCGGCACCGTGAACGGCATCAGGAACCAATCGTTGGCGTAGACGAGGCCGAATTCGATCAGCAGCAGCTTGTTGACGTCCGTCGTCTCCGGATCGATGTCGCCGAAATTCGTTCGTCCCTCCTCAAAGGTCCACCAGCGTGTGTTCGGCATGCCGTCGAACTGGATCGGCGCCGGGATGAACGACGCCGTGAAGGTCGTCTCGACGGCGGCCGGTGGCGGCGCGTCCGCCAGGTCACCGAGCCCTGCGCCGGAGGCGTCGACGTCGAAATTGTACCAGTCGAGATGCCCCTGGAAGTATTCGTCGGCGACCACGAGCTTCTCGCCGCCCGCCTTGGGCGCCGACGCTGCGAAGGCGTATTCGAGGCGATCGGGCAGCCAGGCATCGGCGGCCCCCGCGGCGGACTGGTAGAACGCCTCCCGGTACCAGCCAAGGAATTCCGCCTCGGCCGTCTCGATCGCAGCGGCGCTGGCCGGATTGCCGAGCACGACGAGGTCGTGCGCGTGATTGCCGGGCGCGGCCGTCAGATGCTCGACGAGGTCGTAGCCGTCCATCGACCGGCCGGCCAGCGCCGCCATCGTCTGCCAGGCTTCGCGATGGGCGGCGACCGGCGCATCGGCCTTGAGCGCGGGATCTGGCATGGCGACCGGCAGCGCCGCGATGAATTGCTGGGCAAGCCCCGGCTCGATGCCGGCGACGAGCTTCAGCCAGCGCCGGCCCAGGGCGATGCGGAGATCGAACGCGATCTTCTGGCCGGCGAGACGGAACGGGATCGGCCGCCGCTCGACCTTGGCTTCGAGCGGCACGTCGTCGGCGAACGCTTCCGGCGGATTGCCGGCCGCGCGGTATTTCGTCAGTTCGGTGGTCTCGATGTGCACCTTGGCGACGACGGGCGAGCCGGCGTCGTCGCCCTGAAACTCGCCCATCTGCCACTGCTTCGTCAGCAGCCACAGCGGATCACGGACCTCGGCCTTGAGCGCGCGCTCGAAATCGTGCGTGCGTGGGCGGCCCTCGAGCCTGTTCCACAACGTGATGGTGGGCAGCTTCACCTTGCCGGAGAACACGGCGGAGAGGTTCTGAACCGCGACATAGTCAGCCATTGCCCGTCTCCGTCTCGGCCAGCACCGCGGCGAGGTTGTTGTTGAAAGCGAAGTTGAGCGAGGCCGTGATCGGATGGAAGGTCACGGCGGACACCAGCGCCGGCAGGAAGCGGGCATAGGCGGTCGTGTCGACGTGGTCGGGCTCGATCGCGCGCTTCTTGGCGAGGTCCATCGTCTCGCGCACCGTGTCGACGAGATCCTGCCACTGCCACGAGCCGACAAATTTCGGCGGCAGCGCCAGCAGCAGAGTCTGCGGCGGCTCGGCGTTTGGCCGGTCGAAGTGGAACGCCAGACCGGTATCCTCGGTCGGGCGCGGGATCACTTCGGTCCACTCGTCGAGCAACAGCCCGAGTTGCCGCCGCGCCGGATCGAAGCTTTCGGCGAAATGCGCGGTATAGAGCAGCTTGTCCTCGTCGATCCCGAACGGCTTTCCGTCGGCATCGGTCTCCGGGAATTCGAGTCCGAGCCACGGCAACTCGGGACGATGCGGAAATTGCAGCGCCTGCAGCGCGACGCCCGCCCCCGTGAACGCGTCGGCGAGATGCTGCGAGGCTTCCAGATCGTGCAGCTTCGACCGCACCCGCGCGACACCCGTGAACCAGTCGTCGAGCGGAAAGCGGCGTCCGATCGTCGTCTTGACGAACCCGAGAATGGTCTCGTCCGCCTGCGCGCCCGCGCCCCAGGCGTTGCTCCATTCACCGGCCTGCGCCGCTGGCAGGCCGAAATCCGGAACGATCTTGAAATCTTCGCCGAACAACAGCTTCGCCGCCGCGGTCAACGCCTCGATCTTGTTCTTCGCCTCCGCCGCGGCATCGTATTGATCGAGCCGGGCCTGGATCGCCGGCAGCCGCGTCGTCAGCTCGAGCGCGAGCGCGGCGGTGCGCTTCGCCATGTCCTCTGCGAGCGCGACGATCGCCGTGCGCTGTGCCGCGATGTCGATCGCCGCCGCGTCGAACGCGGCGTTCGCAGCCTTCGACGCCTCGATGCCGTCATGCAGGGCGGCGAGATCGGTCGCATTGTCGTAGAGCATGATCAGAACGGCGCGCTGTCCAACAAAGGCGGCGCGCTTGCCGCTCATGAGATCGTCGCGGAAATCGTCCGGCTGCGCCGGTAGAGGGTCGGTCGCCGTGGTCGCGATCAGCTTTTCGGCCACCCGCAGCGCCAGGAACTTCGCCGCGTCCGGCGTGCCGGAATCAGCGTCGTAGGCGACTATGCGTGCGTCGAACTCGGCGAGCTGCCTGGTCCATCGAGCGATGTAGCCGGCGAGTGCGGCGCGCAACTGGGCGAAGATCCGCCGCCGGTCGGCGTAGACGGCACCGGTACCGGTCTGCAGCGCCGCGAACGGACCGAGACCCTGCATCACCGACACGAAGCCGGTGATCGTCTGCTCGATCTCGGTGGCGATCTGGGCCTCCTGCTTGGCGTCGAGGCGGGCCTGCAGCGCCGTACGGAAGGCGTCGAGATCCGCAAGCCGCGCGGCGAGCAGATCGCGCGGCAGCGTCGCCCGCTCGCGCGCGAGCGCCGCGTCAAGATCGGCGGCCTCGTTCGCCTCGCCGGCCATCGCCATGTCGCTCGCCTTGAGCGGACGCGAGCGCAGCAGCAGGCTTCTGAGATGCCGCACCAACGCCGACAGCTCGAACAGCGGCACATGCCCGGCGATCGCCGCAATCCTCTCGCGGTAGGCGATCGTCAGCATTGCGTCCGGGCGCGGTGCATGGACGGCGATCACATGCGCTTCGATCAGATCGTCGAGCGCCTTGGCGGCTGGATCGTTGTCCGGATCGAGCAGATACAGCAGGTCGATCGGCAGCAGGCCGAGATCGGCCTGCGTCACGTTGTAGGCGACGGAGGAGAGATCGAGCGGGTCGGTGACCGTCACCGAGCAGGCGACCGCTGCCGGCGGCGGCAGAATGCCCGCGAGCCAGGCGTTGAGCGCAGGCTCCGCCTTCGCCCGCGGCGATGTCAGCGCGCCGTCGTTCGGGTCGAGCCCGGCCTTGAGATGCAGCGCCACCCGATGGGTCAGCGTCACCCCCGACCGCGGCGTGCGGACCACGTCGGGGGTCGCCGGGAATTTTCCCTTGGAGTAGGTGTCGAGCACGGCGCCGGCGCGGTCGTAATTGCCCTGCACCACCTGATGCACGCTCTCTGCCATCGCGAGGTCGGCGACCGCGTCGGCGATGTCGGCAATCCGCGCGGCCTCGGCGGTGATCGCCGCGGCCTGCTGCGGGCTCGCCGCCGGCAGGTCGGCATCGTGGCCGAACGGGTAGCTGCTCACGCCGCTGGTCTTGATGTGCTCGACCAAAGCAAGGCCGTCGATGACGTTGCGCGCCTCCACCCGGTTGATCCGCAGTCGCCGACCAAACGCGTCGAGCCGGCCGGTACGCGTCGGAGCCAGCCGGTCGCCGACCAGCGGGAACACCTTGCGGAGGTCGTAGATGAACCCGTCCACTTCGACGTCGTGGCGGTCATGCAGGCCGCGCTCGAACTGATAGCCGAGCAGCGCGCCGAGACTCTGCTCGCCCTTCATTCCCTCGATGATCGACAGCGCGATGCGGACTCGTTCCGAGCTGAGATTGACAGCGAGGCTGCCGGGATTGTCGGGCGTGGCGTTGGACAGATAGCCGTTGCGCAGCACCGCGGCGGTCACCGCTTGGTTCAGCGACGGCGCGTGGATGTAGCCCTGGTTGCTGCGGTCGCGCATCAGCGGCGGCGCATCCGGATCGGCGAAGATCGCCGCGAGGTTTGCCGGCAGCTCGACCGCCGTCAGCTTCTTGAACTCCGGCTTGACGTTCTCGAGCCAGCCGTAGGCGCCGAGATAGATTCCGGTCTTCGCCTCGCCGGTCGGTGCGCCCGGCTGGGCGGTCCCCTGGCCGGCACCGTTCGGATAGCGCATCCGCTCCAGTTGGCGGCTCATGATGCCGCCGTACCAGGCGTCGAACCGGTAGGTGCAGAGGTCGAGATGCTCGGCGAACACCCGTTCCAGAACCGCCGTCGGGGACCTCTTCAGCCGTTCGAGCGCATCGAGCTGGCGCTTGAGATACGCGGTGGCGACCATTGAGGTCAGCACCGTCGGGATGAACTCGCCGACCGTCCTCAGTCCCGTTCCGGTGACCGCGGCGTCGCTGCGGTGGAGGTAGCGCCAGCGGCTGCCGCCGGCCGCAGCCGGCACGGCGAGGCTCGCCTCCTCGACCTGAAAGAACTTCGGCTCGCGCCGCGCCGCCTTCAGCTCGGTCTCGCCGATCAGCCCGGCATTGAAGAACAGGCGGATGCTGGTCTCGACGAAGCTCAGGTCGAGCGCGTGATGCAGCATGAGATACAGCAGCGCGTTCGGGCGCTGGGTGAAGCCCTGCTGCAGCCGCAGCGCGTCGTGGGAGGTCGCCGCAGCCTTGATCAGCCAGCCGATGTAATTGTCGCCGCCGGCGGTGTAGGCGCGGATCTGCTCGGTCTCCGACAACGGACGGTCGTCGATCAGCGGGCCCTTGAGCTGGTTGGGCGCCTTGAGAAAGAGTTTCTCAAGGACGTCCGGCACCTCGATCCCCTCGGGCGGCGTGTAGCCGAGCTGCTTCAGCAGATCGAGCCCGCTTCCAACATAGCCCGCGGCGAGCAGGAGCGCGACCAAGGCGCCGCCCGCCCCCTGCATCGCGAGGCGGTTGTACAGTTCCTTGAAGCTTTCGGCGAAGCGCTGCTGGAATTCCACCGATCCGGCGTGCAGGCCGAGGACATCGAGCAGTATCTGATGACGGTCGCCGTCCGGCTTGCCGATGTACGACACCCGCGACATCAGCGGCTCGAGATCGGCCTCGACCTTGCGCAACAACTGATACAACCGCGTCAGGAACCGAAGTTCCGGATCATCCGGCGCGTGCGCGGCCCCGACTGCGACGTTCGCCCCCGCGAAGATCCACTGGATGCGCGAGCGCGGCGTCGCCGGCAGGATGCCGTAGGGCTGACGACCGACGCGGATCGTGGGCATCGGCCCGCGTGCCGACACGTGCCGGACGAAGAAGTCGCGGGTCCGCTCCACCGTCGAATCGTCGAAGACCGGATGAAGCATGCTCTCCATGAAGTAACCGAGCGTGGCCGGCCACAGCGCCGTGTTCATGGCGCGGGCGTCGTTGACGTCGTGGCGATGGTAGAAGGGGATCGCCGCCAGCGCGGCCGGATCGAGACCGAGCGTGGCGGCGAGGCAGCGTCCGTCTGTCCGCTCGAACCATCCGTCGGGGTCCAGGGGCGGAGTGCCGAAGTAGTGATCGAAGCTGACGTCGGACTCCTCGCGCCAGCTGTAGGCGGCGCCCTCGCCCTCGACGTTGTTGGTCGGCTGGCCCTGCGGCAGGATCGAGAACCCCGCCTTCGACTGATGATGATGGGTGAACAACTGCTCCAGCGCGACCCGGCCGGCGTCTGCATCGGCCCCGAGCCGCACACCGAGCACCATCAACTGATCGAAGCCACGACGGAAGGCGGGCGGCGTTAGCGGCACCCGGAATCCCATGCCGATCTCGACGGCGCGGTCGAAGTTGCGCACCCATTCGAGCTCCGGACCGAACTTGATGTCGTCGCCGTCGTGCGCGACCGATGCGTCGTCCGTTCCGGTCGGCGACGGCGTGACCGGCAGCGGCGACGGAATCGGTTTTCCGAGCTGCTCGAGTTCGAGCGTTCCGCCGTTGTAGCCGAGCAGGACGAGGCGATCAGGCAAGGTCCGGGCGGTCGCCGGCTGCGACCAGCCGGTCTCGCGCATCGGCGTGGCGTCCGCGGCGGGAAACTCCAGATACGCGGCGATGACCGTGGTGGTCGTGCGGTCCGCGCCCTCGGGCGGCGCGTCGGCGAGATTCCGCGGCCGGTACGCCTCACGGACCGCCGCGGCGCGCTCGGCGCCGAGCGCGTTGTCCAGCGCGGCGATCGCATTCATCTGCGCGGCCGCATCCGTCCCCGCGCGCCACAGCGCCGTCCAGAACGTGCTGACCGCACCTCGCTCGGGATCGACCAGCGGCGCGCTGGTCACCACCGTCAGGATCACGGTCGGCACGCCTTCCACCCTGGCCGGTCGCGCCGCCTCGTTGAGCGGGCGATGAGTCTGGGTCACGTAGTAGGACCGCCCCGAGCCCTGTCCGCTCAGCAGCGTTCGCCAGGCGGCCCGCTCCCCGGCGGTGTCGCGGTTCGCCCGCCAGACGTCGGCCCAATAGGCCTGGGCGCGCTTCACCTCGTCTTCCGACAACGCCTCCTCGAAGCTGTCGACCGCGATGTCGTCCGGATAAGCCCGGACCCACAGCTCGTCGCGGTCGCCGCCGAATTCCGTCGCTTGCTTGAAGCGCGTTTCGATCCGCAGCGGCATCAGCAGGATCGGCGTCTGATCGGACAGCAGGCCGATGTTGCGGCGCGGATCGGTGAAGTTCGCGAACAGCCCGATATTGCGGACCACTTCGTCCTTCGCCGCCTTCAGCGCACCGCCCAGCCGCTCGATCTCGGAGGCCGCCGCCTTGATCTCCTTGTCGATCGCCGCCAGCGCCGGATCGTCGGCGCCCTTGCTGACGCGCTCGGCCCGTGCGCGGTCGCGGATCAGCCGCGCGCGGGTCTGGCGAAGCCGGCCGATCTCGCGCGACGTCGCATCGGCCGCGGCGCGCGACGCTTCCAGCTCCTTGCGGATATCATCGAACTCGGCCATTTCGCCTCCGCCGCCCCCTGTCGTGTCCGCTGCGCGATCAGTTCGGCAGCATCTCGCTGCCGTGCACCGCGACCAGCACGGGAACCTGGTAGAGGATGTAGGCGAGCTCCGCGGAGTTGCTGTCCGGATGCCAGCGTAGCGCCTTGTCCTCGTCGTACTGTTGTTTCTTCTCCTGCAGCTCCGGCGCCACCGGATCGTCCAGGGTGAGCGTCGGCCCGCCCGGCCTGATCTGCAGAAAGCCCTTGTCGGCGTCGGACAGCACGTCAGGCCAGGCGAGGTCGTTCCAGACGTTGAGCGGCCCGTCGCGAGAAATATCGAGGCCGAAGCGCGGCTCGCCGGGCCGCTCCTTGATGACGAAGAACCAGCCCGGCGCCGTCGAACTGCCGCGGCCGGTGCCTCCCTTTGCCTCCTTCGAGGTCAGGTCGAAGCCAATGAAGGTGATGTCGGGATCGACCTTGGCTTCGTAGAGCGGTGTGCGCAGGCGGTCTTCCACCGGACCGTCGGTCTCCAGCACCCGCTCGACGCGGGGATTGATCGCGCCGCCGTCGTCGCGCTGCCAGCGCGCCTTCTGGGCGTAGATCACCGCGGTGGGATATTTCTTCAGCAGCTCGCCGCGGATGACGAGGACGACTTCCTCCTCGTTCTCGCCCGGCTTCTCGCGATGGTCGTGATCACCGAGCTTGGAGAACAGCGACCAGGTGTGGAGCGGCGGAATATCGCGGAGCTTTTCGCGCAGTTCGTCCTTCGACAGGCCCTCACGGTCGATCACGCCGCTCGGGTCCCAGAACTGGCGGAAGCAGCTGCCGCGCTGGTCGGTGGGATATTCACGCCACAGCAGCTCGCGGGCGAATTCATGGTTGAGGCCGACCATGTAGGCCTCGATGAAACGCTGATTGGTCTCGAGCAGCGTGATCGTGTTCTGCGGAATCTTGTCGATGTTCGGCAGGAAGTGCTCGTCGGACAAGCCGAGAAGCGGCTTGTACATCGGCAGGTCGATTTCCGGATATGCCATCACCGGCTTGAACACTTCCGACTGCAGCAGCGTCGCGTTCCCGTTGATGGCCAGCACTCGCGGCGGAATGGCGATCGAGGAGAAGGTGAAGGCGGGCACCGTCTTGTCGGGATCAATCGCAGCGAAGGTCGACGCTCCGAGCGCGGCGATGTCGATCGGCTTGCGCAACGGCGGCTTGCCGAGATCGGCGCTGACTGTGAGCAGCCGGTTGAGGTCCTTGAGGGCTAGTTTGAAGCGCGCCGCCTCCGGGCTGTCGGCGGACGAAGCGCCGCCGACGGGCTCAGGCGCGGCGGGATCGGGATCGCGGATAGTGAACGACGGAAAGCCCGGCAGCGCGTCGATGATGTCGGGCGAAGCCCCTTGCGGCAACACGCCGGTCGCGATGCCGGCCTGCTTCTCCAGCCGCACCAGCCATCGGAACAGCGCCAGCGCCGCTACCGCGACCATGATCGCGAGCGGAATGGCGACGGCCAGCAGCAGCACGGCGACCAGCAGCAGAACGACCAGTAATACCCACTTCGCCCAGCGGTGCTTGGCGAGCCAGTCGGTCAGCTCCGCGGGCAGCGACTTCGGCTGAAGCTGCGCGGCGACATCCTCCACCGCCGGCAAGGCGTCCGGGGTGACCCGCGGCGGCGCCGCGCTGACCTCGCCGCGATTGATCTTCTCCAGCAGCTCTTCGGCGCCTTTCGGCGAGTCGAAGCCGAGCGTCGCCGCGATGTGGTCGCGCGGCCGGACCGCGCGCCGGAACGGCGCAGACAGCGCCGCGCGGGGCACCGTGCTTTCCTTGAGCCGATGGCGCAGCGTGAAGCCGTCGGCGATCACCCGGCGCTGCACCGGCGCCATCATCGTCAGCCCGCGTTCCGCACTGAGATCCTTCAGCGGCCCGAGATGGCGCGCATGCCAGATCGCGGCCGCGGCCTTGGCGAATTGCGCCAGCCTGATCCGCCGGTTCGCCGCAAGGATGTCGCCGACCTGGTCCCAGGCGGCGTCCATATAGGCCTCCTGGTTCTTCTGCACGACCGCGGTGCCGAACGCGGCGGGAACGCGAAACCGCGGGTCCAGGTTGAGCTCGTGCACCCAGTTGCGCGGCTGCGGCGCGTCGCTGCCGTCCGCCTCCTCAAGCAGCCGCTCGGTGAGCGCGTGCCAGCGGCCGTACAGCGGCGGCGTGATCACTGGGTCGGGCGCGCCTTCGCGGGCATAGTCGTCGGTCAGGTTGACGAAGCCCGCCAGCGCCTTCTCGAATTCGTGCGCGTAGGGTTCATCCCAGCCCTCGTAGGCCGCAGCCTCCGCCTCCTGCGCGCCGGTCAGCGCCTCGTCCGGCACCTTGAGCGCGCCGCCGAGCCGCAGCACCCCGTGGAGCCCGGCGACCGCGATGGGCGGCATCCCGGAGCCGGGCGTCTGCGTGTCCATGTCGCGGCGGCCGAGCCGCGAGTCCGGCGGACGCGGCTTCAACAGGCGGACGAGGTACTCGAAATCGCCCACCGTCCCGGTCTTGAAGTACCACCGCTTGTACACCGGATGCAGCGTCGGGGACGGCCGGTCGGTATAGTCCGCCCAGGCCGACAGGGTGGCGAAGAATGCGGGATTCGCCGCGGGCGCGATTCCGAGGCCGGCGAGACGGCCGCTCTCGAAGGTCGGCACCAGGAATGCATGGTAGGACGTATTCGGCTCCAACTGACGCGGCGACAGGACGCGCGAATAGGCGTAGTCCGGATTGCTGGCCAGCAGGCTCTCTAGCCGTGCCCTCGCCTGGTCGGCATTGGTCGATTCCACCACGCCGTCCTGCTGGATCAGGTCGCGGTTGACGTGGACGTGCGCCCAGGCCCAAAGCTGGTCGGCGGGCGGAAATACCGAGGCCGGATCGCCCGTCACGTCGATCGCCGGCAGCGGCCGCGCCGACGACACCGCGACTTCCTTGAACTCCTCCACCTTGAGTACCAGCAGTGCGAGCCACGGGCGCAGCCGGTGGCTCGACTCGTCCGGCGCCGCTGGCGTGTAGCGCCACGGAAAATCCTCGTCGTAGAACTCAACGAAGGGCAGGTAGTTCGGCTCGAAATTGGTGATCCAGTCGCGCGGCTCCACCTTCACCACCGCCTTCGGATCGATGCCGACGATGTCGCCGGGACCATAGAGCGCGACGTCGCGCGAAATCGTCGCCGTCAGATCCGTGTCGCCCTGGACCGGCCGCCCGGCCAGCGACAAGTCGACCTTGATCGTCGCGCGCAGCGACACCGAGTTGTCGTTGTCGGCCGCCGTGATGTTGTTAGCCACGCCGAGCCGCAGCCAGGGCAGGAAGGAATAGGTGCCGATCGCATCGCTCATCCCGTCCCTCCCCGCCGCCTCGCCGGATCGCCCGCCATCATCGTGCCTCCGCTACGCCGCGCGCTTCATCTCGTGCGGGCGCACGATATGGGCCTCGCTGGCGAAATTCGGATTACGCCGCGTCTCCGCCGCCATGAATTCACCGGCGCTGGCGCGCGATTGGAACGACGCAGGCGCGCCGGCGATCGGCGAATTGTCGGCCAGGCTCACCACCACATAGGACGCCTGATCGACCGCGATCTTGTCGTCGAATGCGTGCTTCAGATCGCGCGACTTCGCCGAGATCTCGGACCGCGCCACGGCGTTGTTGGCCAGGAAGTGCGTGAACAGCCCGGAGATGAGCGTGACGAAGCGCCGGCGTGCCCGCTTGAAATTGTTGTCGACGATGATCTCTTCGTAGCGGGCGATGCGCTTGGTGACATAGCTGGTCTTTGCCTGGTTGCCAGTGACCGACAGCTCCAGCCCCGCCTCCTCGGCCTCGTAGTCGGACGCGCTGAGCTTCTCGCCGTCCTTGAGGTCCTTGAATTGGGCGATCGCGAACGACTCCCGGATGGTGGCGCGCTTCTCGATTCCCGACGTCGCGGTCGCGACGGAGAAGTAATTGGCGTCGTCCGGGCGCTGCGCGCCGATCTTGTCGAGGGTGATGCCGAGCGGGATCGCACGCTGGGTGATCTTGAGCGAACCGACCGGATGCAGGACAAGGTCGGAGCCCGCGTCCACGGTCTTGAGCGTCACCAACAGCCTGCTGCTGTTCTGCAGCGCGGCAGTCCAGTTCTCCGCCTTCGAGTATTCCGCCACCAGCAGGGGCAGCACGGAGACCGGCGGAAGGCTAGTGTCCTCCTTGTCGCCCCAGGTGTGGGAGAAGTCGACGTCGACGTCCCAGAACAGCAGCGAGATGCTCCCGGTGCCCTCGACGTGCCAGGGCGATGTGCCTTCGAGCGAGCCGCGGAAGCGGATACTGAACAGCCCCGCGCCGAACAGCTTCACCGACAGCGAGGCAGAGATCGTGATGATGAAATAGAACGGCGAGAACTGGAACAGCGCGTCGAAGGCGAGATGGCCCTCGATGTTGGCGATCGAGACGCCGAAATACAGCTCCGCATGTGCGCCGAACTGCACGGTGTTCGACGTCACCGCGAAATAGGCGTCGACCCGGATGCGGGCCACCGGCGTGTTGAGGATGTTGATCGCGATCCGGGGGATCGGCGGGAACGGCAGCGCCGGTGGATTGTAGGCCGGGTGGAAGCCGCCGACGGAGACGATGAAAGTGGCGTCGCCGCCGAACGACGCGAGCACGCCCATGCCGCCGTCGAGCGGCATGAAGATTACGCGGGATTCGTACAGGATGGCGAAGAACCAGCCGCGCTTCTTGTCGAATTCGATCGCGCCCATGAAGGCGACCTGGATGATGATGAGCGGCAGCCGCTCGTCCGGGATCGCCACCGTCAGCTTGCCGATGATGGCGATGTTGCCGGGAATCTCGATGATGATCCCGAGCGACAGGCTGATCAGCGTCGGCGTGCCCCAGCCGAACTTCGCCATCGGGCCGATGAGGAAGGTCCCCTGCTCTGGCGGGAAGAAGGTGCGGAGGTCGGAGATGATCCGGTGCGCGTTGGCGACGACGTCGTGCGGGAATAGCACCGAGTCCAGCGAGCCGGCGCGCACGCCGTTGACTAGCGCGTCGAGGTCCATCGAGCGGTTGAGCCCGACCAGTCCGCCGACTCCCAGCAGGGTGAAGCCGAAGCCGAGCTGCAATCCGGGATTGAACTCGACCGTGATGATGGCGATGAAGGAAAAGCCCTTTGACCCGTCCGGCATCTTGGTGGTGATGACGCCGATTGCCGTCACCGAGAGGAAGTCGAGGATCTTCAGTTCCAGCGCGCCGGCATATTCGCCGCGGTCCGGATCGATGAAGAGATAGCCGCCGCCCTTCACCGCCCCGGCATCGATCGACAGCCCGACGCCGTTCGGTGGCTTGAACCCGAAGGATAGATCGATCGGGCCGAGATTGCCGCCGCTCCCCGGAAAAGCGAGATCGGTCCGCAGCCCGATGTTTTCCACCACCGCGACCAGCGGACCGAGCGCCGCCTTCAGCGTCGCGCCGATATCGATCGGGAGGCCGTCACCCGACGGTGTCACCGCGAGCGTCAGTCCCTGCACCTGGATCGGACCGAGGTCGATATGCGCTGGGATCTGGATCTCGAGATGCGAGGTGCCGCGGAAATACACGCCGCGCGGATAGGCGACGCCGAGGCCGAGATCGAACTCGAACCGCGTCGAGATACCCGACAGGATGGTCGAGATGAAGCCGTCCGAGCCGGACGCGTCGAGGACGAAAGCGAGGCCCTTGAGGTCCGCCTCGGCGAACACCTCGACGTCCTTGCCCGCCACCAGCGTGAAACCGCCGGCACCGCTCACCGATTGGTATTCGAGCCGCGTGCCCTCGCCGGTGCCAAGAACGATGGTCGGGCTGCCGGAGACGGCGGAGTATTCCACTTCGACGCGCGCGGTGCCCTTGGCCGACGTCGGCGCGCCGCTGCCTGCGAAGCCGACCACCATGTCGATGCCGCTGCCCGGCCGCACCATCAGGCCGACACCGCCGGTGAGATCGAGGTCGCTCGAGATCGTCACCGCGATCGTCGGACCGAGCTGCATCCGCACCGACAGCAGCCCGCTGAACGACGGCAGCAGCGCGAAGCCCGGCTTCTTGCTCCCGGACTTCGGCAGCGGGAACAGTCCGAGCTCGGCCGATAGCCGCCCTGCGTCGCGTGCCCGCTCGAAGAACACCAAGCGCAGCCGCTTGCGCACGGCGGCACGGCCGATCGGAGGGCCGCCTTCGAGCGCGAGCGCGACCCGATCCGGCACCTCCACCATCCGGACGTCGAGCCCGAGCCCGGCCGCGAGGCTGTCGATCTGCCGCGCGAAGCTGGAGAAGTCGAAGCTGTCGGTGCCCCAGCCGAAGGCGTTCTCGAACAGCGTCACCGGGTCGGAGACGATCTTCGGCAGGTCCGGGAAGCTGAACCTGTAGTCGATGTAGTCCGGGCGGTTGCCGGCGGGCGCGGTATAGCGGGTGCGGATGACACCGAGCGCCTGCAGCGCGAAACCGATGCCCGGATGATGGTTGCGCAGATAGGTGATGAAGAGATAGCCGACGAGCTGCCCCGGAAACTCGCCCTTGAAATTATCGGCGTTCAGCGTCGCCGAAAATGCACCGCCGGGCGCCGAAACGAGGTCGTCGATCGCCTGCACGACGCCGGCGATCGCCTCGATGGTCTTGAAGGCGTCTTCGAGCGATCCGGACACGACCGTCGTCTCGCCGTCGGACGCCACTTCGCCGTCGAGCGACAGCCCGCCGCCGACCAGCGCCTGGAGCCGATCGAACAGCAGCTGCAAGTCGACCGCGAGATCGGCGATCGGCTTCGGAATCACGTCGGAATCCCAGCCCAGCTTGAGCAGCAGGCCCTGGAACGCGGCCGGCGACTCCACCGCCGCCCGCAGCGGCAGCAGCAGCTTGCCGATCTCGGCGACGATCGTTTCGAGGGCGCCCGGTTCAGCCATTCTTCTTGGCCTCCGGATAGAATTCGCGGTCGACGACGTCGTGCAGCGCGGGATCGACGCGGTTGGTGATCAGCCATTTGCAGACATGGCAAAAAGTGCCGCTGTTGTTCCGCATCTTGCAGTCGCCGGCCGGACGATAGACCAACCCGGTGAAGTTGTATGCGCCTTCGTACAGGCCGACCAGCCGCTGCGCCTTGCATGGCGGCTTGAAGTTCGGGATGTCCTTCGGGTCGTCGCCCTCGTCGTTCACATGAGCGAAGTCGGGATCCTTGTTGAGCGGCAGATGGTTGCCTGCGATGAAGTCGCGCACCTTCTTTTCCACCACATAGACCAGCGCGTCCGCATCGTCGCGGCGCGGCACGAACAGCAGCGAGCCTTTCGGAAACACGGGAAACGGCGCCGGCGGCAATTCCAGCCCGCCGAGCCGGATCGAGCCGAGGTTCTGGTCGATGTCGCCGATGTCGAGTCTGACGAGGTAATCGGAATCGGTGAACGTGAGCGGCAGTTGCCGGCCGATCGCCGTGATCTGGATGCGGCGGAGAAACGCCTGGCGGCCGGCCGCCTTCGCCTGCACCCAGCGCGGGATCTGGCGCGGGTCGATCCTGACCTCGATCGAGCCACCCTGCTGGGTCGAAGCCTGGGTCAGCTTGGCCGAAAGCTGGACCCTGAGAAGTTCGAACCATTTCACCTTGGACGGATCGACCAGACGGGAGTGATTGGCGGCGTAGTTCGGATCCTGAAAGATGCCGGCGAGCGCGACGATGTTGTCGTGCTCGCTCGAAGCGGTCGCATTGTCTTCGGCGCTCGTTTCGTATTCGTCGCCGAGATTGAAGGAATGGCCGAATTCGTGCGCAACCGTGTCGATGATATCGGTGAGGTCGGCGTCGATGTCGCTGGCAGGCTTGCGCCGCATCACCTTCTTCGTCGCCGTGTTGGTCGCCGGATATTCGAAGTCGAGCGTCTTCAGGCTCTGCAGCGAATTGGCGGTCACGGTCGACTGGTTGAAATTGGTGCCGCCGATCATGTCCTCGTTGGTGATCATGGCGATCAGGCCGCGGCTGCGCTTGAAGGTGCCGTCCGGTATCCACTCGGCGCCCAGCGCGGTGTGCGGCGACGACCCGAGCCGCAGTCCGGACAGGTAGGCCATGATCGGCGCCGCAACGTTCGCGCGGCCGTTCCTAGCGAGTTCCGGCGGGTGCCGGCGCGGATCCGGGGCAAGGTGCCGGGTGGCGCTGGCCGGTTTGAAGAACTGATAGGCGCGGGCGATCAGGGGCGCGAGGTTGGCATCGCCCGCCGCATCCGCCGCCGGCATCGTCAAAGCGGCCCCGGACTTCGCCGACTGATCGCCCCAGCGGGAGCCGAGCATCAGGCCGTAGAAGGTGTCACGTGCCTCCAGGATGCCGAGCGATTTCTGCTTCCTCCACGCTTCGATCAGGGTGTCGTTGACCTTCGCCGCGTCGTAGTTGGACAGCGACTGGCTCGCCCAGCGCGCCTTCAATTGCGCCGGCGTCGCAGTCTCGTTGCGGAGCGGCAGGCCGACGCGGGCCACGAGCTCGTCGACCTCGTAGATGCTCTTGTCGTCCGAAACGCTGTAGTTCCACGGAATCGGTCCGCCCCTGCCGAGCTCCGAGGTCTCCTCGTCGTTGACGCGCCAGCCGCAGGTCACCGCCTGCTCTTCCGACGCCTGGAAGGCCTTGAATACGTTGAAGCTGCCCGCGAGCGTGCCGTAGGGCTCGTGGCGCTTCTGCGAGAACAGACCGTCCGCCGCTTCCTGCACGATCTTGTCGAACTTGTCCTTCTCGGACGCGCGAAAGCCCTCGGCGAGGAACAGGATGTTGTGCATCTCGGCGGCATTGGCGAGGTCGCCGGCGCGCACCGTCGAGATGTTGTCGCGAGTCTTGGCGTAGTCGACCACCTTCACCGACAGGCTCTGGTTGACGCCGAGGAAGCTGCCGTTGAGCTGGGCCGCCCCCTCGCTCACGCCCCTCAACCGTCCCTCATTGTTCGCATTTGCCACCACGAAGGTGCCGGGGCTGGCCGAGCTGAGCGTGACGAAGCCGTGTCCGGTGATGTCGCCGACGAGATCGGTCCCGGTCGGATCGTCGCTGAACAGCGCGCACAGCGTCGGCTGGCTGTGGGCGACCGTCGGATGCAGCGCCGTGGTGATCGAGGAGTTGCCGAACCACCAGCCGAGCACATCGTCGTGCACCTGGATACGCGCGACGACGTAACCGGGGCCATATTCGATCACCACGAGATTGATGCCGACGTCGTCGCCGGTGATGGTGCGCGCCGCAGGATCGATCGTCACGAAGCTGGTCAGCCGGGAGCCGACCGGGTTGTACGGCGCCAGGATCCGAAAATTGCAATCCGCGGTGACGTCGGTCAGCGTGTAGGTCGTCGACCCGCTCGGCAAATCCTGGTCGAACACGCGGAACGGCAGCACCTTAGTCGCGGGCTTCTTCAGCGCGACGTGCATGTCGCAATGCGGGTAGACAATGAGAGGCATGCCGGCACAACCCTCTCTCAGCCAGTAGAACTATTGGGAAGCCCGTCGCTCCCATCGGAAATCTGGCATCGTAAAGATTTTACACCCAAGCCTTCTCAATACAACCTCAACGTGATACTGTTTCGACATCCTTCTTCAATTGTCGTTTGCCGAGTGGAGCTCTCCATCGCTGAGGCCAATCGTGATGCAAAAGCCGGCGGCGTGGAGCATCTCGTTGTCCTCGTTCATCGGATAGACACGAACGCTCAGTGATTTCCGATGAAGAAGCGATTGGAAGGCGCTGGGTTTGTCGCTGTCCCCGCGGGGTACGAGACCGATGCGTGACCCGGTTTCTGACCGCGTCACGCTTCTTGAGACGCACTGCGACTGACCGCGTCTCCTATCCGTGGGTTCGGCCCGACGCTGCTCGGCGTTGTCACGGGCGCAGACAAGCACCGTCACGTCATTCAGATGTCAAACAGCCACTTGCGGTCGGTTCAGGCGTGCGCGCGCGGTCTCGCGGCTCGATGCGTCCGAGGGATGCGTTGGTCGCGCGCGCCTCGAAACACGAGAGGCGCAGGGAGAGCCGGACCTCGACTGAGGCCCGTGGCCCGCCTGCGAAAAAAATGCAGGCGGCAGGTACCACAGGTCCAGCCGGACGATCCGGCCCTCCCTGCGCGATCGGCTTTAACGGTGTCCTTCGTGCTCTCCTTGGGGACCGGGCTTTCTTGCCCCCATCGACCGCGTGACGCTTGCGCATCAACAGCAGGCTTGACCTCAGCATCGGGAGGCCGGGACCACACGACTTCGCCCTCCGCGACGCAAGCGCTCGCGCAGCATCCACGTCCATCGCAGCCCACCTCCACGTATCGTGACGACGCGTACGCCCTCTGCATGAGGCGGGATGAATGGAGTAAAGCATGATTTCCGATAAAAAGAAAGCGGGATTTTTGACCGGCTCCTCCGTGAACAACATGGGATTGCAGCGGTGACACATCGGGCCCCTTAAGCGCACCTTGCTCGACTGTCTCGCTTAGTTCCAGGAATCCGCTCCAATCCTCTACAGCTCTCTATATTCTCCGGGTATAATCCGTCGCTACCACTTACAACCTTTCGTTTTGTGCTATGGTGCTCGGCAATCCACGTCCAGCGGCATAATCCATTTTGGGTCGGCGTAATGTTGGTTGGGACCTTTCGCAAGCTGCGTGATGCCGTCCGTGGCGACGACGGGCGAGCAAAGGCACAAGGCTATCTGAAGCCGATCGATGTGGACGAGATCGCGCGCGAGATTGATCTGCCGCGGCTGGCCGCCGAGCGTGGTCGGCAGCAGCTGCCTCCTTCCGATTCCGTAACACTCGATGCCGTCGAACAGCAGATAACACAAACGTTGGAGAGCGAATGGGCCTGGCACGGGGCCGAGCTCATCAATAGTCTACGGGCCTACGCGGCACGCCTGATCGCCGTTTCGGTCTCGACCGAACTCGAGAATCTTCGTCTCGCTGCTCACAATACGCTTGCGAAGCTGCACAATGCCCATCATCGCGCCGAGGCAGAACTCGGTCCGCTGCGCGAACGATTTATCGCGCTTCGAGACGAACTGAAGGAGTTTCGGGACGCCAATCTGCTGAGGCGCGCGGCCCGCCCGCCCTCAAACAGGCACACAACGCTCGGACTGCTGGTCTTCCTTGTCGGCGCGGAGGCTGGGCTGAACGGCTTCTTTTTTGCGAAGGGAGCGACCCTGGGCCTACTTGGTGGCATCGTCATGGCGCTCGGGATTTCGTTCGTGAACGTCTTGACGTCCTTCTCGGTCGGACTGCTTCCGATGCGATGGATCAATCACCGGAACCTGCTCATCAAGATTCTCGGGCTGCTGATTACAGCGGCCGCCGTTGCAGCGCTTGCGTGCCTTCATGGTTTCGCCGCGCACTATCGGGATGCGACTGCTTCGGCCGGCGAGGAACGCGCCTTTGCAGTCGCGCGCGAGACGCTGGTCTCAAGTCCGCTGACACTCGCCGATCTGAATTCGTTCTATTTGTTCGGCCTCGGCTTGGTGCTGTCGACGATGGCGATCTCGAAGGGCTATACGTTCGACGATCCGTATCCCGGCTACGGAGCGCATTCCCGCAGGGCAGAAGAAGCGCGCGAAAACTACAGCGACGAGCACGCGCTGCTCTTCGAGGACCTCGAGCAAATCAAGGAAAAGACAGTCGCCGAGCTCGATGAGGGCATCCGCCGCATTCCGCTGTTCCCGCAGCAGGCGGCGAAGGTTCGGGCTCAGCGCGAAGCCGAGCTGCGCAGTTTTCAAGCCTATGAGAGCAGTATCGAGGCCGCCACCAACCGGCTGCTGGCGACATATCGGGACGCGAACCGCGCTGCCCGCCAGAGTCCGGCTCCAGCTTATTTCAGCGCGCCATGGCAGCTACCGCGTAGCTTCCTCAAGGACACTGCCGTGCTGACCGAGATCGCCGAGCCAGCATCGACGCCTGCGGACGCAAATGCGGCTCTTGAGGAACTGCGCAAACTTTCAATAAGCGTCATCGACGAATATGAGGCGCTGATTGTGAAATATCCCCATCCGACGCAGATGCCTCGCTAATGTCGCGGCGATCACGACGGAAAAAGGGAAGCGCCGACGGCCTGCGCGGACTGCTGCTGGCCGTTCTCGGGCTAATGCTGATCGGGGCATTTGTCGGCGGCTATTGGTGGGTGCAGCACACACGGCCGGTTCTGGACGCAGAAACAAACTGCCCGCTGTCGGGACCGAGCGCCGTTCATGCCATTCTGTTCGACCGCAGCGATCCGATCACGGACCAGCAGGCCCAGCGAATTCGGCAGGCCATCGATCGCTATAAGCATGATGCGTCCTTTGGTACTCGGTTTGACATTTATACGTTCGAAGGCGACACCACGCATGTGCTGAGACCCAAGCTCGTCATCTGCGCGCTGGGCAAGCCTGACGCCGCCAATCCGTGGATCGAGAATCCTGAACAGGTCCGGAAGAGCTACGAGACAAAATTCGCTGCAGTATTGGATCAAGTAGTCGAGGATCTCCTACATGCCTCACGTCAGAATTCCTCGCCAATCATCGAGAGCTTGCGCGCTGCCAGCATTACCTCTTTCGGCAGGGTCGATGCCGGTCGTCTGCCGTTGCGGCTGACGATGGTTTCAGACATGGTTCAGCACACCGCATTGAGTTCGCATTTTCAGGCCGAGCCGAATTTTGCAGCTTTGTCGCATAATAGCGCTTGGCCCACCCTGCAACCGGAGTTGAAGGGCGCCGAGGTCAACATCCTCTATCTCCTGAGGCCGACGGCACTTCGCGGCAAAGTCTCTATCCAGAGCCGCGGCCATCAGGTGTTTTGGGAACAGTTGGTCGCGGGATCTGGCGGCCGCTTAATTGCAGTTGAACCTCTTTAGCAGGGCACGCCATGACCGAACTTGCGCAGAATGCGGATGGACTCAAAGAGGCCGATATCGAGATGAGGCTGGATCGAGCCGCGCGCCTGGTACCACGCCGACGCTTCTTCAGCGATATGCCCGACAAGGGGCTGTTTGCATTGGTCGCCGTATTCGGTTTCATCGGGATACTATTCCTCAAGATGCACCAGTTCAATGCGGACTATATTGCAGGCGGCGCCGTCGCTCTAATGCTTGCTTACGGGTTGATCGCGTTCCAGTTTCGCCGCGTACAGCTTCGACCAGACCGCCTCGGAGACAACTTCTACTATCTGGGCTTCATTTTCACTTTGGCGAGCTTATCGGCTGCGCTGTTGTTGCTGCGCAACGGCAACGACATCAAGGATCTGTTGGGCAGTTTCGGAATTGCGCTGTTCACAACCATCGTTGGTGTCGCAGGCCGCGTTTTGTTCGTGCAGTTGCGGGCCGATATCGACGAAGTCGAGGATGAAGTCCGCCGAGATTTGCTGGGTGCTTCCGCCGACCTCCGTGCCCAACTGAGCTTGACCCTCGCGGAGTTCGAAACCTTCCATACCGGGGTGCAGCAGGCGGCGCGCAAAGCCGCCGAAGAATCGGTCGGCGCGGCGCAAGATTCAGTGTCGAACATCAGCCGCGTCGCCAACACCGCCGCGGAAAACATTGATCGTGCCTTTCGCACTGAGGGAGACCGCGTCGAGGTTCTGCGTGAGGGCACGTCCAAAATCGAGGTCAAGCTCGTCCGGCTGGCGAATGACCTGAATGACCGCTTCGACGAGTTTGGGGCGCGTCTGGACCGCGTCGTCGACCGTTTGTCGGTCGCCATCGGATTGATTGAAAAGCGCCGCCGCTGGTTTCACTTTTGGCCGTTTCACCGAAGTTAGGAGGCTGCAATGGCTTCGCGACTCGCCGATGAACGCGAACAGCGCCGGGGCCTCATTCTCGGACTAACTTTGGCGGAGATCCTGCTGCTGCTCCTGTTCCTGCTCCTGCTGACGCTCTCAGCCGAACTCAAGGATTGGCAGGACAGAGCCAATACGGCCGAAGAGCAGCTCAAGCCGCTTCAGCAAGCGCTACATGAGGGTGGCGCGGTCGATATCACTGCAGTGCAGCAGCTCGTCGAGCGCTTCAAACGCCTACAAGAGCTGGAGGCGGAAAATACAGCACTAAAGCAGCAGACCACCAGGCACGCTGAGCAATCAGATCTAGTCAAGTCACTTGGCCTCGACAGCTCGCAGACGTTCCGGTCGTTTGCCTCGGCAGTCGAGCAAGCCGCCGAGATCGATCCGAACGATCCGCCAGCCGTCCTCAAGCGTGCGGTCGAGATTCTTAATACCCTGGGCAAGGATACGCAGCCGAGCCAGATCAAGCCGCTTTCCCAGATGCTCGATTCCAATGAGGTTACCCAGAAACTTGCAGCGACGGAAGCCGATCGCGACAAGTGCCACCTCGAAGTGCTCAATCTGATGCACAGAAATGGAAACGGCCTTACCTATCCATCATGCTGGACGACGCAGACGGGACAAACGGAATATATCTTCGATATCACATTCGGCGATCGCGGGATTAGGGTCAGCGACGCTACGCCAACCCGAGCGAAAGATCCGGCTTGGGAGATGGTCGGCTCATTCAAACGTGATGTCGAAATCAACGAACGGGATTTCGTCGCGGCTACTCGGAAGCTCGCCGACAGAGCGACGTCGCAAAACTGTAAATTCTACACGCGCAACTGGGACGAAACCGGTCCATCGAACAAGGTGCGCTACAAGCAACTGAGGCGGGCGATTGAGCAGAATTTTTATCCTTATTACCCTCCAGCTCCGAGCGTGCCGCCCCGAAGGCCAGCATCCGCTCCTATGACCACGACGGCCGCACCCGGTCCGGCTGCGGGGCAGTCGGGCGAAGGGCGGCCGGAGTAGCCAGTTGGGACAGGGCAGATGTATCAGAAAATCACGTCGCTTCGCGCCGCAGCGTTGCCAATCGGGCGAATTGAGCGCAGGCTCCTCCCCAAGCGCGCAAGTCGCATCAGGGGAGAGACGCATGAAGGAACCGGGACTCGACGGCCGCCATCGGGACAAGGATGGCGAGATCAGCAGGAAGCACGGCAATACGTTGGTCGCCACGTTGCGCAAGATCTACGGCAAGTCCTTTGCGGCCGGCTATCCGGATTCGACGAAGCTCGGCGATGTGCTGCTGCAGCTCAACGAGACGTCGCTGAGCCAGTTGCGCCGGGACCACGGCACCGGACATTTGGATCACAAGATCAAGGAAGCCTCGAAGTGATCGGGTTTTGCTGATCGGGATCCATCGCCCGATTGGCGAGGCCGATTGGTGGTCGCAACGTTTGTTCGCTCCCGTGGTTTCGTGCGTCCCGCCACGTGGAGCGCGTCGTCTTGCATCGCTGCGCGGAGCGCCATCGCGCGTCGGAAAGCCCGGGCACCGGGCACTCCGACGCTGAATCCGACGGACGAATCGGTCCTACTTCCCCATGCTTCCCGCCTGGTTCGTGCCCGGGCCGACATTGCCCTGGCTCGACGAGGTGGAATCGCGGCCGGACTTCATGTTGCTGCCGGTGGTCTGCGACAAGGTGGTCGACGTCGCGGCGTTGTGCTTCTTGTGGTGCTTCGCTTGGGCGGCGAGCGGGACGGCGGCGAGGGTGGCGGCGACGAGGGTGGCAATGGCGAGCTGGGTCTTCTTCATGGATCCGATCTCTATCCGGTTGAACTCCACGCCGCCCAACCCGGCTGCGACATCACAGTTCCTGCCGGGGATCAAGCGTTGTTGTTCGATTCCGACGGCGCGCGTGAAGGTGCGATGCAGCAGCGTCAGGCCGGCGCTTGCATGGGCACGGCGCCAGGCTGCGACGTCGGCTTGGGAAACGGCCGGAAGGTCATCATCATCATGACAGCGCCGAGGCCCATCACCCACGAGCCGACATAGAGCCAAGTGTAGCTTGCAAAGCTGTCGTAGATCAGGCCGCCGGCCAGCGGGCCGGTCGCCATGCCGAGGCTGCCGGCCATCGCCGTGCCGCCGATCACCGTGCCCATGATGCCTTGCGGAAAGTTGTCACGCGCGATCGCGGCGTAGAGCGGCATGGTGCCGGCATAGAGGAAGCCGAAGGTCGCCGCGACCGCATAGAACGCGGCGAGGTCGCGCACGACCACGTAGGCGAGCGCGCCGAACGCCTGCGCGAGCAGGCCGAGAACGAGTACCCGCTTGGCGCCGAAGCGGTCGCCGAGCAGGCCGAAGGCGATGCGGCCGCCGAGCCCGGCGAGCCCCTCGATGCTGTAGATCGTCACCGCCGCCATCAGCGGGATGCCGCAGGTGACGGCGTAGCTCACGGTGTGGATGATGGGGCCGGAATGCGTGGCGCAGCAGAAGAAGTTGGTGGCGAGCAGGATCAGGAACTGCGGCGAGCGCAGCGCCGCCGATCGCGTCATCTCGGCCGGCCCGGCGGCGGGACCCGACGCGACGGCGTCGCCGGGCGCGGACGATGGCGGACGGCCCACGAGCAGCGACGTGGGAATCATGATGGCGGCCACGATCGCGGCGATGCACTGCATCGCGGTCCGCCAGTCGTAGCTGGAGACGAGCCAGGCCGCGAGCGGCGACATCGTCATCGGCGCCACGCCCATGCCGGCCGAGACCAGCGACACCGCGAGGCTGCGATGGGTGTCGAACCAGCCGGTGACGGTCGCCATGACCGGCGGGAAGATCGCCGCCGTCGCGATGCCTGCGATCAGGCCGAACAGCAGTTGGAACGCCAGCAGCGAGGATGTCAGGCTTGCCAGCAGCAGGCTGACGGCGAGCAGGATCGATCCGATCAGCAGCACGGGACGCGGGCCGATGCGGTCGGACAGCGTGCCCCAGCCCATGCTGGTGACGGCCATCGCCAGGAAGCCGATCGTCATCGCGGTGGAGATCCCCGCGACCGACCACCCGGTCTCGGCGGCCATCGGCTTGAGGAACACCGGCAGCGAGAACAGGCCGCCGACGGCGACGCAGCCGAGCACGCCCCCGGCCGCCACGATCACCCAGCGATAGTACGATGCGCTCATCCGCCGTCTCCTTCCCGATTGTTCGGTTGGAAGACGATCGGGACAAGGCCGAGACGACACGCGGCGATCGGATTTTTTCGCGGGCTGTGGAGCCGGCGCCTCACACCGGCGTCATGCCGTGCTGGCGTTTGGTCTCGGCGGTCTCCTCCGAGACCAGATATTCGATGAAGGCCCGCGCCGCCTCGGTATGCGCGCCGGCCTTGCACAACGCCGCCGCGAACACCGTGCCGGGCTGCAGCGACGCGGGCAGCAGGCCGACGATGTCGATGCCAGGCGCGCCGAGCATCTCGCTGAGCTGCTGGAAGCCGACCTCGACCTCGCCGTCGGCGAGCAGCCTGGCGACGGGAATGCCGGGCTTGGCCTGGACCAGGCGCGAAGTGCCCTCGCTCTCCAGGCCCCAGTCGCGGGCGAGCTTCTGCACATACATGCCGCTCGGGCCGGTGGAGATGCCGATCGCCTTGGCGTTCTCCATCGCCCTGCGCACGGCGGCCTCGTCGAGCGGATCGGGCTTGGGGCTGCCGGCGCGCACCGCCATCGCCATCGGCGATTCCGCGATTTCGATGATGCTGCCGGGAACGAGATGGCCGTCGCTTTCAAGCTTCTGCAGCGCATCGGAGGCGAGCACGGCGAAGTCGAACGCTTCGCCGGCGCGGATGCGCTTGGCGGCATCGACGCCGCCGACGGATTCGATCGTGATCACCTCGCCGGTCGCCTCCTCATAGGCGGCGGCGAGCTCAGCGAGGATCTGCCTCGTCGCCATCGAGGAAATGCCGGCGGCGGTCACGCTCATGATCAGCTCCGTTCAACGATGTCGATGACGACGCCGCAAAGGCGGACGCGCACGTCTCGGATATGGCAAGCGCGGCGGCCGAGCAAGATGGTCGTCACTTGGGCACGTTGCGCTCCAGATCCTCCAGCCACGCGGTGGCGTTGCCGTCCGACGGCGCGCGCCAGTCGCCGCGCGGCGACAGGGCGCCGCCGGCGACCACTTTCGGGCCGTTCGGCATTGCCGAGCGCTTGAACTGGCTGAAGGCGAAGAAGCGCTTGAGGAACACCTCCAGCCACTTCCTGATCTCGCCGAGCGTGTAGGCGTGACGCTTGTCGGCGGGAAAGCCCGGCGGCCAGGCGCCGTCGCCCGCATCTTTCCAGGCGTGATGGGCCATGAAGGCGATCTTCGAGGGGCGCATGCCGTAGCGCAGCGTGTAGAACAGGTTGAAGTCCTGCAGCTCATAGGGGCCAATCGCGGCCTGCGTGCTCTGCGGCGTCTCGCCCTCCTTCACCGGCACCAGCTCCGGCGAGATCTCCGCTGAAAGCACCGCCTCGAGCGTGCGGTCCACTTCGGCGGAGAACTGACGCGAGGCGATCACCCAGCGGATGAGATGCTGGATCAAGGTCTTCGGCACGCCGGCATTGACGTTGTAGTGCGCCATCTGATCGCCGACGCCATAGGTGCACCAGCCCAGCGCGAGCTCGGAGAGATCGCCGGTGCCGAGCACGAGGCCGCCGCGATCATTGGCGAGGCGGAACAGGTAGTCGGTGCGCAGGCCCGCCTGCACGTTCTCGAAGGTGACGTCGTAGACCTGTTCGCCGCGGCCGAAGGGATGGCCGATGTCCTTCAGCATCTGCGTCGCGGCGGGGCGGATGTCGAGCTCGGCGGCACTGACTTGAAGCGACGTCATCAGCGCATGCGCGTAGGACTTGCTTTGCGCGCCGGTCGCAAAGCCCGGCATCGTATAGGCGAGGATGTTGGTGCGCGGCAGGCCGAGCAGGTCCATCGCCTTGGCGGCGACGATCAGCGCATGCGTGGAATCGAGCCCGCCGGAGACGCCGATCACGATGCGCTTGGTGCCGGTGGCGCGCAGCCGCTGGACGAGACCCGCGACTTGGATGTTGTAGGCCTCGTAGCAGTCCTGATCGAGCCTCGCGGGATCACTCGGCACGAACGGAAAGCGCTCGATGCTGCGCATGAAGCCGATGTCATCGAGGGTCGGCTGCAGCTCGAAGCCGATGCGGCGGTAGTGCACGCCGGCGCGTTGCGCGCGCGCATTGTCGTCGAACGTGCCCATCAGCGCCCGCTCCTGACGCAGCAGATCGAGATCGATATCGGCGAAGATGGTCTGGCCGATCTGGCGGAAGCGCTCGCTCTCGGCCAGCAGCACGCCGTTCTCGAAGATCGAGGTCTGGCCGTCCCAGGCGAGATCCGTGGTGGATTCGCCCACACCGGCCGCCGCGTAGATGTAGGCGGCGAGGCAGCGCGCCGAGGTGGAACGACAGAGCAGCGAGCGTGACTCGGCGCGGCCGACCGTGATCGGGCTGCCCGAGAGATTGGCGAGCACGGTGGCGCCGGCGAGCGCCAACTCGGACGCCGGCGTCACCGGGATCCACATGTCCTCGCAGATCTCGACGCCGATGACGAGCCCGGCGACGTCAGCGGCGGCGAACAGCAGATCCGTGCCGAATGGCGCCATGGTCTCGGCCACCTCGATCATCTCGCCGCGGATGCCGGCGCCGGAGGCGAAGTGACGGCCCTCGTAGAACTCGCGATAGGTTGGCAGGTAGCTCTTCGGGATGACGCCGAGTACCTCGCCGCGATGGATCACGACGGCGCAATTGTAGACGCGATGCGCAAAGCGCAGCGGCGCGCCGACGATCATGACCGGCATCAGGTCGTGCGAGGCTTCGACCAAGGTGAGCAGGCCGCGCTGGACGGCGTCGAGCAGCGGATCCTGCTTGACCAGGTCCTCGATCGCGTAGCCGGACAGGCAGAGCTCCGGAAACACCGCGACCGCCGCCCCCTGGTCATGGCAGGCGCGCGCCGCCGCCAGGATCGCCGCCGCGTTGGCGGTGGGGTTGGCGACGCTGGAGGCCGTGACGCAGGCGGCGACGCGGGCAAAACCGTGCCGGTAGATCGAATGGAAATTCATCGTGGCAGTCCATCTCCTGTCACCTGATCATACGACATGGACCATGACGGGAGCCATAACAAGGGCGGCAGGCCAGCACCGCCAGGGGCGCAGGCTGTGACCTCCGCACGCGTCATTTGAATTGCGCGGGCCACCCGGTGCCGGGTAACTCGAGGCTCGCTTCTTCGCGCCATCCGGGTGAACGGCATCCATGAACCTCTTCGTCATCGGCTTCGGCTACACCGCGCAGCGCTTCGTCGAACTGCACCGCGGCGCGTTCGCGCGCGTCGGCGGCACGGTGCGCGGCGCCGACAAGCGCGCGCAGCTGGCGCCTGATGACATCGACCTGTTCGACGGCACGGCGCCGGCCGCGACGCTGGCGAAAGCCGCGGGCGCCGACGTCGTGCTGATCTCGGTGCCTCCGGGAGCCGGCGACGACCCGGTGCTGGCCACGTTCGGCGACGCCATCACGGCAGGGCGCGCGCGCCGCGTAGTCTATCTCTCGACTGTCGGCGTCTATGGCGACCATCAGGGCGGCTGGATCGACGAGGACACGCCGCTGGCGCCTGAGCACGACCGGGTGCAGGCCCGGGTCCGCGTCGAGGCGGACTGGCGCGCGCGGATCGGCGACCGGCTCGCGGTGCTCCGGCTCGGCGGCATCTACGGGCCGGGCCGCAATGCGCTGGTCGAGCTGCGGGCCGGGCGGGCGCGGCGCATCGTCAAGCCGGGACAGGTGTTCAACCGCATCCATGTCGATGATGCGGGCCGCGCGATCATGGGCGCGATCGAGCGCCGGCAAGGCGGAGCCTGGAACATTGTCGACGACGAGCCGGCGCCACCGCAGGATGTCATCGCCTACGCCGCCGCGCTAATGGGCATCGCGCCGCCGCCCGAGCTGCCGTTCGACCGCGCCGAGCTGTCGCCGATGGCGCGGAGCTTCTATGCCAGCAACCGCCGCATCCGGAATGCGCGGGCCAAGCAGGAGCTCGGCGTCGACTTCGCTTACCCGACGTATCGTGCCGGGCTCGGCGCGCTGTGGGCCGCGGGCGAAGGGCGCTGAGGCGAGATTTCTGGGGCCGGGCGGGAAACCTTTCCCGCCACCGACGATTGCAACGAACAAAGATTGTCATGCGGGTTTGACGCGACTGCACGTCGTGCACCCCTCACACGACGGATGTTCGACGTGCAAGGCGATCAACCCATCAGCTGGCTGATGTTCTTCACGCTCGCGGCCGCGATCATCATTGCCGCCAGCGCGTTCCTGGCCTTCCTGCGCTCGCGACACAACCGCGAGATCGCGTCGGTGGCGCTCGAGGGCGACGGCCGCGCCCGCGTCGTCGCTGACCGGAGCCGGTGCCGAGAGCGGCGGGCATCCGGAGGCCAATCCGCCGGCGAGGTAAAAAATACCCCCTGGAAGCAAGAAGGCCGCGCAATGCGCGGCCTTCTCTGATGTTCACGCGGCCGGACCAATCAGATCGCGGCTGCGACCTTGTCGAGGCCGATGGTGCGCGCAAGCCGCCGCACTTCGTCCTTCTGGTCCTCGCGCAGCTGCCACAGCAGCGGCATCGCGGCCGACTTCAGCTGTTGCACCTCATCCGAATCCGGATCGATCGCCACCGCGCCCGGCTTCGCCGCGCCCTGGCGGCCGGCGTGGATCTTGCGGGCGACGGCGCGCAGCGCCGTCTCGACCGCCGGCCAATAATATTCCTGGCTCGACGACAGCCGCAGCCGCTCCTTGATGCCCGCGATCTGGCCGTCCGACAGCAACGAATAGGCCTTCTGCACCTCCGGCTTCAGCGGCGCCGGGGCCGGCTCGCTCCTGGCGAGAATCTTGGACTTCGGCACCACCGGCTCGGCAGCGACGACGGCCGACGCCTTCGCCATTTCCGGCTCGGACGGCGCATAGGCAAAGGCCTGACGCAGCGTCGCCTTCGACGGGGCACTCGGCTGCTGCACCTCGGGAGCCGCAAGTGTGACCATCGCCAGGCGGTCGCCCTTGGCTTCACGGTTGGAGATTGGGCTCTTCGCCACCACAGGCGGCATCATCGCACCGGCCGAAGGCACGCTGTCCCGCATCAGGACGCTTGTCACGGCCGCGCCTGCGATCAGCACGCCCAGCACAGCGACAAAAGCGATCGACTTCGTCACGCAATTCTCCGTATCCCGGCGGAAAGCCGCAGCTTGCCGAAAAGTGGGAGTTAATTAAGGCTTTACGATGCCACAGAAACACAGAGGCCACCATTCTGCCCTGTGAACATGATGGATATTTTTTCACGCCGCCGAATACAGCTCGGCCGGCATCAGCAGATCGTACACGGCCTGGATGTCGGCGACGATGTCGGAGGCCTCCCAAAGCGCCGCCGGTTCCACCGAATGCAGGCTGATGGTCCAGTTCCCGCCGCGAGCGGTGCGGGGAACGCTCATGATGTCGAACTGGACGTTGCGGCACAGCGGATGCCGCTGCAAAGCATGCC
Organism: Bradyrhizobium sp. SZCCHNR1053; assembly: GCF_032381235.1. NCBI lineage: Bacteria > Pseudomonadati > Pseudomonadota > Alphaproteobacteria > Hyphomicrobiales > Nitrobacteraceae > Bradyrhizobium > Bradyrhizobium sp. SZCCHNR1053. Next base: position 98,601 of record NZ_JAUHJM010000012.1, read on the forward strand.
CGACGCGGATCCGGATCTCCTCGAGCGTCGCCCGCTCCTTGTCCTGCCGTAGCCCGATGCCCATCGCACGATTCCGCCAAGTTCAAGCTCCGCGGATTGTGGGACCCGATGGTTAATGGTGCCTTAAGGACACACATCACGTTTTCTCTCATGATCGGAGGCCACCCGCGCCGCCGTACTCATCAGCCGTGCGCGCGACCAGCACGGCGACCGACGGGATGTCGGTGACCCCCGAGGTCGCGTGCCCCGCGCTCCAGATGTCGCGCCAGCGTTTCGGCCGCGCCTCGCGCGCGGCGATGTCGATGTCGCTGCCGATCTCGATCGCGCCGCGCGCCGGCAACGCTTCGGGATCGAGCCCGGCCGCGACGATCGACGGCCGAAGCATGCTGGTCGGCAGGCCCGTGAACGCCGAGGTGAGCAGCACGTCATCGGCCGAGCTTGCCACCAGCATCGCCTTGTAGCGATCATCGGCCATGCTTTCGCGCGTGGCGATGAACTTCGTGCCCATATAAGCGAGATCGCAGCCGAGCACTTCGGCCGCCCGCAAGGCCACGCCGTCGCTGATGCCGCCCGCGAGCACGATCGGCCCGGCGAAGAACGCCCTGACCGCGCGCACGAAGGCGAACGGGTTGAGCCAGCCGGTCTGGCCACCCGCGCCGGCCGTGAGCAGCACCAGCCCGTCGGCGCCGGCTTCCACCGCGCGCTCGGCATGACGGATCGAGGCGACGTCGGCCAACACCAGCGCGCCCGCATCATGCAAGGGCGCAACGACCTTCGCCGGCGAGCCGACCGATGTGATCACGATCTCCGGCCGGTGCCGCAATAGCACCGCGAGATCGTCCTTCAGCCGCGCGTTGGAGTGATGCACGATCAGATTCGGGCAGACCGGCGCAGTCGCCGCCCCGCTGGTATCGCTGCTGCGCGCAAGCCGATCCGCAATCCGGAACAGCCAGGCGTCGAGCTCGTCGGGGGTGCGACAATTGACCGTCGGGAACGCGCCGATCACGCCGTTGGCGCAGGCCGCGCTCACCAGCTCGATTCCCGACACCAGAAACATCGGCGCTGCGATCAGCGGCAGGCGCAGCCGCGTCCGCAGCCCGGCCCATCGAGTCTCCTGCACGGCGCGCCCTCCCTGATCTCTGTTCGGCTCAGGGATAACGACGCAGCCGCATGCGATCAATCGTTGCCGAAGAAGCTGAAGCGCGGCCCCTCCATGCCGACCGGCTGCGCCGCATAGGCGCGGGGCGTCGTATCCTCGCGCACCGCCTGCTCGACGGCGCGCAGATCCTGCTCGCGGCGCTGGCGCCGGCGCTCGACATATTGCCGGTGCCGGTCGGCGCGGCGCTGCTCGGCGACGCGCTTGCGCTCGGCCCCGCGCGCCTTCAGGTCCGCGTCCTGAACTTTTTCTGCGGCCTTCTCCTGGAGCTTGGCCTGGGCGTCGTCGGACGTGGTGGCCGGGGTGGTGGCCGCCACCGCAGAAGCCGCGGGCGCAGCCGCCTGCTGCGACGGCGCGGGACTGGCCGAGGCCGACGTCGCAGGCGCCGTCTCGGCTGCTGCAGGCGACACCTTGATCGGCGTCGTCGCAGCCGCCTGCGTCGCCGCAAGATACGCGGTGGCGGTCGGACTTGGCGATGGCGCGTCCGGTCCGGAGCGCTCGAGCTTGGTCGATTCCATCACCGGCGATCGCGGATGCATGCCCTCGGCCAGAATGAGCCCACCGCCGAGACCGGCCGCGACGGCAATGGCGACCGTTCCGGCTCCTGCAAAAAAGGCTGTCGAGGTGCGCATGGCCTTGCTCCTTATTCTTCGGCCGGGCAACGCGGGGCGCGCTGCGATGTTCCGGGAACGGCAGAGCGCGCCTTGAGCGCGAGGCACTTTCTGATAGCGTCGGCAACAAGCCATGCGACGCCACAACGATCGCGGCCTCCCGGGAGGACGTTCCATGAGCCATCAGCTTCACACGTTTCCAGTCGTCTGCGAGCAGACCCTGCTCACCCTGTCGCGTCACCCCTCGCGCACCGCTTTCAGCTGGCCCGGCGGATCGCTGTCGTATCAGGGCGCGATCGACCTGATCGGGCGCATGCAAGGCGTGTTCATGCGCCTCGGCCTTTCGCCGGGAACACGTGTCGCGTTGCTCACCGCGAACCGCGCCGATACCTGGTGCGCCGGCACGGCGGCACAGCTGTCGCGGCTCGCCATCACCTGGCTGCATCCGCTCGGATCGCTGGAGGACCAGCTGTTCCAGCTGTCGGATTCGGAATCGCAGGTGCTGGTGATCGATGCGGCAGCGTTCCGCGACCGCGGCGGCGAGCTCGCCGCGCGCGCCGACGGCCTCCGTCACGTGTTCACGCTGGGGCAGGCCGGCTATGGCGTTGACCTGCTCGCCGCAATCGAGCAGGCCGGCCACGCCACCGCACGCAATTTCGCCACGCCCGACGACATCGCGACCCTGAACTACACCGGCGGCACCACCGGAAAGTCGAAGGGCGCGCTGCGCCATCACCGGGAATATGGCGGCTTCGCCACCGCGATCCTCGCCGATTTCGAGATTCCGGAGCGTGCGCGCTACCTGACGGTGGCGCCGATCAGCCATGTCGCCGGCACCAAGGTGCTGCCGACCCTGATGCGTGGCGGCACGGTGCACATGCTCAAGGGCTTCGATCCGGAAGCCGTGCTGGCGACGATCGCGCGCGAGCGCATCAACTTCACGCTGTTCGTGCCGACGATGATCTATGTGCTGCTCGATCATCCGGCGCTCGGCAAGACCGACCTCTCCTCGCTCGAGCTCGTGCTGTACGGCGCCTCGGCGATGTCGCCGACGCGGCTGGTCGAGGGCATCGCGCGCATCGGCCCGGTGTTTTCGCAGCTCTACGGCCAGACCGAGTGCTACCCGGTGTCGGTGCTGCGCAAGGCCGATCATGACCCGAAGCAGCCGGAGCTGTTTTTGTCGTGCGGCTTCCCGATCGCGGCCTGCGACGTCAAGATCCTCGACGACGATGATCGGGAGGTCGCGCAGGGCGAGGCCGGCGAGATCTGCGTGCGCGCACCGCATGTGATGGCGGAGTATTGGAAGCGGCCGGACACCACGGCGGAAACGTTGAAGAACGGCTGGCTGCACACCGGCGACATCGCTCGCCGCGACGAGCGCGGCTACATGTACATTCTCGACCGCAAGAAGGACATGATCGTCTCCGGCGGCTTCAACATCTTCCCGCGCGAGATCGAGGACCTGCTGACGCAGCACGCCGACGTCGCGATGTGCGCGGTGGTGGGCGTGCCCCACGACAAATGGGGCGAGGCTGTCACCGCGATCGTGGTGCCCCGCGCCGGCGCGCAGCTCGACGCTGCCGAGCTGATCGAGCTCGTGAAGGCGCGCAAGGGCTCGGCCCATGCGCCCAAGAGCATCTCGTTCGTCAAGGAGCTGCCGATGACCGGCGTCGGCAAGGTCGACAAGAAGGTGCTGCGCGCACGGTTCTGGGAGGGCCGCGGGCGGATGGTGGGGTAGCGGCATCATCAGCTCCCTCGATCGCCACCGTCATTGCGAGGCGCTCTTGCGCCGAAGCAATCCAGGGCCGCGGATGAGGCCCTGGATTGCTTCGCTCCGCTCGCAACGACGGCAATCCAGACTCGCGGCTTTGCAATGCCGATGGAAGCTCTCGCCCGTAGCCGCCGCGCTCCGCTGTCGTCCCGGGCAAGCGAAGCACGACCCGGGATCCATAACCACAGGGCAGCGTCGTAAGCGCTGACGTCGCGACCCGCGTGCCTCGACCATCGTCCTGTGATTATGGGTCCCGGCGTTCGCCGGGACGACAGCCTCTGTGTGGCGCGATACTCGCCTGCGATCCGCTGTCTCCAAACAACACTGAATGCGTTGCCCCCATTGCAGACATGACATTGCTGCCTCGCGGCGCATCTGCGTCCGAGTCTTGCTGGTGTCGTTCCCCTCCAACTCACGGAGGGTGCAGGGAAGGCCAGGCCTCGACCGAGGCCTGCGGTCCGCGTGCAGCAAAAAAGCACGCGGCAGAACCACAGGTTCGGCCGGATAGACCCGGCCTTCCCTGCGCGATGGCTTTACGATTTATACGCAGTCTCCTCGGTGACCGGCTTGTTTGCCACCGTGGCGACAACGCGTTTCACGCGTTGCGCGGACCTCAGCGTCGGGAGGCCAGGACCCTGCGACTTCACCGTCCGCGACGTGGCGTACGTCGGCATGCCCAAAGCATGCTGCGCCCCATCGCGGCCACCGCATCCCACCCCAACGCATCGTGACGTTCGCGAAGCGCCCTTCGTCAGTGAAGCGGGATGGGGAGAAAAGACCATGGATTTCTGAAAATGCAAAGTCGAATATTTTTCGCTCCGCATCTGGACAGCCCAAATCAGCTTGATCGCGCGAGCGAATTTCGTCTTTGCGCGCGCCGCTGCGGACGCCCGACCTGCGCCGGAAGGTATTGATGGGGAAGCAAGCCTGCTCGTCGGCCAAATCAACCTCGCTGCGGCACTACGAATCCCACGCGACGCGCAACAGAGGGCTCAACGTGAAGCCGGTCTGCACTCCGACCCGCTGTCGTGCCGAACAAGCGAAGCCGGACGATGTGCAGGCATCGGCGCGTTCGCGCGACCCAGGACCGATACCACAGGACGTGGCGAGCCCAGATGCATCAACGCGCGTGCCTCGAATATGGCCCTGGGGTTATGGGTCCCGGCGTTCGCCGGGACGACACTGATTTTGTCGAACGAGCGTCCGGACACGACAACCATCTCACAACGCCGCGAACGCAGCGCGCGACGGTGCGAGCGGCAACCAGTCCGGGATGCGGCGCTTGGCGAGCCAGTACGGTCGCCACAGCCTGCGCCAGGTGGCGAGATCGAGCGGGGCCTGGCGCCATTTGATCCTGCCCGTCTCGATCTGCGGCAGGTCGTGCAGGTGCAGCCACCGCCGTGCGATCCACCACAGCTCGCGCGGCGCGGCGGCATTCCCGGGGCCTTCGAGCTGGACGATGTTGAGCAACGGATCATGACAATGGAGCCCGGTCTCCAACGTCGCGACGCGCTCGCCATTGCGCCAGACGCTCCACAGCCGCGAGCGGTTATGGGCGATGTCGTCGTCATAGGTGCGGACGCAGTTGCGCATGGCGACCGCTTCCTCGACGATGGCCGGGATGTCATCGAGCGGCCTGAATTCATAATCACCCACACGGCCCGGGTTGAGCCACATGTTGCGGATCGGCCGCTGACCGATGTTGAGGTGCAGCGTCGTGTTCGCTCGCCAGGCGAAGGCGGCTGTCCGTGCGGCGTCGAGCTTCATGGCCGGAGTCCACGGCCGTTCGATGAGCTCGCGGCCGAAGCAGCCGGGCTGTCCCGAGAACCAGATCCACAGACCGAGCAGATGCATGTGATCGCGCTTCGGCGCCCGCAGATACTCGCGAGCGATCCAGACGGCGGCGGCCTCATGCGCCAGCGCCGCCATCTCCGCGACGAGCTGCAGCCAGGTCGGCATCAGCTTCGGCGAGCGCGGCAAATGGTTGCCGATCTGCCTCCGGAACAGCTCGCCGTCTGGCAAGGGTGGGATCGGACGGACGAACGCCTCCGGTGGCAGCTTGCGCAGCCAGAGCGGCAGACCGGCCGCGGCCGCCGCCTCGGCCAGCGGACGCCCCGCGATCACGCACGCGATCGCCCGCTCCGGATCGACATCCGGGCGCGGCACCGCCAGCGCGAACAGCAGCGCCGGAAAGCTGAGCGCGAGGTCGGCGAGATGAGGATGTCGCATCGCGCATGCGCGCGCGCGGGATTGCAGACGAGACGAATAGCGCCGCAGCCGGCGTTCGCGCAGGTCGGAACGCTCCGGCTCCCGGCGGGGAGTCAGCAAGAGATTTGATGTCATGACACGACGGTTCAAGCGCAGGCCACGAGGGCCGCGGGCTTTTCGATGAGATGCGAAAGGGTCAAATCATGGCCGGGACAATCATCCCGGTCGGCCGCGTCAATGATCGCGCAGCGAGCCCGGGAAGCGCGTGAGTCTGGACATCGTCGCCTCCTGCGTTGAAGTTGGGATGCGCTGAACTAGCGTGTTTCTCGGCAGAGCGCAACCATGGCTGCCGCCTCCTCCCAGCCCGATGCACACGGATCATCGTTGCGAAAGGTTGTCGGCGACCGGCACGCCGCCGTCGCGAGCCCCCCCCGAAACGACGAAGCGATCCAGGCCTTCCAGACAGATGATTCGACTTGGCCCTGGATTGCTTCGCTGCGCTCGCGACGACGTGGTGAGTGAGCAGCGACCTGGATCGTTGATACTGACTGCGCGGAGCGATGCACCAGCCCTAGCGCTTCCCCTTCGTCATGTTCAGCGCCACCGCGGCGCGGATCAGCGCCATGAACGCCGTCTCATCGATCACGTCGCCTTCATGAAGGTCGATGGCGCGGCGGGTGTTGCCGTCGAGGCTGGCGTTGAAGAGGCCGGAAGGGTCCGGCAGCGAGGCTCCCTTGGCGAAGGTCAGCTTCACCGCGGCCTTGTAGGTCTCGCCGGTGCAGACGATGCCGGCATGCGACCATACGGGAACGCCGCGCCACTTCCACTCTTCGACGATATCGGGATCGGCCCGTTTGATGAGATCGCGGACGTAGCTGAGCGTGACGCCGCGCCAATCCCCGAGCTCCTTGATCCGGGCGTCGATCAGCTCCGACGGAGACTGGTTCCCCTCGCCGACGCTCGTAGCCTTCGTTGGTTTCGCCATGACGCTTGTTCCCATCCACCTGCTTGTCGTTCCACCTGCGTGTAGTCCGCGTCGTAGTTATACGACCATCTTGGCCTGCTCAAGTTTAGAGCAATATTGATAACTCCACGGCCAAGCGGCACAGTGCACCCACGAGGTGTCGTCCAACATCACCGAGGTGCAGCACGGCTGCCAACGAGAACGGCTCAGCCTCGTCCCAGGTGCTGTCGGCGGCGCAGTCGCTGTCACAGGACAGCAACCGGCTGAAGCTGGAGGTGGGACGATTCTTGAACACGGTGCGGGCGGCGCAAGAGCGAAATCATTCGTCGTTGAACTCGTTCACTCGCGACAACGGCAGTGTGTTCCCTCTCCCGCTTGCGGGGGAGGGCTAGGGAGGGGGCCGCTCCAGCGGCGGTGTGCGTGGCGTCCCCCTCTCCAACTCTCCCCCGCAAGCGGGGCGCAGCGGAGCTTGGCGCGGGGGTGATCGGTTCACCGGAAACGAAGCAGGCAACTGCCGATCACCGACCCAACTTAATAACACCTCGCCGCGGCGCGCCGTTGGAAACGAAGCAGCGCCGGTGCGGTGATCAGTTCGCCAACTCGCTGTGAACGCAATCCGGACGGCTGACCGCCCCCTCACCGCTTCTCGATCACGAGGCTCTGCACCACGCGGCCGAAATAGCCCCTGACATCACCCAGCCGCGCCATCGCCAGACCGGCACCGTCCGGGCCGATCCAGCTTTCGGCGTCGAGCAGGATCCAGTCGCCGACCGGCTCGCGGGCCATGTTCACGGTGAGGTCGGCGTTGAGGAAGGTGTAGCTGTGGAAGTCGAGAGCAGCGGAGGTGCCGTTGCAGAAGTCGCTCGCGACCACGGCGCGCATCGCCTGCGACACGGCGTGGCCTTCGACCAGCGGCCAGTCGACGCGGTACCAGATCGCGCCGGGTCCCTTGACACCGAACCGGCCGCGCGCGGCGCGCAGGGTCATGCCGCGCACGAACGGGCTGGTCGAGAAATCCGCAGGCTCCGGCAGCGCATCGTCAGGACCGACCAGATCGACCGGCAGCTCGCGGACATCGTCCGGAAGCGGCACGGCATCCTGCCTGATCTTGAGCACCGTCGCCGTGACCACCACCGTATCGCCGGCGCGCAGCCGCACCGCGCAGAGCTGGATTTTGCGGCCCTCGCGCAGCACCTCGGTCTCGATGAGGAGCTCTGCGAGCGGCACCGGGCGCATCAGGTCGATGGTGACGCGGGCGATGCGCATCGGCGACGTCGTCGGAATGCGCTCGGCCGCCCACACGGCCAGCGCCGACGGCGCGGACCCGTGTTGCATCGTCGGATCCCACGGTCCTGCAGCATCGGAGCTGACGGCGACCCGATTGTCCGCGATGCGGAAGATCGGCCGCATCAGCGCGCGCCTCGCCACGTCTCAGCCGGCGCTGGCAAAGGCGCGGTCGGCGCCATTGGGCAGTTCGATGTCGACCTCGAGCGTCGAGACATGCTTTCCCCGATCCATGCGAACGATGACCTTGTCCGGATCGAGTACCACATGGCGCGAAACCACGGCGAGGATTTCCTCGCGCAGCTGCATCAGGAGATCGGGCTGTCCGCGCAGGCTGCGCTCATGCGCGAGCAGGATCTGCAGCCGCTCCCGCGCGACAGGCGCGGAGGCCGCACGCCCCGTAAAGAGCCGCAGCACGCTCATGCAGCCCTCCGTCCCAAGAGCAGGTTCATCAGGCCCTTGCGCTCGGTCGGGATCTGCATCTCGACCTCCTCGCCGAGGAGGCGGCGCATCGCATCGTGATAGGCGCGCGCGGGGGCGCTCGCGGGGCTGTTGAGCGTCACGGGACAGCCGACGTTGGAAGCGCGCAGCACGTCCTGGCTCTCCGGCACGATGCCGAGCAGCGGCGTCGCGAGAATCTCCAGCACGTCCTCGATCGACAGCATCTCGCCGCGCGCGGCGCGGCCGGCATCATAGCGCGTGATGAGAATGTGCTTCTCGACGCGCTCGCCGTTCTCGGCGCGCACCGTCTTGGAATCGAGCATGCCGATGATGCGGTCGGAATCGCGCACCGACGACACCTCCGGATTGGTGACGATGACCGCCTCGTCGGCATAGCGCATCGCCAGCATGGCGCCGCGCTCGATGCCGGCCGGGCTGTCGCAGATCACCCAGTCGAACGTCTTGCGCAATTCGGCGATGACGCGGCCGACGCCGTCCTCGGTGAGCGCGTCCTTGTCCTTGGTCTGCGAGGCCGGCAGCAGCCACAGATTTTCCAGCCGCTTGTCGCGGATCAAGGCTTGCGGCAGCTTGGCGACGCCGTGCACGACGTTGATGAGATCGAACACGACGCGGCGCTCGGCGCCCATGACCAGATCGAGATTGCGCAGGCCGACGTCGAAATCGACGACGACGACCTTCTCGCCGGCCTGCGCCAGCGCCGCGCCCATCGCCGCCGTCGTGGTGGTCTTGCCGACGCCACCCTTGCCCGACGTCACTACGAGTACTTTCGACATGTCACGAATCCTCCTGCTACTCAGTTCAATGCAACGATCTTCATGGAATGACCTTCGAGCCGCGCCTGCGCGGCCCGGCCGCGCAACGCGGCGTCGATCTGCTCGGCCGTCTGGTAGTAGCCGTCGATCGCGACCAGCTCGGCCTCGATCTTCTGGCAGTAGATGCGCGCCGCCGCGTTGCCGTTGATGCCGGCCATCGCGCGGCCACGCAGCGCGCCATAGACATGGATCGAGCCGCCGGCGACGATCTCGGCGCCCGACGACACCGCGCCGAGCACGGTGACGTCGCCGTCGGGAAACACGATCGACTGGCCGGAGCGCACGGGCTGGTCGAGCAAGAGCGATGTCGGCTGCTGCAGCGACGGCTTCTCCGGCTCGATCTCCTGCACGGCGCAATGACGGCCGCCGGACAACAAGGGGGGCATGCCGAGCGACAGCCGGCCCTGCTCGACGCCTTCGAGCCCGAGCACGCGGATGTTGCGCGACTCGATGCTCTTGATGAGGTGCGTGATGGCGAGCGGGCTCAGATCCACCGCGGAGAGATCGAGCACGATCGGCTTGCCGACGAAGAAGCCGGGCGAGCCCGCGAGCGTTGCATCGAGCTCGCTGAGCCAGTCGGCAATCGGCACCACCGGCGAAAACACGAAGGCTACGTAGGAGCGCCCGCGCAGACGAATAACAGGACGCACCGTTTCAGCGCTGGCACTCATGACCATCCGACCCAACCTTCTTAGTGATTGGTTAACTGTCGGCGCCAGATGGTTAACGGATGGTTAAATCGACGCTAAGCCGCTCAAAAATCGACAGCGGCCCGCCCGACATAGTTCGATGATGATCGAATCAAGGCGCAATCTTGGCATCAATGAGACGCAATTCATGAGCATCTGCGTCAAGACCTATCATGCCTCATTTTAATCACATCATGATGATAACTTTAACGTACATATAATTCGGAACCGACGACTTTAGGAGGTTCCGATCGATTGACACTCGTCAGGGGGCGGGGCATGGGATCGATAGAGGCGCCCAAGGCACGGCAAACGTGCCACGGCGCCTTGCAGGAAGGGACCGCTGGCGTGCGATCGTTGATCGACGCGAAACGTCTGATTCTGCGAGTGATTCCGTGTGGACTGAAGTGGCAGACCAGCTCCCGCTCTTCGTTTGAAACTAGCTCTCATACGAACCGTGGCAGAAGCGTATCAGTTTCCGGAATCGAGCGTCAGAGGAGTAGCGTATGAGTTCGTTGAGTGAACAGAATCCGATGAACCCGCAGGACCCGCTGCACTACGCACCGCGGTGGCTGCGCGAACGTCCGGAAGCCGCGCGTCTATCTCTCGTCGGTGACAATGCCAAGGCAGCGGAGGCGGCCGAGCGTCCCGCTTCGGGACAGCAAGGACCGCTCGATGCTCGCCTGGAGACCGCCGTGTTCGAATCCCTTCGTCAGTCGCTGAATCCGCAGGTCATGCGCGAGCCGCCGGATCTGGAGCGCGAGCGCGACCGCCGCTCGGTCGTGTTCAAGGTGGCTGGCCGCTTCGCCGCTGCAACCGGCGTCGCCGCCGTCGTCGCGCTGTTCTTCGTCAACATCGTGCCGGTGTGGCGCCAGCCCGACGCAAGCTCGTCCTTCGTCGCCGCCGTGCAGTCGATGAAGACGCTGCCGCCGGTCGCCGCTGACGTGCAGGACGCCAAGGCGGACCAGACCAGTGCGCTGCCGGAGCGGGTCGAGCCGCAGGCTCCCGCGCTGTCGCAGTTCAAGTCGCTGCTCGCGGACGCTCCGGCGCCGACGGCAGAGGCCGACACTCCCGAAAAGCCCATGCTGCAGCAGTTCATGCAGTGGAACCAGAAGACGGGTCAGATGGAGCGGGTTCGCTAAACCCTCTACACGACTGATCCGACTTCCAACACATCACAGGCGACGATGATCGACGTCCTACCGCAGAAAGCGGCAGCACGCCGTCCGCTGGCTCATGCCCGTGTGGCAGCCATCCTGCTCGCGTCCCTCGTGGCCAGCGAGGCCGTTGCTGCGCCCGGCGAGAATGTGAGCGTGGCGCGCCAGCTCGGCGGCCGCGTCGGCCCGATCATTGGCGCCGCGCTCGCGTGCCGCGACATCGCCCGGCCGCGCATCCAGGCCATCATCGAGAAATTCCAGCTCGTCATCCGCGAGGCCGCCTCCAGCGAGGCCGACCGTGACGAGCTGACGCGCCTGCTCGACCGCTACGTGGCCGAAGGTCGCGGCCTCGTCACGTCAGGCCGGATGGATTGCGGCGGCGCCGATCGGCAGCTTGCCGATCTCGAACGGTCCATCGCCGCGCCGCCTCCGGCGCGCGCGAACCTGCCCGCCGTGAGCATCGGACCTGCGACCGCGCAGGCCGCGACCGTACCGGCGCAACTGCTGCCGCCGGCCGGCAACGTGCGCGGAGTGACGCAGAGCGAGATCAAGCTCGGCATGGTCATTCCCTACAGCGGACCGGTGAAGGAGAGCGGGCGGCTGCTCAAGATCGGCGTCGAGGCGGCGTTCAATCGCGCCAACGAGGCCGGCGGCGTCAACGGCCGCATGCTGAAGCTCATCACCGCCGATGACGGTTACGATCCCGCGCGCACGCTGGATGCGATGAAGCTGCTCTACGAGAAGGAGCAGGTGTTCGGCTATATCAGCAATTTCGGCTCGGCCACCGCCGCGGTCGCCATCCCCTACGCGCTCGAGCGCCGCACGCTGTTCTTCGCGCCCTATACCGGCGCCAACGTCGTGCGCCACGATCCGCCCGACCGCTACGTCTTCAACTACCGGCCGAGCTATGCCGAGGAGACCGACGCGCTGGTCCACTATCTCGTGAAGATGCGAAGGCTGCATCCGCGCCAGATCGTCGTGTTCGCGCAGAACGACGCGTTCGGCGACGCGGGCTTCGCCGGCGTGGCCAAGGCGTTCCGCACGCTCGGCGCCAGCGACAATTCGATCGTGCGGGTCAACTACCCGCGCAACACGGTCGAGGTCGACGACGCCATCAATCAGTTGAAGCTGCTGAAGATCCCGGTCAAGGCGGTGGTGATGCTGGCGACGACGCGCGCCGCGGCCAAATTCATCGAGAAGGCCCAAGGCGTATTTCCGGGCGTCATCTTCGCCAACATCTCCGCGGTCGCGGGCTCGGCGCTCGCCAGCGAGCTGATGCTGCTCGGACCGCGCTACGCCGAGGGCGTGATCGTCAGCCAGACCGTGCCCGGCGTCTCCGGCTATTCGAGCCTGGTGCTCGAATACAAGAACGCACTTGCGAAATACGCCCCGGGCGAGCCGGCCGACTACACCTCGCTCGAGGGCTACATCGCCGCGAGCATCCTGATCGAGGGACTGAAGCGCGCCGGTCCGAACTTCGATACCGAGCAACTGGTCGAAACGCTCGAGAACATGCGCAACATCGATCTCGGCCTCGGCACGCAGCTCGGCTTCGGCCGCGCCGAACACCAGGCTTCGCACAAGATCTGGGGCACAGCGCTGGACGACAGCGGCATCTATCAACCCGTCGAACTTGAATAGGATACCGCTAGAGGCAAGACAGCCTCAACTACCACGACAAAAGAGCGACAGTGAAACCCGACATTAATTCGAAATGCCACGAATAGTAGAACGAAGAGGGTTGGAAACAAGCTGAGCAAGTGGAAGGTTCGATGGCCGTGCGTTGGTCCGCGTTGATCATCGGGAGTGTTTTCGCAGCTCCCTTGAGCCCCGCTTTGGCGGCGGCTCCCGACGTCGTCCGGGAGCTTGGCGGCCGGGTTGGGCCGATCGTGGGACAGGCGTCCGCCTGCCCGGACATCGCGCAGGGCCGGGTCCAGAGCATCGTCGACAAATTCCGCGAAGCCATCCGCCAGGCGACGAGCAATGACGGCGAGCGCGATCAGCTGACCCGCAGCTTCAATGGCTACATCGCCGAGGGCCGTAGTCGTACGGGCGCCTCGCAGGCGACCTGCGCCGCCGCGGAGCGGCAACTGACGGAGCTCGAACGCTCGCTCGGCCAGCCGGCTGCGGCGACGGCCCCGATCACACCGGTCAAGGCCGAAGCGACGACTGGCGCCGTCACCACGGGCCCCGTGCGCGGCATCACCGACCGTGAGATCCGCTTCGGCATGGTCCTGCCGTTCTCCGGCATCCGCAAGGAGACCGGGCGTCAGATGCGCCAGGGCATCGAGGCCGCGTTCGCACGCACCAACGATGCCGGCGGCGTCAACGGGCGCATGCTCCGTCTCGTGGCGGCCGACGACGGCTACGATCCGAACCGCACGCTGGCGGCGATGACGCAACTCTACGACAAGGAGCAGGTGTTCGGCTTCATCGGCAACGTCGGCACCGCCAACTCGCAGGCGGCGATCCCCTATGCGCTGGAGCGGCGCACGCTGTTCTTTGCGCCGAACACCGGCGCAGCAGTGGTGCGACGCGATCCGCCGGATCGCTACGTCTTCAACTATCGGGCGAGCTATGCCGAGGAGACGGCCGCGCTGGTGCGCTACCTGATCAAGATGAAGCGCGTCTCGCCCAAGCAGATCGCCGTGTTCACCCAGCAGGACCCATTCGGCGACGACGGTTTCGCCGGTGTCGCGAAGGCCTACCGACAGTTGAACCTCGGCGATGCCGTGACGCGCATCAACTATCCGCGCGCGACGATGGACGTGGAAGAGGCGGTCAATCAGGTCAAGGCGCACAAGCCGGGACTCAAGGCGGTCATCATGGTGGCGACCGATCGCGCCGCCGCGAAATTCATCGAAAAGACGCGCGACGCGGTGCCGGGCCTGATCTACGCCAACGTGTCCGCCGTCGGCTCGACCTCGCTCGCGACCGAGCTGAAGCTGCTCGGTCCGCGCTTCACCAACGGCGTCATCGTCACGCAGGGCGTGCCGGCGGTTTCGGGCTATTCGAGCCTCGTGCTCGACTACAAGAACGCCCTGGCCAAATACGCGCCCGGCGAGGCGCCGGACTACACGTCTCTCGAAGGCTATATCGCGGCGACGATTTTGATCCAGGCGCTGAAGCAGACCAGTCCGCTCGACACCGAGCGCCTGGTCGACACGCTCGAATCGATGCGCAGCCTCGATCTCGGCCTCGGCACGACGCTCGCATTTGGACGCGCAGAGCACCAGGCCTCGCACAAGATCTGGGGCACTGCACTCGACGAAACCGGCACGTATCAGGCAATCGAACTTGAGTAGAATTAGCTTCGAAGGGGAAGAACTGGTGAAGACGTTTCGTTAGCAGGTCCTAAAGTATGATCGGAAAAAGGCGTGTCGGGTTACCGAAATGGTCATGCTCTTAGGAAAGGCTGGTCTGTGCATGGTGACGGTATTATGTCTTCTCCGTCGCAGACACGGCGTCAATTCACCAGGCGGAAGACCTGGATGGGGTCCAAAGTGGGATAGTGGCAATGAACTTTCGTTGTAGCGTGTTCTTGGTTGCGGCATTGCTCGCAACGCCCGCCAGCGCGGCGGGCACCAATGCGGATGTGGTGCGTAATCTTGCGAGCCGGGTCGGGCCGATCGTGGGAGCAGCATCCGCCTGTCAGGCGATCGACCAGGGCCGCGTTCAGGCCATTGTCGACAAGTTTCGCGAGGTGATCCGGGAGGCCTCCACCGGCGGCTCGGATCGTGACGAGCTCACCCGCGTCTTCAACGGCTACGTCGCCGATGGACGCAACCGCGTGGGGGCGGCGCAGACCGACTGTAACGCCGCGGGCCGCCAGCTCGCCGAGCTCGAGCGCTCGCTCGGGCAAAGCGCGCCGAGCCAGACCGCCACCAGCCTCGCCGGGGTGATCGCCCCGTCCGCGGCCGTGGCTGCGACGGCACCGACCGCGACGCTGCCGCCAGCGTCCACCACCAACGTGCAGGGCGTCACCGCCAACGAGATCCGCTTTGGCATCGCCGCTCCGTTCTCGGGCGCTGCCAAGGAGCTCGGCCGGCAGATGAAGATGGGCATCGAGGCCGCCTTCAACCGCGCCAACGACACCGGCGGCATCGCCGGGCGCTCGTTGCGGCTCTATTCGGCCGACGACGGCTACGAGCCGTCGCGGACGCTGGACGCGATGAAGCAGCTCTACGAGAAGGACAAGGTGTTCGGCTTCGTCGGCAATGTCGGCACCCCGACCTCTGCCGTGGCGATGCCCTACGCCCTGCAGCGCCGCGTGCTGTTCTACGGCGCGTTCACCGGCGCCAACCTCCTGCGCAACGATCCGCCGGATCGCTACGTGTTCAACTATCGCGCCAGCTACGCCGAAGAGACCGACACCGTCGTTCGCTATCTGGTCAAGCTGCGCCGCCTGCCGGCCAAGGACATCGCCGTGTTCGCGCAGCAGGACGCCTATGGTGATGCCGGCTTCTCCGGTGTGGCCAAGGCCTTCCGCTCGCTCGGCCTTGCCGACACGGCCATCTTGCGCCTCAACTACAAGCGCAACACGGTCGACGTCGACGACGCGGTCAACCAGCTGCGGGCATTGAAGAACCCGCCCAAGGCGATCGTCATGGTCGCAACCTATCGCGCAGCCGCGAAGTTCATCGAGAAGACGCGCGATCTGTTCCCGCACATGATCTACACCAACGTCTCCTTCGTCGGCTCGACCGAGCTCTCGGACGAGCTGATGCTGCTCGGTCCGCGCTATGCCAGCGGCGTCATCGTCACCCAGGTGGTGCCGGCTGTCGGCGGCTATTCGAGCGCCGTGCTCGAGTACAAGAGCGCGCTCGAGAAGTACTTCCCGGGCGAGGCACCGTCCTACGTGTCGTTCGAAGGCTACGTCTCGGCCAACGTGCTGGTCCAGGCGCTGCGCCGGGTCGGCCCGCAGCTCGACACCGAGGCGCTGATCGACACGCTGGAGAACATGCGTGACATCGATCTCGGTCTTGGCGCCAAGCTCGGCTTCGGCCGCGCCGAACACCAGGCCTCGCATAAGATCTGGGGCACAGCGCTCGACGAGCGCGGCAAGTTCCAGGCGATCGAGCTGGAATAGCCCGCCCGCTTGTTGCGGCCTCAACAAAAAAGCGCGACAGCCCTGGCTGCCGCGCTTTTCTTTTGTCCGTCGCGGAGCCGCTTAGAGCGGCGGATCGATTGCTTCGTCATATTCCTTCTTGAAGCGCGCGATCAGCTCGGCGGCGGGCAGCACGTCCTTGATGGCGCCGATGCCCTGCCCCGAGCCCCAGATCTCCTTCCACGCCTTCGGCTTGGCGCGCTCGCCCGAAGCATCGGTGCCGAAGCTCATCTTCGACGGATCAGAGGTCGGGAGATTGTCCGGATCGAGGCCGGCGGCGACGATCGACGGCTTCAGGTAGTTGCCGTGCACGCCGGTGAACAGGTTCGAATAGACGATGTCGTCGGCGCCCGAGCTGGTGATCATCTGCTTGTAGCCTTCGACCGCATTCGCCTCCTTGGTGGCGATGAAGGCCGAGCCGATATAGGCGAAGTCGGCGCCGAGCACGCGCGCGGCACGGATGGCGCGGCCGTTCCCGATCGCGCCCGACAGAGCGATCGGGCCATCGAACCAGCTCCGCGTCTCCGCCACGAAGGCAAACGGCGAGATCGTGCCGGCATGTCCACCGGCGCCCGCCGCGACCAGGATCAAGCCGTCGGCGCCCTTCTCGATCGCCTTGTGCGCGAAGGTCTGGTTGATGACGTCGTGGAAGACGATGCCGCCCCAGCCGTGCGCCGCCTGGTTCAGCTCCTCGCGCGCGCCGAGCGAGGTGATCATCATCGGCACCTTGTACTTCTCGCACAGCGCGAGATCCTGCTCGAGCCGGTTGTTGGAGCGATGCACGATCTGGTTGACGGCGAACGGCGCCGACGGGCGTTCCGGATGCGCGCGATCATAGGCGGCGAGCTCCTCGGTGATGCGCGCCAACCATTCGTCGAGCAGCGCGGCCGGCCGCGCATTGAGCGCCGGAAACGAACCGACCACGCCGGCCTTGCACTGCGCGATCACCAGGTCGGGCACGGAGATGATGAACAGCGGCGAGCCGATCACCGGGATCGACAGGCGGCCCTTGAACAAGGCGGGCATGGACATGGATGGGAATTCCTCTTGCGTTGAAATGCGGAAACGCTCGTGATCGCGAGCATGCCCGACATCATGCCGTGATGGCAATTCGCTCGCAGAGGGACCGGAAAAGCCCGATCAGGGTCTTGCGTTGAGGCGCTGGCGTGCCGGCGTCATTGGCAGAGCGCCGAGGTCACGTAGGTGTCGGTGCGGCAATCGCCCGGCTTGCGCTGGCGACCGGGGATCAGCACCCTCGCCGAGCAGGTCTCCGCGGAATCGGTGTTGAGGCTCTTGCCTTCCTTGTAACCCTTGCCCTGGCACAGCCGGTCGGCGCCGAGCTTGCAATCCGGCGTGGCGTTGGCGGCGATCGGGCAGACGATGCGGCCGGAGATCATGGTCGAGGGCTTGGTGAGCCGCGAGAGCGTGTCACTGGTCTCCTTCAGCACACTCGGTGCGGCGTCGCCGCCGTTCGGGGCAGCCGGCCGGTCGGCTTGCCGCGGCGGGCCTGCGGGGGCGCCGGCCATCTCGCCTTCGTTCGCGGGCGGCTCCGGCGTGGCCTCCGGACGCTTCAGCGGAATGACCGCCATCTTCTCGAACAGCTTGCCGAGCTCCTCCACCAGACCCGGATTGGAGGACGGCGGCGCAGGCTGGACGGCAGGCACCTGCTGCGGCGGCTGTTGCGGCGCTTCTCGCAGCCCCAAGGAAGGCGTCGTTTGCGCCCATGCCCCGGCGGCGGAGAGAACCGAGACGACGACGAGCAGCGCCGCCCCTGCCCCCGGCCCCGGGCGCAGCGGCCGCATCAGATCAGCTTCACGGCGACGACGAAGCCGGCCACCAGCACGGCCGCGCCAATTGCCACCCACAGGCCGAGATGCTTCTCGATGCGCACCCTGATCCATTCGCCATAGCGGTTGAGCAATATCGCGGCGATGAAGAAGCGGCCGCCGCGCGCGATGATCGAGCAGACGATGAACAGAAACAGATTATAGCCGGCGAAGCCCGACGTGATCGTGACCAGCTTGTAGGGGATCGGCGTCAATCCCTTCACCAGGATGATGACGGCGCCCCACTCGGCATAGGAGGCACGGAACGCCTCGACCTTGTCGCCGAGGCCGTAGAGCTGGATCAGCCAATGGCCGAGCGAGTCGTAGAGCAGCGCGCCGATGGCGTAGCCGACCAAGCCGCCCGCCACCGACGCCGCGGTGCAGACGCCGGCGAACAGCCAGGCCCGCTGCGGCTTCGCCAGCGACATCGGGATCAGCATCACATCCGGCGGCACCGGAAAGAACGAGCTTTCAGCGAAGGCAACCGCGGCCATGATCCACATGGCATGCGGCTTGTGGGCGGCGTCGATACACCAGTCGTAGATCCGTCTGAGCATGCTGGCGATGAAGCAAACCGGGCAGGATTTGTCCATGGCCCATATGCCGGTCCGAATCGGAGCGCCACACTAGTGCCGCTTGCGGATGGTCCGGCTTTCGGCCGCGACGATCGGTCGCCCCGCCACCCGTCCGGGCGCGGCCTTGGCGACCTTCACCGGCGATTTCGGCAGCTTCTCGGCGATGCCGAGCATCAGCTCGCGCCGTTCCATCTCGCGCCAGACGTCCTCGGGCTGGACATCGAGCTCGGCCCATAGCACGGCCAGATTGTAGATCAGGTCGGCGCTTTCGCGCACCACGGCCTGGGCGTCGCCGCCGACGGCATCGATCGCAACCTCGATGGCCTCTTCGGCGAGCTTTTTGGCCATCTTGGCCGTGCCCTGCTGCATCAGCTTGGCCGTGCGCGATCGCGCGGGATCGAGATCCCTGGCCGCCAGGACAGCGCGATAGAGCCGCTCGATCGAATCAGTCATCCCGCCACAATAGTTAAATTCGATGGTCCGCATATTAACGTTCGCGGCGGGCAAGAAGAAATCCGCCGGCGCGGGGCCGGCGGATCGTCTATTCGATCTCACATCACCAATGCGGGTGATGATAATAGCCGCCACCGTAATAGGGGCCGCCGCCGTAATACTGATAGCGCGGTCCGTAGCCGTAATAGGCCGGCCGGCCATAGTAATAGTTGTCCTCGTAGTAGGAACGGCGGTTCTGTGTCGCCGCGATGGCAAGTCCGGTGCCGACGATGCCGGCGAACGCCGCCGCAGCCGCCGCGCCGCCGTTGCCGCGATAGTGGCGCCGGCGCGCGCTGACATCGGTCACGCCGCCATCATTGGCCGTCTTGGCGACGACGCCCTTCTCGGCCGGCGCGGAGCCGGCAAAGGCGAGTGTCGGCTGCACGGCCGTCAAAGTCACCGCGGCCACCGTCGCCAGGACGGTAGCACGGCCAAAGCGTGAAAAACTTCCGCACTGTGCGATCATGTGGATCCTCCGTACAATCTCATCTCGCGTACCAACTCGCGAACTGCGTCCACAGTTCCCCTCGCGAAACCCGAAGTCGAAGCCGCAAATCGCCGCAGGCCTTGCTCATGGACCGTTCACATTCGATCCGACATGATCAGGCACCGCCGGCCCCGAGCGGCAGCGACAGCGACATTGTCACGAAATTGACATATCGATCCCGCGACGGCCGGCGAACTGATTAGAATACCGGCGTGACAAGACCGGTACGGCCTGCGAATACCGGCGTGACATGATGCGCATGCGACGACCCGTCACCCTGCTTGCTTTGGCGCGCTTGGCGCTCCTGGCGGCCTTCGTGGTGCCCGCGTGGCTGTCAGATCACGAGGCCCTCGCAGAGGAGCCGAAACGTCCGGTCGCCGTCATGTTCGCGCTGGATCGGCCGCTCGATGGCAGCATGGCGCCACTGGTCCTCGCCGCCAGCCGCGGGCTGTTCGCCACCGAGGGCGTGACCGTCACCATCACCACGGCCAAGGGCTCTCCCGATGCGATCGCGCGGGTGGCCTCCGGCGAGGCCGACATGGCGCTCGCCGACATCAACGAGCTGATCCGCTATCGCGACGCGTCCAACAGCCAGCCGGTCAAGGCCGTGTTCGTGCTGTTCAACAGGGCGCCTTATGCGATCATCGCGCGCAGGAGCCGCGGCATCAACGGGCTCGGCGACATCGAAGGCAAGACGCTCGGCGTCGCCGAGGGCGATCTCTCGATCCGGCTGTGGCCGGCGGTCGCGCGGCACAACCATCTCAGGCCCGAGACCATCAAGCTGTCGCGCGTCGGCGCGGCCGTGCGCGAGCCGATCCTGTCGGCCGGCCAGGTCGATGCCGTCAGCGGCTTCTCCTATTTGTCGGCCCTCAATCTGCGCGACCGCGGCGTGCCTGCCGCCGATCTCGCGGTGCTGCGCTTCGCCGATTACGGCTGCGAGGCCTATGGCCACGCCGTCATCGTCAACCCGGGCTTCGCAACCAAGCAGCCGGCTGCGGTTAAGGGATTCCTGCGCGCGCTGACGTCTGGCCTGCAGCTTGCCATCAAGGACCCTGCCGGCGCGATCGCCGACGTGGTGAGCCGGATGGATGACGGCTCGCGCGAGCTCGAGCTGCAGCGGCTGCAGAGCGTGCTCGTCGACAACGTGCTGACGCCGGACGTCCGCCGCGACGGCATCGGCGGCATCGATCCCGCCCGGTTCGAGCGGGCCCTCGACCAGCTCGCCGAGGACGGCAAATTCCACCACAAGCGTCCGCTACCCGCCGACATCTTCGACGACAGCTTCCTGCCGCCCGCCGACAGCCGGCTCGTCAACTGAGCGCTCGCCGCGGCGGCCGTTCCCTTGCTAACATGACGCCGCGCGCACCCAGCGCTGGCTCCAACTGTCGACACGAAGCGCCCCGCCCATGTCCCTGCTCCGCATTTATGCCCGCGTGCTCCATCTGCTCGGAAAGGAGGCGCGGCTGGGCTGGTTTCTGGCGATCGCCAACCTGGCCCTCGCGGTGGCACAGTTCGCCGAGCCGGTGCTGTTCGGACGCATTGTCGACTCGCTCTCCGGCAACGCCTCGACCAGCACCGCCTGGCCGCTGCTCGCGGCCTGGGCCGGATTCGGCCTGTTCACGATTTTGGCCAGCGCCTGGGTCGCGCTGCAGGCCGACCGGCTGGCGCACCGGCAGCGCCATGCCGTGCTGACGAGCTATTTCGAGCACATTTTGCAGCTGCCGCTGACGTTCCATTCCGGCACCCATTCCGGCCGGCTGATGAAGGTGATGATCAACGGCACCGACGCGCTGTGGAAGCTGTGGCTGTCGTTCTTCCGCGAGCACTTCGCCGCCATCATGTCGGTGCTGGTGCTGCTGCCGCTGTCGCTCTATCTGAACTGGCGGCTCGCGATCCTCTTGTTCGTGCTGTGCGTGGTGTTCACGGTGCTGACGACGCTGGTGGTGCGCAAGACCTACGGCATGCAGAGCGAGGTCGAAGAGCACTACAGCGACCTGTCGGCGCGCGCCTCCGATGCGCTCGGCAACGTCGCGCTGGTGCAGAGCTTCGTGCGCATCGAAGCCGAGGTGCAGGGCCTGCGCAACGTCGCCGGCCAGTTGCTCTCGGTGCAGATGCCGGTGCTCGGCTGGTGGGCGCTGGTGACGGTGATCACGCGCGCCTCCACCACCATCACGGTGCTGGCAATCTTCACCCTCGGCATCGCGCTGCATCAGCAGGGACTGAGCTCGGTCGGCGAGATCGTGATGTTCGTGTCGTTCGCGACCATGCTGATCCAGAAGCTCGAGCAGGTCGTGTCCTTCATCAACAACGTGTTCATGGAAGCGCCCCGGCTGGCCGAGTTCTTCACCGTGCTCGACGCCGTGCCGGCGGTGCGCGACCGCCCCGATGCGATCGACGTCGGCCGGCTCTCGGGCCTGGTCGAATTCAACGATGTGTCGTTCTCCTATGACGGCAAGCGTCCGGCGGTCGAGGACCTCACCTTCACCGCGCTGCCCGGCCAGACCATCGCGCTGGTCGGGCCGACCGGCGCCGGCAAGTCGACCGCGATTGCGCTCCTGCATCGCGCCTTCGATCCGCAATCCGGCTTCATCAAGATCGACGGCATGGATGTCCGCGGATTGAAGCTTGCGGCCCTGCGCCGGAACATCGGCGTCGTGTTCCAGGAGGCGCTGCTGTTCAATCGCTCGATCCGCGAGAACCTCTTGGTCGGCAAGCCCGATGCGACCGAGGAGGAGATTCGCACCGCCGCCGCGCGCGCCCAGGCGCTCGACTTCATCGACCGCGCCGAGCAGGGCTTCGATACCGATGCCGGCGAGCGCGGCCGCATGCTGTCCGGCGGCGAGCGCCAGCGGCTCTCGATCGCGCGTGCGCTCTTGAAGGATCCACCGATCCTGATTCTCGACGAGGCGACATCAGCGCTCGATGCCGTCACCGAGGCCAAGCTCAACGCGGCGCTCGACGAGGTGATGAAGGGACGCACGACCTTCGTGATCGCGCACCGGCTCTCGACCATCCGCAACGCGACGCGAATCCTCGTGTTCGAGAACGGACGCGTGATCGAAAGCGGAACGTTCGATGAACTCGTCGCCAAGGGCGGCCACTTCGCGGAACTGGCGAAGGCCCAGTTCATGGTGCAGGAGAGCGCGCGCGCGACTCTCGCAGAGTCCGAGAGCGACGGTACCATCGTCAAGACCTGATCGCGGGACGCTTTCATCGTGGAATTGAATGGCTGGCCTCTGTTCGCCAGCGTCGAGCCGGTATAGGTTCGCGGCCTGCCGCAACCGAAGCGGCGCCGGACACGCTTGAAACCCGAAAGCCCGCTTGCCCACCTCGCCGCGCGAGGCGGGTCTCAAAGGACCGGACCAGACCAGTGCAGACGCTTCGCCTGTTGTTCCGCTACGCCCCGATCAAGATCATCGCTCTCGCTGCCGCTCTCGTGCTCACGCCCCGCTGGGCCAGCGCCGAGGCGCTGCTGCTCGTCGAAGCCGATACCGGCAAGGTGCTGGAAGCGCAGAACGCGACCTATCCATGGTATCCCGCGTCGGTCACCAAGCTGATGACGGCCTATGTCACCTTGAAGGCGGTCAAGGACGGCAGGATCACGCTTGACACGCTGTTCACGGTCTCACCGGCCGCGGCATCGCAGTCGCCGTCGAAGATGGGCTATCGGCCCGGCACGCAGGTCACCGTCGACAACGCGCTGAAGATGATGCTGGTGAAGTCCGCCAACGACATGGCGGTGGTGCTGGCCGAAGGCGTCGGCGGCTCCATCGACGGCTTCTCGGCGATGATGAACGACACCGCTCGCAAGCTCGGCATGACGCAGACCAGCTACGTCAATCCGAACGGACTGCCGGCCGACGGCCAGATCACCTCGGCGCGTGATCTCGCGATCCTGGCGCGCGCCATCATCCGCGATCTTCCCGAGTACGAATACTTCGTGCACATCCCGTCGATCCGCTACGGCCGCCGCGTCGTGCAGAACTTCAACAAGCTGATCGGGCGCTATCCCGGCGCCGACGGCTTCAAGACCGGCTTCATCTGCGCTTCGGGCTACAATCTGGTGGCGTCGGCGACCCGCAACGGCAAGCGCCTGATCGCGGTGGTGCTCGGCGCCTCCTCGGGACAGATGCGCGCCGTGCGCGCGATCCAGATGCTGGACCGCGGCTTCAACGGCAACCAGTTGAGCTGGCTGAAATCGCCGCTCGGCACAGTCGATCAGTTGGCCCCCGTCGACGCGACGCCGCCCAACCTGCGTGACGACATGTGCAACGGCCGCCGCCACCGACCAGCCAGCGACGACGACGAGGACACCGTTGCCGGCGCGGACGGCGAAGCGACCGGCGGCACCCTGCTCGCCGGCCTGCAGGCGCCGACCATGAAGCCGTCCGAGCTGCTGGCGGCGGCGCCCGTCCCGTCCGAGCCGGTGCTGGTCTACACCGGCCCGACGCGGACCGGCGCGGCGCTGATCGCCGCCGTAGCCGCCGATGCCGACGCTCAGACCCCGGCCAGACACCGCGGCAAGAAGGCGCATGCCGCCGCGCGGAAGGATGCCAAGCCGGCGACCCGGACCGCCGCCAAGACCGATGCGGATGCGAAGGCCGCGGCGAAGCCGGAGGCCAAGCCGTCGGAGGCCAAGCCGGGCGCGGCACGCCACGTCGCCGCCAAGCACGATGCCGGCGCAAAACCGGCGGAAAAGACCGGCTCCGACGCGCCCAAGCCCGCCAAGCCCAAGGCCGCCGCAAAGCCGAAGACGGCCGGCAAGCCCGCGCCGAAGGACGGCTGATCCGGCGCGGCCCATAGGGCCGCAGCCGACTGGGCCCAGCCTCCGCCCGGCCTCCTTACCCTGCCGCTTTCGTCGACACGCCGGCCGCTTGCCTTGAAGGGCCGGAAATTCGATATTGGCCGCCGCCAGCTTCCCGAGCGAGGCTGGCGGACGCCAATACACGAACAAGAGACGATCAGAGAGGAAGGGTCATGGAGCGCATCTGGCTCAAGCACTATCCGGCCGGCGTTCCCGCCGATATCGATCCGGGCAAATACCCGTCGCTCGTCGACCTGCTGGAAGAGAGCTTCAGGAAATTCGCCGATCGCCGCGCCTTCATCTGCATGGACAAGGCGATCAGCTATCGCGAGCTCGACGACATGTCGGTCGCGCTGGGCGCCTATCTGCAGGGCCTTGGGCTGGCCAAGGGCGCGCGCGTCGCGCTGATGATGCCGAACGTGCTGCAATATCCGATCGCGATCTCCGCGGTGCTGCGCGCGGGCTACGCGGTCGTCAACGTCAACCCGCTCTACACGCCGCGCGAGCTCGAGCACCAGCTCAAGGATTCCGGCGCCGAGGCGATCATCGTGCTGGAGAACTTTGCCCACACGGTGCAGCAGGTGGTCGGCCACACCCAGGTCAAGCACATCGTCGTCGCCAGCATGGGCGACCTGCTCGGCTTCAAGGGCGTGATCGTCAACCTCGTCGTCCGTCGCCTGAAGAAGATGGTGCCGGCGTTCTCGCTGCCGGGCGCCGTGCCCTTCAACGATGCGCTCGCCGCCGGCCGCGGCAAGCGCTTCCAGAAGCCCACCATCGGTCCGGACGACGTCGCCTTCCTGCAATATACCGGCGGCACCACCGGCGTCTCCAAGGGCGCCACGCTGCTCCATCGCAACGTCGTCGCCAACGTGCTGCAGAACGATGCGTGGCTGCAGCCAGTGATGGACAAGCCGCCGCATGTCGATCAGCTGCTGATCGTCTGCGCGCTGCCGCTCTACCACATCTTCGCGCTGACCTGCTGCTTCCTGCTCGCGGTGCGCGCGGGCGGCGCCAATCTGCTGATCCCCAATCCGCGCGACATCCCCGGCTTCATCAAGGAGCTGATGAAGTATCAGGTCACCACCTTCCCGGCCGTCAACACGCTCTACAACGGCCTGCTGCATCATCCCGACTTCCGCAAGATCGACTTCTCCAAGCTGAAGGTCTCCAACGGCGGCGGCATGGCCGTGCAGCGCCCGGTGGCCGAGCAGTGGAAGCAGGTGACGGGCTGCAGCATTGCCGAAGGCTACGGCCTGTCGGAGACCGCGCCGGTCTTGACCTGCAACCTGCCGACCTCGACCGAGTTCACCGGCACGATCGGCCTGCCGCTGCCGTCGACCTGGCTGTCGATCCGCGACGACGACGGCAACGAGGTGCCGCTCGGCCAGCCCGGCGAGATCTGCGCCAAGGGCCCGCAGGTGATGGCGGGCTATTGGAACAGGCCCGACGAGACCGCCAAGGTGATGACCGCGGACGGCTTCTTCCGCACCGGCGACATCGGCGTCATGGCCGCGGACGGCGCGATCAAGATCGTGGACCGCAAGAAGGACATGATCCTGGTCTCCGGCTTCAACGTCTATCCGAACGAGGTCGAGGAAGTGATCGCGACCCATCCGGGCGTGCTGGAGACCGCCGTGATCGGGCTGCCGGACGAGAAGACCGGCGAGGTCGTCAAGGCCTTCGTGGTGAAGAAGGATCCCGACCTCACGTCCGAGGACATCATCAAGCACTGCCACGAGCAGCTCACGAACTACAAGGTGCCGAAGCAGATCGAGTTCAGGACCGAGCTGCCGAAGACCAATGTCGGCAAGATCCTGCGCCGGGAGCTGCGCGACGAGAAGAAGAAGCCGGCGGCGGCGGCCTGAGTCCATTGGCGCCGCAAGCGCCGGCGTGCGATGAGGGACCTGCGATGACGGATACGTGATCACGGCGGGCCGTTGCCGTTTCCGGCGCGCCGAATAGTGTAGCGCGCACCGCGCAAGACACATTCAAAAGACACATCCAGGGGAAGGAGTAACTCGAATGACCATCCAGGTTGGCGATAAGCTGCCGCAGGCCCAATTCCGCGTCATGACCGGCGAAGGCCCGCAGGTCAAAACCACCGACGACATCTTCAAGGGCAAGAAGGTCGCGCTGTTCGCGGTGCCCGGCGCCTACACCGGCACCTGCCACAAGATGCATCTGCCGAGCATCTTCCTCAATGCCTATGCGCTGAAGGACAAGGGCGTCGACACGATCGCGATCGTCTCGGTCAACGACGCCTTCGTGATGAATGCCTGGAAGCGCGACACCGACCAGCGCGACGAGGCCGTGTTCCTGGCTGACGGCAATGCCGAGTTCACCAAGGCGATCGGCATGGAGCTCGACGCCTCCGGTGCCGGCCTCGGCATCCGCTCCAAGCGCTATTCGATGCTGGTCGAGGACGGCAAGGTCACCAAGCTGAACCTCGAAGCCGCTCCGGGCAAGGTCGAGGTCTCCGGCGGCGACACCCTGCTCGGGCAGCTGTAAGTAAACAACGCACTGCTGCAGATGATCAGTCGTTCCGGGGCGCGAAGCGAACCCGGAACCTCGAGATTCCGGGTTCGACGCTCTCGCGTCGCCCCGGAATGACGATCAAACTCACAACCGTAGAAGACCTCAGCCCCGCACGTTCTTCTGCATCCTGGCCATCGCCACGCCATCGCGCGCCAGTTGATCGGCGCGCTCGTTCTCGGCGTGGCCGGCGTGGCCCTTGACCCAGTGCCAATTGACCTTGTGCGGCTTCAGCGCGGCATCGAGCCGTTGCCAGAGCTCGGCGTTCTTGACCGGCTTCTTGTCCGCGGTTTTCCAGCCGTTGCGCTTCCAGCCGTGGATCCAGCCGGTGATGCCCTGCCGGACATATTGGCTGTCGGTGTAGAGCTCGACCTGGCACGACTTCTTCAGCGCTTCCAGCGCGGAGATCGCGGCCATCAGCTCCATGCGGTTGTTGGTGGTGTGCGGCTCGCCGCCCTTGAGCTCTTTTTCCTTGTCGCCGAAGCGCAGGATCGCGCCCCAGCCGCCCGGCCCCGGATTCCCCGAGCAGGCGCCATCGGTGTAGATGCTGACGACCGGATGCTCGCTCACGCCACGGCTCCACCGATGCCGTAGTCGCGCACGCTGGTCACCGCCTGGTGGAAGCGCAGCTTGCGGACATATTCGAGCGGGTCCTTGGGCTTCACCAGCGCGCCGGGAGGCACGTTGAGCCAGTCCACCAGCCGCGTCAGCAGGAAGCGGATCGCGGCGCCGCGCGCCAACAGCGGCAGCGCCTCCAGCTCGGCCTCCGACAGCGGCCGGACGCGGCCATAGGCGTTGAAGAAGGCGCGCGCCTTGGTGACGTTCAGCGAATGATCGGCCTCGAAGCACCAGGCGTTGAGGCAGATCGCGACGTCATACGCCAGAATGTCGTTGCAGGAGAACGGGAAGTCGATCAGCCCCGAGAGCTTGTCGCCGAGGAAGAACACGTTGTCCGGAAACAGGTCGGCGTGGATGACGCCTTCCGGCAGATGCGTCGGCCAGGAGCGCTCGAGATGATCGAGCTCGGCGGAGAGCAGCGCGGAGAGGCCGGCCTGCACCGTGTCGGCGCGGTCGGCGGCCTGCGCGAACAATGACCACCAGCCGGCGACCGAGAGCGGATTCTTGCGCACCAGCGGGAAGTCGCGTCCGGCCAGATGCATCTGCGCCAGCGCCGCGCCGACGCCGGCGCAGTGGGTGACGTTCGGCTTGCGCGGCCACATGCCTTCCAGGAAGTTGATGATCGCCGCGGGCCGGCCGGACAGGCTCGAATACACCGCCCCGTCGCGGTTGCGGGCGGGCTGCGGACAGCTCACGCCGCGCTCGGCGAGGTGGGCCATCAGCCCCAGAAAATACGGCAGATCGTCCACCGCCACGCGCTTCTCGTACAGCGTGAGGATGAAGGAGCCCTTGGTGGTGTGCAGCAGGAAGTTGGAGTTCTCGACCCCTTCGGCGATGCCCTTGTAGGAGAGCAGCTCGCCGATGTCGTAGGTCTTGAGGAAGTCCGCAAGCTCGTCGGCGGCGACGTCGGTATAGACCGCCATACCCTGTCCTGGTTCTCGAAGTTCGCCGGCCCCGCCTCCCCCGACGCGAACTTCATCACCGGGGAGGCTCGTTTGCGCCCTTCATCGCGCATGCGAGCGCCGCGTTCAAGACGGATGCGCCGGCGGTGGACCAAAAAGAGCGGCCGCCAGGGCCGCCTTTACTCGGCCGCGGCTTCCGGCCGCAGCGAGCGCGGCAGCGGGAAGAACTCGTTCTCTTCAGCCGCCGAGACCGTCTCGACATGGAGCACGTAGCGCTCGGCGAAGGCGCCCATGATCTCCTCGACGATCACCTCCGGCGCCGAGGCGCCAGCGGTGATGCCGAGGCTCTTGATGCCCTCGAAGCGCGCCCAGTCGATGTCCGAGGCACGCTGCGCCAGCACGGCAATCGGGCAGCCCTCGCGCTCGGCGACCTCGCGCAGGCGCTGCGAGTTCGACGAGTTCGGCGCACCGACCACGATCAGCGCGTCGACCACCGGCGCCACCTTCTTGACCGCCAGCTGGCGGTTGGTGGTGGCGTAGCAGATGTCTTCCTTGTGCGGGCCCGAGATGTTCGGGAAACGGCCCTTGAGGATCGCGACGATATCCTTGGTGTCGTCGATCGACAGCGTGGTCTGGGTGACGAAAGCGAGGTTGTTGGGATCCTTCGGGGTGAAGGTCGCCGCGTCCTCGGCGGTCTCGATCAGCGTCACGGCGCCCGCCGGAAGCTGGCCGACGGTGCCGACCACCTCCGGATGGTGCGAATGGCCGATCAGCAGGATCTCGCGGCCGCGCTTGAAGTGGATCGCCGCCTCGCGGTGGACCTTGGTGACCAGCGGGCAGGTCGCGTCCAGGGAGAAGAAATTGCGGGCCTGGGCCTCGGCCGGAACCGATTTCGGCACGCCATGCGCCGAAAATACCACCGGTGCGTTGGTACTGTCGGGAATCTCCGCCAGTTCCTCGACGAAGATGGCGCCCTTGGTCTTCAGGCTGTCGACGACGTATTTGTTGTGCACGATCTCGTGGCGGACATAGACCGGGGCGCCATAGATGGCGAGCGCCCGCTCCACGGTGTCGATGGCGCGCACCACGCCGGCGCAGAAGCCGCGCGGCGAGCAAAGCACGATTTTGAGGTCTGGTTTGGCTGCCATGGGGCTGGTCTAAGCTGATCTTTGCGGGCTGGTTTCGGCGACCACGGACCCCCGGGCCGGCAAGCGGGGGCGGTCGATACGCGAGGAGCTTGGGTCTGACACTGGTTTGGGTAGGACTTGGGACTGCTTTCGAGCGCTGTCAAGGCCGTTTTCTCCAGGCCATTGCGCCATGCCCCCGGGACGGCTTATATAGGGCCAATTCCCGTCATCGCCGATGACCGCAGGTTTCGCCTCCAGGGCCGGGGCGGAGCACAAAGGAGATTTGCCATGAGCAACGCCCCGCTGATGCCGAAGGCAACTGCCGTGTGGCTGGTCGACAATACTGCCTTGACCTTCGACCAGGTCGCCGATTTTACCAAGATGCACCCGCTCGAGGTGCGCGCCATTGCCGACGGGGACGCCGCCCAGGGCATCAAGGGCATGGATCCGATCTCGACCGGGCAGCTCACCCGTGAGGAGATCGAGAAGGCCGAGCGCGACCCGAATTACCGCCTGCGGCTGCAGGAGAGCAAGGTCGTGCTGCCGCCGCAGCCCAAGCGCAAGGGCCCCCGCTACACCCCGGTGTCGCGCCGCCACGAGCGCCCGAGCGCCATCCTCTGGCTGGTGCGGAACCATCCCGAGCTCAAGGACGCCCAGATCATGCGCCTGGTCGGCACCACCAAGACCACCATCGCCAGCGTGCGCGACCGCACCCATTGGAATGCGCAGACGCTGACGCCGATGGACCCGGTGACGCTCGGCCTGTGCTCGCAGATCGAGCTCGACTTCGAGGTCCAGCGTGCCGCCAAGGAAAAGCCGCTCGACGCCAATTACAGCGGCGCCACCCTGCTCCCGGCCTCCGAGACCACGCGCAAGGACGAGTACGAGCCGGCGGGCCGCGACGAGGACGATCTCAACGTCGACGCCGTGTTCGCCAAGCTCAAGACCATCGGCGGCAAGAAGCAGGACGACGAGGAGTAGGACGCGGGCGCGTTCGTCTTCCTCGCTTCACTCGCGGGCGCCAGCCCCGCACTCAGTGTCGTCCCGGCGAACGCCGGGACCCATAACCGCCGGCTTGCGTAACCGCCCGAGATGGTTGTGACTCAGCGCCTCGTTTCTCACTCCCGCTGCGGCGTACGGGTCCCGGCTCAAGGCCGGGACGACAGCGGTGGGGAGGCGCGGGACTCGCGACAAACCAAGCTTCGCCAAAACAGACCTCCCAAAAAAATGGCGCCGGGGATGCCGGCGCCATGGCAGTCTGGGAGGAACTGAAAAAATCAGAACTTGTAGGTGACGCCGACGCCGACCAGCCACGGATCGATGTTGGCGCGGCCGGTGACCGGAATTGCGCCGTTGACGGTCGCCGAGTAGTTCGGCTGCAGCCACAGCTTCTTGACGTCGACGTTCAAGCCCCAGTGCCTGTCGAGCATGTAGTCGAAGCCGAACTGGACCGCGGCGCCCCACTGGTTGGAGATGTGCAGGTTGGTGACGGCAAGACCGTTCCACACCTGGTTCGCGGCGCTCTGGTTAAAGAAGACCGTGTAGTTCACGCCGGCACCGACATAGGGCTTGAAGGCGCCGAAATCGGTGAAGTGATACTGCAGGGTGAGCGTCGGCGGCAGCAGCCACGCCTTGCCGATGTTGAGACCGTCGAGCGAGCCGGTGCCGCCGATGGAATGCCGGGTGACGCCGAGGATCAACTCGGCCGCGATGTTCCTGGTGAAGAAGTAGCTGATGTCGAGCTCGGGCACGACCGAGTTGGAGATCGACAGGCCGGAGTTCGGCGACGACAGCGCCGGCACGCCGGTCACGTTCACGCTGGAGCCGCCGGCATCCGGCAGCACGCCGAGCGCTCGCACACGAAGCATCCACGGATTCCACGCTTCGACCACCGGCGCCTTGGTGTAGACCGGCGCCGCCTGCAGGTCGGCTGCTTGCGCCGAGCCCATGGCTCCGCAGATCGCCGCCAGCACCAGCAGCGACGACGAAAGTTTCAAGATTCTGTTCATCGAAGTCCCCATAGCCACCCTTGAGCAACATTTGCGCGGGCACAGCCGCGCCTTGCGGTCGCAGATGTGGCAGGGACGCCATGGACTTGGATTTGATCTCAATCAATCGGCATTGTTGCAGTGCCGATGTCACGCAACTGTTGCATCGAAGTCACGCGCCATGAGAGGCGCTTGCACGTGCGCTCAGGGCCGATCGGGATGGTTCATCATGTATTCGCCGAGATCGCGCTGCCGGCGATCGGCGCGTGCCTCGGCGCGTTGCCGCTGCACGTCGCGGTCCTTGCGGCAGGCGACATATTCGGCGGAGCCCGGCGCGACCTTGCCGCCGGCCTGACAGACCGCATCGTCATCGTCATTGCCGAGCGCCACTGCAGGGCCCTGGTTGCGGGAGGCGCAGGCCGTGAGCGAAAATACGGCCATCAGCACCAAGGCCAGGCGGGCGGAGGTCTGTCGCATCGAACGTTCCATTCTCGTCAATCGGGCTGGTCTCGGCCGTTGCTTGACGACAATGGGCGCCCGGGTCAAGCCCGGGGTACGTTCAGCGGCGCCGCTTCAGACCCGGCTCTTCAGCGCCTCGCCGATTTCCTCGAGCACCTTGGGATCCTCGATCGTGGCCGGCATGCTCCATTGCTCGCCGTCGGCGATCTTCTTGATCGTGCCGCGCAGGATCTTGCCGGAGCGCGTCTTCGGCAAGCGGCCGACGGTGATCGCGAGCTTGAACGCAGCGACCGGTCCGAGCTTGTCGCGCACCAGCGCCACGATCTCCTTTTCG
This sequence comes from Bradyrhizobium sp. SZCCHNR1053, assembly GCF_032381235.1. NCBI lineage: Bacteria > Pseudomonadati > Pseudomonadota > Alphaproteobacteria > Hyphomicrobiales > Nitrobacteraceae > Bradyrhizobium > Bradyrhizobium sp. SZCCHNR1053. The sequence continues at coordinate 130,966 of NZ_JAUHJM010000012.1, forward strand.
ATCTGCGACGGGCTGCGCGAGACACCGGCCTTGAGCACGATGAAGCCGCACGGCACCTCGCCCTTGATCGCATCCTTGATGCCGAGCACGGCACATTCCGCGACATCGGGATGCGAGGCCAATATTTCCTCCATGCCGCCGGTCGAGAGCCGGTGGCCGGCGACATTGATGATGTCGTCGGTGCGGCCCATCACGAAGACGTAGCCGTCCTCGTCCTTGTAGCCGGCGTCCGAGGTCTTGTAGTAGCCGGGGAACTCGCTGAGATAGGACTCCTTGAAGCGATCCTCCTGCTGCCACAGCGTCGGCAGGCAGCCCGGCGGCATCGGCAGCTTGATCACGATCGAGCCCATGGTGTTGGCGGGCACTGGCCTCGCCGCCTCGTCGACGATGTCGACTTGGTAGCCCGGCATCGGGACCGTCGGCGAGCCGTGCTTGACCGGCAAGAGGCCGAGGCCGGCCGGATTTCCGGCGATGCACCAGCCGGTCTCGGTCTGCCACCAGTGGTCGATGACCGGCACCTTCAATTGCTGCTCGGCCCATTCCACGGTCGGCGGGTCGGCGCGCTCGCCGGCGAGGAACAGCGTGCGGAACTGTGACAAATCGTATTTGCGCAGCAACGTGCCTTCGGGATCTTCCTTGCGGATGGCGCGGAACGCGGTCGGCGCCGTGAACAGCGCCACCGCCTTGTGGTCGCTGATGACGCGCCAGAACGCGCCGGCATCGGGCGTGCCGACCGGCTTGCCCTCATACATCACCGACGTCGCGCCATGGATCAGCGGGCCGTAGATGATGTAGCTGTGGCCGACCACCCAGCCGATGTCGGAGGCGCACCACCACACCTCGCCCGGCTTGATGCCATAGAGATTCTCCATTGACCATTTGAGCGCGACGAGGTGCCCGCCATTGTCGCGCACCACGCCCTTCGGCTTGCCGGTCGTGCCCGACGTGTAGAGGATGTAGAGCGGATCGGTCGCCAGCACGGGCACGCACGGCGCCGCCTTGCCATTGGCGAGCGCGGACTTGCGCAGCGCGGCCCAGTCGTAATCGCGGCCGGGCTTGAGCTCGCAGACATGCTCGGGACGCTGCAGGATGATGCAGGCCTTGGGCCTGTTGTCGGCGAGCTCGATCGCCTGGTCGAGCAGCGGCTTGTATTGCACGATGCGGCCGGGCTCGATGCCGCAGCTCGCCGATAGCACGAGCTTTGGCGTCGCATCGTCGATGCGGGTGGCGAGCTCCTTGGCCGCGAAGCCGCCGAATACGACCGAATGCACCGCGCCGATGCGCGCGCAGGCGAGCATCGCGACCATCGCTTCCGGCACCATCGGCATGTAGAGGATAACGCGGTCACCCTTGCCGACGCCGAAATCCTGCATGATCGCGGCGAGCGTCTGCACCTCCTTCAGCATCTCGGCATAGGTGAGCTTGGTGACCGAGCTGGTGAGCGGCGAATCGTGAATCAGCGCCAACTGCTCGCCGCGGCCGGCGGCGACGTGGCGATCGAGCGCGTTGTAGCAGGTGTTGACGACGGCCCCAGTGAACCAGCGGCCATAGGCGCCCATCGACGGATCGAAGATCTTTTTGGCCGGCTCGATCCAATCGATCGCGCGGGCGGCCTCGGCCCAGAACCCTTCGGGGTCCTGCAGCGACCGTGCATGGACCTCGTGATAGCGGCTCGCAGCGCTCATGACGTTTCCCCAAGATCTGTGTTTATTCCCGACTATTGTCACGGGACAAAGCGACAGTTCAAGCCGTCATGAATTGATCCAGATCAGGCGGGCCGGACGTCCGGGCCATTTTCCGGGCCGGATCAATGCGCTGCGTCGCGGAGGGTATCCAGGCGACGCTGCAGGGCTAGACGAAGGTCGTAGCCCGGCTTGCCGAAGCGGGCGTTGCGCTCGGCGATGAAGTCACGCTGCGTTCCGCGCAGCTCGGCAGCGGCGCGGCCGCGGGAGGACTTCAAGCGCCGGGCGTAGCTTTCGGAAATGCCGAGATCGAGCACCGAGAGCTGCGGGTCGGCACAGATGACCTTCTCGACCTCGCGCACGGCCGTGGCGCAATCGAACGACGGACCGCTTCGCTCCGACGGCGCATTCAACGGACGCGGCGGCTCGGCGCCGAACTTCTTGATCTCGGCCAGCATGACGCGCCGGCCGGCAATGGCATTGTCGTTACCGGGATCCAGCCGCAGCGCCGCCTCGTAGTCGGCCAGCGCCTTGGCGCGCTCACCCATCTTCTTGTACAACACCGCACGGTTGTTGTAGGCGAGCGCGAAATTCGGATCGAGCCGCAGCGCCGCGTCGTAGTCGCTGAGCGCCGCGCCGAGCTCGTCCTTGAACTGATGGGAATCGCCGCGATTGGTGAAGAAATTTGCCCGTTGCTCCATCCTGATCGCCTGGTCATAATCGGCGATCGCCTTGTCGTACTCCTTCATGGCGGCGTAGGTGAGGCCGCGATTGTCGTAATATTCCGACACCTTCGGATCGCGCCGGATCGCCTCGTCGTCATCGGCCAGCGCCTTGTCCATCTGGCCGAGCTTCTTGTAGGCCGCGGCACGATTGGTGAATGTGCGCGGCCGTTCCGGGTCGAGCCGGATCGCCTCGTCATAGTCGCGCACGGCCTTCTCATTGTCGCCGCGCAGGTAGAAGGCGACGCCCCGGTCGGCATAGGCCTGCGCGTAGTCGGGCTTCAGCCGGATCGCCTGGTCGTAGTCGGCCAGAGCGCGATCAAGACGGCGCTGCTCGGTATGGACAACGCCACGCAGCTCATAGGCTTCGGCGTCATTCGGATCGAGCGAGATCGCCATGCTCAGATCGGCCGCCGCCTTGCCGGCATCGCCACCGGCTTCGCGCATCAGGTCGCCTCGCAGCCGATAGGCGCGCGCATTCTTGCCGTCGAGCGCGATGGCACGGTCGAGATCCTTCAGGGCCTGGGTCAGGCCGCTGGAGGTGCGGGCACGGGCGTCGGCACGGGCGACCAGGGCGATGGATTGATCCTTCGGCGAACCCGATGCCTGCTCGATTGCCGTCGAGCAGGCGGCGATGAGTTCGGACGGGGGCGCCTTGCTGCCCAAAGCGCATTCGGGGTCCGCGGCGAATGCTGGCCGGGCCCCGAGGCCAAGGACAAGCCCGGCTGCAAGACCCAGCGCGAGGTAGGACGAGCGGGATGAAATCGAACGAATGAAAGCGTGCATCGGCATGGACTCGGCTCGAATTCCGACTGTTGCGGGTTGAGATGCTGATCTCCCCCGTTGTCGTCTCCGGACGAAACCCGGTTCAAGCGGCCACGCCGATGGTCAATAGCCGTCGACGCCGTTCAGCCGCCGCAGGCGGTCCTGCATCGCCTTCTTGAGATCGTAGCCGGGCTTGCCAAAGCCGGCGTTGCGCCGCGCGATGAACGCGTCCTGCTCGCGCTGCAGGGCGCGCGCCGCGGCGGGGCCGGCCGCCTCGCGAACGACGCGGGCCTGCGCGCCGTCGATCTCGCGATCGAGATTGGCGAGCTCCGGATCGGCGCAGATCGCTTTCTCCACGGCGCGCCGCGCCATGGCGCAATTGAAGCTCGGCCTGCCCGCGACGGCCATCTGCGCGCCCAGGCGCTCGAGCTCCACTGCGAGCGCGTGGTAGTTGCTGCGGGCGCTGGCGTGATCCGGATTGAGCCGCAGCGCCGCGGCGAAATCGGCCAGCGCCTTCGGACGGTCGCCCTTCTTGCGATGCAGTTCGCCGCGCGCATTGAAGATGCTGGCGAGCGTCGGGTTGAGCTGCAAGGTCACGCCGTAATCGGCGATGGCGCGATCGATCTCACCCCTGGTGATGAAGATCGAGGCGCGCGCGATCAGCGCGTTGATGCGATCGGCCCTCGCGGCCTTGGGATTGTCGATCACGGCGCCGCATTCGGTGAGCACCTTGTCGCCATCGCGCGCCTCCGAGGCCGCCATACAGGCACCGGCATCCACCGCCAGCTCCTTGCCGGGCTCGGCCGCGCCGACCGCATGGGCCTGGGTCGAGACCAGCCATCCGAGCGCGACAAGCGCAGCGAGGCGCAGCATCCCATCCCGGCGATCGGCTGCAGCCCATGAGGAGACGGATGCGGTCAAGGCAGATGGCTCTCTCAGGTCGTGGGCGATCCGGCACGGCGCGGGCGTAGCCGCCGCCGCGGCGACTTCAACTATACAGCGGCAGCCGCGGTGCGACAGTCCTTTCCTGCAGAAGGCGCCCCTTGCGAACGGGCGCTCGCGAGCTGATTGCGGCCCCGACAAAAATGCGTGTGGTCGTGCCGCGCATTCCCCTCGCGATGTTGTGGATGCGCGCCCCCGGCGATGCCTTCGGTCGCCATTTGAACCTGTTGCGATCCCAGCAGACACAACCGCATGACTATTCTGACCGACAATTCGCGCGCACGCGGCGTCGTTGCGTCCCCTGCGCGCTATTTCTATTTCAACATGGCTCTGGCCTGCATGGCCATTGCGATCATCGGCTTCGCACCGACCTACTGGCTGCCACTGGCCCGCGGCTCATTCTCCGGCGCGCCCGTGATTCATTTCCACGGCTTCCTGTTCTTCACCTGGACTCTGTATTTCGCGCTGCAGAGCTGGCTTGCCGCATCCGGACGCACGGCGCGGCACCGCTCGCTCGGCATCTTCGGCGTATCGCTCGCCACGGCGATGACGATCTTTGGCTTCCTCGTTGCCATCGAGGCGATGAAGCGCTCTGCGGCAATGGGGCAGGTCAATGAGGGCATCGCCTTTGCCATCGTGCCGCTCAGCGGCATCGCCTTCTTTGCCGTGGTCTTTACGCTCGCGGTTGTCCATCTGCGCCGGCCGGAAACGCACAAGCGGCTGATGCTGCTCGCCGGCATCTCGCTGCTCGACGCCGCCGTGGCGCGCTGGTTCCTGACATTCCTGGCGCCGCCCGGCCCGCTCGGCCCGCCGCCGGTGTTCGTAACGATCCCGCCGGCTTTCGTCGCCTACCTGCTGCTCGTCGTCGCCATCATCCACGACCGCCGCACGTTCGGACGTGTCCACCCGGTCTACGTCTATGGCGGGCTGGCGCTGATCGCCGTGAAGCTCCTGAACTGGCCGATCAGCATGACCTCGGCATGGCATGCATTCGCGGGCGGCATGCTGGCGATGGCGCAATAGCCCTCAACAAGACAAAGCCGTTCCACACCACCGTCATTGCGAGGAGCCGAAGGCGACGAAGCAATCCAGAGCTCCCGAGAGACTCCGGACTGCTTCCGCCCTCGCTCTTCGAGCTACGGCGGACACGTCGCTTCGCTCGCAATGACGAGAGCGGCGAGACCTAACTCCTGCAGGTCAGCCCGCCATCGACCACCAGCATGGTGCCGGTGACATAGCGCGACTCGTCGGAGGCGAGGAACAACGCGGCATTGGCGACGTCGAAGGCATCGCCCATATGCCCCATCGGCACCTGCGCATCGCGCTTGCGCCACATCTCCTCGACATCGCCCTTGGCGTAGCTCGCAGCCAGCCCAGCGGAGTGCTCGACCATCGGCGTCTTCATCAGCCCGGGCAGGATCGCATTGACGCGGACGTGCTTCGGCGCGAACTCGACCGCTGTCGTGCGCGTCATCTGGTTCATCGCCGCCTTGCTGGCGCCGTAGCTGACATAGGAGATGCCGACCTGGCGGATCGAGGCCACCGAGGAGATGTTGATGATGGATCCGCCGCCCTGCCCGATCATCACCGGAATGACGTGCTTCATGGCGAGATAGGCGCTCTTCAGGTTGACCGCGAACACGCGGTCCCATTCCGCTTCATCGACATCGACCACGCTGCCCATCTCCGCAATGCCGACATTGTTGTCGAGCACGTCGATGCGACCATAGGCGGCAACGCAAGCCTTCACCATCGCCTCGACCTCGGCGGCCTTCGAGACATCGGCGGTGAACGCCTCGGCCTGCCCGCCTTCGCCTGAAATGATCGAGGCGGTCTCCGCGGCGGCGTCCTTGTTGCGGTCGACGCAGAACACCTTGGCGCCGTGCCGGGCAAAGATCACGGCCGTGGCCTTGCCATTGCCCCAGCCCGGTCCGATCGAGCCCGCACCGGCCACCAGCGCCACCTTACCCTCGAGACGATCCATCGCGTTCTCCCGTCGTTCGTTCGTTATTCGCTACAGGCGCTCATCGTGATGGTCGCTGCGCCGATGTCATGGCCGAAGATGTCCGACAGCGTCCGGCATTGCCCCTCTGTACAGATGCGCCACTCGCCGGCCGCGCCGGAATTGGCGAGCACGATCCGCGACAGCGGCCCCCGCTGGGTCTGCCACTGGAACCAGCCGTCAACCAGCCGCGCCTCCGGCGGCGGCTCCATGCCCGCGCCCGAGCCCTTGACGCGCGCCTGCACCAGTTCGAGACCATCGGCCGTGACGCGCCAATCCTCCTGCCACGCGGTCTTCTCGACCGAGTGGGTCCAAGCCAAAGTGAAGCCGGCGAGCGTCAGCGCCTTCACCACACCCGATGACGCGAGGCAGAGGCTCAAGCGGAGGCCGCCACAGCAGCCGGCGGCCGCTGCCGCCACTGCCACGCCACGATCACCACCGCCAGGGCAAATCCCAGCACGTCACTGTAGGGAAATTCGCCGAGCAGGCAGACCGACGCGACAAACGCCAGCAGGCGCTCGACCAGGGTCATGCGCACGTACAGGAAGCCGATCGCCACCATGCCGAACAGGCCGATCGAGATCAGCGCCTTGACGGAGGCATACGCCACCGCGCCGATGAAGCCGAGTTGCGCCTCCATCGGGTCGCCGGCCTGCAGCATCAATGCCGGCGAGTAGACGAAGATGAAGGGAATGACGTAGCCGGCGAGCGCGATCCGCATCGCCTCCCAGCCGATCTTGTCCGGATTCTCCTTGGCGATCGGCGCCGCCGCCAGCGCCGCCAGCGCCACCGGTGGCGAGAGGTCCGCCATGATGCCGTAGTAGAACGCGAACATGTGGCTCGCGATCAGCGGCACGCCGAGCTTGGCGAGCGCAGGGGCCGCCAGTGCCGCGGTGATGATGTAGGTCGGGATGGTCGGAATGCCGGTGCCGAGCAGGATCGACAGCAGCATGGTCATGATCAGCGCCGCGAACAGGCTGGTCTTGCCGAGGCCGATCACCCAGCTGCCGAAGATCGAGCCGACGCCGGTCTGCGTCATCATGCCGATGATGACGCCGACGATCGCGCAGGCCATGCCGACGGTCAACGCCGACTTCGCACTTTCAGCCAGAGAATCGCGGCAGGCGTGCAAGGTGCCCATGCCGCCGCGCACGAAGCCGGTGATGACGATGAGCGCGACGACGACGGAAGCGACGGGCACGATCTGCAGGCCGTTGCGCGACAGCGCGCCGACGACGAGCGCCAGCCCGATCCAGAACACGTAACGCAGCACCTGGTTGGAGAAGCCCATGGTGATCGAGGTGCCCAGGATCAGCGCCACCGTCAGCGCGAGTCCCATCGAGCCCGCATACAGCGGCGTGAAGCCCTCGAACAACATGTAGACCAGCGCGGCGAGCGGCAGCACGAGATACCAGCGCACCACCAGCGCCTTCCAGGCGCTCGGGATCTCCGACGGCTTCATGCCGGTCAGGCCGTGCTTGCCGGCCTCCAGATGCACCATCCAGAACGCCGAGGCGAAATAGAGGATGGCCGGGATCACGGCCGCCTTGACGATGACCGAGTAGTCGACTCCCAGCGTCTCGGCCATGATGAAGGCGACCGCGCCCATGACAGGCGGCATGATCTGGCCGCCCATCGACGCGGTGGCCTCGACGCCGGCCGCAAAGGCGCGGCGGTAGCCGAACCGGATCATCAGCGGAATCGTGAACTGGCCGACGGTCACCACGTTGGCAACGCCCGAGCCCGAGATCGTGCCCATCATGCCGGAGGCGAACACCGCGACCTTGGCCGGACCGCCGCGGGTGCGACCGAACAGGCCGAGCGAGACGTCGGTGAACAGCTGGATCATGCCGGCATGCTCGAGGAACGAGCCGAACAGGATGAACAGGAAGATGTAGGTCGCCGAGACGTAGATCGGCACGCCGTAGAAGCCCTCGGTGCCGAAGGAGAGGTGTGTAATCACCTGATCGAAATCATAGCCGCGATGGTTGAGCGGCGCCGGCAGATACTGGCCGAAGAACCAGTACAGCAGGCAGGCGCCGCACATCAGCGGCAGCGCGAGCCCCATCAGCCGGCGCGTGCCCTCGAAGATCAGTACCGCCAGCAGGGTTCCGACCACGAGATCGGTGCGCGTCGGATCGCCGTCGCGCGCGATCAGATCCGCATAGAAGATCCACTGATAGAGGCCGCAGAGGAAGCCGATGGCGCCGATGGTCCAGCCGGCGATGCGCCCGGCGTCGGTCTTGGCGGTGAAGTTGCCGATCAGGCCGAAGGTCAGCAGCAGCAGGAAGCCGACATGGACGCCGCGCACGACCTGGCTCGGCAGATAGTTGAAGGCGGCGACGTAGAGCTGGAATATCGCAAAGGCGAGCCCGATGCCGTAGGCGAGATAGCCCCAGCGGCCGGGGCCGAAGCCTTCCGGAAAGCCGTGCTCGAAATTGTCGAACTCGACCTTGACCGGCGTTTCCATGTTCACGGCTTCAATCGTCATGATCCCCCCAACGCGCCCATCAGGCGCTGCTGACCATGGCCGCAATCACCTGAACGACAAGACTGCGCGGAGGGCTTCCCGCGCAGCCGGTTGCGAATGATCCGGCCTGCAAGGAAGGCCGGGCGAGCAGCTCCTTATTTCAGGATGCCCTTTTCCTTGTAGTAGCGGATCGCGCCCGGATGCAGCGGCACCGGGCTGTCCTGCGCCGCTGTCTCCAGCTTGATCTCCTTGCCGGCGGCATGCGCATTGGCGAGCTCCGGCAGCGAATCGAAGATCAGCTTGGTCATCTGATAGGCGAGATCGTCTGATACCGCCGAGCTGGTGACGAGATAATTGATCACAGCCGCGGTCGGCACGTCCTTGTCCTGACCGGTATAGGTGTTGGCCGGGATGATCGCCGCCACGAACGGCGCACCGATCTTGTCGACGACCTCCTTCGGCACCGACACCACCGTGATCGGCGACGAGGTCGACAGATCCTTCAACGAAGCGACGCCGAGGCCAGCCGACTGCAAGGTGGCGCCGAGCTGCCGGTTCTTCATCAGGTCGACGGATTCGGCGAAGGGCAGATACTCCACCTTGCCGAGATCCTTGTAGCTCATGCCGGCGGCGGCGAGGATCGCGCGCGAGTTGAGCTCGGTGCCGGACTTCGGCGCGCCGACCGACAGGCTCTTGCCCTTGAGATCCGCCAGCGTCTTGATGCCGGACTCGGCCGTCGCGACGATCTGGATGTAGTTCGGATAGATCGCGCCGATCGTGCGCAGCTTGTCCAGCTTGGACTTGAAGCCGGCCTCCTCCTCGCCGTTCCAGGCGGCTTTCAGGGAGTCGCCGAGCGCGAAGGCGAGCTCGCCGCGTCCCTGCTGCAGCAGGATCAGGTTCTCGACCGAGGCCTTGGTCGCCTGCACCTGGGTCTTCACATTGGGGATCTTGTCGCCGTAGATCTTCCCGATCGCGACACCGAGCGGGTAGTAGACGCCCGACGTGCCGCCGGTGAGCACGTTGATGAAACTCTGCGCCTGCGCCGCTGGCGCCGCGAGCAGGCAGGCGGCTGCCAGAATGAAACCGGTTGCAGCGCCAGAGAATGTCGAGAAACGCATGGATCCTCCCATTGATTTTGCCGCAAATTGGACGGCTGCGGGCGCTGGGTCAACCCATCCGAAAGACTGGCGCACCAGCCGCTCCCGCTCCCACGGCGCGAGGCCGGGACCGATGCGCCCCGCGTTCAATCTTACATTGACAGTATCACCAGCTTGAACCGCAGGTGCAGCCCAATGCGGCGGGCCGCCTCCCTCGCGAGGCCACCGATCATTGGAACGTCATGTCGAGGCATTTGGAGATGTCCGAGCCGAGCCCGGACGAGATCGTGATGCAGCCGCGAACCTTCTGCTGGGTCGCATCCGCCACCCAGATCGAGTAGCCGCCATTGCCGAAGAAGGAGTTGGTGTTCGCCGGCTCGGTCTCGGTGGCGTCGAACTCGTATTTGGAATCGGTGTCGAACACGCGCGGCTTCCTGGTACAGCCGCCGTCGGTCTGGACGTTGATGACCTCCTTGTTGTCCCGGGTCAGCGACAGTGAGACCTGGCAGCGGAAATATTCCGAGGTCTTCACGTTGAAGAGGTAGGCGTAGGACTTGCAGACGGCCGTATTGAGCTTGCCGGCGGAGAGACCGCGGCTGCAGGCGATGCGTTGGTTGTTGGACAGCTTGAAGTCGTCGGCCCGGGCGGATGCCAACGTCACCAGCGACAACGCCGCAACCCAACCGATCTTCGTGACGAGGCTCATCCGAATCATCCCCAAAGTGTTTTCTTGGCCTATGTTTCTAAACCACGCTGCAGGATAATCGCGAGATCGGCGAATTTAAAATCCGCCAACGATCACTGCGCTGCGACGGGGCGACGTTGACGCCGCCTCGGCGTTCGTGATTTGTTCGAGATAACATCGATTGGAGGAGGACATGAAGAGCCCGGTTCTGAAAGCCCTTATCGCCCTCGGTGCGCTGGGCGCACTGACCAGCGCGGCGCGCGCGGCACCGCCGGAGCCGTGGGAGCTGAAGCCCGACATGGGCTACGCCTATGGCAAGGATGGCAAGACGCTCGCCTACAAGATGGGCACCAAGAACGCCGACATGCTGCTCAAGGGCGCCAAGAAGGTGCCGAAGGGCACGCTGTTCTTCGTAGGCCAGAACGGTCAGCTCTACATGCGGACGGCCCCCTATCTCGACGGCGACGGCAGCTTCTCGTTCGGCGCGGATGAGTGAAGGCGAGCGAGCGCAGCCTCAGAACGCCGCCGCCAGCTCCTTGGCGCCGGGCAGGCCGCTGAGCGAGTCCATCCTGGCATCCGTCACCGCAAGCAGCTTCGCCACGGTGTTGTGGCGAACGGCGACCGGATTGCGCTCGTAGCCGCCGCGCTGGAAGAAGTTAGCGGTCGGAACCTGATCGCGCATCTCGAGCGGCATCGTCACCATGTCGAAGCCGGTGCCGTCCCCGGTGAGATTCATCATCTCGAGCTCGGCCGCCGAAAGCGGCCGGGTGTAGCCCTTGGCGCGCGCGAACAGCACCGAGGTCAAGAGCTTGTGGGTCTGCAGCATCGGCCCGACGTCGATGTCGAGCACCATCGCATGCATGGCCCAGCCCTGCGGCGTATTGCCGATCTTCTCATGCGCCGACCAGTCGTCCGGCACGGAGCGCGCAATCGCGACCATCTTCTTCAGGACCGCGAGCTTGTGCTCCATCGCGCCCCGCGCCGGGCCGGACGTCTGCGCCACGCGTTCGCCGAGCAGGCGGATGAACAGCGGGCCCTGCTCTGCCAGCAGCTCGACACTGTTGGTGGTCAAGAGCTGATTGTAGCCAATCGCCGTCGAGATCGCGCGGTTGCCCTTGAAGCCCGATTGCGAGTCATGCTTGCCGTTGCCGCCGGTCTCGAAGGCATAGACGCGCACCGCCTGCTCGCGCGTCAGCCCCGACGCCGCGGCGAAGCGCGCATAGGCGCGCTTGAAATCGATGTCGTTGGTGGGGCGCTGCGGCGACCATTGGAAATGCTCCTGTGCCGCCTTCACGAGGTCGGCGACCACAGGGATGTACTTGCGCTCGCGCGGCTCGCCCTCAGGTTCCGGCTCGGGGTTCACCGGCCGCTTCGGCCCCGTGTAGACCGGCGGCTGCTCCAACACATAGTCGTCGAGCCCGATCGGCTGGCGGTCGCGGCGCTTGGCATTGCGCGCACGGCGCTTGTCGGCGATCGCCTTCCAATAGGCGCCCGCCTCCTGGTCAAACTCCGCCCGCGCCTGCTGATATTCGGCGAGTTTGCGCCGATACTCCGCAATCGCAGCCGGCGATGCCATCTGCGCCAAAGCTTCGCGCGGCGCGACCGGTGAGCCGGGTTCCGCGGCCAGCAAAGGCGGCGCGCCGGAAACGGCGCAGGCGAGAATCAGGGCAAGGGTGCGAATCGGCTGATGCAGCATGCCGCCCTTGTAGCCGAAACGGCGGCTACTTCCAGGCGAACACCGGCTGCTCCAGCTCGTGCACCCGGGTGTCGCGGCCGGACAGGACCTCGCGGAACTGATAGATCAGCGCTGCGGTGGGCGCGTGAATGAGACCCTCGCGGGCGTGAAAACGGATGACGCGCCGCGTGCTCTCGGGGATCGCAGTGAAATCGAACGCGTCATCCGCCGTGATCGCGTCGAGGCCGATCCGGTGCACCGAGGCGACCTCGTCCGGATTCGGCCGCAGCGTGCGGCCATTGGCCGCCCATACGACGACGGGGGTAATCAGATAGCCCGACCGTGTCGGATAGTCGTCGAGCAGGCCCAGCACCGCATCCGGCGCCAGGATCAGCCCGAGCTCCTCTGCGAGCTCGCGCAGCGCGGCCTCGACCGTCGTTTCGCCGGCGTCGCAGCGTCCGCCCGGCAGCGCCCATTGCCCGCCATGGCTGCGCAGCCCTGCAGCACGCAGAGTGAGCAGCAGCGCCGTGTCGCCGGTCTCGTGGTGCGGGGCCAGCGCGATCACCACCGCCGCGCGCTTCAGCGAGGCCGCCGCCGCAGCCGCCTCCAACCGCACGAAACCGGCACAGCAGCTTACGATTTTCCGCCTCGTGGCATCGTCGAACGGCATCGGCATGCAGCTTGACTACACCAGGCCGGCGACAGATGAAACGACCTCCAGGCCGGCTCGGGCCACAACGGGAAAGGTCTTCAGCGATGACGAAATCAGCCGCGGCCAGGATGACGTCCGACGGCTGGGAGATCGTCGACACCTCCGGTTTCCTGCATCTGATCGGCCCGCTGTGGCAGCGGGTCGTCGGCGGTGTCCACGAGTACGCCATCGTCACCGAGGACAAGCACCACAACCGCCGCGGCCTGGTTCAGGGCGGCGTGATCATGACGCTGGCCGACCGCAGTTGCGGCATGACGGCCCGCTACGCCGCGGGCAAGGAGCACATGGCGACGATCCAGTTCGACACGCATTTCGTCGAGTCCGGCAAGATCGGCGAGACCCTGGTGTCGCGGCCGCATGTGGTGCGGATCACCCGCAGCCTGGTGTTCATCACCACGGAGGTCATGGCCGGTCATCGCGTGATCGCGATGGCCTCGGGCGTGTTCAAGATTCTGAAGAGCGAGTGAGCCGTGCTCTCGCCTCTCCGTCATTGCGAGGAGCGCAGCGACGAAGCAATCCAGAGTCCCGACCCGGCCCTGGATTGCGTCGCTGCGCTCGCAATGACGCGCTGAGAGAGTTATCGTATCCCCTTCGCCCGCGGTGGTGACGGTTTGAAATGAGGCAAGAATGCAATATCGCCAGCTCGGCCGTTCCGGCCTGAAGGTGTCGCCGATCTGCCTGGGGACGATGATGTTCGGCGGTCCCACCGACGAGCCGACATCCGCCCGCATCATCGCCAAAGCGCGCGACGCCGGCATCAACTTCATCGACACCGCGGATGCCTACAACAAGGGCGCTTCCGAGGAGGTGGTCGGCCGCGCCATCGCGCGCGAGCGCGACCGCTGGATCGTCGCGACCAAGCTCGCCAATCCGATGGGCGACGATCCCAACCGCGCCGGCCTGTCGCGGCGCTGGGTGCTGCAGGCTGCCGACGAAAGCCTGCGGCGGCTCGGCACCGGTCACATCGACATCTACTACCTGCACAAGGAGGATCACGCGACTCCGCTGGAGGAAACCGTGCGCGCGATCGGCGATCTCATGCGTGCCGGCAAGATCCGCTATTTCGGCGTCTCCAATTACCGCGCCTGGCGGCTCGCCGAGATCTGCAATCTCTGCGACGCAGTCGGCATCGACCGCCCCATCGTCAGCCAGCCCTACTACAATGCGATGAACCGGATGCCCGAGGTCGAGCACCTGCCGGCCTGCGGCTATTACGGCCTCGGCGTCGTGCCCTACAGCCCGCTGGCGCGCGGCGTGCTCACCGGAAAGTACAGCCCCGATGCACCGCCGGACACGGACACCCGCGCCGGCCGCAACGATACGCGAATGATGCAGACCGAGTGGCGGCCCGAATCGTTGAAGCTGGCGCAGGAGATCAAGCGTCACGCCGAGACGAAGGGCTTCACGCCGGGACAGTTCGCCGTGTCCTGGGTGCTCAACTCCGCCTTCATCAGCTCCGTGATCGCGGGTCCGCGCACCGAGGCGCAATGGGACGACTACATCCGCGCGCTCGACTATCCCTTTGCCGCCGACGACGAGGCGCTGATCGACCGGCTGGTCGTGACCGGCCACGCCTCGACGCCCGGCTACAACGATCCGGCCTATCCGATCGAGGGCCGCAGGCCGCGGGTGGGCTGAGAGATGGAGGAGGATCGCTACGGCCTGCCGCTGTCGACCGCCTCCACTGACGCGGCCGCAGCCTATCGCGACGGCATGGATCTGCTGCTCGCATTCTGGCCCGGGGCCACTGACGCGTTCGAGCGGGCGATCATGCTCGATCCGGAGTTCGCGCTGGCGCACGCGGCGCGTGCCCGCATCCACGCGATCTACATGCAGCGCGAGGCGGCGCTGCAGACCATCGCACGGGCCCGCGACCTCGCTGCCAAGCGCGGCACCCCGCGCGAGCAGAGCCATGTCGCGACCCTGGTGCTCGCCATCGAGGGACGCGGCACTGACGCGCTGACATCGACCCTGGCGCATCTGGCGAACTGGCCGCGGGACGCCATGATCATGGCGCTCCCGCTCGGCGCTTTCGGCCTGCTCGCCTTCTCCGGCCGCGCCGATCACGATGCCGCCCGCCGCGACCTCTGCGACCGCTTCGCCGCTGATTATGGCGAGGACTGGTGGTTCATGTCCAACCATGGCTGGGCCCTGACCGAGGCCGGCGAGTTGGCGAAGGGCCGCGTCGTCACCGAGCGCAGCTTCGCGCTGCGCCGGCACAACGCCTATGCCGTGCATGCGCTGCTGCATGCGATGTTCGAGGACGGCGCGGTGGACGAGGCCGATGCGCTCGTCGCGGGGTGGATCGGCGACTATGACCGCACCGGGATGCTGCACGGTCATATCTGCTGGCACCAGGCGATCGGCGCGCTGGACCGGGGCGATGCCGACAAGGCGCTGGCGGTCTATACCGACGTGCTGGTGCCGACGATGGACTCGGCGCCGCCGCTCAACACCCTGTCCGACTGCGCCTCGCTGCTGTGGCGGCTGATGGCTGACGAGCAACCGGTGCCGCCCAACGCATGGGCCGACACGGCGGCCTATGCGAGCACGCGCTTCACGGGTTCGACCCTCGCCTTCGCCGAGATGCATCTGGTGATGATCGCGGCAGCGACGCATGACAGCGCCGCGCTCAAGGGACGCCTTGCCGCGATCGAGCGGCGGCAGGCCGAGGGCAGACTGCCGGCCGGGCGCATCGTGCCGCACATGTTGCGGGCGCTGCGTGCGTTCGCCGATGACAATTGGCGCGGATGCGCGCGCGAGCTTGCGCCCGTCATCGGCGATCTCCCCCGCATCGGCGGCAGCCACGCGCAGCGCGAGGTGATCGAGGACACCTACATCCTGGCGCTGATCCGCAGCGGCGCGCTGGCCCAGGCACGCGACCTGCTCGATGCCCGCCTGCACCGCCGCCCCTCCGCGCGCGACACGCGCTGGCGGGCGCTGACGGTTTGACGGACGTTATCCCTCCGTCTCCAATCCCGTCGGCATCGGCACGTTCTCGGGCTGCAGCTTGAGACCCGCCGCGAGCGCGACGGTCTCCAGCAGCGCCGCAAAGTCCTTCTCCAGATAGCCGGCGGGATCCGGTTGCAGCGAGGCGGCGCCGACATGGGCCTGCAATGCCTCGCGCGTCGCGGCCGTCACCGGCATCGCGACGTCGAGCTGGCGCGCCGCCGACAGGCCGAGATCGAGATCCTTGCGCAGCAGCGGCGGCGTGAAGGTCGTGGTCCAGTCGAGATTGACCAGCGCGTTGCTCTTGTACCTGGTGAAGGTCGACCCCATGACGCTGGCGTTCATGAAGTTCAGGAAGGCATGGCGCGGCACGCCGGCCTTCTGCGCCAGGATGGTGATCTCGGCCAGGTTCTGGATCACGACGCCGAGGAACACGTTGTGCGCGATCTTGCAGATGCGCGCGAGCTCGCCCTCGCCGACATAGGACACGCCGGAGACGGCGATCTTCGCCAGATACGGTTCGATGACCTCGAACGCGGCCTTGGGGCCCGAGACCACCGACGACAGCTTGCCGGCCTTGACGCATTTGCCGTTGCCGGACACCGGCGCCCGCACGAACTCACAGCCCAGTCGAACGAGCTTGGCGGCAATCGCCTCCGACTGCTCGATGCCGATCGAGGAGCAGTCCACCAGGATCCGGGGACGCGATCCAGAACCGGCGGCCACCAGGCCGTTGTCGCCGAAATAGACCTGCTCGAGATCCTTGCCCGTCGACACCATCGTGAACACGATGTCGCACGCGGCGAGATCGCGGGGATGATCGACGATGACGCCCCCTTTCGCCGCCAGCGGCTCGGCCTTGGCGCGGGTGCGATTGAAGATCGACACCTTGTGGCCGGCCTTGAGCAGGCGCTCAGCCATCGGATAGCCCATGCGCCCCATGCCGATCCAGCCGAGCGAATGCGTCGCTGCCATTTGCGTCACTCCCTTTGACCTGCTTCGCTCAGTAGCGGTTGGCGATCGGCAATTCCTCGGCCGGGAACAGCGTGATCACCTGACAGCCCTTGTCGGTGACCACCACCTCCTCCTCGATACGCGCAGCCGAGAAGCCGTCGGTCGCCGGACAGTAGGTCTCAAGCGCGAACACCATGCCGGTCTTGATCTCCATCGGATTGTCCAGCGAGACCAGCCGCGAGATGATCGGGCGCTCATGCAGCGCGAGCCCGAGGCCGTGGCCGAACTGCAGGCCGAAGGCCGCCATCTCCGAGGGAAAGCCGAACTCCTCGGCCTTAGGCCAGACCTTGGCCACGGTGTCGGTCGAGACGCCCGGCTTGATCAGCGCGATCGCATTGTCGAGCCATTCGCGGCACTGCTTGTAGGCGTCGTGCTGCGCCGGCGTGGCGCGGCCGACGTTGAAAGTGCGGTAGTAGCAGGTCCGGTAGCCCTGATAGGACTGCAGGATGTCGAAGAACGCCTGGTCGCCCGGACGCAGGATGCGGTCGGTGAAATTGTGCGGATGCGGATTGCAGCGCTCACCGGAGATGGCGTTGATCGCCTCGACGTCGTCGGAGCCCATCTCGTAGAGCATCTTGTTGGCAAGCGCGACGATGTCGTTCTCACGCACGCCCGGCTTCAGGTGCTCGTAGATCGAATGATAGACGCCGTCGACCATGGCCGCGGCCTGGTTGAGCAGCATGATCTCGTCGATGTTCTTGATCTCGCGCGCGTCCAGCATGACCTGCTGGCCATCGACCACCTTCATGCCGGCCTTCTGCAGCTCGAAGAACATCGCCGTTTCCGCAAGGTCGACGCCGACAGGCATGTCGGCAACGCCTGCGGCGCGCAAAAGGCTCATGACCTCCTCGGCATGCGCCTTCATCAGCCCGACGGCCGGCGGCACGGTGCCGCGCATCCCGAGCATGCCGGCGCGGCAATTCTCCGGCGCCAGCCAGTCACAGAACAGACGATGGTGGACGGCCGCCGAGCCGAAATCCCACACGATCGGCTCGCCGTCGCCGGCCAGCAGCGCGAAACGGCACAGCTTGTCGCGCTCCCATTCGCCGATCTTGGTGCCGGACACGTAGCGAATGTTGTTGACGTCGAACAGCAGCAGCGCACCATAGCCCGACGCCTTCAGCGCCGCGCGCGCCCGCGCCAGCCGGTAGCGCCGCAACCTGTCGAAATCGACGCGGCGCTCGAAATCCACCGAGACATGGCCATGCGACGGAATCGCCCGCCCCCAGCGCCAATGCGGATCGAGATGCTCCGGGCTGACCAGATGCGGCTTCAGCGCGCTCGCTGTCATGTGGACGTTTCCCATTGTTCTATTGCAATCGATTGCAAAGCCGAATTTATTGCATACACGCAAAGCGTGTCAAGGTATAGCATGATCAAAACGTCGTTGCGCGGCGACATCAGAGGCTGGGAATGAAACGGACATTGCGACCGGCAGCAGGCCTGCATGCGTCGTCCTCGCGCCCGACGATCAAGGACGTCGCCGCCCGTTGCGGTGTGCATCCCTCGACGGTCTCGCGCGCGCTCAGCCCGGCGATGAAGCACCTCGTCGCTGCCGATGTCGCGGACAAGATCCAGGCCGCAGCCAACGCGCTCGGCTACCGGCTGAACATGGCCGCCAAGGGCCTGCGCACCGGACGCAGCGGCCTGATCGGCGTGCTCGCGCCGGATATCGCCGACCCCGGCTTTCCGCCGATGCTGTCCGGCATCGCCGATCATCTCCACGCGCAGGGCTATGCGACGATCGTGGCCGACGCCGGCACAGAGGGGTCGGAGCGGGATCTCGTCGACCGGCTGATCGCGCGCGGCGTCGACGGTCTGGTACTGGCGACGGTGAGTTTGCGTGACGACGTCGTGAAGCACTGCCTGGATGCAGCGCTGCCGGTGGTGCTTGTCAATCGCGTCGACGCCGCCGGACTCCTGCCCTCGGCAGCAAGCGACGACGCCGCCGGCATGCGTCTCGCCGTCCAGCATCTCGTCGCGCTCGGCCACCGGCGCATCGGTCACGTCGCGGGCCCGCAGCACATCTCGACCGGCGCACGCCGCCGCGCCGGCTTCGAGGCCAGCATCAGGGCTGCGGGACTGTCGGCCCGCCATACGCCGGTCGAAGCCGTCGAAACTTATACGCGTGCGGCGGGTCGCGAGGCTGCGCTGCGCCTGCTCGCGCGGCGGACGCGCCCAACCGCAATCGTCGCCGCCAATGATCTGCTGGCGCTCGGCGTCTATGACGCGCTCGCCGCGCGCGGCCTGACCTGCCCCGGTGATATCTCCGTGGTCGGCCACAACGACATGCCGTTCGTCGACATGGTCGCGCCGCCGCTGACCACGGTGCGGATCGCCCAGCGCGACATGGGGGAAGCCGCGGCGCGGCTGCTGCTCGACCGCCTTGCCGGGCGCGAGGCAGCGACCGACCACATCGTCCTGGCGCCGGAGCTCATCATCCGCGGCTCGACGGTCGCATACGAGCACTGACAGGTCCGCGAGGCATCGCTACACTGCGCGGCAAAGCAACAACGGGAGGATACGCCGATGACGGAGATGGTCGGCCTGGAGGTGCTCGTCGCATCCATCGCACCGGGGCAATCGATCGCGATCCCGGTCGACCGTGCCGGCGTCTCGATGGCGGCGACGGCAGCGATGATCGAGGCCGGCCTCACCGGGCTGCATCTCGTCTGCGTGCCGATATCGGGCCTCCAGGCCGATCTGCTGATCGGCGCCGGCGTGGCCGCGGTGGTGGAAACCAGCGCCGTCTCGCTCGGCGAGGCCGGCGGCGCACCGCGCTTCGTCGCGGCCGTGCGCGACGGCAGCATCCGCCTGCGCGATGCCACCTGCCCTGCGATCCATGCCGGCCTGCTGGCCGGGCAGAAGGGCGTGCCGTTCATGCCGATCGCCGGCATCATCGGCAGCGATCTGCTGCAGGTCCGCCCCGATTGGAAGGTGATCGACAGTCCGGTCGGCGAGCCCGGCAAGGTGGTCGTGGTGCCGGCGATCACGCCCGACGTGGCGCTGTTTCATGCCCCCGAGGCCGACCGCTTCGGCAATGTCCGCATCGGCCGCTACCGTGAGCTGGCGACGATGGCCTATGCGGCGAAGCGCACGCTGGTCACCGTCGAGCGTATCGTCGATCGCGATTTGATGGCGACCGAGGACTCCGCCGCCGGCGTGCTGCCGACGCTCTATGTCGATGCGATCGCAGTCGCCGAGAACGGGGCCTGGCCGCTGCCGCTGTGGGACGAGTACGAGACCGATGGCGC
The DNA here is from genome assembly GCF_032381235.1 of Bradyrhizobium sp. SZCCHNR1053. Classification (NCBI taxonomy): domain Bacteria; kingdom Pseudomonadati; phylum Pseudomonadota; class Alphaproteobacteria; order Hyphomicrobiales; family Nitrobacteraceae; genus Bradyrhizobium; species Bradyrhizobium sp. SZCCHNR1053. The sequence continues at coordinate 150,935 of NZ_JAUHJM010000012.1, forward strand.
CGAGCTTTCGCGCTACGCCGCGATGGCGCGCACCGACGAGGGCTTTCGCACCTATCTCGCCGCCTTCCTGACCCGCAGCAAGGAGGTGGCATGACCATGCACGACGAGCGCGCACGCAAAGAACTGCTGATCACCGTCATCGCCGACCTGCTCGATGGCATCCGCCATGTCGCCGTCGGCGCCTCGTCGCCGATCCCGGCGGCCGGCGCGATGCTGCTGCGCGCACGCAACGCGCAACAGGGCAAGCCGCCTGTCCGCATCTCGATCCTCGGCTCGAGCCGGCACAATTTCTTCACCAATGGCGGCGTCGAGCTGTTCGACTGCGCCGCGCAGGGCCGCGTCGACGCGTTCTTTCTCGGCGGCGGCCAGATCGACGGCGCCGGCAACATCAACCTGGTCGGCACCGGCGACTATCCGCGGATGGATGTGCGTTGGCCGGGCTCGTTCGGCTCGGCCTATCTCTACCATCTCATTCCGCGGGTGATCCTGTTTCGCGAGGAGCATTCGCCGCGCGTGCTGGTGCCGAAGGTGGATTTCGTCAGCGCCGCGGCGACCACGCCGGAGGTGAGGCGCCGCGGCGGACCGCATGCGCTGCTGACCAATCTGGCGCTGTTCGATTTCGACCGCGAGCGCGGCGGCTTCCGGCTGCGCACGGTGCATCCCGGCTACTCGGCAGAGGACGTGCGCGATCGTACCGGATTCGATTATGCGGTGCCGGAGATCGTGCCGCCGACGCCCGCGCCGGACCGGGCGACGGTCGAGCTGATCCGCGGCCGGATCCTCGACGAGCTCGCCGAATGCTATCCGGAATTCGCGCGCGCGATGGCTGCAGCGGCTTAGCTAGCGATCCAGGCTACGCCTGTCCATGCTGGTGCCGACGCCAAATTGGATCGCCAATTGGATGGATAGGCCACCGCACGCCGCGGGGCGGGCATTTTGAACTCGGCAAATCCGCCAAAGGCTTAAATGGACGAACGAAGTAAGAAAACTCAGAAGGGCCTATCGCCATTCCGCTGAGCTATGCTGCGACCGGAACGGTTTGCCGCCGCTGGTCGCGGCGGGTCTGGCGCACACACCGTCCACGATGCCCGGGGGGCCAAAGCCGCCAATCGACTCGGTCGGCATCATGCGATGCCGCACCTGTGAAACCGGCGCACGGGCAAGCCGCGCGCCCACCTTCAGCGTTGATCAGTTTCACTGTTGATCAGTGACGTGCCGCCGCAGCACCGGCATAGACACCGGCAATGAAGGCCGCCGCCGCTCCGGCAACGGGCACCAGCGCCGGAACGAACTTCGCGCCTGCCGCAGTATCGATGATCTGCTGCAGCGTATTGCCGTCCTTGGCCTGGGCGCACTCCTGGTAGATGCGCGTTGCGGCTGCTTCGATCTCGGCGAAGGTCGCCGTGCAGATCACCTTGTCGATGCCCTGATACGATACAGGTCCGGCTTTGCGGTCGTGAAGGTATTGATGCGTGAGTTGCAGGCCACCGCCGACGATCGCTCCTGCGGCTGCAGCGCCGAGCGCCAGCACGGCGGGCGCGATCTTCGGCCCGAATTCCTTCGCGCCCGCTGCTCCTGCTTCCGCGAACGCCAAAGCCGGCATGTGCAGCCAGGACACGGGAATGTTCGCCAACGCGGCTCTGACGTCTTCATTTGCATTCATGGGATACTCTCCTCGGTTGGGTTTGATTGGACCAGACGACTTTCGCCAGCGCCTTCCCGCGGCCGTAGGCACCGAAGAACGACTCCGCTCAACCTGCGGAGGCGCCCTTCGGTCCGGCGGGCGCCGCGATACGGCGCAGTATTTGTTCGATCTCGTTGTGGTGCTGCATGACGCGTTGCACGACCCGCACGTGATCATCGGCACTGTTCGTTGCGTCCGCGCCTGCGCGGCAATGCGGGCATTCCGGCTCTCCCTGATAGAAGAAGTGCTTGCAGGACTCGCAGAGCAGCAGCTGGTCCAGCCTCGCCGCAGCGTCAGGCGCGAGATCCTGGAACTCGTCGCTCGCGTACGCTTCCTGGCCGTATCGGCCGCCGTGGGCGTCCTCGATCATGATGTCGAAGCAGCCATGGTCGAACGGCTGTCGTCCCGATGGCCTCGTCCGCTGCACGATCACCTCGCGCCAGCCGCGTTCGGCCAGCCGCAATACCCGGTAGTGGCAGAACGGATTGTTGCCAGGCCGTCCCGACAGCACGTGCGCGGTCCAACTGCACCCGGCGCGGCAAATCGGACCATAGTAGCACTTGGCGCAGAACCCCCAGCGGCGCCCGCGGCTCTCGTCGAGATCGCGCATGAAACGCAGTTCGGCGCTGTCGTTCCAGATGTCGGTAAATGATCGATCGCGGATATTGCCGCCGACATAGGCGGCCGTGGGGAGCGACGGGCAGCCCTTGATGGCGCCGTCAGCCTCGATTCCCAGGCCAGCCCGTCCGGCCTGGCAGCCGCCGTAGTATTCGAATCGTCCGGAGGTACTGCGCCAAGCCGCTTCGTATGGACCAAAATACCCGATGTTGTTACCGGGCATAAGCTGCAGGCCGCGATCGAGGCCCTCTTCGAACAGTGCAAACAGCTCCGGCATCAGCGCAGCGAGATCGAAGGGCTGCAGCAGCAAGGATGGAGCATCGGCCGCATTGCCCATGGGCACGGTGAGCTGAATCTGCCAGGCGGAGGCCCCGGCGTCGACGATCGTATCGAAAATGTCGCGCAGGCCCCCCAGGGTAAGACGATTGACCTGCGAGTTGGCGGTCGCCATCAGCCCATGCTTTCGCGCGTTCCGGAGCGCGGCCACCGCTTGGCCGTGGCTGCCCTTGATACCGCGGAGCCGATCATGTGTAGCGGCCGGGCCGTCGATGGAAACGCCGACGGTCTTGAGTCCGGCGCGCGCGGCTGCTTCGATCTTCGTTTCCGTGAGTGCCCGGGCGCCGGTCTGCAGGCCGCAGACAATGCCGTTACGAGTGATCTCCTCGACGAGGACTAGCCAATCGGGGCGGAGGTAAGCTTCGCCGCCGATCAGAACGATCTCCTTGGTGCCAGCGCGCGCAAGTTCGCCAATCAGAGCGATGCATTCCGCGGTGGTCAGCTCGTCATTGCGAGGTGCGCCGGCCCGGGACCCGCAATGGCTGCACTTCAGGTTGCAGAGAAGCGTGATCTCCCAGACCACATAGCGCGGTTGAGCGGTAGGCAAGCCGCCGGAAGGGATTGATCGGACCGGCATCTCGGTATCGGCGTGGGGTACACGAGAGAACATGAAATTTGCCGCGACATCGTTGACGATTGGTATCGTAAAATACTAACCTTAGATTGTATAGAGGACGAGGGAGGCGAATTTGGCGAAGGAAGGCGTTCCAGGCGGAGTGGTGCCTCTGTACGGCCTTGCGATCGGCAATGCGCTCGCAAGTGGCGGTATCACTCTGGATGAGTTGGTCACATTGCGCTCGCACGCGAAGGCAATCGTCGACGCTCAAGGCGATCTGGTTTCTGCGGTGAACGCGCTCGACGAGGAAATCGTCAAGCGCGGCGGACAGGCGGCCGCCAAGGGCGCGGCGCCTGCCGAGGTCGTGCCATCCGAACGCTTCACCGTGCAGATCACCGGCCTTCCGATCGAGCCACAGGCGAGACAGAGCATCGAGCAGGCCGTCAATAATGCGGTGAAGGCTGCCATTGCCGCTCACGATAGCGGCGGCGACCTGAAGATCACGGCGTTGTCTCAAATCCAATCGTTCGGGGGAACGCACGGCGGCGCCACTGCGGGTCTGATCGCCACGATCGATCTTCAGTCAGCGCCTTGAAGGTTTGGAGGGGGACATCATGACCGAGAAGAGTACAGCTGGCGGAATCGCATCCTTCGCCGGTGGAGCAATCATGGTCTATGGCGTTGCCATTGGCAACGCGTTGGCGGCGGCCGTCAAAGGGCCCGCATCCATCGACGATCTGGTGTCGTTGCGCGACCATGCGCGCCAGATCGTCGGCGTCCAGGGTGATCTTGTCGCTGCGCTGGCCGCTTTGGACGCTGAGATTGCGAAGCGTGGAGGCGCCAAGGCGGCGCCGGCGCCGGAGATGGAGCGCTTCGTCGCTCAGATCGATGGCGCTCCGCTCTCCGACCAGTTGAAGTCTGAGATCGAGCAAGCCATTCAGAAGGCGGTGACGGCCGAAATCGCAAAGCTCGATACGCGCGGCGACATGGTTGCGACGCCGCTGTCGCAGATCAAGGCGTTCGGAGCGGGACCTGGCTCCCAAATTTACGGAGCTGTCTATCGACCGAAGCTGGATAATCCCTGAGTGCGGTCGAATGCCCGGCACACGTTCGGATCACGGCGATGTCCAGACCAAGCAAGCCGGGCGAGGCGAGAGCGAATCGAGAGGCGTTCAGGCGATGTCCGATGCAGCATCCGTGAAGCCGAAGTCGGTGCCGATGTGCCCGAGTTCGCGCTGCGCCGACGGCAACACGCTGCTCGGCATCGTCAATGCCGAGGGCCGGATCGATTTCATTCCCGAGCGCTTCGAGGTCGACGCCGCCTTCGTCGCAATCGCCCGGCAGGGACGTCCGCCGGAACAGCGCTTCCGCTTCTCGTCGCCGTGCCTCGCGCGCGGCTGCGGGAAGTGGGACGGCAAGCGCTGTGGCGTCGCCAAGATCCTGAACGAGCACGGGCTGGAGCTCCTGCCGAATGAGTGGACCGTGGCGCTGCCGCGGTGTTCGATCCGCGCGAACTGCCGTTGGCACGGCGACTACGGCGATGCGATCTGCGCGGTCTGCGCCTGGGTGGTCACGGAAAGCGGCAATCGGCTCGAACCGCCGGCTTGATGTTTGCGAGCCGAGACATCAGGGGGACAGAAATGGCCAAGGGCATTTCGCTGCATATCGGTCTCAATCGGCTGGACCCGAAGCACTATGCTGGGTGGGACGGCAAGCTGAACGCCTGTGAGAATGATGCGCGCGCGATGGAGGCGATTGCGAAGACGGCGGGCTATCGGACCGGCATTCTGCTCAGCGAGCAGGCCACGCGCGGCGCCGTGACTGACATGCTGACGATGGCCGCCCGCGACTTGAACAGCGGAGACATTCTGCTGCTCACCTATTCGGGCCACGGCAGTCAGGTTCAGGACCTCGACGGTGACGAGATCGACGCACTCGATGAGACCTGGTGCCTCTATGACGGACAGATGATCGATGATGAACTCTATCGCGTGTACGGCGCGATCGCCGATGGCGTTCGCGTTCTGATTCTCTCCGATTCCTGCCATAGCGGCACTGTGGCCAAGGTGAGCTACTACGAGATGGCGCAGGCCGCCGGCTTCGCCGGGAATTTGGATATCGCCGTGGCCGGCAGGGCCGCGACGAAAGGGATCAGCTATGCGCCCAAGTTCTTGCCGCAGGATATCGCCCTCCGTACTTATGAGCAGAACCGCGCATTTTATGAAGCCATCGGCCGGGCCGCGAAGGGCGGGCCGGGTGCGGAGTCGAGCGATGTCGCCAAGGCCAGCATCCGTCTGATCTCGGGCTGCCAGGACAATCAGGTGTCATTCGATGGCGCCATCAACAGCGTCTTCACCGCGGCGCTGCTGCTGGTCTGGGCGAACGGTCAATTCAAGGGCAATTACAACGATTTCCACCTTCAGATTCAGCGCAAGATGCTGCCGACGCAATCGCCGAACCATTACAGGATCGGCAAGGAAGATCGTGAGTACGACAGCCAGCGCCCGTTCACGATCTAGCTAGATCACTGCAATGATGCGCGCGTGATCACCTGCCCCGCATGCGCCTTCTGGTGCGCCCCCTGCCACCAGGTCAGCGCGCCGTTGACGATGACGGCCTCGATGCCGGCGGCCGGCACGCAGGGGTCATCATAGGTCGCGCTATCACGCACGCTGGCCGCATCGAAGATCGTGATGTCGGCGTGGTTGCCGATCGCGATCGTGCCGCGTCCCTTGATGCCGAAATTCTGCGCGGTCAGCCCGCTCATCTTCCAGACCGCGGTTTCCAGCGAGAACAGCTCGAGCTCGCGGCAGTAATAGCCGAGCACGCGCGGGAACGTGCCCCAGAGCCGCGGATGCGGACGCTCGCCGAACGGCAGGCCGTCGGAGCCGATCATGGTCGGCTCGAAGGCGAGGATGGTCTGCACGTCGGCCTCATCCATCGCGAAGTAGATCGCCGACGCCGGCTGCAGCCGCTTTGCCGCTTCGAGCCGGTCGACGCCCCAGCCGGCGGCGATGTCGGCGAGATCGCGACCCGCCACTTCGGGATGCGGCCCGGAGGCCGCGACAACGACCCTGACCTGCAGCTTGGCCGGATCGGTGTGCAGCATGGTCGACGAGGCGTTGTAGGGGTAGCAGTCCAGCGCGACGCATTGGCAGCTCATCGCCTTCGTGATCAGCGGCAGCGTCTCCTTGGTGCGGCCGAAATTGGCCGGGCCCACCACCTTGTGATGCGAGATCACGACCTGAACGTCGAGCGTCTTGCCGATGGCAAAGCTCTCCTCCAGCGACTTGATCACGTCGTTCGCCTCGTTGCGCATGTGCGTCGCGTAGACGCCGCCGCTGCCGGTGAGCGGCCGGCAGATCTCGATGATCTCCTCGGTCGGCGCCGCCTCCGCCGGCGGATAGAACGTCCCGGTCGAGACGCCGATGGCGCCGGCGTCGAGCGCCTCCTGCACATGAGCCCGCATCTCGGCGATCTCCGCGTCGGTCGCGGCCCGGCCGAGGTCGCTCACGACCGAGGCGCGCAGCGCGGTGTGGCCGACCATCGGCGCAACGTTGACGGCGGCCGGTGCCGCGCGCAGTGCAGCCACGTAGTCCGCAAACGAGGCGTACTCTGCGACCCGACCGTCGCCGGGCGACAGCAGGCCGAGCGGCATCGGCCGCGGCGAGCCCGGCTTCAGCGGCGCGATGCTGACGCCGCAATTGCCGGTCACGACGGAGGTCACGCCCTGCGAGACTTTGCAGATCATGTCGGGATCGACCAGCACCGCGCTGTCGTCATGGGTGTGGGAGTCGATGAAGCCCGGCGCAACGATGTGGCCGGTGGCGTCGATGACGCGTGCAGCCTTGCGGCCACCAAGCTCGCCGAAGGCGACGATGCGACCGTCCTTGATGCCGACATCGGCCTCGAAACGTGGCGCGCGCGTGCCGTCGATGACGGTGCCGCCGCGGATGATCAGGTCGAAGGAGTCGGAGGAAGGCTGGGTATCGGTCATGAGGTCTCGCGCGGGGATATTGATCGGAGCTGGCGGGACTATCCGCTGCACGCCTCTGGGCGTCCAGCGGGATCGGCATGAGGTGCGCGCTGGGCTGGGCTGCAAGCCCCGCGACCGCTGGCACTGCGTCAACAAGGAGCGCGATGTCACCGTCATTCCGGGGCAATCGTCAATGCGCAGCCGCGAAGCGGCAACACGTTGACGATTGAAACCGGAATCCCGAGATTTCAGGAACGGACGCAAGACAACATCGAGATTCCGGGTTCAAGGCCCGCGGCCTTGCCCCGGAATGACGGTGGTCGTAACGCAGTCGTCCTTCAACCCGCCGGCCGCCGCTGCGCGACGATCTGCCGGTAGAGTTCGGCATAACGGCCGGCGCGGTGCCGCCACGACACGTCGGTCAGCATCGCATTGAGCTGCATGCGGGTCCAGTTCGCGGCGTTGCTGCGCGAGGCGTAGAAGGCCGCAGCGGCACGGCGCAGGGTCTGATCGAGCGCCTCCGCCGTCACGGAGGCGCACTTGAACCCCGTTGCGGCGACGCCGGCCTCGGTCTCGTCGATGACGGTGTCGGCGAGGCCGCCCACGGCGGTGACGATCGGCAGCGCGCCATAGCGCAGGGCGCAGAGCTGCGTCAGGCCGCACGGCTCGAACCGCGACGGCACGACCAGCGCGTCGCAGCCGGCCTGAATGAGGTGCGCCAGGCTCTCGTCATAGCCGATGACGACGCCGATCTGCCCTGGATGGTGCGCGGCGGCTGCGCGGAATGCGTCGCGCAGTTCGGCCTCGCCGTCGCCAAGCAGGGCCAGCTGAATCCCGCTACCGGTCAAGGTCGGCAGGCAGGATAGCAGCAGGTCCAATCCCTTCTGCGACGTCAGCCGGCTGACGACACCGAGCAGGAACGTCTCCGGCGCGACCTGCAGGCCCATGCGGGTCTGCAGCGCCGCCTTGTTCGGTGCCCGCGCCTCGATCCGCTCGATGCCGAAAGGCGATGGGATGGCCGAATCGCTGCCGGGATCCCACACGGCCGTATCGATGCCGTTGAGGATGCCGACGAGGTCGGACGCGCGCTGGCGCAGCAGGCCGCCGAGGCCCATGCCCTGCTCGTCGCTCTGGATCTCCCGGGCGTAGGTCGGCGACACCGTCGTGATCTTGTCGGCGAATTGCAGTCCCGCCTTGAGGAAGCTGATGTCGCCGTAATATTCGAGGCCGTAGATCGAGAAGGATTCCGGCGGCAGGCCGAGCGGCGGCAGGAAGTGACGCGGAAAGCGGCCCTGGAAGGCGAGATTATGCACGGTCATGACCGTGCCCGGATGCGGCCGGTGGCTGTAGAGCAGATAGGCCGGCACGAGCCCGGCCTGCCAGTCGTGGCCGTGGACGATGTCGGGCACGAAGGCCGGCACCGCGCCGAGGCCGATATAGGACGCCGCTCGCGCCAGCGCCGCGAAGCGGAACGCATTGTCCGGCCAGTCCTTGCCGTCGGGTCCCAGATACGGGTTGCCCTCGCGGTCATAGAGATGCGGCGCATCGAGCACGAACAGATCGAGCGCACCATGACTGCCGCCGAGCAGCCGGGCATTGCCGCCGAAGAAGTTCGGCAGCGAGCTGATCTCGCTGGCCTGCTCCAGCGCGGTCATGACTGCGGGGTAACCCGGGATCAGCGTGCGGACCTCGACGTCCTCCGCCATCAGCGCCCACGGCAAGGCGCCGACGACATCGGCGAGGCCGCCCGTCTTGACGATGGGATAGACCTCGGAGGCAACCGACAGAACGCGCAGTGGCGTCATGAATTGAGCCCATCGATCATCGGCTGGGTAATCAAGGTCACGCCGTTCTCCGTTGTCCTGAACCGCTTGGCGTCGAACTCCGGATCCTCGCCGACCACGAGCCCCTCCGGAATCTGCACGCCGCGATCGACCACCACGTTGGTGAGGCGCGCATGGCGCGCGACGTTGACGTAGGGCAGCAGCACCGCGTTCTGCAGCTTGGCATAGGAATGCAGATGAGCGCCGGTGAACAGCAGCGAGCGCTGCACCTGGGCACCGGAGACGATGCAGCCCCCGGACACCAGCGAGCACGTCGCCTCGCCGCGACGGCCATCCGTGTCATGGACGAACTTGGCCGGCGGCGTGATCTCCGAATAGGTCCAGAGCGGCCAGGAGCGATCGTAGAGATCGAGCTCGGGCACGACGTCCGTCAGATCCAGATTGGCCGCCCAATAGGCGTCCACCGTTCCAACGTCGCGCCAGTAGCTGCCCTGATCGTGGGCGGCGCGGACACAGGAGCGCGAGAACTGGTGCGCCACGGCGCGGCCGTTCCTGACGATGTAGGGAATGATGTCGCGGCCGAAATCATGGTTGGAATTCGGGTCCGCGGCGTCGCGCTTCAGCTCCTCGAACAGGAACTTTGCGTCGAACACATAGATGCCCATGCTCGCGAGCGACCTGTCGGGCTTGCCCGGCATCGGCGGCGGATCGGCCGGCTTCTCGATGAAGTCGCGGATCGTGTCGTCCTCATTGATGTGCATGACGCCGAAGCCTGAGGATTCCTCGCGCGGCATCTCCAGGCAGCCGACGGTGACGTCGGCGCGCTGGTCGACATGCTGCTGCAGCATCAGCTCGTAGTCCATCTTGTAGATGTGATCGCCGGCCAGCACGACGATGTATTTCGTGTTGTAGGTCTCGAGGATGTCGATGTTCTGGTACACGGCGTCGGCCGTTCCGACGTACCACATCGTCTCCGAAACGCGCTGGCTGGCTGGCAGGATGTCGAAGCTCTCGTTACGCTCGGGACGGAAGAAGTTCCAGCCCATCTGCAGATGCCGGATCAGGCTGTGCGCCTTGTACTGCGTCGCCACCGCGATGCGACGGATGCCGGAGTTCACGGCGTTCGACAGCGCGAAATCGATGATGCGCGACTTGCCGCCGAAATAGACGGCGGGCTTGGCGCGCCGGTCGGTCAGCTCCAGCAGCCGGCTGCCGCGTCCGCCGGCCAACACGAAGGCCAGCGCGTGACGAGACAGCGGCTCGGTCCGTGCGGCGGGTGCCATGGTTCTCCTCCCTGCAACTCGTTGTCGCGTCAAGAATTCCGCGGCCCGGACAGGGGCGTCTCGCGATCGCGCTCCGTCTCCCGGTACTCACATATGACGAGGGAACAGCCAACCAGTTCCCAATGACGAGTGCAATGGGGTGCTTCAGCCCAGGCGATCCCAGGTTGCAGCCATGTCGTCCCAGCGCGGCGGGTCGGCGCCCTCGCGGGTGCAGGTGACGGCCGCACACGCCCCGGCAAAGGCGAGCACCTTGCGCAATTCGGTCTGGCTCAATCCCCTCAGGGCCTCCCGGCCGATGCGGCCGAGCTTGCGCAGCGCGAACAAGAGCCCCGCCTGGAATGTGTCGCCGGCCCCGATCGTATCGACCACCTCGACCTGGGGGACCGCGACTTCGACCGCGCCGGCTTGCGCATGCCAGCCGAGCGCCCCCTTGGGACCCCGCGTGACGACGACCAGGCCGGTGCCGCGCGCCAGCAGCGCGTCGGCCCGCGCAGCGTAATCGTCGTGGCCATGCAGATAGTCGAAATCGACATCCGACATCTTGATCAGGTCGGCGCTTGCGGCAAACCCATCCATGTCAGCGCGATAGCCGGCCTTATCAGTCACCAGATTCGGGCGGCAGTTCGGGTCGAAGGAGATCGTCACCGCGCCCTGCGTGGCGGCGATCAGCGCACGGGTCTGCGCGGCGCCGAGATCGTGGATCAGCGTCGTCGAGCCGACATGGATGGCATCAATGTCGGCAAAGGGGATGCTGCCCGGCCGGAACGTCCATTTCCGCGCGGCGGTCTCGGCGTCGTAGAAGGCATACTGCGCCTCGCTGCCGACATGGCGCACGAAAGCGAGCGTGGTCTGGTCAGGGCTGCGGGTCGCGTAGCCGAGATCGACGTTCGAGCCTTGCGCATGCGCCGCGATCATGGTGCCGAACAGGTCGGTCGAGATGCCGCCGACAAAGCCCGTGGGCGCACCGAGCCGCGCCACGCCGACGGCGACGTTCAGGCACGAGCCGCCGACCACCGGCCGCAAGGCATCGCGGCCATCGGCCGATCTGGCCGGGACGAAATCAATCAGCGCATCGCCGCAGCTCAGGATCATGGTCATGCCTCCCCATGGACCCCATGCATCACGGAACGGCTCTCGCGATCAAGCGTCCGCAGCAGGCCGTGGATGCGGCGCTTGCGGCGATGGAAGGCCGCGATGCCCGGCTCGGTCGGATCGCTGAGGCGGCCGAGCGAGGACATCGACGCCATCGTTTCGCCGATCGAGCGAAAGCCGCCGCTCGCCACCGCGCCGAGCATGGCCGCGCCGAGCAGCACGGGCTCCTGGGTGCCGGGCAAGGCCACCGTCAACCCCGTCGTGTCCGCCATGATCTGGCGCACCAGCGGACTGCGCGAGGCGCCGCCGGCCATGACCAGCGTCCGGCTGCTGACGCCGTTGGCGGCGAAGGCGTCGATCACGTCGGCCAAGCCATAGGCGAGCCCGCACAATCCCGCGACGAACAGCCGCTCCATCGCTGAGATTTCGGTATCGAGATCGAGGCCGGCGATGACGGCGCGCGAGTCGGGATCGGCATAGGGCGAACGGTTGCCGAGAAACTCAGGGAGGATGTGGAGATCCCGCGCCAGCAGCGCAGCGGCGCCGGCATTCGGCACTCGCGCCATGATCCGCTTCTCCAGAAAGCTGATGACGTCGAGCCCTTCGGCACGCGCGGCGGCCGTGGCCTCGGCAAACGCCGGGTGCGAGCGCAGCAGGTGATCGATCGCAGCCCCCGCAGCGGACTGGCCACCCTCGTTGAGCCAGAACTCCGGCACCATGCCCTGATAGTACGGTCCCCATACGCCGGGCACGAAGGACGGAGCGCGCGTCGTCGCCATGATGCAGGCCGAGGTCCCCATGATATAGGCGAGGCGCTCGCAAACATCGACCTCGCCGCGCTCAGCCGCGCGGCCGCCGATCGCGCCGATGCCGCCGGCGTGGGCATCAATCAGCGCCGCGCCGACCGGTGTGCCTGCAACCAGTCCGAGTTCTTCGGCCGCGTCCTGCGACAGCCCACGGCCGAGCGGCGTGCCAGGCGCAACGATCTCGGTGCCGATCCGCGCGAAATCTTCTGCGACGAAATCCTCCAGCCCGATGCGGCGAAAGTAGGCCGCGCTCCAGCGCGTCTCATGCGCGAGATAATTCCATTTGCAGGTGACGGTGCACATCGAGCGCGCCAAAGAGCCTGACGCACGCCAGGTCAGGAAGTCGGCGAGATCGAAGAAGTGGCCTGCTGCATCGAAACTCTTGCGCAGGTGCCGCTTCAGCCACAGCAGCTTCGGCATCTGCATTTCCGGTGAGATCGAACCGCCGACATAGCGCAGCACCTCGTCTCTGGTCGCATTGATGTCGCGCGCCTCCATCAGCGCGCGATGATCCATCCAGACGATGACGTTGCGGGCGGACGCGCCGGAGCTGCTGACAGTGACGGGAGCACCCGATGGGTCCAGCGCCACCAGCGAGCAGGTGGCATCGAAGCCGACGCCCTTGATCAGCTCCGGCGCGATCGCCGCTTCCGCCAGCGCGGCTTTGACCGAGGCGCAGCAGGCACGCCAGATGTCGTCGGACGACTGCTCGACGACGTCGCCGGCCTCGTGCCAGGTCTGGATCGGATGCCGCGCCGCGGCAAGCAGGCGGCCGTTACAGTCGAAAATCCCGGCGCGCGTGCTGGTTGTGCCGACATCGACACCGATGAACGCCTGCCGCATGTTTCGCTCCCGTCAAATTTTGACGCGAGCTTACCAGCAAGTGTAGCCGCCATCGACAACGACGACGCTGCCGGTCATCAAACTTGCCGCTTCCGAGGCCAGGAACAGGACGACTGACGCGATCTCCTCGACCTGCCCCATGCGGCCCATCGGGGTTCCGCCGATCCAGGCGTCGTACATGCGCGGATTGCTCTTCACGAAGGCATTCAGCGGCGTCTCGATATAGGTCGGCGCGACCGCGTTGACCCGGATGCCGCGCGCGCCCCATTCGGCCGCCAACGACTTGGTCAGATGATGCACTGCGGCCTTGGAGGCGTTGTAGAAGCACTGCTCCTGCGGCTTGTTGACAATGAAGCCGGACATCGAGCCGATATTGACGATCGTGCCGCTCTTCGCCGCCAGCATGTGCTTGCCGAAGGCGCGGCAGCACCAGAAGGTGCCGTTGAGGTTGACGTCGAGCACGTTGAGCCAGTGCTCGTCGGTGACGGTCTCGGCCGGCGTCTCGCTGCGCGCGATGCCGGCGTTGTTGACGAGGATGTCGAGGCCGCCGTAGCGCGCGACCAGATCGTCGGCCACCTCGTTGACTTGAGCCGAGTTGGTGACGTCCATCAGCGCGGTCTCGGTGTCATAGCCCTTGGCCTTCATCGCCGCCTGCCCGTCCGCTGCCGCCTTGGCGTCGCGATCGGCGATCACGACATGCGCGCCCGCCTCCGCCAGCGCCTCGACGCAGGCAAGGCCAATGCCCTGCCCGCCGCCGGTGACCAACGCGGTCTTGCCGTTCAGTTTGAATTTTTCGAGATACATCGTCGTCGTCCGTTGTTGTCGTTGACGCCCGGAGGGGACGTCACCTCTCATGCGAAGATCGAATTGCCATTGGCATCGAAGCGGTAGATCCGGTTCGGCTCCGGCCGCAGCGTCACGGCGTCGCCAGCACCGAGGCGCTTTTCGCCGACGACGCGCACCGTGAGCGTGCCGAGCGCGCCGGCATCGACATAGAGAAAGGTGTCGCTGCCGAGATGCTCGGCGATCACGACCTTGCCCTGCCAACCGTGCCCGTCATCGACGACCGCGACATGCTCGGGCCGCACGCCGATCGTGGTCGCATGGTGTTTGTCCGCTTCCGCGCCGGTGATGAGGTTCATCTTCGGCGAGCCGATGAAGCCGGCGACGAAAAGGTTGGCCGGCCGCTGGTACAGCTCGATCGGCGAGCCGTATTGCTCGATGCGGCCGGCATTGAGCACCACGATCTTGTCAGCCATCGTCATGGCCTCGACCTGGTCATGCGTAACGTAGATCGCCGTGGTGCCGAGCTGCTTCTGCAGCCGCGTCACCTCGAGCCGCATCTGCACCCGCAGCGCGGCATCGAGATTGGACAGCGGCTCGTCGAACAGGAACGCCTTGGGCTCGCGCACGATGGCGCGGCCGATCGCGACGCGCTGGCGCTGGCCGCCCGAGAGCTCGCGCGGCTTGCGGTCGAGATAGGGCGTGAGGTTCAAGGTCGCGGCGGCCGCCTCGACCTTCTGGTTGATCTCGGCCTTGGGCAGCCCGGCCATCTTCAAGCCGAAAGCGATGTTGCCGCGCACGCTCATATGCGGGTAGAGCGCGTAGGATTGGAACACCATCGACAGGCCGCGCTTGGCCGGCGGCACGTCGACGACGTTGTTGCCGTCGATCAGGATGCGGCCGCCCGAGACGTCCTCCAGTCCTGCGATCAGCCGCAGCAGCGTGGTCTTGCCGCAGCCGGAGGGGCCGACGAACACCACGAAGGCGCCGTCGGGGATGTCGAGATCGGCGCCCTTGATGATGTGGACCGGCCCGAACGATTTCTGCACACCTTCCAGCGTGATCCGTCCCATGGTCCCAGCCTTTCGTTACTTCACTGCGCCGAAGGTCAGCCCGCGCACGAGCTGCTTCTGGCTGAACCAGCCGATGATCAGGATCGGCGCGATCGCGAGCGTGGAGGCCGCCGACAACCGCGCCCAGAACAGGCCTTCCGGGCTCGAATAGGAGGCGATGAAGGTCGTCAGCGGCGCCGCATTCAGGGTCGACAGGTTCAAGGTCCAGAACGCCTCGTTCCAGGCGAGGATGAGATTGAGCAGCAGCGTCGAGGCGAGGCCTGGGATCGCCATCGGCGTCAGCACGTAGATCAGCTCGCGCCCGATCGTGGCGCCGTCCATCCGCGCCGCTTCCAGGATGTCCTTCGGGATCTCCTTGAAGTAGGTGAACAGCATCCAGATCACGATCGGCAGGTTGCCGAGGCAGAGGATGAAGACCAGCCCGGTGCGGGTGTCGAGCAGACCGAAGTTCTTGTAGATCAGGTAGATCGGCACGAGCACGCCGACCGGCGGCATCATCTTGGTCGAGAGCATCCAGAGCAGGATGTCCTTGGTGCGCTTGGTCGGCGCAAACGCCATCGACCACGCCGCGGGAATGGCGATCAGCATCGCGATCAAGGTCGAGCCGCCGGCGATGATCAGCGAGTTCAGCGCGTGGTGCAGATAGTCGCTGCGCTCCTGCACCGTGGCGTAGTTTTCGGTTGTCCAGTGGAAGAACAGGAACGACGGCGGCGTCGCGAACGCCTCCAGCTCGGTCTTGAAACTCGCCAGCACCATCCACAGGATGGGGAAGAAGATCACGAACCCGGCGAGCCATGCGGCCACGGTGGAGATTGCGACATGACGTCCGGTGACCTTGCGCGCCATGGTGTTACGCCTCCAGATTGCGGCCGACGATGCGGACCAGGAAGAAGGCGACGATGTTGGCGATGACCACGGCGACCAGGCCGCCGGCCGAGGCGGTGCCGACATCGAACTGGATCAGCGCCTGAGAATAGACCAGGAAGGCGATGTTGGTGGTCTGCAGGCCCGGTCCGCCGCCGGTGGTGACGAAGATCTCCGCGAACACCGTGAGCAGGAAGATGGTCTCGATCAGGATCACCACCGTGATCGGGCGCGCCAGGTGCGGCACCGTGAGATAAATGAAGCGCGACACCGCGCCGGCGCCGTCCATCTCGGCGGCCTCCTTCTGCTCCTCGTCGAGCGACTGTAGCGCGGTCAGCAGGATCAGGGTCGCGAATGGCAGCCACTGCCAGGCGACGATGAAGATGACCGCGAGCAGCGGCGCATCGGTGAACCAGTCGATCGGCGTCATCCCGAGCGATGTCGGGATCCACGCGAACAGGCCGGACACCGGATGCATCAGCAGGTTCTTCCACACCAGCGCGCTGACGGTCGGCATCACGAAGAACGGCGCGATCACCATCAGGCGGATGATGTTGCGCCCGATCACCGGCTGGTCGAGCAGCAGCGCCAGGGGAATGCCGAGACCGATCGTCAGCAGCAGCACCGAGCCGACCAGGACCAGCGTGTTCTGCAGCGAGGCGAGGAAGGCGGGGTCGGTGAGGAAATATTCGAAGTTTTCGAGGCCGACGAAGCGCTCGGAGCCGGGATCGAGCAGGCTGTAATGCAGCGTGGAGAAATAGACTGTCAGCGCCAGCGGCACGATCATCCAGATGAACAGCAGGATGACCGCGGGCGACATCAGCGCGCGGGCGAGGATTTGCGTCTGTCTGGTGGCCATGACCGCCGTTCCTTGTTCGCTCGACAGATATTGCCGTCATTGCGAGCGAAGCGAAGCAATCCATAACACGGGCGGGACTCTGGATTGCTTCGTCGCCTTCGGCTCCTCGCAATGACGAGCTGATGGCTAGTCGTAGGGTGGGCAAAGGCGCGGAGCGCCGTGCCCACCGTCTTCACGGTTCGCGGCCCGGCGGTGGGCACGCTTCGCTTTGCCTACCCTACGGGCCTCGCATGTCGCGTTCGAGCAGAGAAAAAATGCGGCCATCCCTGTGGGGAGGGATGGCCGCCAGTGATCAGCTCGGGAGGAGTTTTGGCTTCGAGCTGATGGACGTGGCGCGCCTATTTGATGTAGCCGGCGCGCTTCATCTCGCGTTCGGTGGATGATTGCGCCGCCGGGAGCGCCGCGTCGACCGTCATCGAGCCGGCCAGCGCAGCCGAGAACTGCTGTCCGACTGCGGTGCCGATGCCCTGGAATTCAGGGATGGCGGCGTATTGCACGCCGACATACGGCACCGGCTTCACGGTCGGCTTGTTCGGATCGGCGGCATCGATCGAGGCGAGGGTCAGCTTGGCGAACGGCGCGACCTTCAGATACTCCTCGTTCTTGTAGAGCGAGGTGCGCGTGCCCGGCGGCACGTTGGCCCAGCCGTCCTTGGAGGCGACGAGCTTGAGATAGTCCTTGCTGGTCGCCCAGGCGATGAACTTCTCCGCCGCCTCGACCTTCTGCGAGCCGGCGGGCACCGCGAGGCTCCACGCCCATAGCCAATTGGCGTTCTTGCCGAGGCCGGTGTTCGGCGCCAGCGCGAAGCCGACCTTGTCGGCGACCTTCGACTCCTTCGGGTTGGTCACGAACGAGGCCGCCACGGTGGCATCGATCCACATCGCGCATTTGCCGGAGTTGAACAGCGCCAGGTTCTCGTTGAAGCCATTCGAGCTGGCGCCGGGAGGGCCGGCCTCCTTCATCAGGTCGACATAGGTCGACAGCGTCTTCTTCCATTCCGGCGTGTTGAACTGCGGCTGCCATTTCTCGTCGAACCAGCGCGCGCCGAACGAGTTCGACATCGCGGTCAGGAACGCCATGTTCTCGCCCCAGCCGGCCTTGCCGCGCAGGCAGATGCCGAACACGCCGCCCTGCTTGTCGGTGAGCTTCTTGGCGGCATCGATGACGAAGTCCCAGGTCGGGCTCTCCGGCATCTTCAGCCCGGCCTTGTCGAACAGGTCGGTGCGGTACATCACCATCGAGCTCTCGCCGTAGAACGGCGCGGCGTAGAGCTTGCCGTCGACGGAGACCGCATCCTTGATCTTGGGCAGGATGTCGTTCGCGTCGTAGTCGGCGCCGAGCTTGTCGAGCGGCACCAGCCAGTTCTTCTTGGCCCAGATCGGCACCTCGTAGGTGCCGATGGTGAGGATGTCGAACTGGCCGCCCTTGGTGGCGATGTCGGTGGTGACGCGCTGGCGCAGCACGTTCTCTTCCAGGGTCACCCATTTCACGGAGATGTCGGGATTGGCCTTGGTGAATTCGCTGGTCAGGCCCTGCATCCGGATCATGTCGCCATTGTTGACGGTGGCGATGGTCAGGCTGGTCTCGGCCATGACGGGCGCGGTCAGGAGCGCAGCGCCTGCCAGCGCGCAAAGCATGCTCGTCCGAGTGAAGATGGTCTTCACGGTGTCCTCCCTCAATCCCGCGATGCGTGAACATATGCTCACGGGCTGAGCTGATGTTCACAACACCGGTCAGACTTTGTCAAGCATGCGTCGGCGCCCACAGGTTGTGCGGCGCGGCAAGAAAATGACCTTGGATTGAAAGAGCCGCGCCGTTGCCGCAGAGGCCAGCAGCGGCGCAGGCCTAAGGCTGTCACGCCAGGACGGCGCGCGCCGTGGCCTCGTCGGTGATCAGGCCGTTGATCAGCCGCCCCTTGAGCGCAGCGCGGATCGCCGGGACCTTCGCCGGACCGAGCGCCGCCGCGATGGTCATGGCGCGCGCCGGCACCTCGGGTGGAATGCTGGTGAGCCTGCGGTTGGTGCCGCCGGCGATCAGCTTGCCCTTGGCGTCATAGGCCCAGCCGGTGATCTCGCCGATGGCGCCGAGCCGCATCATCTCGGTGAGCTCGTCGCGGGTGACGAAGCCGTCGACATGCATCTGCGCCTTCTGGTCCATCTGGCCGATGCCGACCAGCTTGAGATCGGCCTTGTCGGCCACCGCCTTGACCTTGGCAATGGCATCGAGCCGGACCATGCGGTCGCGCTCGTCCTCGGTGCCCATCAGGAACGGAAGCGGCATCGGATAATGCCGCGCACCGGTGCGGTCGGCGAGCCGGCCGACGGTGTCGAAGAAGCTCGCCGAGCCGTCGGCCAGGATGTTGCCGACCAGCGAGACGATCTGGTGCTCGGGGCGGTCGATCGGCGTGACGCGCTCGACCGCGGCCCGCACCGCCCGCCCCGTTCCGAGCGCGATGATGACCGGCGTCTCGGCTCGCAACGTCGTCTCCAGCAGGTTGGCGCAGCGTTCGGCGATTCCTGCAGACCCGGTGGGCGCAGCCGGGTCGGTCGGCACCACCTCGCAATGCACCAGCGCAAACCGCTCCTTGAGCTGGGCGGCGAGCGCCATGCAGGACGCGATGGGGTGCTCGAGCCGGAAGGTGATCAGTCGCTCGGCGAGGCACAGCGACACCAGCCGCTGCGCCGAGGCGCGCGACACCTGCAGCATCCGGGCGATCTCGTCCTGGGTGTGGCCGGCGATGAAATACAGCCAGCCGGCGCGGGCGGCGTCGTCCAGCCGTGATTTGTCGCTGTCGCTGCCCGCCATGACGCCGCGCGGTCTCCTTCCAGTCGCTGCTACCCCGGCCAAGCAGAGGCTCGACGCGGATCGGCCAGCACTATGGCATGGCGGCTGCGGCGCCGGGAACCGAAGCCCGCCGCCATCCCCAGGCGGGCGCAGCGGCCTCGCCCAGACCAGATCATATGCTCGGACCATGGGCAATAGCCCAACCTCGGCAGGTTGCGGCGCAACGACCGGCGCGCTGGCCCCGGAACCTCGCCGGCCGCACGACGGCTCCCCATCCATGAGGGATGCGGCGTCTCGGGAGGCCGCTTAGCTGGGAGGCATGGCTGTCCCTCCCCTCGTCCGCCCCAACCGCGCCGCCCCGGTGCTCGTCTGCCGCAAATGCCTGAAGCGCAGCGATGACCCCAAGGCCACCAAGAAGGCGATCAAGCATGCGCTGACATCAGAGCGTGAGCGCGGCAGTGGCCCCCGCGAGAAGCCCGCGCGCGTCGTCATGACGAGCTGCTTCGGCCTGTGCCCGAAGCGGGCGGTCGTCGTCACCGGCGGCGTCCGCGCGGCGCGCGGCGAATATGTGCTCGTCTCCGCCGCGGACGACGCGGCGGGCGCCCTGGCGCTGCTGCGTGACGATCAGAACAGCGCGTCCTGAGCGTCGTCGGCCGCCGCTGGCGACCGGCCGATGGTCAACGAAACCTTGCCGCGAACGATCGAATGTCGCGGCCGATGTTGACGCTTGCTTGGCACGCGCAGGGCTTAGCTGCGGGGATCGTCGTCGTCGGCAAGCGCCCCATGAGCCCCACCGCAACCATCGCAGTCTCCGGCATGAACGCGGCTTCGCGCCGCCTCGAGGTGTCCGCCTCGAACGTCGCCAATGCGCGGAGCACCGGCGCGCTGCCCAATGCCGACGGCACGCTGCCGGCGGGCGCCCCGAAAGCCTATGTGCCGCTCGATCTGGTGCAGAGCGACGTCGCCGGCGGCGGCACGCAGACGACCATCACCCGCGCAGGCTCCGGGACCACAGCGAGCTACGATCCCTCGGCGCCGTTCGCCAACAAGGACGGCCTGGTCGCGGCGCCCAATATCGATCTCGCGCAGGAGATGATCAGTCAGCTCGTCGCCAAATACAGCTTTGCCGCGAATGCAAAAGTGCTGAAGGCGAGCGACGAGATGAGCCGGACCGTGATCGACATGAAGGTGTAGGCCGGCCTCGACAGCCCGGCGACTCACGCCGCGTCAGCGCGAGAGTGCGGCGACCAGCCAGTGGATCAGCGTGGCACCGCCGATAGGTGCGACCATAAGCAGCATCATGTTGAAGCCGATCAGCACGAGCAGCAGCCTTTCACGCCGCGGCGACAGCCGCCGCTTCGGCGGCTCCGGTTTCGGATCATGCGGCCAGCCACCGGGCAAGTCGACGAACATTGCGGCCTCACCTGTCGCAGCAGAACGCCGGAGCAGGCGCATCGGATGCCCCGCTCCGGACGAGCATCGTAGCACGGCGGGATCATGGAGACGATCGGCGGCGCGTCCTGCGCCGTGCTCACGCGGTGTCCTTGCCCAGCTCGGCCAGCACCTGCGGCTCGACCAGCAGCCCCTGCCGCTCGTATCGCCCACGCGTCCGGCTGAAGCGCACCACGACCGCATGGCGCTTGCTCTTCGCCTTGGCCCGCCGCGACAGCAGCGCGTTGCCCGCGGGCAGAAAGACGAGATCGCCGAGACCAACGCATGAGAGGCATGCCGGACCACCGTCCTCCATCATCAGGAAATCGCCGGTCCCGCCGCAGCGATGACAGCTCCAACCGTCCCGCGTCGGCAGGATCGCCACCAGCTCCGGCACCCGGCTCGCCTTCGCTGCCACACGCTCGCGCTTCTTCTCGGAGAGCGCCGGCGAGACCCAGTGCGTCCGGAACAGCTCTTCAAGTTGCGGATCATTGCTGCGGCTGAACCGCAGCGGCTGCCGGCGTGGCGTCTGTGCGACATAGGCGGTCTCGCTCGGGCTCAGCCCCTTGGCGAGCGCCCAGGCACGAACATGCGTCATCGCCTCCTTGATGCGCGGGAGACCGGAGCGCGTGACCTCCTCCAGCGAGCCGACCTGCCCGCGCCGCCACTGCTCCAGCAAGCTCGCATCGAGCCAGCCGAGGCCACAGAACAGGTCGGCGATGCTGACGTAGTGCTGCTCGGCCAGCAGCGCCTCGGCCGCCCTAGCGACGCGATCGGACACCGGCTCCTTGTTCCCCCGGCTCATCACCGCACCTGCAAGATCGTGAACGCTGACAAGGCGCGCATTATCCAACAGAGCCGGCGGCGATCAAGAGCGGCGCGACCGCAGCATCGGCCGTGACGCGGCCCGATCCAACCGCGTGAGGAGATCTTCCTAGGCGCTTTTCGCGACCGCGCCCTGCCCCGTCCGCTCGCCGGTCACCTCGCCGGCCGGCTCCGGGCTCAGCCAGCGATAGATGAAGCCGCCGGCCGCGCCGCCGAGCAGCGGCGCCACCCAGAACAGCCAGAGCTGCGCCAGCGCCCAGCCGCCGACGAACAGCGCCGGCCCGGTGCTGCGCGCCGGGTTCACCGAGGTGTTGGTGACGTGGATGCTGATCAGGTGAATGAGCGTCAGCGCAAGCCCGATCGCCAGCGGCGCAAATCCCACCGGCGCCTTGCCATGGGTCGCGCCCATGATCACGAACAGGAACATCATCGTCAGCACGAACTCGCTGAGCAGGCAGGCCCCAAGCCCATATTTGCCAGGCGAATGCTCCGCATAGCCATTGGCGGCAAAGCCGCTCGCCGTGCTGAAGTCCGGCGCCCCGCTGGCGATCGCATACAGCACGGCAGCAGCAACGATGGCGCCGACCACCTGCGCGATGATGTAGGGCACGATCAGGCTTGTCGGGAACCGCCCGCCGCAGGCCAGCCCCACCGTGACAGCCGGATTGAGATGACAGCCCGAGATGTGCCCGATGGCATAGGCCATGGTCACCACGGTGAGCCCGAACGCGAGCGACACGCCGAGCATCCCGATCCCGACATCAGGCACGCCCGCCGCGATCACCGCACTGCCGCAACCGCCGAACGTCAGCCAGAACGTCCCGATCGCCTCCGCCACGAGCTTGTTGTTGTTGCCGTTCATCATCGCCTCCCTGGGTGCGTGTGATTGGCTGGAGCCCGCCTCTCCCGTCAATGGAGAAGATGATCACTTTGGCAACCTGGAGTCAAAGGCGATTCGTGGCTGTCGTGGGATGCCTGTGACTTTGAGTCAGAAAGAGTCCGACCGTTCGTAGTTCGTAGGGCGGATGAGCGAAGCGTAATCCGCCAGCTTACGCTGCGTGCCAACAGCCGTCGGCGCTCATTCCTGGAGGAAGCTCGTTCCTGCCGTGAACCAGCTTGATCGGCGAGGGGTTGCTCATCGAGCTTGCGGCCGACGGTCCAAAGCCGACATCGATGATCCTGCATGGCGGATTACGCTCCGCTCATCCGCCCTACGTGCTATCGATTTTGCCGACACGCCGGCGAGAGCATCGGCACATTCGCCCACGGCCAATTGTGCCAGCGCCCGTCTTCGTCGACGCAAGCGGAGGATGTCGGGGGCGGGCTCGTTGTCGCATCCGCGGATGCTTCAAGCGCGGCAAATCGGTGGTCGACATAGGTCGTGGACAGGCATCCCGCGACGGTCACCGCCAGGATGACCGCAAATCCCTTGGCTGAGTCACTCCAGCGCATGTCATCACATCCCTTGTTCGGCGTGCCAGGAACACATGGGCCGACATTGACGCGCAATCGCGCGGCTGACCGTGAGAGAGGTCACATCGACATCTAGCCGCTATTTCGGCTCCTGATCGGCCGGCTTGTTCGCGGGGGTGGGCCTCGGCGTGCCGGATGCCTCGGCGTCGTTGGCAAGTTTAGTGCAGCGTCACCGTAACCCCTGGCGCATTCAGCCGGGCGGAAGCGACAGGGCGTCACTCGAGAGCAGGCGAAAGCAAACGATCAATCAGAGTTTCGTGCACTGCACCGTATTCCCCACCAGGTTCCGAGTACAATGTCACCATCATCCCCAAAGTCGATCGGAAAGCCGCTGCGGCTTTGTGGAAACCGGGTTACGGTGACGCTGCATTTTTTCTCCGACGGGCTCCTGCCGCCCTTACCCCATGCCAGACATGCCCATGGATGACCAAACGACCATGACTGGGCCAAGGAGCTGTGTCACATATCCGGGACCGCCGTAGCGAAGGACCGGTTCAATGCCAACATCGAGTGCCTCAGAGTGGATCGAATGGCAGCGGCAGCTTGAACGACCGTGTGTGCCGATCAAGGTTGGTGGCTCCCTTTCACCAGATAGGAACCAGCTCGCCTCGGTCTTTGGCCGGGTCGATGTTTGCTTACCCGGGGAGCATTGGCCGACGTGGCGCGAAAAGCCGCTCTGGCCCCTGTGCCAACTGAACCTGACGGAGGCTCCCTGGCGTCCGAACAGCCTCGCCGATATTGAACTCATTGCCTTGTTCATTTCGTTCCACTTCATGGAGGCCGAGTTTCCGTGGCTGCGAGATCCGGGTGAAGGAAAGGGAGCGAGTTGGTGCTTAAGGACGTATCCTTCTGTTGACGCGCTTGTCCCGCTCGTTGCGCCGTCACACGGCTCCACGATCCGTGACACCCAAGTTCTCTGGAGCAATGTCACACCCGACTCGCCGACGCACGATCTCCTGCCGCTCGACCTTCCAGACAATCTCCGCGACACTTATTATGAAATGAATTTCCCACGCATACATGCGACCAAATTGGGAGGTTGGCCCAGCTGCGTTCAGTCGGAGCCGTGGTGGTACCATCAGGACAGCGATGACGACTTCTCGTTTGCCATCCAAATCGATAGCGAAAGCGAGGCTGGCTGGATGTGGGGAGACAGCGGCACTGCGTATTTCGCCCGCAGCCAACGCGACCCACGGAAATGGGCATTCGACTGGCAGTGTTATTGAAAGTCCGATAGCGGACGAGCGGAAGTGCATATCGCCTTCTTGCATTCAGCTGCAATTGGCACGACGCGATTGCCCGAACGCTCTAGGATTTCCGGAGCTGGTGATAGACCGGCTGTGCCATCGGAGCGGGCTCTCAGTCAGAGTTTAGATTGGGACTACGTTGACGCTGCACTTTTTTCCGCGCGTTTCTTGCGAGCGCCAAGCGGCGATGTTTCGTCGTGCTCGGGAAGCAGGTCGTCATCAATGGTGAGTTTGATGGCGGCCAACTCATGTGATCAACTGATGCGGCACGACAGCGGCGCAAGCCATAAATTCTGAATACCAGAATATTTATTGACACCACCCCCAAATCAGTGATTTTATTCCCGCCATCCTGCTTCGCCGAGAGGGGCGTATCGCGATCGTCACGGCACGTGAGGCGGGAATGCGGTGGCCGCGGCTTCGTCAGGCGCTTTTGCGCGACGACTGATGAGCTGCGGACGGCGAAGTCGCGTGGTCCTGGCGCCCCGATGCTGGCGTCAAGGTCGCGGCGTTCATGACGAGCGCTGCGGGCGACGGGGGCAAGACAGCCGGTCCCCGGGGAGATCGCGTATAAGCCGTAAAGCCATCGCGCGGGGAAGGCCGGATGTTCGGCCGTACCTGTGGTTCTGCCGCGTGCTTTTTTGCTGCACGCGGACCGCGGGTGCGACCAGCACCCGGCCTTCCCCGCGCCCTCTCGTCTGACGAGGACGCCAACTGCAGCAGAGCTCGGGCCGACACGGCCGCGGGATCGCGGCGGCATGACCGTGAGCAAGGCTGCGGCGAGCGGCAGGCTGTTTGACAGAGTTGATTGGGATTAGAGAGCGCGGCTCAGTCGAGACGCGCGACGCTCGCGGATACGAAGATGCCGAGATGCCCGACATGCGGGTTGACGAGATAGACGATGCGCTGGCCCGCCCGCTTCAGGTCGTCCGTGTCGGAGTAAACACTCGGAATCCAGCCGAGCGCCTGATGGGGCGGCGTGATGTTGTCGCCAGGCCACACGCCGATGGCGGCCGTCGGAGCGGCACCGGCGGCCGGTTCGGCAGAATCCGCCAATGGCCTGACCACTGGACCAGCCTGCGATCTGCGTTCGCGGTGGGCCTCAGGGAGGGAAGCGTGGGCCATGGCAGCCCTCCAATGGGCGAGTCGGAGCCTTACCGTCCCTGACCCTGCGTCATCATTCCCGGTTGCATCTGGCCGGACGGCATCATGCGCGCCATCGCGTTCATGCCCATATGTGGCGCCAGGAGTTCGTCGGCGGCTTTCTTCTGTTCGTCGGAAAGGGTGCCGACGAGGTTTGTCAGCGCCGACTTCATCGCGCGGGTGCCTTCCAGGCGCGCAGCCAGCCACTTCTCCTGCAGCGCAAGACGATCGACCAAGCCTTGCTGCCCAGCCCCCGTCTGCGGCATCATCGAGGCGCGCACCTCGCCAAGGCTCTTTGCGTTGGTGCGGAGTGCGTCGGCGAAGGCATTCCAGGCGGCGTCCTGCGCATCGGTGATCTTGAGCTCGGTCTTCAGGAAGGCAATCCGCCCCTCGACCCGGTCGATGGTGGCCAACCCGCTCATGCCAGCGCAGCCCCCTTCAGCACCTGACTGCCCCATCATCTGCATCATGTTCGCCATGGGCATGTTGCCGCCCATCATGCCCCTGCCACCCATCATGCCTTGTCCCATCATTCCGGGCTGGCCGGCAGGCGACTGAGGTTGTGCGGCGGCGGGCGCCCCCTTCTGGTCAGGATGGTGCGCTTCGTGATCGGCGGCCGATTGCGCCCAGGACGTTGTGCTCGCCGTTGCAAGCAGCAATGCGACAGGCAGTGCCAGACGTTTCATGGAACCCTCCCGCTGATCAGTTGATTGGTCGCAATGAGTGCCGATTTTTACCGGCTACCGATTGATGCAAGTCAATCTTAGAAGCGATCCCAACTCTAAATTGCTTCCTGCGCGGTTTCTTATCGTCAGCGATCCGTTCGCTGATGTGGATTTTTTCACAGCGCAAACGAGCTTCGTCTGGGATCTTCACGCAAGACCGCGACCCGACATCTGTCGTCCAAGTTTCACAATGGAGAAGCCAATATGACCCTTCCCAAAATTCTTGCCGCTGCCGCGGCCCTGTCGCTCATTGCGTTGCCAGCGATGGCGCAGACCGGATCATCCGACACCGAAAAGAACGGCCATCACTATCAGGGAGGGCCGAAGACCGAAGTCCCCCACCATATGGGCAAGAAGGAGACGGTCGGCGTCTCCACCAAGACCCAGGGCACTGGCGGTCACCACTACCGCGGCGGACCCGCGACGTCGACGCCGCACCACATGGGCGACAAGGAGCGGTGAGCTTCGAGGTTGAGTAGGTGCGACGCCCCTGCGGGTCGCCGCACCCAATCAGCGATATTGATTCCGACTGACACCAGGCGCGAGCTATTTTTGAGCCTACGCCATCAGATGTCAGCAAATGTCGCAATCATCCAAAAGACGACCCGCACAACACGAAAGCGGCAAGACCTATCGCGCCGTGCTGCACGACCTACAGGTCGAACTCGTCAAGGTGCAGCGGCACGTCACGCACCTCCCACTCGCCGCGCCTCACCTCCAGCAATGGATTATAGGCGGCTGACTTGGCGTTGGTCGGATCGAACAGCAAGACCCGGCCGTGTTGGGCTCGGAAGCCCGAGGTCAGGGTCGAGTTCTCGCCCTTGATGTCGTGAACGATGCAGCTGCCCGGCCAGGTCAGCAGCGTTGGCACCACCAGACCGACGCCTTTACCGGACCTGGTCGGCGCGAAGCACAGCACATGTTCCGGTCCATCATGACGCAGGTAATTTTGCTCGAAACGCCCGAGCACGACACCATCAGGGCCGGTAAGGCCGGCAGCCCGAATCTCCTGATGCATCGCCCAGCGAGCTGAACCGTAGGTCGCGGCAGTCTTGGCTTCACGCGCCCGCCATACCGACATGCCAACGGCAACCGTGATCGAGATGAATCCGCCAGACGACGCGATGGACGACGCGATGTAAGCCCCCTCTACGAAGACCTGCGGCGCATACGCGTCATAGGCGTACCACCACCAGAAGAATGCTGGCGGGAAGTAGATGGGTACTCCCGAGATCAGCTCGAACCATGGTTGTCCAAGCTGAGGTTGGTAACCGAGCCTCCAAGCCACCCACTGCGTGGCCGCCCACATCGATCTCGCTGCCGGTCGCGTAGGTCGGAAGACGCCGTCATCACGACAGCGCCGCAAGCTCCGTCACGCCAACAGGAGACTTGATTCGCCAACCGACCATGAATGCCCGCTCTGCGAGGCCGTTCCGAACGCGAGCGATCTGAGTCCGCTCTCTGACGAGCCGCGATCGCAGCAGGGGATCGTGAGTTCCCGATGCAATCAGGCATTTGTTGATTACCCAGCCGAATGGCTCAATACAGGCGCGCCGCAAGTCCTCCTGAAGAGCAGCGGCCTCTGAAACCGGAGTCGTCTCCGGCAGCGTCACCAAGATCACCCTTGTGTAGGTGGGGTCTTGCAGCCTCATTAGCGGGGTGACGATACGCCCGGCTCCGCTTGGCGCAAGTTGGCTTGTCATCTGGCGATGATAGGCCCCGGTCGCATCCAGCAGGAGTAGCGTGTGGCCCGTGGGCGCCGTATCGAGCACGACGAAGTCGCTACGGGCCTCCGCAACAACGTGCGAGAAGGCATGGAAGACGGCGACTTCCTCGGTACATGGCGAAGCGAGGTCCTCGAGCAGCAGAGCTTTGCCTTGCTCGTCCAGATCACGACCCCGACTTGCCAGGATTTTCGCGACATACCGCTCCGTCTCGACCCGAGGGTCGATCCGGTCAACGGTGAGGTCAGGCATGGCGCCATCGACCACGAAAGCGACATGAGCTGCGGGATCGGTGGTGCTGAGGTGGACGGCATGACCCCGCTTGGCCAATCCCACGGCAATGGCGGCAGCAATCGTCGTCTTTCCGACGCCGCCCTTGCCCATGACCATGATGAGGCCGTGCTTATCCCGCGCGATGTCATCGACCAACCGGTCCAGGCCCGGCAGGTCAACCGGTTCCAGGTTCGGCATGCTCGCAGCTACTGAAGGCTGGCTGGAGGACGGCAGAAGCGCCCTCAGAGCCGTCAGACCCACGATGTCGAAACCAAGCAACGGGATTTCGTCTCTCGGAAGTTTCGTGAGCGACGCAGGCATTGCCGCTAGTGCCTCGTCCTGATCCCGCTCAAGGGCAGTCGCGACGACGTCAGTTCGATCCGCCGCGTGGAAGCGCCCGTTCACCACGAGGAGCTGGTTCGAGAGATTGAGCGCATCGAGTTCGCCCGATGTTCTGGCCGCCTCACGGATGGCCCCCTTGTCGGCGCGGGTGACGAGAACGATAGTGGTCCGCTCGGAATCGCCCAAGGCCTGGAGCGCCTTGCGAAAGCGGTCCTCCTGCATCTTCAAGCCTGAATGCGGCCCGAGGCAGGACGCTCCTCGGTCATTGTCCTTGAGAAAGCCGGTCCATGCCTTTGGCAGGCTGAGCAGCCTTAGAGTGTGGCCGGTCGGGGCCGTATCGAATATGATGTGATCGAATCCTGCCATATCGCCGTCCAGCAGTCCCACGAACTCGTCGAAGGCGGCTATTTCGGTGGTGCAAGCTCCGGAGAGCTGCTCGCGCACAGTCGACCGCTCACCGGCGGTGACTTCCGGTCCGAGCTGTTCGAGGACCCGGCTGCGATAGCTCTCGGCAGCAGCTTCGGGATCGATATTCATCGCCGAAAGTCCGGCCACGTTTGCCACCGGCGCTGCGCGATCAGTCAAAGTGACTTCGAGCATCTCGTCCAGGTTCGACGCCGGGTCGGTACTGACGAGAAGAACGCGTAGTCCACGGTCGGCGAGGCCAACAGCGGTGGCACATGCAAGCGACGTCTTACCGACACCACCCTTCCCGGTGAAAAACAGATACGGCGTCGGGGCGTTCAGCGCGCGAAAGTGAGACATAATAAGCTGTCCTGCAGACGCAGCAGTCATGCAATTGCCGTCAGTCCGATGGGTGCGACGAGCGTTGTGTTCAAAATGAACGCATCGTTGCATCGCTTTGCGATGGGATACCTGCGGAGATTCAATAGCAACGCCGCGAGCTCCTCTGTTGCGATGGATCAACGGATGGGAGTGACCAACGGGCTACGAGGAAACAACAAAATAGGTATCGATGGTGTGTTCCGGGCACCCTGAGGCCCGCCCTCTGGCGATTAAGCCGTCGGACACTGCGCCCGGCATCACCTTCGACCGAGCGATCTAATGCGGTCGTTGTACCGGCTCATCTGGGCTCGATGACCTCGCCATCCTCCTTGACGAACCGCCCGAACGGGCCGTTAAGGAGATCGATGACCGCTTCCGATGGTCTGCACAACCGGACGCCCTTCGGCGTGACGACGATCGGGCGATTGATCAGGATCGGGTGCGCGATCATGAAATCCAGCAGTTCGTCGTCGGTCCACTTCGGATCGTCGAGGCCGAGTTCTTTGTAGGGCGTTCCCTTCTCGCGCAACAGGTCGCGAACCGGAATTCCCATGGTGGTGATGAGCTCCTGGAGCTTATCGCGCGACGGCGGCGTCTTGAGGTACTCGATGATCTCAGGCTCGATGCCGCTCTGCCGGATCATCGCGAGCGTGTTGCGGGACGTACCGCAATCTGGATTGTGGTAGATCGTAATGGTCATCTGTGAGCCTCCATCGCGGGCTTGGCCGCATTCGCTCCGGATTCATACCAGCCGCGAGTCGCCTTCACGATGCGGACCACCGACAGCATCACGGGCACTTCGACCAGCACGCCCACCACGGTCGCGAGCGCAGCTCCGGAGTCTAGTCCGAACAGGCTGATGGCAGCAGCAACCGCGAGCTCGAAAAAGTTGCTGGCGCCGATCAGCGCCGCAGGTGCAGCGACACACCAGGCGACGCCGAAGCGCCGGCTCAGCCAGTAGGCGAGACCGGCGTTGAGATAGACCTGGATCAGAATCGGCACGGCGAGGATCGCAATCACGACCGGCTGCTTGACGATCTGCTCACCCTGGAAACCGAACAGCAGAACTAGCGTCGCCAGCAGAGCAACAAGCGACAATGGCTGCAGCCTCCGCATGGTCCGCTCGAAGGCACCACCGCCAGCGGCGAGAAGGGACGTCCTCCAGGCCTGCGCTACGACGACCGGCACAACGATGTACAGGACGACCG
This sequence comes from Bradyrhizobium sp. SZCCHNR1053, assembly GCF_032381235.1. Taxonomy (NCBI): domain Bacteria; kingdom Pseudomonadati; phylum Pseudomonadota; class Alphaproteobacteria; order Hyphomicrobiales; family Nitrobacteraceae; genus Bradyrhizobium; species Bradyrhizobium sp. SZCCHNR1053. The sequence continues at coordinate 181,453 of NZ_JAUHJM010000012.1, forward strand.
AGAGCAGAAGCGTCGCCCAGGGAACGCTGATGGAGGCTACACCGAGCAGAAGCCCCACCAGCGGCGCGAACAGGAAGACCATGATCACGTCATTCAATGCGACCTGGCTGAGCGTGTAGTGAGGCTCTCCTTCGCACAGGTTCGACCAGACGAACACCATCGCGGTGCAAGGAGCGGCTGCGAGCAGGATCAGACCCGCGATGTAGGATGGGATCTGCGCGGACGGCAGCATCGGCGCGAACACGTTGCCGATGAAGAAGGAGCCGAGAAGCGCCATCGAGAACGGTTTGACGGCCCAATTGATGAACAGGGTAACCCCCACGCCGCGCCAGTGCTCTCGGACCTGGCTCAAAGCACCGAAGTCGATCTTCAGCAGCATCGGCACGATCATCAGCCAGATCAGGACTGCCACTGGCAAATTGACCTTGGCCACTTCCGCGGCTGCAACCACTCCGAAGAAGCTAGGCATGAAGTGGCCGAGCACGACGCCGGCGACGATGCAGAGGGCAACCCAAAGTGTGAGGTAACGTTCGAAGATGCTCATGTGTCAGGCCACGTCGTTGCGGGATGAACTCGCGCCTTCCGACCGGCCGATCTCGCGCAACTTGGTGCCGAGCGACAGTTTGTCGATGCTGCGCAGAGGAAGATTGGTGAAGGTACCGATGCGATTCTTCAGGTACCGGAAGGCGGTCACGAATGCCGCCTCCTTCTGGAGATCAGTACCTTCGACTGCGGCGGGATCCTCGATGCCCCAGTGAGCGGTCATCGGCTGTCCAGGCCACACCGGACAGGTCTCACCGGCGGCGTTGTCGCAGACCGTGAAGACGAAATCCATGACGGGTGCATCGGGGGCGGCGAACTCGAGCCAGCTCTTCGAGCGCAAGCCGTCGGTCGGATAGTCCAGGCTTTGGAGAGTGCGTAGCGCCAGCGGGTTGACCGCGCCCTTCGGCGTGCTGCCTGCCGAGAACGCCCGGAAGCGGCCGCCGGCATTCTTTCGCAGGATCGATTCCGCCATGATTGAACGGGCGGAGTTGCCGGTGCAGAGGAAGAGAACGTTGTAGAGGTGATCAGACACGGCTTCGCTCCCTTTTCTTTTTCGGAGGACAGCAAGGCGCAAGGCTTTCAATCAATGGTGCGCAGACTTCCGGCCGGCCGCCGCAGCAGTCCTGCAGCAGAAACAGCGCCACCTTCTGGAATTCGGCAAGATTGGCGCGATAGATGATCGACCGGCTGTGTCGCTCCGAGGTGACGAGGTCCGCCCTTGAAAGGATCGAAAGGTGCGCCGAGAGCGTGTTCTGGGGAACTTCCAGGGCGCGAGCAAGCTCTCCGGCCGACAGACCCTCCGGCTCATGACTTGCCAGAATACGAAATGCGTTCAGCCGAGTGGGCTGAGCGAGCGCGGCGAGCGCCAAGACCGCTTCTTCATTATCCATATTTCTAGACTTATGGATATTACAGCATTCTGTCAACCACAGAGTGGCGCCGAGCTCCCGCAGGTCCTTGAGACGCGCGCCGGTGAGCTGTTGCTTGAGCTATCTCAATACCTCACTGTCACATGCTTGTCATATTCGTTGCCGCGCTAGACGCCATTCGATACTCTCTAAGAAAAAAGGGGCGACGATGCTCTAGGAGGGATCGCCATGGGTTTGCGTCAAAGGCAGGCCCCTGCATCACATGCGAATAGAACGCGAGTCACGAGGCGCGCAGTCCTATCCGGACTAGCGGCGAGTACGATTGCTCTTAAAAGCAGACGCGCCGTAGCGGCTGATCCGCGGCCGGTGCAGATTGGGCTCACGCCCGTGCTTCTGACTTCCGACCTGGAGCTGTTGGCGACACTTCGCTCTTATCTTGAGCGCATTTGGAGCAGGGAAGTCCAGATCCTCACGCGCCGAACCTACCAGGAGATCACGCTCCTCCTGGTAAACGGACAAATTGATGCTGCCTGGATCTGCGGCTACCCCTACGTCCAATTTCGCGAGCAGCTCGATCTGGTAGCGGTACCGGTGTGGAAGGGCCGCCCACTTTACCAGTCCTACGTGATCGTCGATGCCCGCCGTAAGGCCGAGTCCTTTCCCGATCTGAAAGGCGACACGCACGCGTTCTCCGATCCCGACAGCAATTCCGGCTTCCTCGTCACTCGCGCCCTTCTGACCGATATGCACACCAAGCCGGAGGATTTCTTCAGGCATCACTTCTTCACCTATGGTCATCGCAACGTCGTCCGCGCAGTCGCCTCCGGGCTGGCGGATAGCGGATCCGTCGATGGCTACGTGTGGGAAGTCCTCAGCATCGTAGAGCCCGATTTGACGGCTCCAACTCGCGTGTTGCGACAATCGGAATGGCTCGGATTTCCGCCGGTGGCGTGCGGAAAGAACCGCCCGAGCGGGCTTTCGGTCGATGACCTGGCCGCCGCATTCGTCGGGATGTCGTCCGATCCGGAGGCCCGTCGAGTGCTGCAGATGCTGCATCTCGACGGATTCACGAGAAGCGATCCATCCCTGTTCGACACAATTGGGGCGAAGATGAACTATGTTCGGAGCCTCGGATGAGCGCTCGCTTCGACCTGAGATCGAATCTGCCGGTCGTGATCAAGGTCCCTGCGCTTGTGGCGCTGCTCATGGTCGCCATCGGGGTGGTGCTCACAGATCAGGTGCTCAAGAGGCTCGCCGAAACCCAGGATCGCCATTTCCGGGAATTGACCGCCGCCTACCTGGACGGGCTTTCGTCGTCGGTGATGCCTGCGGTGATCCGTGGGGACGCCTGGGAGACGTTCGACAATCTCGACCGCGCTCGTTCACTGTACCGCGGCTTGACAATTCTCGAGACGGTGGTGGCGGAACCCGACGGCATCGTCCTGGCTTCCTTCGATCCCCGTACCGTGCCGGCCTTTGCACCCGTGCCGAAGTCGATCGTCGATCGGTTTGCGGACGCAAACGATAGCTGGCTTGACGAGCAGGCCGAGCGTGCCGGCGTCCGCCGCGTGCTGCTCGATCAGGGGCGTCGCATCGGGGTGATCTACACCCAATTCGACGTCGGCGCTCGATTCAAGGAGCGGCGGGACGTGCTCTGGACGTTGGTCGCGACCAATATCGCCATCACTATGCTCGTCGCGGCGGTCGGCTTCATCGCGGTGCGCAGAATGCTGCGACCGGTGCAGCTCTTGACCACGCATTTCAGGCGGGGGCAGTCCGGCGAACTGCTGTGCATCGCAGATGAGGATGTCGGACCGCCCAGTTCGGAGTTCGGTCGCCTGTTCAGACACTACAACATGATGGTGCGATCATGGAACGAGCGTGAGGCGCTGGCTGCTCGCGTCGCCGAAGAGCAACGCCTCACTAGCCTCGGCCGTCTTGCCTCCGGGATGGCCCACGAAATCAACAATCCCCTGGGAGGCATGTTCAACGCGATCGAGACGCTTCGGCGACATGGCCATCAGCTCGGGGTTCGGGAGCGTGCACTCTCTCTTCTCGAGCGGGGGCTCGCGGGCATCCGCGACGTCGTGAGGTCCGCATTGGTGACCCACCGTGTCGACACCGCGATGCGTCCGCTCAAGCCAAGCGACATCGAGGACCTGCGTCTTCTGATCGGTCCCGAGCTCGATCGCAGAAACCTTTCGCTGTCGTGGGCGAACGAGCTTCCCGGCGAGATTCCCGTCAGAGCGAATGCCGTCCGTCAGGCCGCGCTTAATCTGCTGCTCAACGCGTGCCAAGCAAGCGCGCCCGCCGGCCGTATCGCATTCGAAGCGGGACTGGTGGACGGCAGCCTAGTCCTGACAGTGAGCGACGAAGGCGCCGGACTCGACCAGGATAGGGTCAGCTACCTCGAAAGCCGTGAAGCGGATGCCGCGCCGCGGCCCGGAGAGCCCGGCCTTGGCCTTTGGATCATTCGGCGTCTCGTTCTGGAAGTCGGCGGCTCCATCCGAGTCGAGCATCCGGCCGGCGGCGGAACGGCGATCTCCATAGCGATACCCGATGGCTCGGGGGAGGAGCAGCGCAATGTTGCCTGAGTCAGTGTCCATCGCTGTGATCGAAGACGATCCGATCATGGGAGAATCCCTCAACCAGTACCTGGAGCTGGAAGGCTGCAAGGTCGAGTGGTGGCGCAGCGGCCAGGAAGCTCTCGCGGGCCTGAGGCGAGGTGCCCCCGATCTTGTCATCTGTGACATCCGTTTGCCGGACATGTCGGGTGAGGACATCTTCCGGAAAGTGAGCGGCGAAAGTGCCGCCCCGCCGTTTCTGTTCATGACCGCATACGGCCAGATCGACCATGCGGTGGCTCTCATCAGGGCCGGCGCGGGCGACTACGTGACCAAGCCATTCGAACTCGACGATCTGATATCGCGCGCCCGCGCTCTGATCGGCCGTAGGCCGGCGGTTCCGGACGGCGTATTGGGACTGTCGCAGCAGATGCGCCGCATCGAGGAACTGCTCGCCCGCATGGCCGGCCGCAATACGCCTGTGCTGTTCACCGGCGAGACCGGCTCTGGCAAGGAGGTCTGCGCACGCCACCTCCACAACATTTCGGATGCCGCTTCCCGGCCATTCGTGGCAGTCAACTGCGCCGCCATCCCGGACAATCTGCTCGAGAGCGAGGTCTTCGGACACGAGAAGGGCGCCTTCACGGGGGCCAACAGCAGGCACCTCGGGTATGCGGAGCGTGCCCAATCCGGGACCCTCTTTCTCGACGAGGTCGCCGAGCTGCCACTGCAACTTCAGGCAAAGTTGCTTCGGCTGCTTGACGAGCGCCGCTTCTACCGCCTGGGCGGCGAAGCCATCGTCCCGTTCCGGGCGCGCGTCGTTTGCGCCACCAACCGGGATCTCGCGGCGGAAGTCGCTGCGGGGCGATTTCGCGAAGACCTGTACTACCGCATCAACGTCGTCGCGGTCGCTATTCCGCCGCTTCGCGAGCGGCCCGAAGACATTCAGCTTCTCATACATCGCTTCTTCACCGAACTTGCCAGCGCAAATCCGGACCTGCGCGGACTGAGTAGCGGCGCCGAAAGTGCCGCTCTGGCTCACCCCTGGCCCGGCAACGTGCGCGAGCTGCGGAATCGGCTCGACAGGGCGGTCGCGTTGGCGACGGGCCCATGGCTTATGCCGGTCGACCTGTTTCCCGAGACGATGCGCAGCGCAAGCCAGCCGTCCGGAAGATCGCTCGCCGAGGCGCGTGACGCCGCTGAACAACAGGAGATCGAGCGCGCGCTCAAGGATACGGGCGGGCAGATCGCCGAAGCGGCGAAGCTGCTCGGTGTCTCGCGAACCACGCTGTGGGATCGCATGCGCCGTTTCGGCATCAACGCGGTCTGAGACGTTCAGTTTTCTGAACATCTCGTTTGTGGATGTTCGGAGAATTGGACAGCTTGCTGCAGTGCGTCCTAGAGACTTCAAGAGCTTAGCGCGTCAACGCTTCTGGCCCGGGAATTGGACTCCAGAGATGAACGGATCAGCCCAATGATCCGCGCATCACCCGGGAGAAGCCCTCATGAAAAAATGCGATCTGATGGTCGACGCCGGCAGGCGCCGATTTCTAAGCGGCGCAACGGTGGCCGCCGCCGGCGCCGTGGCCGCGAGCGCGATGTCGACACCCGCTCAGGCTGCCCCGTCCCAAGCCCGCGTGGCCTATCCATCGAACCGCCTGGCCAACGTGTCTCAGCTCAAAACGAATGAGCCCATGGACGTGGCGTATCCGGATGCGGACGCGCCGGGCGTGCTGATCAAGCTCGGCACCCGCGTCGAGGGCGGAATTGGTCCCGACGGCGATATCGTCGGCTTCTCGACGGTGTGCCCGCACAAGGGCTTCCCTCTGAGCTACTCGAAGGAGGATAGGTCGCTGAGCTGCCCCGGTCACTATGGACGCTACGACGTCGAAAAGGGAGGACAGCAGATCTGGGGTCACGCCACCCAGAACCTCGCGCAATACCAGCTCCGGATCGACGGCAAGGGCGACATCTACGCCGACGGTGTGGACGAGCTCCTGTACGGCCGGCTTTCCAACGTTCTGTGAGGGAGGGACAACATGACCTATAAGCGCCAGACCGACCGCCTCCCGATCATCCCGGCGGATGCCAAGGAGCACAACGTCACCTGCCACTACTGTATCGTCGGATGCGGCTACAAAGCCTACACCTGGGCGATCAACAAGCAGGGTGGCTTCGATCCGAAGTCCAACAAATTCGGCGTCGACCTGTCCAAGCAGCAGGGCGCGGAGACCGCGGCCTGGTATTCGCCGTCCATGTACAACATCGTCAAGCAGGACGGTAAGGACGTTCACCTCGTCATCAAGCCGGACACGGACTGTGTCGTGAACTCCGGTCTCGGTTCGATCCGCGGCGCGCGGATGGCCGAGAACCACACCTCCCAGCAACGGAACACCCAGCTGCAGCGTCTGACCGACCCGATGGTCTGGCGCTATGGCTCGATGCAGCCGACGAGCTGGGATGACGCGCTCGATCTGGTGGCGCGCGTCACGGCAGCTGTGATCAACGAACAGGGCGAAGACGGCCTCTTCGTGTCGATGTTCGACCACGGCGGATCGGCCGGAGGATACGAGAACACCTGGGGTACCGGAAAGCTCTACTTCGGCGCCATGAAGATCAAGAACGTCCGCATTCACAATCGGCCCGCCTACAATTCCGAGGTGCATGCGACGCGCGACATGGGCGTCGGCGAGCTCAACAACTGCTACGAGGACGCCGAGCTTGCGGACACGATCGTGGCGATCGGCACCAATCCGCTCGAGACCCAGACCAACTACTTCCTCAACCATTGGATACCGAACCTGCGCGGCACCACGATGGACAAGAGGAAGAAGGAATTCCCCGGCGAACCCGTCGAGGCCAGCCGGATCATCATCATCGATCCACGCCGCACCGCGACTACGGCTGCCTGCGAAGCCGAGGGCGGGAAGGATCGTGTCCTCCACCTCGCGCTTGAGCCTGGCACGGACCTCGTGCTGTTCAACGCGCTTCTGACCTACGTGGCCGACAAGGGGTGGATCGACAAGGAGTTCATCGCGGCAAGCACGTTGCCCTCGGGTCAGGCCGCCGGTCTGATATCGCGGCCCGGCGGCACGCCGGCCGATCAACCGTTGACCGATTTCGCGTCGGCCTTGGCTGCGAACCGCACGTCGATCGAGGAAGCGGCGAAGATCACCGGGCTCCGCGGAGAGGACATCGTCAAGGCAGCCCAGTGGATCGCGGAGCCGAAGGCCGGCGGCAAGCGCCGGCGGACGATGTTCGGATACGAGAAGGGCATCATCTGGGGCAACGACAACTACCGCACCAACGGCGCCATCGTGAACCTCGCGCTCGCGACCGGCAACGTCGGCCGGCCGGGCGGCGGAGTCGTGCGCCTGGGCGGCCACCAGGAAGGCTACTCGCGTCCATCCGACGCCCATGTCGGGCGGCCGGCCGCCTACGTCGACAAGCTCCTCATCGAGGGGCGCGGCGGCATCCATCACATCTGGGCCTGCGACCACTACAAGACGACGCTCAACGCGTTCAAGTTCAAGCAGGTGTACAAGCGCCGGACGGACATGGTGAAGGACGCCATGAACACCGTGCCCTGGGGCGACCGCAAGGCCATGGTCGACGCCATCATGGTCGCGATCCGGCAGGGCGGCCTGTTCTCGGTCGACGTCGACATCGTGCCGACCCAGATCGGACAAGCCTCCCACGTCTGGTTGCCTGCAGCCATCTCCGGCGAGATGAACCTGACATCCATGAACGGCGAACGACGAATGCGGCTGACCGAGCGCTACATGGATCCGCCCGGCAACGCGATGCCGGACTGCCTCATCGCCGCCCGGTTTGCGAACACGATGGAGCGCGTGCTGCGCGAGCAGGGCAATGCCTCCTACGCCGATCAGTTCAAAGGGTTCGATTGGAAGACGGAGGAAGACGCCTTCAACGACGGCTACCGCAAGCACGAGAAAGGCGGCGAGAACGTCACGTATGCGCGCCTCCGCGCGATGGGCACGAACGGCTTCCAGGAGCCATCTGTCGGCTTCGCCGACAACAAGATCCAGGGAACCAAGCGACTGTACACGGACGGAAAGTTCTCGACCAAGGACGGCAAGGCATTCTTCATGGCCGCGCCCTGGCGCGGGCTTCAGGCCGCGGGCAAGGCCGAGCAGAAGGCCAAGTACAAGTTCCTGGTCAACAACGGACGGACCAACCTCGTTTGGCAGAATGCGTTCATGGATGCCCAGAACGACTTCGTCATGGACCGGACGCCGTACCCCTTCATCGAGATGAACCCGAACGACATGAAG
>NZ_JAUHJM010000013.1:0-188089 GCF_032381235.1 Bradyrhizobium sp. SZCCHNR1053
CCTTCGAATCGGACGAAGCTTGCCTGTCAGGAATCAACCCGGTCTGAATTGTCAGGACTCAGCCCGGTTCATACCCTGGAGACCCCCACCCCCGACCCCTCCCCGCAAGGGGGAGGGGAGCGCACCGACGGTGCGGCTGCAGATGAGTCCAACTAAGCGGGTCGCATCCAACTAACGCGCTTGATCGGCCGCCGCTAGCGCGGCAGCTCGGTCTTGCCCATCAGGAACTTGTCGACCGCCTGCGCACACAGGCGGCCCTCGCGGATCGCCCACACCACCAGCGACTGGCCGCGGCGCATGTCGCCGGCGGAGAAGACCTTCGGCAGCGAGGTCTGGTAGTCGGTCAGGTTGGCCTTGACGTTGCCGCGCGGGTCGAGGTCGACGCCGAGGCTCTTGAGCAGGCCCTCGTGCACCGGATGCACGAAGCCCATCGCGAGCAGGACAAGCTCCGCATCGAGCACGAACTCGGTGCCCGGGATCGGCTTGAACTGCGCATCGACGCGCACGCAATGCAGCTTCTTGACGGCGCCGTTCTCGCCCTCGAACTTCTGAGTCAGCACCGCGAATTCGCGCACGGCGCCTTCCGCCTGGCTCGACGAGGTCCGCATCTTCAGCGGCCAGTTCGGCCAGGTCAGCGCCTTGTCCTCGCGCTCCGGCGGCGCCGGCATGATCTCGAGCTGGGTGACGGACTTGGCGCCCTGGCGCAGCGAGGTGCCGATGCAGTCGCTGCCGGTGTCGCCGCCGCCGATCACGACGACATGCTTGCCGGCGGCGAGGATGTCGTCGCCTTCGACCTTCTCGTTGCCGACGCGGCGGTTCTGCTGCGGCAGGAAGTCCATCGCGTAGTGGATGCCGGCGAGGTCGCGGCCGGGGATCGGCAGGTCGCGCGGAGCTTCTGCGCCGCCGGTCAGCGCGACGGCGTCATAGTCCTTCAAGAGCGTCTTGGCATCGAGGCCATCCTTGCCACCGACATTGACGCCATAGTGGAAGGTGACGCCTTCGCCTTCCATCTGTCCGATGCGGCGATCGATGATGCCCTTCTCCATCTTGAAGTCGGGAATGCCGTAGCGCAGCAGGCCGCCGGCCTTGGCGTTCTTCTCATAGACGTGGACGTCGTGACCGGCGCGGGCGAGCTGCTGCGCACAGGCGAGACCAGCGGGACCGGCGCCGACGATCGCGACCTTCTTGCCGGTCTTCACGGCGGCCGGCTCGGGCTTGATCCAGCCCTGCTCGAAGGCCTTGTCGACGATGGCGCATTCGATCGTCTTGATGGTCACCGGATTGTCGTCGATGTTCAGCGTGCACGACGCCTCGCACGGAGCCGGGCAGATCCGGCCCGTGAACTCCGGGAAGTTGTTGGTCGAGTGCAGGTTGCGCGCGGCCTCTTCCCAATTGCCGTTGTAGATCAGGTCATTCCAGTCCGGGATCTGGTTGTTGACCGGACAGCCCGTGGTGCCCGGCGCGGCCGAGCCGGTGCCGTGGCAATAGGGGATGCCGCAATTCATGCAGCGCGCCGCCTGGTCGCGCAGCTCCTTCTCGGAGAGCGGCACCACGAATTCCTGGAAATGCTTCAGCCGCTCGGCAACCGGCGCGTACTTGCGATCGTGCCGCTCGATTTCGAGAAAACCTGTGACCTTGCCCATGACCTACGACGTCCCTGACTGCTCGGGCCTCATGGTTCGAGACGGTTGCTTTCGCACCTCCTCACCGTGAGGAATTTCCTCTGTGCTTCCCCTCACCCTGAGGAGCGGCGCCTTCGCCGCGTCTCGAAGGGTGAGGCCTCGACCTCGGCCTCATGGTTCGAGACGGTGCTTCGCACCTCCTCACCATGAGGAATTTGCTTCCCGCTTCTCCTCACCCTGAGGAGCGGCGCTTGCGCCGCGTCTCGAAGGGCGAGGCCCCGCTGTTGGCCTCATGGTTCGAGACGGCGCTACGCGCCTCCTCACCATGAGGAGCGACATCAAGCCCCGATCGCGATCTTCGGCTCGGCGTCGGCGTTGGCCGCGAGCTCCTTCAGGGCACGGCGATATTCCACCGGCATGACCTTGCGGAACTTCGGCGCGTAGTCCTTCCAGTTCGCCAGGATGTCGGCGGCGCGCTTGGAGCCCGTCGCCTTGGCATGGCGCGAGATCAGGACGTGCAGCCGCTCCACGTCGGACGCCAGCAGGTTCTTGAACACGTCGACCCGGCCATGCGCCTCGAGGTCGCCCATCTGGTGATAGGTGTCCTCGGCGATCATCTCCTCCGACAGCACCGGCTCCAGCTCGACCATCGCCATGTTGCAGTGCTTGTCGAAGTCGCCGGCCTCGTCGAGCACGTAGGCGACGCCGCCCGACATGCCGGCCGCGAAGTTGCGCCCGGTCTTGCCGAGCACGACGACGATGCCGCCGGTCATGTATTCGCAGCAATGATCACCCGCGCCCTCGACCACGGCGACCGCGCCGGAGTTGCGAACCGCGAAGCGCTCGCCGGCGATGCCGCGGAAGAAGCACTCGCCGGAGATCGCGCCGTACATCACGGTGTTGCCGACGATGATCGACTCCTCCGGCACGATGCCGGAGTTGCGCGGCGGCCTGACGATGATGCGGCCGCCCGACAGGCCCTTGCCGACGTAGTCGTTGCCTTCGCCTTCGAGCTCGAAGGTGACGCCTTGGGCGAGCCAGGCGCCGAAGGCCTGGCCTGCGGTGCCCTTCAGGCTGACATGGATGGTGTCCTGCGGCAGGCCGGCATGGCCGTAGATCTTCGCCACCGCGCCCGAGAGCATCGCGCCCGCCGAACGGTCGGTGTTGTTGATCTCGGCCTCGATCTTGACCGGCGCGCCACGGTCGAGCGCGGGCTTGGCCTGCTCGATCAGCTTGCGGTCGAGCACGGCCTCGAGGTGATGGTCCTGCGCCTCGGCGTGATGGATCTTCTGGCCCGGCGCCTCCTTCTGCTTGACGAACAGCTTGGAGAAGTCGAGGCCCTTGGCCTTCCAATGCGCCACCAGCCTGGACTGGTCGAGCATCTGGGTCTGGCCGACCATCTCGTTGAACGAGCGGTAGCCGAGCGCGGCCATGATCTCGCGGACTTCCTCGGCGACGAAGAAGAAGAAGTTGATCACGTGCTCGGGCTGACCGGTGAAGCGCTTGCGCAGCACCGGGTCCTGGGTCGCGACGCCGACCGGGCAGGTGTTGAGGTGGCACTTGCGCATCATGATGCAGCCGGCCGCGATCAGCGGCGCGGTGGCGAAGCCGAACTCGTCGGCCCCTAACAGGGCGCCGATGACGACGTCCCGCCCGGTGCGGAAGCCGCCGTCGACCTGGACCACGATGCGGCTGCGCAGCCGCTCGCGCACCAAAGTCTGGTGCGTTTCGGCAAGGCCGATCTCCCACGGCGAGCCGGCATGCTTGATCGAGGTGAGGGGAGATGCACCGGTGCCGCCCTCGAAGCCCGCGATCGTGACATGGTCGGCGCGCGCCTTGGCGACGCCGGCGGCGACGGTGCCGACGCCGACTTCGGACACCAGCTTGACCGAGACCTGGCCGTCGGGGTTGACGTTCTTCAGGTCGTAGATCAGCTGCGCGAGATCCTCGATCGAGTAGATGTCGTGATGCGGCGGCGGCGAGATCAGGCCGACCCCCGGCGTCGAGTGGCGCACCTTGGCGATGGTCGCGTCGACCTTGTGGCCGGGCAACTGGCCGCCTTCGCCGGGCTTGGCACCCTGCGCCATCTTGATCTGCATCATGTCGGAGTTGACGAGATATTCCGTCGTCACGCCGAACCGGCCCGAGGCGACCTGCTTGATCGCCGAGCGCATGGAATCGCCGTTGGGCAGCGGCTTGAAGCGGTCGGCTTCTTCGCCGCCTTCGCCGGTGTTCGACTTGCCGCCGATCCGGTTCATGGCGATCGCGAGCGTGGTGTGGGCCTCGCGCGAGATCGAGCCGAACGACATCGCGCCGGTGGCGAAGCGCTTGACGATCTCCTTCGCCGGCTCGACCTCGTCGAGCGGGACCGGCTTGCGCCTGTCGTCCTCGGCCGACTTGATCCGGAACAGGCCGCGCAGGGTCAGCAGCCGTTCGGACTGCTCGTTGAGCAGCCTGGCGAACGCCTGGTAGCGCTCCCTCGAATTGCCGCGCACCGCATGCTGCAGCGTCGCGACCGATTCCGCGGTCCAGGCGTGGTCCTCGCCGCGGGTGCGGAAGGCATATTCGCCGCCGACGTCGAGCGCGGTCTTGTAGACCAGCGCGTCGCCGAACGCGTCGCGATGACGGCGCGTGGTCTCCTCGGCGATCTCCGGCAGGCCGACGCCTTCGATGCGGGTGTGGGTGCCGTAGAAGAACTTCTGCACGAACTCGGCCTTCAGTCCGACCGCGTCGAAGATCTGCGCGCCGCAATAGGACTGGTAGGTCGAGATGCCCATCTTCGACATGACCTTGAGCAGGCCCTTGCCGATCGACTTGATGTAGCGCTTGACGACCTCGTAGTCGCTCAGCGCGCCCGGCAGCTTGTCCTTGAGCGCGATGATGGTCTCGAAGGCGAGATAAGGATTGATCGCCTCGGCGCCGTAGCCGGCCAGACAGGCGAAGTGATGCACCTCGCGCGGCTCGCCCGACTCCACCACGAGACCCACCGACGTGCGCAGGCCGGTGCGGATCAGGTGATGATGCACGGCGGCGCAGGCGAGCAGCGACGGGATCGGAATCCGGTCGGCCGAGACCATGCGGTCGGACAGGATGATGATGTTGACGCCCTCGCGCACCGCGGCTTCGGCGCGGCCGCAGAGATCGTCGAGCATCTGCTCGAAGCCGGCGGCGCCCAGGCTCGCATCGAAGGTGGTGTCGAGCGTGCGCGAGACGAAGTGGCTGTCGGAGACCTCCGAGATCGAGCGGATCTTCTCGAGGTCCGCATCGGTCAGGATCGGCTGATGCACCTCGAGCCGCTTGGTCGAGGCGACGCCTTCGAGGTCGAACAGGTTGGGCCGCGGGCCGATGATCGACACCAAGCTCATCACCAGCTCCTCGCGGATCGGGTCGATCGGCGGATTGGTGACCTGGGCGAAGTTCTGCTTGAAGTAGGTGAACAGCAGCTTCGGCTTGTCCGACAGCGCCGAGATCGGCGTGTCGTTGCCCATCGAGCCCGTGGCCTCCTCGCCGGTCGCCGCCATCGGCGTCATCAGGATCGCGATGTCTTCCTGGCTGTAGCCGAATGCCTGCTGCCGGTCCAAGAGCGGCAGGTTGGTGCGCGCGCCCGTGGTCGGCGCATCCGGCAGCTTCTCGACCTGGATCTGCGTGCGCGTGAGCCATTCCTGGTAGGGATGGCTGGCGGCGAGCTGCGCCTTGATCTCATCGTCCGGGATCAGGCGGCCCTGCTCGAGGTCGACCAGCAGCATCTTGCCCGGCTGCAGCCGCCACTTGGTGACGATCTGGTCCTCTGGGATCTTGAGCACGCCCATTTCGGACGCCATCACGATGCGGTCGTCCTTGGTGACGAGATAGCGCGCCGGCCGCAGGCCGTTGCGGTCGAGCGTGGCGCCGATCTGGCGGCCGTCGGTGAAGGCGATCGCGGCGGGGCCGTCCCACGGCTCCATCAGCGCGGCGTGATATTCGTAGAATGAACGCCGCTCCTCGCTCATCAAGGGATTTCCGGCCCACGCCTCGGGGATCATCATCATGACCGCGTGCGGCAGCGAGTAGCCGCCCTGCACCAGGAATTCGAGCGCGTTGTCGAAGCAGGCGGTATCGGACTGGCCTTCATACGAGATCGGCCAGAGCCGGCTGATGTCCTTGCCGAACAGCTCCGATGACACCGAGGCCTGCCGCGCCGCCATCCAGTTGACGTTGCCGCGCAGGGTGTTGATCTCGCCATTGTGCGCGATCATCCGATACGGATGCGCCAGCGACCAGGTCGGGAAGGTGTTGGTCGAGAAGCGCTGGTGCACCAGCGCCAGCGCGCTCTCGAAGTCCGGCTCGTGCAGGTCGGCGTAGTACTTGCCGAGCTGGTCGGCCAGGAACATGCCCTTGTAGATCACGGTCCGGCACGACATCGAGCACGGGTAATAGCCCGACATGCCGCGGTCGCGGCGCTGATAGATCGCCTGCGAGATCGACTTCCTGAGGATGTAGAGCTTGCGCTCGAACTCGTCCTCGGTCTTGGCGGCGCCGTTGCGGCCGATGAACACCTGCATGCTGCGCGGCTCGGTCGGCTTGACCGTCACGCCCAGCGAGGAGTTGTCGGTCGGCACGTCGCGCCAGCCGAGCAGCACCAGTCCTTCGTCCTCAATCTGGTCGGCGATGATGCTCTTGATGACGTTCCGCCACGCCTCGTCGCGCGGCATGAACAGCGCGCCGATGGCGTATTCGCCGGGGGCGGGCAAGGTGAAGCCGAGCTCCTTTGCCTTGCGCGAGAAGAAGGCATGCGGGATCTGCACCAGGATGCCGGCACCGTCGCCGAAGCGCGGGTCGGCGCCGACGGCGCCACGGTGCTCGAGGTTGCAGAGGATGCTCAGCGCGTCGGCGACGATCTGATGCGACTTCTGGCCCTTGATGTTGGCGATGAAGCCGACGCCGCAGGAATCCTTCTCCTGGCTCGGGTCATACAGACCTTCGGCTTCCGGGCGCCACGTATGCAGCTCGCGGGTGATCTCGGCCGGTTTTTCACGCGTATCCACAGCCAGCACCGCGCCGCCCAACTTTCCGTGCTCGACCTTCGATCCGCTCATATCCGTCCCCATAAATTATTGGTCAGGGCCTTCACCACAGTCCGGTACAGTCCGTCCGGCGCACCCCGGGCGCTGCGCGGCCCCTCTCCGGAGCCAACGCTCGTCCTTGTCAGCGAGCCGCATTTGCAGAGTTCAGGCCAGCCGCCGGGGGACCATGTCCCCGCTGGACGACCGTGGCCTGTTCATATCGCAGCGCCCTCAGGCGCCGTAACATCATTGCAAAGTCTCGGTCACCTTTGCAACGAAATTTTAGACAGCATTTCTGTCCTAAACCGCAAGATGCCAAACTTTAACCTATCACACAAGCATCGCGGAGTCCTGAGGTCCGGGCGCAGCAACGCGCCCATTCCCCGGCAAATCTTCCGTTTCAGCCGCTGACCGGACGACCCGACCGGGCCGGGCGATCACGCGCTGCGCTCGATTTTGAAACCTGACGCCCCGATCCCGCCCCCTCGCCGACCCAGGACCGCCGGAATCACGGCAGAACTTCCGCGGCACTTGAGAGGAAGCGAACAGCTTCACGTGCGGGGGCATGCAGGAGCTTTGAGCCATGAAGTTGCTAGTTGGAGTCGTCTCAGCCGCGTTGATCGCGCCGTTTGCCGCGCAGGCCGAGCCGTTGCCGCCATCGGGCGTCCGTGCGCCCTACACGGCGGTCTCCGATTTCGATGCGCCCTATCCGGATCTGCCGCCGCCGGCCGTCGTGCCCGCACCGCCGCGTTACGGCTACCGGCCGGGCCCTGACTACGGCTACCGCGACGAGCGCTATGTGCCGCCGGCGCCGGTCTACCGTCAGGACGGCTACCAGCAGGATTATGGCTATGCGCCGGCGTTCCTGCCGGTGCATGAGGTCTATGCGATTTTGCGCGACAACGGCTTCTCGCCGCTCGGCGTGCCGCGTCAGCGCGGCAATGTCTATGTCGTGGCGGTGCTCGATCGCGAGGGCGAGGACGGCAAGCTCGTGGTCGATGCCCGCTCCGGCCGCATCATCCGCTTCGTGCCGGCGTTCCAATGGGGCGAGGAGTACGAGCGGATGCGCTACGAGCCGGCCCCGCGCGGCGCCCTCGACCGTCTGCCGCCGCCGAGCGTGATCCGGGCCGATCCGCGCCTGGTGCCGCCGATGCCGGCTGCGCCGCGCGTTGCCACCGCGGTGTCGGTTCAGCCGAAGGTGCCGACGCCAGCAGCCCGACCGGCAGCGCCGTCGCCGCAGACCGCGGCGCTCAACCCGAAGCCGACGGAGGCTCCCAAAGCCCTTCCGCCCAGGCCTGCGGACATCAAGCCGGCCGAAGCCAAACCCGCCGACGTCAAGCCTGCGCCGGCCGAAGCCAAGGCCGACGAGCCGAAGACGGGCGAGGCCAAGCCGTCCGAGGCCAAGTCATCCGAGGCGAAGCCGTCTGATGCCAAGCCGGTGCAGTCGGCAGCCGCGCCGCCTCAGACCACCGGCTCCGTAGCGCCAGCGGCCGCGGCCAAGCCGACACCGCAGATCCAGCCGACGGCAAAGATGCCTCCGGTGCAGGGGCTGGATTAGAGACGATTGAGCGGTCTGCCCGGCCGCCAGCCACCACCACAACTGTCATCGCCCGGCGTGACCGGGCGATCCAGTCACCACCAGCATCTCGGTTGCTCGTGACTGCCGCGGCGTGCTGAATGCCCGCCTTCGCGGGCATGACAGCGTTGCTTGTTGCCGCTGGGACGAGTCCCGCACCATCAATCGGACTACTCGTGCTGACCGGCGGCCTTCAGGATCAGATCAGCGATCTCCTTCGGATGTGAGACCAGCGACAGGTGCCCGGCGTCGAGCTCGATCGTGGTCGCCTTCATGCGGCTGGCCAGGAAGCGCTCGAAATCCGGATCGATGGTCTTGTCCTGCTTTGACACCGCATAGAAGGACGGCTTGTCGTGCCATGCCGCCTGGGTGGTGCGGTTGCCGAAGATCGTCGCCGCGGTCGGCCATTGCACCGCATAGAGCTCCTTGGCCGTCGTCGCATCGACGCCATTGGCGAAATACTTCAGGAAGGCGTCCTCGTTGAGCTTGGTGTCGCCGTCATGGTCGACGATGCCGGCGCGGGCCGGCGGTGTCGGATATTGACCGGCGAGCTTGACGAAATCCTCGCCCGCGTCGGGCGCACGCGCCGCGACATAGACCAGCGCGCTGACCTTCGGGTCGGTGCCGACCTCGCTCACGACCGTGCCGCCCCAGGAATGGCCGACCAGCACGGCCGGTCCGTCCTGCTCGGCCAGCGCGCGGCGGGTGGCAGCCGCGGAGTCCGCCAGCGACGTCAGCGGATTCTGCACGGCGGTGACCTTGAGGCCAGCGGCCTGCAGATAGGGGATGACCTTGGCCCAGCTCGAGCCGTCGGCCCAGGCGCCGTGCACCAGCACGACGTTGTGGACCTTCGGCGGCGGCGCCGGCTGCGCCAGAGCGGGGCCGGCAAAAGCCGACAGGGCGGCGATGAGGGTGAGGGTACGAACGACGTTCATGTTGACGGCTCCAGTGGCTCGGGTTGGCGAGGTGATCACTGGGGTCTTCGCGGGCAGGGCGCAGACCGTTACCGTCAGTCACGGTCGTTTGATTGCACTGCAGCACCACACAAAAAAACGCCCCGGCTGCCCGGGGCGTTCGCATTCCTGGTATGTGTGCCGGTTACGCGGCGGCCTTCTCGGCCGAACCCTCGATCGCCGGCTGCTCAGCTTGCGCGTTCGTCGAGATCGGGATCGACCGCGGCTTCTTGGCCTCGGGGATCTCGCGCACGAGGTCGACGTGGAGCAGGCCGTTCTCGAGGCTGGCGTTCTTCACCACCACGTGGTCGGCGAGCTGGAACGAGCGCTCGAAGGCCCGGGCGGCGATGCCGCGATACAGCAACTCGCTCTTCTTGCCGTTCTCGTTGGCGGCCTTCTCGCCCTTGATCGTCAGCGTGTTTTCCTTCGCGACGAGGGAGAGCTCATCCTTGCCAAAGCCGGAGACGGCGACGGTGATGCGGTAGGCGTTCTCACCGGTGCGCTCGATATTGTAGGGCGGATAGCCGGGGGTGGGATCGCTGGTGGCCTGGTCGAGCAGCGCGAACAGACGGTCGAAACCGACGGTGGAACGATAGAAGGGGGTGAGGTCGTAGGTACGCATGGTCAAAGTCCTCCATTGAGCGACTGTTGGCTAACCCGCCCGCCATCGGGCCGGGCTGTCGTGCAGCCTGACGCGGCCTGCACGGCCTCGATATGGGTCGGACGTTTCGACGTTCAAGGGCGTCCGAGACCTGCTCTTTTTGCCGTTCCACCCCTTGATTCCCACTGCCTTTCACCTATTCGATGGGCGCCTCATGACGCTCGTCTCGATTCCCGCCAATCCCGTCCCCGAAAACGCCACCGCCGGCACCATCAAGACTCCCGATGGCGCCGAGCTGCGCTTTGCGCGCTGGGCCCCGCCGGCCGGGCGCAAGGGCACGGTGTGCGTGTTCACCGGCCGCAGCGAGATGATCGAGAAGTATTTCGAGACGGTGCGCGACCTGCGCGACCGCGGCTTTGCGGTCGCGATCATCGACTGGCGCGGCCAGGGCCATTCGTCGCGGCGCCTGCGCGATTCCCGCAAGGGCTATGTGCGCTCGTTCTCCGACTACGAACTCGACGTCGAGACCTTCGTCACCCAGGTCGTGCTGCCGGATTGTCCGCCGCCTTATTTCGCGCTGGCGCATTCGATGGGCGGCACCGTGCTGCTGCGGCTCGCGCATGCCGGCAAGCGCTGGTTCGATCGCGTCGTACTGTCGGCGCCGATGATCGATCTGCCGGACAGCCGCACCGCGCTGCCGGCGCGGCTGCTGCTGCGGGCCATGCGCATCGCCGGGCAGGGCGGCCGCTACGTGCCGGGCGGCAATGACGAGATCAGCGGGCTGGCGCCGTTCGTCAACAATCCGCTGACCTCTGATCCCGTCCGCTATGCCCGCAACGCCGCGATCCTCGAGGAGGATCCGACGCTCGGCATCGCCTCGCCGACGGTGGCCTGGGCCGATTCCGCCTTCTCGGCGATGATGACCTTCCGCGGCATGACCTATCCCTCCCAGATCCGGCAGCCGATCCTGATGCTGGCGGCGTCCAGCGACACCGTGGTGTCGACCGCAGCGATCGAGGAGTTCGCCTATCATCTGCGCGCCGGCTCGCATCTCGTCATCGCCGGGGCCAAGCACGAGATCCTGCAGGAGCAGGACCGCTACCGCTCGCAGTTCTGGGCTGCGTTCGACGCCTTCGTGCCGGGCACGCCGCTGTTCGGGTGAGCGTGCTGCTGGACACTCCTGGGGCCGGCGAGCTAGCTAGGCTCGACCTCTTCCTCGGAGCTTGGCTGCAGACGTGAGTGAACGGCGGAAAAATCAGCAGGCGCAGGCGCTGCAGGAAGCGATCCACGCGCTGCGCGCGCGGCAGTTCGCGCGCGCCGAGCAGATCGCCGCCTCGATCCTGCGCACAGCCAGGACTGATCGCGCCGCGCTGCTCGTCCACGCCCATGCGCTGCTCGGCCAGCAGCGCGCGAGCGAGGCGATTGCGCCGCTGGAGAAGGCGGCGCTCCGCGGCAGCGATCCGGAGCTCGAGACGCTGCTCGGCGCCGCCTTGTGCGAATCCAGACGTGCCGCCGATGGCATCGCGCAGCTGCGCAAGACCGCGGCGCGGCGGCCGCCTTTTCTGCCGGCGTTCCAGGAGCTGGCGGGGCGGCTTGCAAAGTCGGGACAGCTCGGTGAAGCCATCGCCGTGATCGAGGAGGCCCTGACGCTGTCACCCGACAGCGTCGACCTCCAGCTCGATCTCGGACGCCTCCGTCTCCAGGCCAATGACCGCGTCCGTGCCCGCACGCACCTGCTGGCAGCGCGCGAGGCGGCGCCGGGGCGGCCCGACATCCTGATCGAGCTCGCCTGGGTGCAGTTCCTCGACGGCGACTATCCCGAGGCCGCCGGTACCTACCGCCATGCGCTAGGCCTGCGGCCCGACGACACCCAGACCCGCGCCAATCTCGCGATGTGCCTCGCCGAGATGGGGGATCGCGATGGCGCTCAGGCGGCGCTGCGCACGGTGGTGCGTGGCCGGCCGCATCTGCTGACGCGCGCGGCCTACACGCTCGCGGTCACCTCGCACGGCCGCTTCTTCTTCCGTCCGAGCGATGCCGCCAGATTCCTGCAGATCGACGGCGCTGCGACAGCTAAGCCCTGAACCGCTTGCGATAGACGCCGGTCTCGCGCTTCAGCGCATCGCGCACCTCGTGGATCTCGGCGATTTCCTCTTCAGTGAAGGCCGAGGTCTGCATCGCCCACGTCTGCCGCTTCACCGGAATGCATTGCGCGACCGGCGTACCCCTCGGGATCACGCCGCGAAATGCCGTGTCATGCCAGTGCGCCGGGAAGTGCACGAACGAGTCGTGAAAGCGGTCGCTGTCGACCAGTCCGGTCACGGTGGTGAAGGGCAGGTCGAAGCGGTTGACGGGATGTGTGAACAGCAATGCCCAGCCCTCCGGCGCCTCGATCGTCCAGAGATTGTGAAACTTGAGCAGGAAGCGGTCGGTCTCGAACAGCGGCGAGCCCGTGACCTGCGCGACGTCGTGGAAGCTGATCGGCGAGCGCGGAAAATCGATCGCGCCGCCCGGCGGCAGCTCGTTGTCCCAACTGATCCCGCTATCCTCGACCTTGAGGTCGCAGATCAGCGGAATGAGGAAGCCCGTCGTCATCGCGTCGATGAAGGGCGGGCAGCGCTTGACGGTCTGCTCCTCGGCCTGGTTGAGCGCGCTGAACGCGGTGGCCGGCATCGTCTTGACCCAGTCGGGAACGCCCATCGGCGCCGGCACCGGTTGCGGAATGAGGCGTTCGAGCTCCTTCGGACAGCGGAATTTCAGCGTGAGCGGTTCAGTCTCGGACATCGGCGCCGCGGCTCTCCTGTGGACGACGGCAGAGGTCTACGCCTTCGCCGCCGAAAGTCCAACAGGGCAGCCGCCGCTACTTGGTCGACAGCACCTCGCCGAACCGCTCCCACTGCTTGCCGGTGAAGCGCATGAACTGCACCTGCTCGACCGGCAGATGGTCGCTGTCGCTGGTGCTGACCTTGATGCCCGGCAGCAGCATCGGCAGCTCGAGATCCTTGATCGACAGCGCCTGCCGCAAAATGTTCTCGCGCGACAGATCGTTGCCGGCCGCCTTCAGCAGCACGTGCTCCAGCACCATGCCGTTGTTGTAGCCGTTGACGTAGTTGGAATCGCGGATGTCGCCGTCGGGCACGTAGTTCGCCATGTAGTCGCGCCAGCCCTTGACGCCGGGATCGTCGGCCCAGGCCGGATCCAGCGGATCCTTCACATAGGCGGTCGAGATGATGCCTTTGCCGGCCTCGAGGCCCGCCGGCTCCATCACCGAGGACATCCACACCGACACGTTGGTCAGGAAGGTCATCGGCCGCCAGTTGATCTCGAAGGTCTTGCGGATCGCCTGTGCGGCGAATTTCGGCGTCGCGGCAATGATCAGCGCGTCGGGGCCGCTGGATTTCAATTTCACGATCTGCGAGTCGATGGTCGGTTCAGTGGCCTCGTAGCTCGCGACGGTCACGGCCGTGTCGAAGCGCTCGCCGAGCACGTCCTTCAGCCCGGCGAGATAGTCGCGGCCGAAATCGTCGTTCTGCGCCAGGATCGCAAACGTCGCACCCGGCTTCTGCTGCAGCGCGTAGCGCGCATACATCCGCGCCTCGTTGCGGAACGGCGCCATCACGCCCATCACGGCCTGCGGAAACTGCGCGGGGTCGCCGAACTTCGAGGCGCCCGAGGCGACGAACAGCTGCGGCACCTTCTTGCCCTGTAGGTACCTGGCGATCGCGGTGTTGTGCGCGGTGCCCATGGTCGAGAAGATGAACGACACCTCGTCGCTCTCGACCAGCCGTCGCGTCTGCTCCACGGTCTTGGGCGGCACGTAGCTGTCGTCCAGCGAGATCAGGTTGACCTTCCGGCCGTTGATGCCGCCGCGGTCGTTGACCATCTTGAAATAGGCCACCTCGCCTTTGCCGAGGATGCCGAAGGCGGACACCGGCCCGCTATAGGGCATGGTCTGTCCAATGCGGATCTCGCTGGCGGTGATGCCCGGCTGATCCTCCGCCCGAGCGGGGACGGCGAGGACGGACGCGACGACGAACAATCCTGCCGCTGCGATGGCGCTTCGCATGGATACCTCCCTGATGGGCCGCGCTGCCGGCGGCATTTTGGCGTTAAGCATAGGGGGATGGCGGAGGCTGTGCAATTAAAATATATTTTTTTATGAAAGTATACTTTTAGGCTCTGCTAGTGTGAATCCATTGTCCCGCGAGAGTGAGTCGATGTCCGGCAGCGCCACCCAGACCGTCTACGAGCAGTTGCGTGCCAGCCTGCTCGCCGGCCTCTATCGTCCGGAGGAGAAGCTGAAGATCAGCGAGCTCGGATCAGCCTTCTCGGTCAGCACCGGGGCGATCCGCGAGGCGTTGGCGCGGCTCACGGCGGAAGGGCTGGTGACGGCGACGCCGCAGCGCGGCTTCCGCGTGGCGCCGGTCTCGGTGGCCGATCTGCGCGACCTGACCGACATGCGCGTCGAGATCGAGACCAAGTGCCTGCGCCACGCCATCGCCAACGGTGATCTCGCCTGGGAGACCACGGTCGTTGCCGCGCATCACCGTCTGGCCGCGACGCCGATCGCGGCCCATGACGGCAGCTTCTCGCCGGCCTGGATGCTGGCGCATGCCGATTTCCATGCCGCGTTGGCCCAGGCCTGCGGCAGCGCCTGGATGATGCGGGTGCGTGATCTCCTGTTTGCGCATAACGAGCGCTATCTCGATCTCGCCCGCAAGACCGATCGTGGTAACCGCGATGCCGCGCGCGAGCATCGCGAACTGATGGAGGCGGTGCTGGCGCGCGACACCGAGCGCGCGGTGACGCTCATGACTGCGCATCTCGACAAGACCCGGGACACGATCGAGGCGGCGCTGCTCGCAGCGACGGCGATGAATGAGGCGAGATAGGATCGAGTCAGGACGCCGACCGCGAACGTCTTCGACGCGATATGTCCCGAGCCGGACGTCATCAACCGGATGACGGGATATGGCCTGGCGGCTACGGCCACGTCATTCGAGGTGTCGATCTACTTTCGCTGGGAAACACCGAATCTCGTTCTCTCGCCGCGCGTACACAAGATCGCTCTGGCGACACAGCCATCGTGCCCCACGCGCGTAGCGGTCCACCCTTGTCGTCGACATCGTGATCCGTTCAGCGCGAGCCGTTAGGAAGATTCAACTTTTTCGAGCGCCGGCGCTCTCCTCACCTCGATGCAAATCCAAATCGGCCATCAGTGTTAAGCGGGCTTCATGCCGGGCTTGCTGTGCATTCAAGGATGCATTCACCACGCGCCGATCTCTCCAAGTTTGGAAACGCCCCGGTAACGCACCGTCCCTCTAGTGACGTCCACTAACGACATTCAGGAGGAGGCATTGATGATTATGATGATTGCGCGGAAGCTGGTTGGTCCCCATGCGCTCAATTCCGGATTCGGTCTGGTGACCATGTTCTCGTTGATGGGCGTGGTCGCTTCTCTCGTGCTGGTCCAGCACGGAGTGAATGTCAGCCCGCCCGCGATGTTCTGATCGGGCAGAAGAACGTAGCTCGCTCCATCCACCTCTGCCCGCGTAAGGCACGCTATGGCGCCAGCCTGCGCCCCGTCGCCGCCCGGGAGTATGTATGGGTCCCGGGTCGGCGCACGGACGTCGCTGTCGCGCTCAGTGAGTTGTAGGGACCGGAGCTCATGGACCTCCGTCCCACCCCCTGCCCGCAACCGGGAGGGAGGGACCGCTCTCGCCGCAAGAGATCAGTCCCACGAGGCCCGTGGCTTCGTCGTGACGAAGGTGCGCAGCCTCACATCATCACAGCGTCTTCAGATATTCGATGAGGTCCCAGCGCTCGTCCTCCGAGAACGCACCGCCAATGATGCCGTTCGGATAGTCCTTGTTGGGCTTCGTCGGACCTTCGAAGGAATGGCCGAGCGTGCTGTTGCCCTTGATCGGCTTGCCGCTGGAATCCTTGGCCATGAACAGCGTCTGTCCGACCTTGCACGCGCTCTCGCCGCCCTTCGGCACGGCGAAGCCGACCGGCTTCGGGTCATAGTCGCGCGCGCCCTGGCAGAACGAGGTCGGCCGCTCGGCGGCCGGCGTCAGCAGCCAGTGCAGCGACGGTACTGAGCCGTTGTGCAGATAGGGCGCAGTCGACCAGACGCCGTTGAGCGGGCGGGCGCGATAGGACTTGCCGGCCGGGTTGGGACAGTTCTTGCGGTCGCCCCACAGCGCGGCGCGCTCGGCCTCGCCGATGTTGCGGTCCTCCATCCATTTGTCGCTCGCCTTCTGCACGACGGCCATCAGCGCCAGCGCGTAGGGCATGTCGGTGGTCGAGCCCTGCGGCAGGTTGCAGCCCTTCAGATCCTTGGCCGGATCGACCTCGAGGAATCCTGCCACCTTGACCTTGCGGTTGGCGAGAATGCTCGCCTGTCCGGGGTCGGTCTGCATCGCGTCGACCGGCTTCTGCACGAGGTCGAGGATCGGACCCTTGGCATTCCAGCCCTTGCTCTCCCAATCCTCGGCGGGCTTGATCTTCCAGAAGCTCTTGTCCGGATAGGTCTTGTCGAACACGGGGTCGGCGACCGGCCCGAGATGGCACTCGACGCAAACAGCTGCATAGAGCTTCCGGCCGCGT
This sequence comes from Bradyrhizobium sp. SZCCHNR1053, assembly GCF_032381235.1. Lineage (NCBI taxonomy): Bacteria > Pseudomonadati > Pseudomonadota > Alphaproteobacteria > Hyphomicrobiales > Nitrobacteraceae > Bradyrhizobium > Bradyrhizobium sp. SZCCHNR1053. The sequence continues at coordinate 16,404 of NZ_JAUHJM010000013.1, forward strand.
TCGACGCGTGCCGGATCGATCTTCCAGGCGTCGTCGCCGGCGAACAGCTTCTCCGGCCATTTCGGCGAGGTCAGCCCGCCGAACGCGGGCGTCGTCGTCGCGAACGGATCGGGACCACGCAGCATGTTCTCGATGTAGAGCAGGTTATCGATCGCCATCGACGACCGCCACAGCCTGTCGCTCGCGGTCTCCGGCGAGAAGTTGATCTGTGCGGAGACGCCGAGCGCCTCGCCGGCATTGCGGATCAGGGGCTGTGCGATCGATCCGTCATATTGCGCCCAGGAGAACCACGGCACGGTCCAGATCGGCGGATAGGACACCGGCGCGTCGATGGCCTCCTGGTTGCCGAGCATGTTCGGCAGCCCGCTCGATGCCATGTCGAGATAGAACACCTGGTTGCCGATGCGGTTGAGGGCATCGAGCCGGCCGAAGCCTTCCTCCGTTTCGGTCTGGCCCTTGGCCTCGATCGTGGTCTTGTAGTTCTTGGCCTGCATGTTGAGCGCGAAATCGGTCGCGGCCTTCAAGCCCTTCTTCAGGGTCTCGCGATCGGCGTCGGAGGCGTTCGGCCCGAGCACGCGATCGGCAAAGCGGGAGAAGCGGCCGGGCACGTATTGCGTGAAGATCATCGCAAAGCCCATGGCTTCTTCCAGCTTGCGTAGGTCGGCCATCCCGGGGCCGCCGTCGAAGCGCACGCTGACGCCCTTGTAGTGGATGCTGCCGGCGTGGCACGCCGCGCAGGTCATGCCGATCTTGTCGGACTGCGCGGCGCCGGTGGCGGGATCGGTCGCGCCAGTGAGCCGGGCAAAGCCGACTGGCAGGCCGCCTTCGTTGCCGGCCGGGGTCGGCTTCAGGCCGGACGGCAGCGGCGCTGCCGGCTCGGTCTTGGCAGCCGTGGCGGCGTAGCCGAACGGCCGGAGCGCGCTGGGGTCGCCGTCGACGCTCTTCGGGCTCGGGATGAAGCCGAAACGTTCGAGATAGGCGCTGTCGGAGATCAGGCCGGGCGAGCCGAACGGCGTCAGATAAGGCTGCTCCATCGCCATGAACCAGGCGTAGGGAATCGGAAAGGTCGCGGTGCCCTGCGTCACGTGGTGAAACCAGTGCCGGTCCTGCGTGGTCCAGCCCTGATCGAGCCAATAGGCCGCCCTGGTCGGCTCGGTCTCGGGCAAAGCGGGCGGAATGAACGCCGCGGCCTTCTTCGGCAGAACCTTGCTGAGCTTGTCGCTGACGGCGTCGGGCGCGGCCACCCAGGCGAGCAACACGGCGGCGCCGGCCAGCACTGCCGTGCCGACGAGTGCCTTGCCGATGCGCCAGACGATGTTCGCGGGCTTGGGCTTGGCTGTCAGCCGTGCGGCGATACGCTGCGGCAGGCGGCGGTCGACGAACAGCGTGCGGACCTCGGCAACGGACAGATAGCGGCCGTCGCCCTCGCCCTTGCCGAGGATGTTCAGCAGCACTGGCCATTCGCCCTGCATCAGAATGGGGAAGTACCAGCGCGCCCGATCGCCGTCGCGCGTCAGATTGGCCTTCATGAAGGTCTGGATCTGCGCCTCGTTGAGGCCGCGCTCGGTGCCCCCATTGGGATCGGGATAGTCGCTGCCGAAGCTCGCGAACCGGTCGATCTCCTCGGGATGGACCTTGGCCTCGGCGTCGAGGATGCGCGATCCGCCGCCATGCTTGTCGAGCGGACCGTTGCGCAACTGGTCGAGATCGGCCCCGGACCACAGGCTCTTCAGGAGCCGCAGCGGCGACAGGCCGTTCGCGATCAGGGCAACGCCGAAGGTCTCGATGCCGACAAGCCGTTTCTTGAAGCCGGTCTCGCCGCTCGCCGCCTCGACCCGGTCGCCGATGGTCTTCAAGGGGACGCTGTGGCCGTCGACGAAGCCGCCGGCGACGAGCGCGCGCAGGAAGGGACACGGGTTATCGGACGAGACCGGAAGCTGTCCGGGCAGGGCGTCACGGACGCGGGCGCTGTCTTCTTGCATCGAAGAACATCCTTGGAAAGCACCTGAGTGATGAAAACGAAATCACGCCAACAAACGAGGGCGGCGCCGAATTGCGCCGAGGAACGGGCGGAGCCCCGCCATCTGAACGTTACAATGCAATCGTCAATGATTGGCGTAACCCGCCCAAGTGTCAACCTCAAGTCGCGATCGCGCTACTCGCCCGCGAATTTCGCCTTGGTGTCCACCAGGGTGAGCTTGGTCAGCGGCACGCCGGCCTTGGTGAGGCCGTCGCGATAATGCGCGATGTCGGCCGGATTGCGCCAGCGGATGTTGCTCAGGAGGCGCTCGATCGTCATCCACGGATGCTGGCTCAAAAGCGCCGCGACGGCCTCGCCGGCTTCGACCGAGCGTCCGAGCTGCGCCAGCGCGGCGGCGCGGATGGCGAGGCACTGCAGATGGTTCGGGTTCTGATAGTGCGACTCCCGCGCCCAGGACAGCGAGGCGTCGTACTGGCCGAGCATGTAGTGGCTGAATGCGCTCAGCACCGACCACTGATAGCGCGGATCGCTGTTGCCACGCTGGGCCGCGACCGAGAACAGCTCGATCGCCTGGCGGTGCTCGCCGGCGACGAGATGGCAGACGCCGAGCACGCCGCGCGCACCCATGTCGTAGGGATTGAGCTGCAGCGACTTGCGTGCCGCTTCCATCCCGGCTTCCACCCGACCCTGCATGGCGTGGACATAGGCCAGCAGCGAATAGGAGAAGGACGAGCGGGAATCGAGCCGGACGCCGGCCTCGGCGAGCGCCATTGCCTCGTCCCACAGCTCCCGCGAATTCCTGATCCAGCCGAAATGAATGCCCTGCAGCAGGATGGTGCCGAGATAGGTGTGGGCGATGGCGAGACCGGGGTCGATCCTGATCGCCTCGCGGAACAGCGCGATCGAACTCTCGTAGTCGGCCTTGGTCGGCTGGTAGTAGTGCGACAGCCCGCGCAGGAAGCGGTCCCACGCCGTGAGGTCGGTGGTCTTGGACCGCACCGGCACCGCCGCCTCGGCACGGTAGATCTCGGGGATCAGCGCGGTGCACAGATTGGCGGTAATGTCGTCCTGCACGGCGAACAGGTCGCCGATGTCGCGGTCGTAGCGGCCGGCCCACAGCTGCTCGCCGTTCTCCGGCGCGACCAGCTCGGCGGTCACCCTGATCTTGTCGCCGGAGCGCCGCACCGAGCCCTGGATCAGATAGGTCGCATCGATCTCGCGCGCGATCAGGCGGGCGCTCATGCCGGCATGCTTGAAGGCGAAGGTGGAGTTGCGGCTGAGCACGCGGAAGAAGGACTGCAGCGACAGCGCGTGGATGAGGTCTTCCGCCAGGCCGTCCGAGAAATATTCGTCGGTCTCGCCGCTGAGATTGGCGAACGGCAGCACGCCGACGATCGCGGTCCGGTATTGCGCCGGCAGGGTCGTGGCGGACCGCTGCTCGCGGCTCTTCTCCGGCGAGGACGGATCCCAGGTCCAGACGTTGATGGTGTCTTCGATGTTCTTGAAGCGGAACGGCCCGCGGTCGACGAAGGTGACCGTGAGGTGCTTGCTGGCTTCCTGGTAGGCCTTGTGGGAGACGGCAATTCCGCCGGGCGGTGCTGCGGCTTCAAGTCGCACAGCAGTGTTGACGCCGTCGCCGAATACCTCGTCCTCGTCGAAGATGACGTCGCCCATGTTGAGGCCGAGGCGAAACTGCATCACCCGGTCGGCCGGCAAATGAGCATTGCGCTCGGCCATCAGCTTCTGCACCTCGACCGAGGCCGCGATGGCGCCGACGACGCTCGGAAATTCCAGGAGAAATCCGTCCCCTGTGTACTTCACGATGCGGCCGCCGTGATTGAGGATGATCGGGTGGATGGCGCCGCGATGCGCCTTGAACGCGGCATGGGTTCCCGCCTCGTCGGCGCCCATCATCCGCGAGTAACCGACCACATCGGCACAGACAATCGCGGCCAGCCGTCTCTCCATTCCGTCTTTGCTCCTACTCAGGGCGATACCACGGCAACAGCAGTCGAATCCAATCAATTTGCGGAAGCAATGTGTAGGCCATGTGGCGGGCCGGCGACATGCGGTCCGATTGGCTCACGTCAGCCCGGCCCTGATCAGTCCGTCGCGGTAGTGGTCGATGTCGTCCCGGCGTTTCCACCGGATGTTCTTGATGTGGCGATCCAGCGTGAGCCAGGGATATTGCGCGCGCAGCGCGTCGACGGCGTCGCTCGCCTGGTCCGTCGCACCAAGTTGCGCCAGGGTTGCCGCGCGGATCGTCAGCGCCTGCAGATGGTTCGGGTAGAGAAACAGCTCCTCGCGGGCCCACGATAACGCGGCCTCATAACGGCCGAGCAGGTAGTGGCTGTAGGCGTTCAGCGCCGGCCATTGATAGCGCGGATCGCTGTTGCCGCGCTGGGCCGCGATCGAGAACAGATCGATGGCCTGCTGGTGCTCGCCGTTGACCATATGGCAGAGCCCGAGCACGCCGCGCGCCCCCATGTCGTAGGCATTGAGCTCGGTCGCCTTGCGCGCCGCCTTCATGCCGTCCTCATGGGCGCCCTGCATGGCCTGCACGAAGGCCAGGATCGCATAGGCGAAGGAGGAGCGCGCGTCGAGCCGCACGCTGTCCAGCGCCAGGTTCTTCGCCTCGTCCCAGAGCTCGCGCGAGCCCTTGATCCAGCCGAAATTGATGCCCTGCATCAGAATGGTCGCGAGATAAGCGTGCGCGAGGCCGAGCGTGGGATCGAGCGCAATGGCTTGCCGAAACAGCGAGATGGAGATCTCGTAGTCGGCCTTGGTCGGTCGGTAGTAGTGCGACAGACCGCGCAGGAAGCGGTCCCAGGCGGTCGGGTCGGTCGCCGGCGCACGGACCGGAATCGAGGCTTCGACACGATAGATCTCCGGCATCAGCGCCGCGCACAGGCTGGTGGTGATCTCGTCCTGCATCGCGAACAGATCACCGACGTCGCCGTCATAGCGACCGGTCCACAATTGAGCGCCGGTCTCGGGCGCGATCAGTTCCGCCGTCACGCGGAGCTTGTGACCAGAGCGCCGTACCGTTCCCTGAATCAGGTAGGTCGCATCGATCTCGCGTGCGACCAGGCGGGGATTGAGGCCGCGGTCCCTGAAGCGAAACGTCGAGGTGCGGCTCAGGACACGGAAGAACGATTGCAGCGACAGCGCATGGATCAGGTCGTCCGCGAGCCCGTCGGCGAGATACTCGTCGGCGCCGTCGGAGAGGTTGACGAATGGCAGCACGCCGACGATCGCCGTGCGATATTGTGGCGGCAGGCCGGTGACGCTCGTCCCGGCCCGGATCGCCGCCTCGCTGCCGGGCTCCCATGTCCACGCCTGCACCGGCTCCTGCAGGTTCTTGAACTGGAAGCTTCCGGCGCTGGTCAGCTCGATGGGGAGTTGCGGGCCGGCCTCCTCATAAGCCTTGGCCGAGACAGCAACACCGCCCGGGACGGCGATCGATTCGAGATTGACGGCGACATTGATGCCGTCGCCGAAGGCCTCGCCGTCGTCGATCGTGAACTCACCCTTATGAATTCCGAGCCGGAAGCGCATGTTGCGGTCGGCCGGCAGATCGGCGTTGCGCTCCGCCATCAGGGACTGCATCTCGACCCCGAACTGGATGGCGCTGGCGGCGTTGGCGAATTCCAGCAAAAAGCCATCGCCGGTGTGTTTGACGATGCGGCCGGCGTGATTGAGAATGATCGGGTGGATGGCGCCGCGATGAGCCTTGAAGGCGGCGTGCGTGCCGTCTTCGTCGATTCCCATCATGCGTGAATAGCCGGCGACGTCGGCGCAAAGGATGGCAGCGAGGCGTCTTTCCATCACATCGTGCTCCCGCCTCGCGCATACCACGACCGAGGCGGCCGAATCCAACGCTTTTCCGGACCCTATCGCGGCACCTTTGCCATGCGGCCCCGCGCCGGCCTCTGCGGTGCGAGACAGCAATGCCGAGGCCAGGTAGATGATTAGACCGGTATCGTTAGGAAATGTTCAATCATGCTCGGCATTCACGATCTGCCTTTGTTTCTCGTCTCCGGGCTGCTGCTCAACGTCACGCCGGGTCCCGACACCGCCTACATCGTTGGCCGCAGCGCGCAGATCGGCTGGCGCGGCGGGGCCGCTGCCGCTTTCGGCATCAGCACGGGGTGCCTCGTTCACGTGTTCGGAAGCGCGATCGGGCTGTCGGCGCTGCTCACGGCCTCCGCCGCGGCCTTCGCGGCGGTGAAATGGGCCGGTGCGGCCTATCTGGTCTATCTCGGCATCACGCAGCTTCTGGCGCGGCGGCCGGACGCCGCCAGGGCCAGTGATGTGACGTCGATGCCGGCGGTGACGCTCCGCCAGGTGTTCTGGCAGGGCGCGCTCACCAACATTCTCAATCCGAAGGTCGCGATGTTCTTTCTCGCCTTCCTGCCGCAATTCGTCGCTGCCGATGCGCCGCACAAGGCGCTCGCCTTCCTGGTGCTCGGCACGATCTTCATCGTCAACAGCACGATCTGGTGCCTCGGCGTCGCCGTCGTCGCGGCCCGGGCTGCGCGCCGCGTGCGCGGCTCGTCCGCCGCGCTGCTCTGGCTCAACCGCGCGATCGGCGGGCTGCTGATCTATCTCGGCGTCCGGATCGCGATGCTCGAGGCGCGCTGACCTACCAGAGCAACTCGACGACCGCCGTGCCGGCGAGATACAGGCCGAGCAGGATCATGGCGATCAGGAACACACGGCGGAACGCCTCGGCCGGCAGTCGGGATCGCGCTGCCTGGCCCGCGAACATGCCGACAAAGGCGCAGGCCATGGCGACCGCGCCGGGCAGGGCGGTGGCCGTGCTGAGCAGGCCGGAGCTCGTCAGGTTGAACGCCAACGTGATGGTGGCGACCGTGAAGAACACGCCGAGCGCCTGGACCAGCTCGTCCTTCTCGAGCCCGATCGCCTGCATGTACGGCACCGAGGGCACGACCTGCACGCCGGTGGCGGCCGAGATCAGCCCAGTGACGAGGCCGACGATGCCGCCGACCCATTTCTCGTGCGGGGGCGCGACCTTGAAGGCGAACTTGGTGAGGCCGAGCAGGGCATAGAGCATCAGCAGCACGCCGAGCGCGACGTTGCCCCAGCGCGTCGAGGCATGGCTGAGCGCGCCGGCGTTGAGGCAGATGCCGATCGCGGTCCCCAGCATCAGCGGCCAGAGGCGGCTGGCGATATCGCGCAGATAAGGGCCGGCGAAGGTCTGCCAGATGTTGGTGATCACTGCCGGCACGATGACGATGGCGAGCGCCCGGCCGGGCGGCATGGCGACCGCGAGCAGCCCGACCGAGATGGTCGGCAGGCCGAGGCCGAGCGCGCCCTTGACGAAGCCGGCCAAGGTGAGCGCGAGGGCGATGAAGATGAGGATGGGGTCGATCATGGTCGTCACATTGACCAGACTGCGCCGACGACACAATGTGGAGGTTACGGAGCAAGCCTTCGTCCAAGACTGAGGCAGGATGACCATGCGTTTCGATCTGGTCGATCTCAGGCTTTTCATTGCCGTGGCCGAGGCCCGCAGCATCACCGGCGGCGCCGACCGGGCGCATCTGGCGTTGGCCTCGGCGAGCGCGCGGATCAAGGGTCTGGAGGACGCGTTCGGCGTCGAGCTGTTCAAGCGCGGCCGGCGTGGCGTGGATCTGACCGCGGCGGGCGAGAGCCTGCTCGATCACGCCCGCATCATCATGGCCAATGTCGAGGCCATGCAAGGCGAGCTTTCGGGCTTCGCGTCCGGCCGCCGCGCCAATTTGCAGCTGCTCGCCAACACGGTCGGCCTCGCCGAGCATCTGCCCAAGGCGCTGGCCGCCTTCCTGCGCGAGCATCCCGACATCAACGTCGACGTCGAGGAGCGCGAAAGCACCGAGATCGCCGAGGCGATCGCGTCCGGCAGAGCGGATCTCGGCTTTGCGGCGGAGCATGCGTTGCCCGAGACGATCGAGCGCTTCGCCTTCGGCGAGGACCGGCTGATCCTGGTCGCCGGGCGGCGCAGCCCGTTCGCAGCCCGCCGGCAGATCGACTTCAGCGAGACCGCGGGGGAGGATTTCATCGGCCTCACGCAGGGGACGGCGCTCAACGTCCATATCGGCCGGCACGCCGCGCGGCTCGGCATCCGCCAGCACGTGCGGGCCAGGCTGCGCGATTTCGACGCGATCTGCCAGATGGTGGCGGCCGGGATCGGCATTGCCGTCGTGCCGGAAGCGGCGGCGCGGCGTTGCGCGCGGTCGATGCCGATCAGCCTCGTCGCGCTGCGCGACGCCTGGGCCGATCGCCGGCTCGTGATCTGCGCCCGCAGCTTCAAGGCGCTGCCGCGTCCCGCGAAGCTGCTCGTCGAGCATTTGCGCCGGGCCGCTGCATGAGACGTCCGGCGACAGGCCGGACGTCGCCGTTCAGCGCGAGGCGGAGCCAGGCCGGTGGAGGCGGGCTCAGCCCGCTGCCAGCCGCTTCAGCGCCGCTTCATGGACGCGCTTGTCGCCGGCGGCGACGATCCGGCCGCCGTTCTGCGCCGGGCCGCCTTCCCAATCGGTGACGATGCCGCCGGCGCCGTTGATGATCGGGATCAGGGCGGCGATGTCATAGGGCTTGAGCTCGGTCTCGATGACGAGATCGAGATGGCCGGCGGCCAGCATGCAATAGGAGTAGCAGTCGCCGCCATAGCGCGACAGCCGGGTCTCGGCCTCGACCCGGCCAAAGGTGGCGCGATCGGCCTCGTTCATCAACAATGGGCTCGTCGTATAGCACACCGCGTCCGCGAGACGCTCGCAGCGCCGGACCGAGAGCCGGCGCTCGCCGCCGCCGTTCTTGTAGTTGGCGGAGCCGTTGTCGCCGGCGAAGCGCTCGCCGATGAAAGGCTGGTGCATCATGCCGAACACCGGCGTGCCCTTGTGCAGCAACGCGATCAGCGTGCCCCAGGTCGGAAAACCGGCGATGAAGGACTTCGTGCCGTCGATCGGATCGAGCACCCAGACGTAATCGGCGTCCGCGCGCTCATTGCCGAACTCCTCGCCGACGATGCCGTGCTGAGGAAAGTTCGCCTTGATCAGGCGGCGCATCACCGCCTCGGCGGCGCGGTCGGCCTCCGTCACCGGATCGAAATCGTGCCGGCTGCTCTTGTTGTCGACCAGCAGCGAGGTCCGGAAGAACGGCAGGATGGTTTCGCCCGACGCGGTCGCCAGACGACCGATGAAGGCGGAGAAATCGATGACCGTCACAACGCGTCCTTGGGTGAGGGAATCGGGTGGCAATGAGCGGCTATGCCTAGCTCAAAGCGGTCCGGCGTGCATCCGGATATGGAACGCTGGCGTGGCATCTTGGATACCGTTTGGTGTCCGGCCCGCTGGCCGGGCGCGATTGATCCGTCGCTGGCCTCTCATGTGAAAGTGAAAGCGAAACCCGCGGTCCCTCTCGGGTCGTTTGGAATCTCCAATCAAGCCATTGACATCTATGATGAAAAGGAGAGGGCTGGGTCGCGCTGAACGCAACCCGGCCTATGTTTTTTTGCATGGAGAAGGGCGGAAAAACCCTTGCGCTTTGTGCAGCGCGATTGCATATTGTTGCGGTGCGGTAGCGCTTCGCGTTATCGCTGCCCTCCTTGGGCGTTTCCTCCCTAGACTTGGGCCGCTTGTCATTCAAGCGGCCCTTTTTTTTGTGCCGACGCCACCCGCCGAAATCCCTCGTACCGAAAGCGCAGCCGCTCTATTCCGCCGCCGCCTGGAACGGCCCGAGGTCGCCGAGCGGCACCGTCGCCAGCACCTCGGCGAGCACGGCGAGATCGGAAGCGACCTGCGCGAAACGCGGTCCGCGCTCCCTGCGGCGCTCGTCCATGTAGACCGCGCGATTGAGCTCGATCTGGATCGCATGCAAGCCCGTGGCCGGATTGCCGTAATGCTCGGTGATGAAGCCGCCGGCATAGGGCTTGTTGCGGCCGACGGAATAGCCGAGCCGGCCGAGCACGTCCTCGACCAGGTCCGGCAGCAACGACGCGCAGCTCGTGCCGTAGCGGTCGCCAATCACCATGTCGGGCCGGCGCGGCTCGTCGCGCGAGACGCCGACCGACGGCATCGAATGACAGTCGACCAGGACGACCGTGCCGAACTGCTGGTGCACGCGGTTGATCAGCCGGCGCAGCGCGCGGTGATACGGCTTGTACAGCGTCTCGATCCGATGCAGCGCCTCGTCGACGCTCAGCCGGTCGCGATAGATCTCCTGGCCGTCGCCGACCACGCGCGGGATCGTGCCGAGGCCGCCGGCCACCCGCATCGAGCGGGTGTTGGCAAAGCTCGGCAGCCGCCCGGTGAACATCCGCGGATCGAGCTCATAGGGCTCGCGATTGACGTCGACATAGCAGCGCGGGAAATGCACCCGGACCACCGGAAACCCGCGCGACAGGAGGTCTCCGATCAATTCGTCCATGAACGAATCTTCGGAGCGCCTGAGCGACGGCAGATCGATGCGCGAGGCCTGGAGGAAATCGTCGGGGTAGGCCGATCCGGAGTGAGGGGAATTGAAGATGATGGGCGCGCGCCATTCGGTCGGCTCCATGATCTCGAACGGCGGCAATTCGCCATCAAAGTCCGTCATCTCTGGGCGCCGTCCCCTTGGTCACGTGCGTCGATGTCACGTCCGTTGATGCGCCGGTATCCTCCGGCCGATTCGCGCTGGACAACGCAGGCACTGCTCTTGCCAACGCACATCTTCGATAATCCGAGCCGTTCTGCCAAGCGAAAAGCAATGAAAAAGTTCACCCGCCGTTTGGAACAACTCTGAGCTGGCGTGCTGTTTCGGTCGAAGACCGCACCTTCAGCCCTCAAATTGCCTTGCCGATGTCGGATCAAAAGGCGCAATCTTTCACCCGAAATTTACCGCCCGTCAGGCTTAGTGGCGGCAACGCTCCGCCTCTCACCCGGACCAGACAACCCCTCGCCATGCACAAAATCCTGCTCGCCGAAGACGACAACGACATGCGCCGCTTCCTGGTCAAGGCATTGGAAAATGCCGGGTTCCAGGTCTCGCCCCACGACAATGGCATGTCGGCCTACCAGCGGCTGCGCGAGGAGCCGTTCGAGATGCTGCTCACCGACATCGTGATGCCGGAGATGGACGGCATCGAGCTGGCACGCCGCGCCTCCGAACTCGATCCGGACATCAAGATCATGTTCATCACCGGCTTCGCTGCGGTCGCGCTGAACTCCGATTCGGAGGCGCCCAAGAACGCCAAGGTGCTGTCCAAGCCGGTGCACCTCCGCGAGCTCGTCAGCGAGGTCAACAAGATGCTGGCGGCCTGAGCCGTCGGGGACGGACGTCCGGAACTGGCGGATTATTCCCAATTTCGGCATTTTGCGTCCTTGCCTGCCTGCGTGGGAGCCGATATAGGGACGCCCACCCGAACGGACTTCTGGACTAGGGCACGTAGCTCAGCGGGAGAGCACTACCTTGACATGGTAGGGGTCACAGGTTCGATCCCTGTCGTGCCCACCATCGGCCGATCCGGCCGATGACCCAACCTCGGTCCATTCCCCGACCTTCGAAGAACCAGGCACCGAGATCCAGGCGCTGACATTGTCGGCGCGTGCGATTTTCCGGTGCACGGAGGCGCACCTGCGCCGAACGCGAGGCCTGCAGAGCGGCATGCCGATGGACGGTCCGGTGCTGGGCCGATTTGGCGAACTTGACGTTGTCGACATGATCAAAGGACATGGCTTCGCTGTCTCGCGGCGCGCTGTCGCGTCCGAGGCTTGCTGATCGATCGCCCTCTCAAATTAGAGGGCGCGGGGAATGCCGGGCGCTGGCCGCACCCATGGCCCGCCTGCAGAAAAAAAGCAGGCGGCAGTCACCACAGGTTCAGCCGAGAACACCCGGCATTCCCCGCGCGATGGTTTTGACGGCTGCTTCGCGATCTCCCCGGTGCGCCGGGCTTTCTGGCCACCGTATCGCACAACGTGCTTGCGCATGTTGCGCTGGACATCAGCATCGGGATGCCAGGACCACGCGACTTGACCGTGCGCATCAACGTCGTTCGTCGGCGCGGCTCAGCCACGCTGCAACATCGACACGCCCACCGCATCCCGCCTCGACGTTCGTGACGACCGCGAAGCGCCCCTCTTGTGAGACGGGACGGACGAGAGGAAAGCACAATTTCTGGAAAAAAGAAACAGAAATCTTCTTGCTCGAATGGCCGGCGAGGGCGATGTGTTTGAACCGGCGCGCGAAATGAGTTTTTCGGCGCATGCGGTTGGGGCCGCAATCGACCTCGAGCCCGCGGGGATGAGCCGGCACATCGCGCCTCGTGCGGGCTGCTTGCGCGGCAGCGATTTGCCCGGCGGGCCGGGCCACTCGATCTTTCGCCGGCGGGTCGTGAGTTCGAAGAGACTGGCCGACGGCCGAACGGACCATTCACCGCGCTGCCTTCAAACCATCGGCGACTTCATCGATCGATGGTCCTGAGGCCGAAAAGCAAGCAGGCTGACGAGAGCGAGCCCCCAAACGCCAACCCCACCGTAAAGCATCACCCATCCAAAGCCTTGGACAAGCGCCTGATGGACGAGCGACTCCGACAGCTCTGGAACGGAAACCAGACTTCCTGCGGCGATCCTCTCGGCGAAGAAGCGCAGATGCGCGGCGTCCAATGAATCCGGCAGCGCATTTTTGAGGTGTGCCAGCACGCCGCTGATCAAGATGAAACCCATCACCGCGATATTGATCGCCAGTGAGATCATCCGGGCGCTCATGTCGATGCCGGACGCCATACCGGCACGATCGCTCGAAACCGCACCCGTTGTCGTATTGGTAACAGGGGTGTTGGTCAGGCCGAGGCCGATCCCGGCGAACAGCGACCCGGGCAGCATCGTAAGCCAGCTTGCCTGCGCGGCGGCGCTACCAAATTTCATCAGAATGAAGCCCAGACCGATCATGAACAGGCCAACGGGAATGACGAAACCGGGCTGATAGCGTAGCGAAAGCCGCTCCGCCAGCGGCGGCACGACGAGCGTCGGAAGGGTGTAGGCAAGCAATGCGAGACCAGCAGAGACACTGTCGTAACCGAGGCCCGCCTGAAACCAGATCGGCAAATAGATCATGAAGGGCCAGAAGCTGAAGTTCATCGCGGCCGAGCCGATGATTGCGCCGGAAAAAGCGCGGATGCGGAATACCGAGAAGTCGAACATCGGTCGCGGGCTGAACTTTTCGGCGATGATGAAAGCGATGAAGCTCGCGATCGCAACGCCAATGACTCCCAGGGCGGTCGGGCTGGTGAAGCCAAGATCCGGTCCCTGTGTGATGAAGAAAGCGAGACAGAAGACCGACAACGACAGTGTGATGATGCCCGCAACGTCGAGACTGCCGGCCTCAGAGTCCTTCGATTCCTGAACGCCGCTGAGGGTGAGCATCAGTGTCAGGATCGCAAACGCGACATGGACGAAGAACACCCACTCCCAGCTCGAGACCGCGACGATCGCGCCGCCGATGATCGGACCGAAGCCAAGACCAATGCCGAAGATGATCCCCCACCAGCCGAAGGCGATGGCGCGCTGCCGTCCTTCCTGGAATTGATGCGAAAGGATGGCGATTTGGCAGATCAGCATCGCGCCGCCGCTCAGGCCCTGGAGAAATCGGGTGCCGATCAGCACCGAAACGTTCTCGGTCACGCCGCAGACAAGCGACGTCACGCCGAACGCGGCGATAGAGACCATGAAGATGCGCTTGCGCCCATAGCGGTCGGCCAGCGTCCCGGTCGCCATCAGAACGGTCGTCACCGCGATCGTATAGGCGTTCATGATCCATTGGAGTTGCTTGAAATCGGCGCGCAGCACCTGCTCCAGCGTCGGCAGGATTGCGGGGATGCTGGAAATCTCCAGGCCGAACATGAGGGACGAGAGGCAGGCGGCGGCCAAGGCGATTGTACTTCGGCGTGTCAGTGCAGGGGTCATGATTCGGCCTTCCGACGTTGTGGTCGGCAATGGTGAAATCCAGCGGTGATGAGAGGAGGCGCAACTCGGTTCGCGTGTTGCGGTGGGACGCAACATAGCCGGGACTTGACCATTCCAGAACTGGATGGTTGGATATTTCAAAGACAGCAAATTTGGATAGATGGGATGACCATACTGGACGTGGATGCCGTCCAGGCCTTCGTGACGATCGCCGATCAGCAGAGCTTCACACGGGCGGCGGAGGTGCTTGGCACCACCCAAGGCGCGATCAGTGTAAAGCTGAAACGGCTTGAAGACCGGCTCGGCCAGAAACTGATCGAGCGGACGCCGCGGTTGGTCCGGCTGTCGGCGCAGGGCGCGGTGTTCCTTGAATCGGCGCGCGACTTTCTTGCCGCCCATGACCGCGCCGTCGCGGGGCTATCCTCGACTCGCCGCCGGTTTGCGCTCGGCATTGCCAGCCATGTGGCTGGATCGGAGATTCCGACACTCCTTGCGCGGTTGAACGCACACGACCCGGCGCTCACCATCGAAGTGCGGCTCGACAATTCGCGCAACCTGCTGGACGCTTTCGACCGTGGCGAAATCGATGCGGCGATTATCCGCAGGGAGGACGACCGGCGCGACGGCGAGGTGCTTGCGCCGGAACACTTCGGTTGGTTTGCATCTCCGGACTTCGTGCATCGAGCAGGCGAGCCGCTGCGTTTGGCCGCGTTGTCGCCGTCCTGCGGAGTCCGTGACATCGCCACCCGCGCGCTCGACGCTGCGGGAATAGCCTGGACGGAGGTTTTCCTCGGCGGCGGTTCCTCCGTCGTGTCCGACGCAGTCTCGGCCGGCTTGGCCACCGCCGTATTCTCTTGCCGGCTCGCGCCGGCCGGCACGGTCGAGGTTAGCCGGCGGTTCGGACTGCCCTCGCTTCCCTCGTCCGAAATCATTCTTCTCTCGACACTCTCGGACGCCAAATCCCGCGAAGCGCTTAGAACCCTCGCGACTGCGTTTCGCGAGCACCGTCCACCCTTGGCGTAAATATCGCTTGTCGTCGTCGATCACTCCCCGTCGAGGCGCCCAGGCCGACATCGGCGCTTTGCCCCAGCGTGCGGATGACTGGAAGCCGTTCAGCAGACCGCTGACGTCAGACCACATCGATGGTGGGAAGCCGGGCGTCGTCCGTGATGCAATCCCAGGCGAACCGCCGCGCGGTCGAGCCAGACCGCCGGTGCCATGGCCGAGGTTCGAGCCCTTGGTCAGCGGCCCGGCGGCCCAGGTGAAGCCTCCGCCGTCCAGGAGCAGCGCGTCGAGCGCCTTCGGCACGAACGCGGCCACATCAGCCTGCTGAGCCGGCGTCAGCCAATCCCCTCCGAGCAACAGCGGGATGACGTTTGCCTCGTCGGGTGGACATGAATCGAGCTAACATGTCCTTGCTCGCTGAAGCCCGCGTCATGTTCGCAGACGATATCTTTGGACACATCGTCGATCGCGCGTACGAGCTCCTGGGCGTTCCGCCTCTCGTCGCCGCCGAAGACCCATGCCTGGAACCAAAAAGTGGCATTTTGCGCGGGCATCCCCATGTTAAGTAAATGGCAAAATGGCAGAAATCGACCACGCGGCAACCGCATAAGACGAAGGCTGAGCTCCGTGAGATGCTGACCGAGGCAGTCCGGAACACGGCGAGTTCGGGCCCGCGACCGAAGCGCCTGGCGAAACTCGACGGCATTGCTGATGGGGCGGCGGCTTCCGTCGATTAGGCTTCTGCATCCTGGCCTGGTTCGTTCAGTCCATACGAGCGAAGTCTTTCGAAAATTCCTGAAGGAGTTAGGATGCGCAAGTTTCCCGAGCCCGTCAACGTGGGGCCGTCTGGTCAACGTATTGCTTACTCGTAGCGCAGCGCTTCGATGGGATCGAGCCGAGCGGCCTTTCGCGCGGGGTAGTAGCCGAAGAATATGCCAACGGCTGCCGAGAACAGGAACCCGCCGGCAATCGCGGCCAGGGATATCGGCGCCGGCCAGCCTGTGAGGATGGAGATGGCGACGGACAACGCCGCGCCGATGACAATTCCCACGATGCCGCCGCTGACGCTGATGAAGATCGCCTCGGCAAGAAATTGTAGCAGGACGTGCAATCTCCGCGCGCCAATCGCCATCCGTAGTCCGATCTCCCGCGTTCGCTCCGTCACCGAGACGAGCAGGATGTTCATGATGCCGATGCCGCCGACCACAAGCGAGATGGACGCCACCGCGGCCAAGAGGAGCGCCATGATGCGGCTGCTTCCCTCCGCGGTCTGCGCAATCTGACTGAGGTTGCGCACGGAAAAATCGTTGATGGTGCCTGGGCGGATGCGGTGACGCCGCGCCAGGATTTCAGTAGCTTGATCGATCGCCGCCTGGATGCCGGCCTGATCCACCGCCTGCACGTAAATCTGATTCACATACCCGGTCATGCGCGGTTGAAGCCCATACGGATTCGGCGGCGTCGGATAAATCCAGTTGATCGCCGTTTGCTGCTGGCTTGGGGCGGCAACGCCGATAATCTTGCGCTCGGCGGTGGTGAACGGAACCATGATCAGATCGTCCTGGTCCTGCCCAAAAGATGTCTGTCCCTTGGTTTCAAGAATTCCGACCACCCGCAACGACACACCCTTGGCCTGCACCGTCGCCCCGATCGGATTCTGAGAGGTGCCGAAGAGTTGCCGGCGCACGGTCTCGCCGAGGACCGCGACCAGCGCCGAGCTTCGCTCGTCCTCCGGAGTGATCGCCCGCCCTGCGGCGATCTGCCAGTTCGTCATCGGAGGATAATTGGCGCTTACGCCCTGAATGCCGGTGGTCCAGTTCTGGTTCGCAAAGCGGATCAGCCCCGGCTGGCGGATGAGGTAGCTCACCGCCCCGGCGGCGGGTGCCTCCTGCCGGATCGCCCGGACGTCGGCAACGGTCAGCGTCGAAGCGCTTCCGGAGCCCCCCCGAGCGCCCCCGCTTGTGGCGGCGCCCGGCAGGATGACCACGAGGTTGGTCCCGAGCCTTGCGATCTCCTTTCGGACCGCCTCGTTCGCCCCCTGGCCGACGGACACCATGACAATCAATGCGGCGACGCCGATGAAGACTCCAAGCATTGTCAGCGCTGAACGCATCTTGTTGCGCCAGATCGCCTCGGCGGCCGCCGTCATCACCATCCAGGCAAAGGGCCATGATGCGACCGACATTGCGACGTAGGCCGACCGCTCCCTGGGCCGGACCAATTTGTCCGCCGTCCCGCTGGCCGGCTGCGGCGCCTTGGCGACCTTTGTCTTCTTCACATCCGTGATGATCTGGCCGTCGCGCATGGTCAGCACGCGATCGGCAAAGGCCGCGACATCCGGCTCGTGGGTCACCACGATGATGGTGACGCCCTGTTCGCGATTGAGCGAGCTGAGCGTCTGCATGATCTCGTTGGAGTTGCGGGTATCGAGATTGCCGGTCGGCTCGTCTGCCAACAGCAGGCTCGGCTGATTGATCAGGGCCCGCGCGATTGCCACCCGCTGCTGCTGCCCGCCCGACAACTGGCCCGGCGTGTTGCGCTCCCGGTCCCGCAGTCCAAGCTTGTCCAGAACCGCGCGGGCCCGCTCGAAGCGCGCGCTCGCGTGGCTCTGGCCGGACATCGCGTACAGAAGCGGCAAGGCGACGTTGTCGATGGCGCTGGTGCGCGGCAACAGATTGAAGCTCTGGAATACGAACCCAAGCCGCTCGCTGCGAAGGCCGGCGAGATCCGGCTCCGCAAGCTGCGCGACGTCGATGCCGTCGAACCAGTAGTGACCGGCGGTAGGCCGATCGAGGCAACCGAGGATCGACATCAGCGTCGACTTGCCCGATCCGGACGCGCCCATGATGGCGATGAACTCGCCATGTTCGACGATCAAGCTGACGTCCGAAAGCGCGCGAACGTCGATGTCGCCGACATGATATGTCCGCGACACTCCCTCAATCCTGATAACCGGCTCCGCCATGTGCCTTCAATCGTTGTGGCTGATGCGATCAGAGGCGGGGCCGCGGCACGCTGGAACGTGCTTTCGCTGAATTCCGTTGCTCCGCGACGATCACCCGGTCGTCGATCTTCAGGTCGCCTTGCACGATCTCCGTAAACTCGTCGTCGTCGAGCCCGACCATGACCTGAACCGGCACCGGCGATCCGTCCCGCAGCACCCAAACGCGCGCTTGTTTCGTGTCGCCAAGGGCGGTCCCGGTCGGGACATAACGCAACGCCCGGTTCGGAACTCGGAGCACGCCGCTGCGCCGATCGATGATGATCCTTGTCGCCGCCGTCAGGCCCGGCTTGAGCGCCAGATCAGGGTTGTTGACGCTGACGACGACATCGTAAGTGATGACGTTCTGCACGGTTTGCGGGGACTGGCGGACCTGGGTCACCGTTCCCTCGAACAGACGTTTCGGATATGCGTCGACCGTGAACGTCGCCTTGTCGCCATTCTTGATGCCGCCGATGTCGCTCTCGCTGACATTGGCGTCCACCTGCATCCTGGTGAGGTCGGTCGCGATCAGAAACAAGGTGGGAGTCTGGAAACTCGCCGCCACAGTTTGTCCCATGGTGACGGCGCGCGAAACGACCGTGCCATCGACCGGCGAGATGATGTTGGTATAGTCGAGATTGACCTGTGCCGCGGCGAGCACGGCTTCGCGCTGCTGGATGGTGGCCCCGTCAAACGCAATTTGCGCCAGAGCCTGATCGTACACGTTTTTCGCATTGTCGTAGGCGTCCTCCGACACGGCGCTTGTCCTGACGAGCGTGGCGAGGCGTTCCAGGTTGGCCTTGGCATAGGTGAGCGATGCCTTGTCCTTTTCCAGTTGCGCTTTCGCGATGGCGAGACTGGCTTTCGCCTGATCGACGATGCTCTGATAAGGGCGGGGATCAATCTTGGCGCAGCTTTGTCCGCGTTTGACCTGCGTGTTGTAATCGCAACTCAATTCCTGGATCACGCCGGAGACGTAGGTCCCGACAATGATCGTCAATTCCGGATTGACCGCCCCCGTGGCGTTGATGTCGCGCGCGATGTCGCCGATCGCAACGGATGCTGTCTCATATCGAACTGAAGCGTCGCCGCTGAACGACCACCAGATGCCCAGGGATGCAGCAAGAAGCAGTGCCGCGATCCCAACGAGAGCCCAGCGCCTCGTCGCAAATCGTGACTGTACGGCCGGCTCGCTGACCGGGCGTCCAGTCGATGGACGCGGCACATAGGGCAGAGCTTCCCTGCTTTCGGCCGCAGCACCAGTGCCGAGCTGCGTGTTCATCTCGCTTTGGCTCCGGGCCTGGAATGATGGTCATTGCCACCATAGGCTACGGCTAGGCCGAATTGTTGATTGGGATCAAGGTATACGGCCCGGTGCCGGCCAAGGCCAACGACGCGGCTATCGTTGTTCGTGAAAATGGCGAGATGGAAATGTTCATTCGACAGGCAAAGGGCGACGAGGAACTTCCGCCCGGCCAGGTCGTTCTGGCCCTTTTCGGAATGACATTTCACGATGAGCGAGTGCGCAGACTGTTGGCGCAAATTGTAAAAGAGAAGCAAAGCCAAACATGACGTCGCCGCAGGTCGTCGTGCGCGCGGCGCCGGATCAGTCGGCTTGGGGTGCGGAGTTCATCAGATGATGGCGGTGAAAAGGCGCGGCGAAGTTAGACCTCACGCGAGGGGCCGGCACCGTCGCGATCCTCGTTGAAGAGCGCTCTCAGCAAACGCCAAAGTTCGCGGTGACCAGCTGTTTGACCGCCCTGCGTCAGATAGTCCGAAATATCCATTGTCGCCGTTTGGTATTCGATCGTGCCCCCAATGCCAGTCTCCAAACGCGCCACCTCTCGCTCGACATACAAGTTCTTGGTGTCTGTATCGAAGACAAGGAAACAGCGATCCTCGCGTGTGATATCGGGGCCTTTTACCTGGCGATACAGTTCCCTTTTTAGGAAGGCCATTGTCCGCTCCCGACGAGGACGATGCGATAGCTATGTGTCTTGGGTCAACAAGGTTCTGACCCTTGTAGCGGCGTCATAGATTTCGATTTTGAGCATCGGATAAGTCGACTTCAGTTTACGACCTGATGCTTCGGCCGCTTCGGCCGTCTCAAACGCCGACTTGAAGTGCCCGTCGACAATGACCACAAATCCTTCCGACGGCGGCCGGTCGGCACGTGGCACCTTCTGCTCAGACTCCTCAATTGAGCGAACTGACTTCTTCATCGGAGCTCTCATTCTATCGCAGAAGCGTGATGGCGGCTCGCTGAGACCATGAAGCCGATCAAGCTACGAAGTCTCATTCGATCGCGGCACCGGAGGAGGCGAATGACCAAATCCGGAGACCGCGACCGGCTTACCTCGGTCTGGTCTCCGGCTTTCTGCCGTGCAGAACTAAGCGGCCTTGCCAGGTGCGGCGGCCTTGTTCGGTGCGGGGCTTGCGCTCGGTGGAGCACCTGTCTTGATATCGATCGTCTTGGTGGTCTTCACCGCCTTGGCCGGCTTCTTGATGGCGAGATGCAGCACGCCTTTGTCGAAGTGAGCTTCGACGGCTCCCTCTTCCGGCTCGAATGGGAGAGACATCGATCGATAGAATGAGCCGTAGCTGCGCTCCTCGACGTGCCAGTCCTTTTCGTCCTTCGTGCTCTCCGCCTTCTTCTCGCCGGAGATAACCAGCTGGTTGCCGTCCAGGCTGACCTTGATATCTTTGTCGTCCACGCCGGGAAGTTCGGCGGTCACTTCGAAAGCATCCTTGGTTTCCGCCACGCTGACTGCTGGCGCCCCGGCACCGATGCTGGGAGAAGGCAAACCCTGATCGAAAACGCGAAGCGCGTTCTCCATTTCACGCCGCATGGCCCTGAATGGGTCGAATGCAGGCTCCTGGCTGGTAGTCCACAATCTCGGAAGGCTCATCTGGTTTCTCCGCAGGTTGAAGAAAGAAAACAGCCTGCTCCTCGCGGTCATGGCGACCTTGATGTAGCGCAAAGCCGCGGGGGTAATTTCGAGGCGGAAAGGCCGGCATGACGATAAAGGAGAACGCGTCAACGGAGTTGACCTAATCAAAGCAACAAGCTTGGGCCCGCTGCGCGGCGCATGTTTAGCCGTGACGTTCCCAAACGCAGATAAGCGCTACCGCGAATCTTCTGTATATCTTGGATTAATCGTGCCCTCAGTATGGCACGTGGCGGCGACGATAGCAGTAGGGACAACCGTATTGGCCTGGTGCGTAGTAGCCCGGCGCGAAATGGCCGGGCCCGTAGGTAGCGACTCCAGCTTCGGCGCCAGGGAGCCCAGAACCGATTGCGGACTCTGGAAGCGCGGTAGTAGCGGCCACGATAGCGTCAGTAGTCGACCTCCGTCACGCCGGACGAGGAGGCCCTTGTTTCAGAAGAACAGCGCTCGACGAGACTGGAGCAGCCTCTGAAGGGGAGCACGGAGTCCAATAATGTCCACTCATTTTCATGAGTGGACAAGGATGAACGGAGCCCGCCAATGAGGCGTCCAGCTATAGCGGATTTGTTCTATTTCGAGCGGTTGATCTGAATAGATGACAGGTTTGAATCACGACAGACAGGCGGAGACTCCGGTTACTCTCACGGGCATGGATGTCGTAAGCCGTCGTAACCAAGATACGTGCCGGAATACGGGTCATAAGACCTGAAGCGTTGCGCACAATAGCTGACCGCGTCGCCCACATAGGGAGCCGGAGCGACGTAGACCGGCCCGGGACCGTAGCCGTAGTATCCGTAGGGTTGCGTTGCCCCAATGATCGCTCCGCCGATCAGCGCGCCAGCGATGCCTGCACCAATTCCGACACCCGCGCCGCCGTGCCAGCCATGGCGATATCGCACGGTCTCGACCGATGGCGCCACGGCGCTGCGCAGCATCAGCGGGGAGGTTACCGGAGCGGCAATGACAGGGGCAACGAGAAGTGGTGTGGTGGCGATGATGAGTGCAGCCAGCACGGTTTTGGACGACTTGTTCATAGGGCATCTCCAAGATCATTTTCGGGGAGCGCAGCTACCCGCATCCGGTGTCTCAAAAACGACAATGATCCGAGAAGGCCTGTATGAATTGATCTAGCGCAACGTCAGCGTGCATCGATTGGACAAATCTGATCTTGTCTCATCGGAGAGCTCGTGAAGCTGCAGCGCTGCGTGATTGAGCGCGGTCAGCGCATCCTCGTCATCATCGAAGGTCGCGACGCCGCCGGCAAGGATGGCACGATCAAGTCGATCGTCGAACCTCTAAGCCCGCGTGATACCCGCGTCGTAGCGCCAAGCAATCGGGAACAGTGTTCATGGTACTTCCAGCGTCACGTTTCGCACTTGCCCGCGGCAGGAGAGATCGTGCTGTTCAATCGCAGTTTATATAAACGGGCTGGAGTTGAGAGCATCATGGGCTTCTGCACCAAGGAGGAAACCGAGGAATTCCTCGAGATCGTGCCGGCATTCGAGGCAATGATCGAGCGTTCGGGTATCACGCTGCTCAAGTACTACCTTGATATTTCGAAACAGGAGCAGTGGAGGCGGAGCCTTTTGCGGGTTGCGAGACGGACGGGCCGCAGAGCAGGATCGTCGCCAATACTGCAACGAATGACGGCGCGACGACGCGAGACGACAATCGCATGACAACTCCTTTCCGGGACGGACCAGCCGCCCAGTGCATCTACGTAGCGGCAATTAGTTACCGATCACGAGTGCGGGAACTTGGCTGCTGATGGTGAGAAAGATTCTCAGCGGCCGCTGTCGCCGGCGTCGTGATGGATCAGAGGCGAATGAGTTGCTTGGGTTTGGCCTGTCGGGACATTGGCCGAATTCGGATTGTTGGAATCGTGCGTGGAATATTTCATCTACAAGGAGCAGCTTGAAATGGATCGCCTGCCGGCCGGCGCGTTCGTCAGCCCATGCGGCGCGGCAACACGGTTCGACGTCGAGGGACAGCGGGCCGCGGCCGGTTGGAAGTTCCTATGGAGCGGGCGCGGCGGAAGCTGCTAGAACCGACGCATTCACGAGGACAGAACAATGACAGCCAAACGCGTGGTGTTCACCGGGGGAACAGGCAAGGCGGGCAGGCATGTGCTGCCGCATCTGCAGGACAAGGGCTACGAGCTCCTCAACGTCGACCTCAAGCCGTTCGATCACCCCGGGATCAACACCCTGATCGCCGATCTGACGGACAGCGGCCAGGCCTTCAACGCGCTGACCACGCATCATGGCTTCGGCGGCTTCAACGCCGGCCGGCCGCCACGGGCGCCGGATGCCGTGGTGCATTTCGCCGCGATCCCGCGGGTGCTGATCGAGCCCGACAATGAGACCTTTCGCGTGAACACGATCAGCACCTACAACGTCATCGAGGCCGCGGCGAAGCTCGGCGTCCGCAAGATCATCATCGCCTCCAGCGAGACCACTTACGGGGTCTGCTTTGCGGAGGGCGACAAGGACTTCAGGAGCTTTCCGCTCGAGGAGGACTACGACACCGATCCGATGGATTCCTACGGGCTGTCCAAGGTCGTGAACGAAAAGACCGCGCGGGCGTTTGCGATGCGCTACGGCATCGACATCTATTGCTTGCGCATCGGCAACGTCATCGAGCCGCATGAATACGACAGGTTTCCCGGCTTTCTCGCCGATCCCCCGTCGCGCAAGCGCAATGCGTGGTCCTATATCGACGCCCGCGACCTCGGCGAGATCGTGCATCTGGCGATCCAGAAGGACGGGCTCGGCTTCCAGGTCTTCAACGCCGTCAACGACACGGTGACGGCTGATATCCCGACGCGCGAGCTGCTGCGCCGCTACTGTCCCAACGTCCCGATCACCCGTGAGCTCGGCGAGCGCGAAGCGCCGCTGTCGAACCGCAAGGCGCGCGAGGTGCTCGGGTTCAAGGAAGCGCACAATTGGCGGAAGTACGTGAAGGCGGGGTAGGGCGATCTGACTTGACGATCAGGGTTGTAGCCCGGCTCTCTCCACGACGTCATGGCCGGGATCGTCCCAGCCATCCGCGTCTTCATGCGTGGAGGAAAGGACGTGGATGCCCAGGTCAAGCACGGGCATGACGAGTAACTCGACGGGCAGGCGTGCGCGTCGGGCCTTCACGACATCCGCCGCCGGATCGCGAGCATCGCCAGCGACAGCGCGATCGTGCCGACGATGAACACGGCCGCCGCCGAGACGATCGCCGGGCTGATGTTCTCGCGGATGGTGGCGAACATCTGCCGCGCCAGGGTGCGCTGATTGGGGCCGGCGACGAACAGCGTCAGCACCACCTCGTCCAGCGAGGTCGCAAAAGCGAACAATGCGCCGGAGATGATGCCGGGCAGCGCGATGGGAAAGGTCACCGAGCGCAGCACCATGGCGGGCGAGGCGCCGAGGCTCGCGGCGGCCCGCTCGAGCTGGATATCGACGCCCTGCAAGGCCGAGGAGACGTTGACCAGCACGAACGGCACGGCGACGACGGTGTGCGCGATGATGACGCCGAGATAGGTGTTGGTGAGCCCATAGCGCGAAAACATCAGCTGCATGCCGACGCCGAGCACCACCGCCGGCACGACCATCGGCAGCAGGAACACGGTGCGCAAGGTCGAGATCAGCAGCGAGGCGCGCCTGCCGCGCAGGCCGAGCGCGGCGAGCGTGCCGAGCAACGTTGCAAGGGCTGTGGTCCCCGAGCCGATCAGCAGGCTGTTGACGATGGACAGCCGCCAGGACTCGGCCGTGACCAGCTCGCGAAACCAGCGCGTCGAATAGCCGGGAATGGGGTAGTTCAGGAACACGCTGTCGGTCAGCGACAACGGCAGCACCGCGATCAATGGTCCGAGCAGGAACACGACGACGGCGATCGCGAACAGCAGCTTGATGAGCGGCAGCCATTTCATGCGCGCTGCTCCTCGGCCGAGGTCAGCCGGATGTAGACGGCATAGAGCAGGATCGTCATCGCCAGCAGGACGAGACCGAGCGCACCGGCCATGCCCCAGTTCGCCGCCCCCGTGGCGTAGTAGGCGATCACCGAGCTGATCATCTGGTCGTTGGCGCCGCCGATCAAAGCGGGCGTGATATAGTAGCCCAGCGCGGCCATGAATACGAGCAGCGCTCCCGAGACGACGCCGCGCATCGCCAGCGGCAGCAGCACGTGGACGAAGGCGCGCAGCGGATGCGCGCCGAGCGAGGCCGCCGCCGGCATCAGGTTGCGCGGAATCGCGATCAGCACGCTGAAGATCGGCAGCACCATGAACGGCAGCAGCACATGCGTCATGGCGATGACGACGCCGAGCCGGTTGAACATCAGCGGGACCGGCGCTGAAGTAAGGCCCAATCCCCTGAGCGTGGCATTGATCAGGCCGTTGTCCTGCAGCACGACATACCAGGCCGCGGTGCGCACCAGGAGCGAGGTCCACAGCGGCAGCAGCACCGCGCCGAGCAGGATCTGCCGGCGCCAGCCGTCGACCGAGGCGGCCACCATCGCGAACGGCAGGCCGATGAGGATGCAGGCCAGCGTCACCAGCGCCGAGGTCACGAAGGTCCGGATCATGATCAGGCGGTTGGCCGAGGCGCCCTCCGGCATCGCAGCGATATTGCCGGCGGCGTTGCGCTCGAGGTCGACGGCAGCGAGCAGGTTCTTGTCGGTCCAGGGCGAGGCCACGGCCTCGGCGATGGTCGTCCAATAGGAGGTCTCGCTCCAGCGCGAGTCGATCGCGGCGAGGTCGACCGCGCCGGTGCTGTCGAGCGCGCGGCGGGTCTTGCCGAGCAGGCTGCGGAAGCCGGACTGCGCGCTGTTCAGGCGGCGAACGAGATCGCCGAACTGCTCGTCATTGGCCAGCTTGCGGATGTCGTCGACGAACGCGGCCTGTGCGGTTGCAGGAGGCACGCTTATGCGGTCCCAGCGCGCCAGCGCCTTGTGGGTGCGGGGCAGGGACTCGGTCGCGACCGGATCCGATACCGCCGACTTCATCATCGTCACCAGCGGCACGACGAAGAACGACAGCATGAACGCCAGAAGCGGCGCCAGCAGAAGAAATGCCGTCAACCGTTGGCGGAGGTCTGGTCGCATGATCCCACCACCCAGACATCCGACGCCGCGAACGACAGCGCGACCTCGCTGCCGACCTCCGCAGCCTGACCACCGGCACGATCGCCCTTGATGATCAGCCGCTGCGCGCCGACCGTGGCGACCAGACGCATGTGATCGCCGAAATACACCGCATCCAGGATGCGCGCGGTCAGGCGGTTCGCGGTCGCCGCTGCATGATCGTTGATCCGGATGGCCTCGGGACGGATCGAGACCTGCACCCTGCCGCCATCAATGCGGCCGGCGCCGGCATGCGCCGCCAGCGCGAGGCCCGAGTCCGTCGTCAGCCGCACCGCCTCGCCCGCGTGCTCGTCGACCTTGCACGCCAGCAGGTTGGTCTCGCCGATGAACTCGGCGACGAAGGACGTGCGCGGCAGCTCGTAGATCTCACGCGGCGTGCCGATCTGCTCGATCCTGCCATGGTTGAACACGGCAATGCGGTCCGACATCGTCAGCGCCTCGTCCTGATCGTGGGTGACGAACACGATGGTGAGGCCGAGCCGGCGGTGCAGGTCGCGGATGTCGAGCTGCATCTGCTCGCGCAGCTTCTTGTCGAGCGCGCCGAGCGGCTCGTCCATCAGCACCACCTGCGGCTCGAACACCAAGGCGCGGGCGAGCGCGACGCGCTGCTGCTGGCCGCCGGACAGCTGCGCCGGCTTGCGCTCGGCCATGGTCGACAGCTTGACCATGTCGAGCACGCGGGCGACGCGCTGCGCGATCTCGGGCTTGGACGTGCCGCGCATCTTGAGCGGAAAGGCGATGTTGTCGCGCACGCTCATATGCGGGAACAGAGCGTAGTTCTGGAACACGACGCCCATGTTGCGCTTGTGCGGCGGCAGCCCGTCGACCCTGGCGCCGCCGACCTCGATCGTGCCGCTGGTCGGCTGCTCGAAGCCGGCCAGCATCATCAAGAGCGTGGTCTTGCCGGAGCCGGAGGGCCCGAGCAGGGCGACGAACTCACCGCGGGCGATATCGAGATCGAGATCGTCGACCACGGTCAGCGCAGCGAAGCGCTTGACCACCTGCCGGAACGAGATGAAGGGGGTATCCATGACGGAGGCTTTCGGCGCGGACCTCGCCGGGACTCATGCACGAGGAGGGCAGGCGCGCGTCGCGACGACGATCATCGCGCGCCCGGTTTGCTGAAGCGGCGAGCCTCAGCGCGCCAGCCAGGCGTTGAAGCGCTTCGACAGCTCTTCCGAATTGTCGGTCCAGAAGCCGACGTCGAGCGCGATCGCCTGCTTGAGATTATCGGGGGTCGTCGGCAACTCGGCGGCGAATTTTTCCGGCACCAGCTTGGCGGCGGCGATGTTCGGCAGGCCGTAGGCGATGTATTCGGGCAGCTTGGCCTGGTTCTCGGCCTGGCTCGCAAACGCGATGAAGTTCATCGCGGCATCCTTGTTCGGCGAGCCCTTCAGCACCACCCAGCTATCGACCGCGTAGATGCTGCCCGGAAACACGAAACCGAAATGCTTGCCCTCCGTGCGGTTGATGGCGCTGATGCGGCCGTTATAGACTGAGGTCATCGCGACCTGGCCGGACGACAACAGCTGCAACGGCTGCGCACCGGCCTCCCACCAGACGATGTCGGCCTTCAGCGCGTCGAGCTTCTTGAAGGCGCGGTCGACGCCCTCCTTGGTCTTCAGCATCTTGTAGACGTCGGCCGCTGGCACGCCGTCGGCCATCAGCGCGAATTCGAGCGTGTATTTGGCGCCCTTGCGCAGGCCGCGCTTGCCGGGAAACTTCGCCGTGTCCCAGAAGTCCGCCCACGTCTTCGGCGCGTCCTTGATCTTGTCGCCGTCATAGGACATGCCCGTCGACCAGACGATGGCGCCGACGCCGCAATCGCTGACGCCGGCCGGGATGAAGCCTTTCTTGTCGCCGATCTTGCTCCAGTCGATCTTCTCATAGATGCCGTCGCTGCAGCCGAGCTCGAGCTCCTCGGCCTCGACCTGCACCGCATCCCAGTTCGGCACCCCGGCCTTCACCTTGGCCTGCAGCACGCCGTAGCCGCCGTCCCAGCTCTCGTCGAGCATGGTGGCGCCGAGCTTGGCGGCGAACGGCTGGAAGTAGATCTTGCGCTGCGCGTCCTGATAGTTGCCGCCCCACGACACCACCGTGAGATCGCGCGCTTGCGCCGCCGCGGCGAGGCTCAGCACGGCTGCCGCAGCCACCAGCACCGTCTTCGAGACGGTGAGGGCCGCGCGTGGCGTCGCCCGACCCGTTCCGTTCGACACCTTCACACTCGTGGGGCTGGTCCGCCGTGAAAACATGCTCGATGATCCGTCGCGCTTTGAAAGGTTCAAAAAAGCTATCGGCTGTTCCCAGTCGTGGCAAGCGCGAGTTTTGATCGTGAGATGATGCCATTTTGGCGCTAGGGGCGGCTCGGCCGCGCTGCGGCAGGGCGTGTTGAGATCGTCCGCTGCCGGCGCCTGGCCTGGTCCGGCCGGGTTCACGCCCGGGGCGTGCTGGGGGCTTGCGGCCCTACAATCCGGCGCCGCAGCCTTGATCGTCCGGGCAGGCAAGCGCCGGTACCGGTTCGCTCTCCGCCGAATTGTCGACGACGAGGCCGAGCGCCGGTCTGCTCGTCGCCCGTGCACGGGTCGGAGCCGGCAGCCGCCGCGCTGCACCGTGTGCGCCGATGCGTTCAAAACCCTTTGCCGTCTTCTTCAGCCTGGCGGCGACGAGATGATTCAAAAAATCCATGTTGCAACTCCTTCGGTCGAATGACCCGGCGGCCTGGTGCGGGACAGGCCGCCGGGTCGGCGCAACGTGCTGGAGTTGGCGTCCTCCATTCCGCTGCGCTGGTCTGTGATCCAGTTCACAGTCGCTGAGAATTGATCGTGCCCCGGATCATCGGGGAAGCGTGATGAGGACGCCGACTGTCACTTGCCTCTACGAAACAAGAGACGATTGCGTTTCTCCGCGTCCGACATCACGCTTGTTCACATGCCGTTTACTCCGCAGGCTGCGCTGCCACCGTGCCGTGGCCGCCGTGCTGGGTCAGCGGCTTCATGCCGGTCAGCGTTCGCAGCAGCACGTAGAACACGGGCGTCAGGAACAGGCCGAACACGGTGACGCCGATCATGCCGGAGAACACCGCGACCCCCATCGCCCGCCGCATCTCCGAGCCTGCACCGGTCGATAGCACCAGCGGCAGCACGCCCATGATGAACGCCATCGACGTCATCAGGATCGGCCGCAGCCGCAGGCGACTGGCCTCGATCGCCGCGCGCAGCGGCGTCCGCCCGGCGAATTCGAGCTCGCGCGCGAATTCGACGATCAGGATCGCGTTCTTGGCCGAGAGGCCGACGAGCACGATCAGGCCGATCTGGGTGAAGATGTTGTTGTCGCCCTTCGAGAGGTAGACGCCGAACATCGCCGCCAGCAGCGCCATCGGCACGATCATCAGGATCGCGAGCGGCAAGGTGAGGCTCTCGTACAGCGCGGCCAGCACCAGGAACACCAGCAGGATCGCGAGCGGAAACACCCACAGGCCCGAATTGCCGGCGATGAACTCCTGATAGGTCAGGTCGGTCCATTCGAAGGCGAAGCCCGGCGGCAGCACCTCGGCCGCGACCCGCTCCGCCGCCGCCTGCGCCTGGCCCGAGGAGAAGCCGGGCGCCGCTGCCGCGTTGATGTCCGACGACAGGAAGCCGTTGTAGCGGATGGCGCGTTCGGGACCTGCGCTCTGTCGCACGTTGAGCAGCGCCGACAGCGGCACCATGTCGCCGGAGGCGGAGCGCACCTTGAGCTGGCGGATGTCGTCGGCGCGGGCGCGGAACGGCGCGTCGGCCTGCACGCGCACCGAATAGGTGCGGCCGAACTTGTTGAAGTCGTTCACGTAGTACGAGCCGAGGTAGATCTGCAGGGTGTTGAACACCTCGGTCACGGGCACGCCGAGCTGCAGCGCCTTGGTGCGGTCGATGTCGGCGAACAGTTGCGGCACGTTGACCTGGAAGCTCGAGAACACGCCGGCGATCTCCGGCGACTTTTGCAGGCCCGCCATGAACGCCTTGGTGACGTCGTTGAGCGCCTCATAGCCGAGCCCGGCGCGGTCCTCGATCTGCAGCTTGAAGCCGCCGATGGTGCCGAGGCCGTTGACCGGCGGCGGCGGGAACATCGCGATGAAGGCGTCTTGAATGCCCGCATATTTCTTGTTGAGCTCCATCGCCAGCGCGCCGCCGGACAGCGACGGATCCTTGCGCTCGTCGAACGGCTTCAAGGTCGAGAACACGATGCCGGCATTGGAGGAGTTGGTGAAGCCGGAGATCGACAGGCCGGGGAAGGCGACCGAGCTCTCGACACCGGGCTGGGTCAGCGCGATGTCGCTCATCTTGCGGATGACCTCCTCGGAGCGGTCGAGCGTGGCGCCATCGGGCAGTCGGGCGAAGCCGACCAGATACTGCTTGTCCTGGCCGGGCACGAAGCCGCCCGGCACCTGCTTGAACAGCACGGCTGTGGCGCCGACCAGGAGGACGTAGAGGATCATCACCGCGGCCTTGCCGGTGATCACCTTCGACACGCTGCCGCTGTAATTGTCGGAGGCGCGGACGAAGGCGCGGTTGAAGCCGCGGAAGAACCAGCCGAGGCTCTTGTCGAGGATGCGGGTGAGGCGGTCCTTCGGCTCGTGGTGGCCCTTGAGCAGCAGCGCCGACAGCGCCGGCGACAGGGTCAGCGAGTTGACGGCGGAGATCACGGTCGAGATCGCGATCGTCAGCGCGAACTGCTTGTAGAACTGTCCCGTGAGGCCGGAGATGAAGGCGAGCGGCACGAACACGGCGACCAGCACCAGCGCGATCGCGATGATCGGTCCCGACACCTCCCGCATCGCCTGGTAGGTGGCGTCGCGGGGCGACAGGCCGCTCTCGATGTTGCGCTCGACGTTCTCGACCACGACGATGGCGTCGTCGACGACGATGCCGATGGCGAGCACCAGGCCGAACAGGCTGAGCGCGTTGATCGAGAAGCCGAACAGGTGCATCACCGCGAAGGTGCCGACGATCGAGACGGGCACCGCCAGCAGCGGGATGATCGAGGCGCGCCAGGTCTGCAGGAACAGGATGACCACGATCACGACCAGCACGATGGCCTCGAACAGCGTGTGCACGACGGCCTCGATCGAGGATCGCACGAACTGGGTCGGATCGTAGACGATGTGATACTCGACGCCCTCCGGCATCGTCTTCTTGATCTCGGCCATGGTGGCGCGGACGTTGTCCGAGATCTGCAGCGCGTTGGAGCCGGGCGCCTGGAAGATCGGGATCGCCACCGCCTGCTTGTTGTCGAGCAGCGAGCGCAGTCCATATTCCGAGGCGCCGAGCTCGATGCGCGCGACGTCGCGCAGCCGCGTGATCTCGCCATGGGCGCCGGTCTTCACCACGATGTCGGCGAACTGGTCCTCGTTCGACAGCCGGCCCTCGGCATTGACCGAGAGCTGCAGGTCGAGCCCCTTGACGCTGGGCGATGCGCCGACCACGCCGGCCGCGGCTTCGACGTTCTGCGCCTGGATCGCCTTGACGATGTCGGACGCCGACAGGCCGTGCTCGGCCGCCTTCTGCGGATCGACCCAGACCCGCATCGAATAGTCGCCGGCGCCGAACAGCTGCACGTCGCCGACGCCGTCGATGCGCGCCAGCCGGTCCTTGACGTTGAGCACCGCGTAGTTGCGCAGGTACGTCGTATCGTAGCGGCCGTTCGGCGAGATCAGATGCACGACCATGGTGAGGTCGGGCGAACTCTTCTTGGTGATGACGCCGAGCTGGCGCACGACGTTGGGCAGCCGCGGCTCGGCCTGCTGCACGCGGTTCTGCACCAGCTGCGTGGCCTTGTCCGGATCGGTGCCGAGCTTGAAGGTGACCGTGAGCGTCATCGCGCCGTCGGTGGTCGCCTGGCTGCTCATATAGAGCATGTTCTCGACGCCGTTGATCTGCTCCTCGATCGGCGTCGCCACCGTCTCGGCGATCACCTTCGGATTGGCGCCGGGATAGGTCGCGCGCACCACGACGGAGGGCGGCACGACGTCGGGGTATTCAGAGATCGGCATGGAGAACAGCGCGATCAAGCCGCCGAGGAAGATCAGCGTCGACAGCACGCCTGCGAAGATCGGCCGGTCGATGAAGAATTTGGAGAGGTTCATGGGAGGCCCCGTGGTCGGGAGATGTCAGCGTGTAGTGTGGATTTCGCTTGGCCTGTTTGGCTCGCTGCCGCCTCACATCCGGTGTCGTCCCGGCGAACGCCGGGACCCATACCGCGGACAGCTAATTGGTGAAAAAGACTGCGGGTCATCTTCCTTGGTCGACAAGCAGGGCCGGTGGTTATAGGTTCCCGCTTTCGCGGGGACGACAGTTGTGGTGGTCGCGGACAGCCGGGCCTCAATGACGATCAGCGCTGCGCCAGTTGCTTGTTGTCTGACGCCGCCCCATCGCGTGCGCCCATCGCGGCCACCTGCGTCTTCAGCAGCGCACCCGGCCGCACCCGCTGCAGGCCGTTGACGACGACGCGCTCGCCGGGCTTGAGACCGGCGGAGATGATGCGCAGGCCATCGACGCTGCCGCCGAGGCTGACCGGGCGATAGACAGCGCGCTCGTCGTCGCCGACCACCATCACGAATTTCTTGTCCTGGTCGGTGCCGATGGCGCGCTCGTCGAGCAGCACCAGCGATTGCTGCTGCGGCTGGCCCATGCGCACGCGCGCGAACTGGCCGGGGATCAGCCGGCCGTCCTCGTTCTTGAACACGGCGCGGACCCGGATCGTGCCGCTCTGCCCGTTGACTTGATTGTCGATCAACTGGATGTGGCCGGATGCCGTGATGCCGCCCGAGGTCGTCATCTCGACGGGGATGCGGTCGAGATTGCCGCGCTTGCCCGAGCCGTCGGCGATCGCCGACAATGCGCGCAACACCAGCTCTTCGGTGGCGTCGAAGCTCGCATAGATCGGATTGACGGACACCAGCGAAGTCAGCACCGGCGAGGCCGAGCCGGCGGCGACGAGGTTGCCGACGGTGACCTCGATCCGGCCAACCCGGCCGTCGACTGGCGCCCGCACCTGTGTGTAGTCGAGGTTGAGTTTGGCCGTCTGCAAGGTCGCCTCGGCGGCCTTGACGTTGGCGATCGCCTCGCGATTGCCGTTGTCGCGCTGGTCGTAATCGCGCTTGGTCACGATCGAATTGCCGACCAGCTGCGCGCCGCGCTCCAGTTCGTTGGCAGCGAAGGCGGCGCGGGCGCGCGCCGCTTCCAGCTGCGCCTGCGCCCGGTCGACCTCGGCTGCGTAGGGCGCCGGGTCGATCTTGAAGAGGACGTCGCCAGCTTTGACCAGCGAGCCCTCGGTGAAATTGGTGCCGAGAATGGCACCGGCCACCCGCGGCCGGATCTCGACCCGCTCGACGGCTTCAAGCCGGCCGGAGAATTCGTCCCACAGGCTCGCCTTTCGCGGCTCGACCACGGCAACCGTAACGGCGACGGCCTGTTCGGGGGCCGCAGCGCGGGCTGCATTCGGCGCGGAACTGAAGTTGAAATAATGGGAGCCGGCATAGGATCCGGCGGCAATCAGCAGGCCAGCGGCGGCGACGGTGCTCAGCCACCGCTTCAGGCGGCCGGAGGAACGAATTTCGGGCGAAGGCATTGGCGCGCTCCAGTTTTGTAGTGCTCGCTACAAATGTGGCGCTGGCAACCGGTTCGCAAGAGACTTATGTAACGGATGCTACGAAAATAGTAGCCCGACTTTCGGCGACTGCGCCAGATCAAAGAAATCGCGTTCAATAACAACTAGATAAGAAATCGGACGGGGCGGAGACGGAACAGGAGTTTTGCACATGGGCATCGGACGGCCCCGGACTTTCGATCGCGACACCGCGCTGGACCAGGCGATGGAGGTGTTTTGGCGCCATGGCTATGAGGGCGCCACCATCGCCCAGCTCACCGACGCCATGGGCATCAACCCGCCCAGCCTCTATGCCGCGTTCGGCAGCAAGGAGGCCCTGCTCAGGGCCGCGCTCGACCGCTACACGGCGCGACGGGAGGCCTGGATGGACGAGGTCTTGAGCGCGCCGACCGCGCGCGAGGTCACCGCGCGGATGCTGATGGGCGTCGCCGAGAAACAGACCGATCCGTCCAATCCGCCCGGCTGCCTGCTGGTGCAGGGCGGTCTCGCCTGCGGCTCCGGCTCGGCCAATGTGCCGTTCGAGCTCGCGGCCCGCCGTGCGCAGACCGAGGCGCAGCTCCGGCAGCGTTTCGATCGCGCAAAGGGCGAAGGCGATCTGGCTGCCACCGCCGACCCTGCGGCGCTCGCCCGCTATGTCTCGGCCGTCATCACCGGCATGAGCGTGATGGCGTCGTCAGGCGCCGACCGCGAGGCGCTGACGCAGGTCGCGCTGGTCGCGATCAAGGCGATCGAGGATCAGTCGGTCGCGTTTGAGAGGGCGGTCTGACGCCGCTCATGCGCTGGGCGACGGGCGCTCTTCCTTCCTGCCGGCTTGTGCTGATGGACGCGATGCGGTCCCCTGCGCCGCATCCTCGTCCCTCGCGCGAACCAAGAGCCTCCTCTCCATGCGTGTCTTCTCCGCCGCCCTTGCCACCGAGACCAACACCTTCGCGCCGATGCCCACGGGGCTCGCGACCTTCCATGAGCGCGCCTACTTCCCGGCCGGCCAGCACCCGGACAAGATGCAGATGCATGGCGGGCCACTATGGGCTGCGCGCCAGGTCGGGCCGTCCAAGGGGTGGACGCTGATCGAAGGGCTGGTGGCCGCGGCCGTGCCCAACGGGCTGGTCACCCGCGCCGCGTTCGAGACCCTGCGTGATCAGATCCTCGCCGATCTCAAGGCTGCACTGCCGATCGACATGGCGTTGATCGGCCTTCACGGCGCGATGATCGCCGACGGCTATGATGATTGCGAGGGTGAGCTGCTCGCGCGCATCCGCGAGATCGTCGGGCCCGATGTGGTCATCGGCGCGACGCTCGACCCCCACGTTCACATGAGCGAGCTGATGGTCAGAAGCGCCGATCTGCTGATCTGCTGGAAGGAATATCCGCACACAGATATCCTCGAGCGCGCGCAGGATCTGGTGAAGTATTGCACCGAGATCGCCGAGAAGCGGCTGAAGCTGCAGAAGGCCCTGGTCGACACCGACATGATCGTCACCCTGCACACCACACGCGAGCCGGTGCGCAGCTTCGTCGACCGCATCACCGCGCTCGAAGGCAAGGACGGCATCGTGTCGGTCTCGATCGTGCACGGCTTCGGCTGGGGCGACACGCCTGACATGGGCACCAAGGTGCTGGTCTACAGCGATGCCGCCGTCGATCCGGATGGTGTCAGGGCGAAGGCGCTGGCACGCCGCCTTGCGGACGAACTGATCGGCATGCGCGAGGCGGTGACCGAGCGCATGCCCGCCGTCGATGCCGCGCTTGACCAGGCCTTGGCGACAGACGGCACCATCGTGCTCGGCGATGCCAGCGACAATCCCGGCGGCGGTGCGCCCGGCGATTCCACGTTCATCCTGCGCCGGCTGCTCGACCGCAACATCGGCAATGCCTGCCTCGGTCCACTCTGGGATCCGATCGCGGTGCGCATCGCCTTCGATGCCGGCGTTGGCGCCAAGCTGCCGCTGCGGATCGGCGGCAAGATCGGTCCGCTGTCGGGTGATCCGGTCGATGCGACCTGGGAGATCAAGGCGCTGAAGGAGAACATGGTGATGACGGGCCTTGCCGGCACGCCCGCCAAGCTCGGCGATTGCGCGTTGATCGGAAGCAATGGCGTCGAGGTCGTGATCACGACGTTCCGCTGCCAGGCGTTCGGCACCGACTTCTTCACGCAGCTCGGCTGCGATCCTGCCACGCGCAAGCTCGTCGTGGTGAAATCCGCCCAGCATTTCCGCGCGGCATTTGCGCCGATCGCGGCCGACATCATCATGGTCGATGCGCCCGGCGTGGTCGCGCGCGACGTGACGACGTTGCCCTACAAGAAGATCAAGCGTCCGAAATGGCCGCTCGATGAGTTGCCGCAATCATTGCGAGCATGATGTCCCAGAATGCGACGCTCACCGTGCCGCTGTTAAGGTTCGGAACGCGGCTGGAACGAACCGCGTCCGAATCGCTTGCGAAACACGGTTTGAAATCTGTTCACGGCTAGATGTCG
This sequence comes from Bradyrhizobium sp. SZCCHNR1053, assembly GCF_032381235.1. Classification (NCBI taxonomy): domain Bacteria; kingdom Pseudomonadati; phylum Pseudomonadota; class Alphaproteobacteria; order Hyphomicrobiales; family Nitrobacteraceae; genus Bradyrhizobium; species Bradyrhizobium sp. SZCCHNR1053. Next base: position 52,507 of record NZ_JAUHJM010000013.1, read on the forward strand.
TATCTCTCGGAGATGACGCGCAACATGCAGCGCCAGCGATTCTGATCGCGCGGCTCGGCTTTCGCCAGAAGGTTAAAGGCGCAGAGGCGCGCCGGCGTTGTTGGAGAGAAGGCTACGACCCCACATGCGGTGGCGGGCCCGCTCAAATCGTCGACGATCCGAACCGTCGCATCCACGCCGCCCTCAGACCGATCGGTGCTGGCGAGAACGGGCCCGACGGCGCGCGGGTGATCAGCGCAACCAGCACCAGCGAGGCGATCGCGAGCCAGAAGCACAGCCAGAACGCGTCGAGATAAGCGAGCACGTTGGCCTCGCGCTGCACCTGCGCGGCCAAGGTCCCGACGGCGCGGGCCTTGGCCTGGCCGCCGCCATGCGCGGCGAAATAGCCGGTCAGCCGTTGCAGCGCGCGCGCGACGTCGAGATCGCTGCTCTGGATATTGAGGCCGAGATAGGCCGAATGCACCTGCTCGCGCACCCGCAGCCACGTTCCCATCAGGGCGACGCCGATTTCGGCGCCGCCGAGCCGCATCACCTGGATATAGGCCGCAAAGGACGTCGCCCGCGCCGGATCGGAATTCGACAGCGCGAGGATGATGATCGGAAGCAAGGTCAGGGCCTGTCCGATCGACTGCAGCACGACGATGACGATGAAATCCTCGCGCGCCCAGGCATGGGTGATCTGGGTGCCGAGCAGATTGGCCGCGGCGAAGGCGCTGAGACCGAGCACGACGACGATGCGGGGATCGAGATGGCGAAGCAGCGTGATCGACAGCGGCACCAGCACGATCATCGGCAGCGCCCCGTAGATCAAGAGCAACGAGCCGCTCTGTTCGGGCCGCAATTGCGTGATTGTGGCCAAGAAGTTCGGCACCAGCGACGCATTCGACAGGCTGGTCAGCGTGTACAGCAGGATCACGACCAGCGACAGGCCGATGTTGCGCGAGAACAGCACGTTGAAATGCGCCCATGGCTGCGGGGCGAGCGCCTCGTTGACGAGGAACAGGACGAACAGCACGGCGCCGCCGCCTAGCAGCGCCATCACCGTGCCCGATTGCAGCCAGTCGAGCCGGTTGCCCTGGTCGAGCCCGGCGTAGATCATCGACACGGCGCTGCCGAGCAACAGCATCCCGCCCCAGTCGGCGTTCTCGAGCAGCGCGCGGTTGACGGGCTCGGCCGGGGTGCCGAGATAGACCATCAGCGCCATCAGCGGCGCCAGCACGACGCCCTGCCAGTACAGCCACTGCCAGCCGAGATGCTCGACATAGAAGCCGACCAGCGAGGTCGAGGTATCCAGCGCGAAGCCGACCCGGATCGCATAGATCGAGATGGCCGGTAGCCACCAGCGGATCGGCAGGTTGCGGAAGATGATCATCAAGGTGGCCGGCACGAAGGTGCCGAGCAGCATACCGTGCAGGATCGCGAGCGCGATCAAGGTCGGATAGTCGCGCACGAACGGAATGATCAGGGACAGCACCGCATAGATCAGGCTGGGAATGCCGAGCACGCGGCGCAGACCGAACACGGTCGCGAGCCACGCCACGGCCGGCGCGATCACGATCTGCGAGCCGATCGCCGCGGTGGACAGCCAGGCGCCCTCGTCAAAACCGAGCGAGAACGCGCCGCGCAGATCGGGCAGGCCGACCGAGGTCAGCCGGCTGTCGAAATTCGCCAGGAACGAGCCGAGCAGGACGGCGCCGACGGCAAACAGCGGATGCGCCGCCTGGCCGCCGCGCGACAGCGGTCCGCGCTCGGTCTCACTTGGTGCCATCGGCCTGGCCGGTGGTGCGGATGTGGGTCACGACCGACATCCCCGGCAGCAGCCGCGCGAGCAGCGGCTGGTCGCCGTCGAGGGCGATGCGGACCGGAATGCGCTGCACGACCTTGGTGAAGTTGCCGGTGGCATTGTCGGGCGGCAGCAGCGCGAATTGCGAGCCGGAGGCCGGCGCGATCCGCTCGACGCGGCCATGCAGCCTCTGGCCCGGGAACGAATCCACGGTGATCTCGACCGGCTGGCCGGGCGCGACATGGGTGAGCTGCGTTTCCTTGTAGTTGGCGATGACGAAAACATGCGGCAGCGGCACCACCGCGATCAGGCTGCTGCCGATATTGACGTAGTCGCCGACCTGCACCTGGCGCTGTCCGACGACGCCGTCGAATGGCGCGGTGATCCTGGTGTAGCCGAGCTTGAGCCGCGCCGCGGCGAGCGCGGCCTTGGCGCCGGCGAGATCGGCGCCGCGCTGCTTCTTGGTGCCGGTGAGCACCTCGAGCTGATGACGCTGCGCGGCGATCACCGCGCGGCTCGCGCGCACGTCGGCCTGCGCCTTGGCATAGGCGGCGGTGGCTTGTTCCAGCCGCTGTTTGGTACCCGCTTCGCTCTGAGACAGCGACTGCTGGCGCTCTTCCTCCTGCCTGGCCTGCACCTCGGCCGCGCCGGCCGAGACCTGCTGCGCTTCGGCCTGCGCGATGGTTGCGTATTGCAGCTCGACCTGATTGCTGAGGTTGTCGAGCGCCGCCTGTGCCGCCTCGACATTGGCCTCGGCCTGCGACACCTGTGCCTCGTAGTCGGCCGGATCGATCTGGACCAGCAGGTCGCCGGCCTTGACCTGCTGGAAATCGCTGACCGCGACCTTCGTCACCTCGCCGGCCACGCGGCTCGAGAGCTGCGTCAGGTCGGCGCGCACATAGGCGTCGTTGGTCGACTGGGTCGTTGCGTTGCCGGTCCAGGCGTTCCAGCGCGTGGTCGCGAGCGCCACGAAGGCGAGCGCTGCGATCACCGCAAGCAGCGGAATGCCGAGACGCGCCGAGAGCCCGGGCGCCGCGGCGGACGAGGGCGGTGGCGTCGCTGCAGCGCGCGCCGCCGCGTCGACGTTGCTCGGTGTTTCACTCAAGGGACGTCTCCCGCATCGGCCGACGCTGATCAGTCCGACGACTCGTACCCCATTCTGCGCCGCGTGCCACCTGGACTCTGGATTGTGAGCCATGCACCTGGGGGCATGGACATCTGCGCGCCGAACGGACCGGCGTGGCGGGCGGGTGCACAGGCACGGCCTGCACCTGGAGCCGCGCCGACCTCGCAGCGCCGTGATCGCGCCAACGACATCAGCGCTGGACTCGCTGCCACGGCCAGCCTGCGCATGATGTCCCAGAATGCGACGTCGTGCGCGCTCACGTTAACGTTCAGAACGTGGCTTGAACGAACCGCGTCCGAATCAGCGGCGCGGCCCGGTACGAGGTCTGTTCACGGCTAGATATCGTGCTGTCATCGCGTGACATCAGCTATTCGGCGTCACCTGACCGCAATCGGACGACCGGCCGGGTGCGAGAGCGTTAAGAGCGCGGAGCGGCCTGCCGCCAAGCGGTCGTCGGTGACGCCGGCCGGCGCGCGCTGCCCGGTTGCAGCGGTCGCCCCGCTGGGTCACATTTCTCATCCGCGACTCGATCCAGCCGTTTGCTGATCAGAAGGCCTTCATGCATGGATCACAAGGGAGCGATCCTGGTTGCCGGCGGCGCCGGCTACATCGGGGCTCATTGCTGCAAGGCTGTCGCCGGGGCCGGCTACGCGCCGGTCTGCTACGACAATCTGTCCACCGGCCATCGCCGCACTTCAACGCCGGCGGTGCCGACGCGTCAGGCCTGATCGGTGAGCTGCGCGATCCCGAGACGCACCTGATCCCGCGGGCGCTGACGGCGATCCTCGGCCATGTGCCGGACTTCGCGATTTTCGGCACCGACTATGACGGCACGATCATCCGCTCGGCCTGGACCTGACACCAGACCGCGCACCCGCGGATCGCGTGAGGCCGATGCCGCGTGCCTTGAGCTCGTCGGGGAAGCTGTTACGCCGCGGCGGGCGGCGTGTGCGCGAACTGGTCCACGAAGCTCATCTCCGCGCGCTCGTCGTCGACCGACCAGCAGCCGATCTCGGAAGCGCCCCGGAAGAAGTGGACGCTGTGCACCGGTGAGCGGACATCGTCGCCGCGAATGATCTGGAGCAGGGTCCGCGCCACGCGGCGGTGATCGCCGGGGAGCCTGAGGTCGAAGAATGCGTCGCCATAGCCCGGCAGGATGGTGCCGGTCGAATCGCGAACTTCCATGCGCAACTGTGCCATGCTCGCATTGAACGCCAGCAACGGTTTCCGCCCGGTAAATGCCGCCGGGCTCGCGCATGTTCGGATTTGCGGTGTGGTCTCACCATGAAGCGTGTAGCGCGCTCGTCGCCACCAGCGGCACGTGGACGAGGAGCATTGACAAATAGCTGCCGTTCGAGAAAGCGGCCGGCCTTGTCGGCGGCGCATCGAGGATCACGTCATCGGCCGTGCTGGCGAATGATGATCGCCCAAGGGATCACCGGGTCTTCTCCAGCACCGGTCGCTCTGCGGTGACGAGTGCTGCCGCGGGTGCAATCCCTTCGTTGCGGGGGATCATCGGCAGTTCGACCAGGACACGCGTGCCGGTTGACTGGTTGGCGCTGACGGAGAGGCGGCCGCGGAGCTGCTCGACCATCCCCTTGATCATCCGGAACCCCAGGCTCGCGCGCGGCTGATCGATGTCGAAATCGGCCGGCAGACCGACACCATGGTCGGACACGCTGAGGTGCAGCCGACCGTCGATGTCACGGGCGGAGATGTCGATCGTCCCGTCGCGGCCCGGGTAGGCATGTTTCACGGCGTTGCTGACCAGCTCGTTGATCAGGAGGCCGAGAGGAACGGCATGATCGGCCGACAGCCGTATCGGGTCGGAGTCGCAGCGCAGCACATTCGTTCCCGCGACCCGTTGCAGCCGGCTGCAGAAGTCATTGAGGAAGACGTCGACGTCGATCAAGCCGATCTGCGAGGCCCGCGAGAGATGATCATGAACCTGGGCAATGGCCGCCACGCGCGATCCTGCGTCTTCGAGGGCGCGCTTGGCTTCAGCCGAATGCGACCCGAACGACTGGACGCGGAGCATGGCCACGACGGATGCGAGGCTGTTCTTGACGCGGTGGCCCATTTCGCGCGTCAGCATGGCTTGATGGTCCAAGGCTTCCCGGAGCCGCGTCTCCTCATGCAGGCGCTCGATTGCAATCCCGACGATGTCGGCGAATGCAGTGAGGAAGGCAACGTCTGCCTCGTCGAAGCGGCGGGGGGCCGGACTGTCGACCTGGAGCACGCCGAAATAGCCGCCGCCTTGTCCGCCGCGATCGATCCGGACGCTGATCGACGTCTTGATGCCGCGGTCTACTGGAAGAAGTCCCGGTGTCTCGAAGCGACCATCAGGGGGGCCGCGACTGGTGATGATGGCTTGACCTGTCTGGAAGGCGCGGCCAGCAGACGAGGCGCTGTCCACGACGAACGATGATTGCTCGACCGGGCTCGGCCATCCGTAACCCGCGCGGACCAGCAGTCTCTTGCCATCCGCCACGAATTCCATCGCCATCGTGAACGGTGCATTGAGGCCCTTGGCGCAGAGCGCGGTGGCGCGCTGAAGAACGCTGTTGATATCGCGGGTCTGCAATGCAGCACGACTGAATTCGGCGAGCACAGATTGTTGGATGAGCCTGTAGCTGCGTATGTCATTCCGGACGCCTGCCCGCTCGAGAAAGATCGGAAAAGCGGTATCTTGGCTCTGATGTCTCAACACGCGAATTCTCCAAAACAGGACGCACTCCGACTACAAATTCCCCGCTGCTCTCTTCCTTACAATTTGATATTATGAGACTATTGTGTTGCTGTTCCCGGTCGGAGTCTGAGCAAAAGCGAACATGGGTCCAGTTTGCCGCAGCGCAATTCGTCGGGAGCCGAATCGAGGAGAATGGCTCCCCGGCGCGGGCAGTAGCACCTGACGCTCGCTGTGCCCCCCGCGCGCTCATCCAGAGGACCTTCCACGGAGAGCGGGCACTGATGCCGTGGCGAGAGGCGTGCTCATGCCAGCCTTTCAGTGGGCGGGGCGGCACCCTCATCACCGGAGACCGCCCTATGCGAGCCAGGCGGCCGGCCGCTGGCGCGTCGGCCAGCTCCGCCCATTCGGCGGCAATTCTTTCCGCTCGGTGGTGTGGCCCACCGACAGCGAGTCGTGGGGCGTGTGACAGATGGATCCCGTCGAGCGCATCTGCCGATGGCTGCTGATGATGCACGACCGGGCCGAAGGGGCGGTGCTTCCGTACACGCATGAATTCCTGTCGCAGATCCTCGGCGCCAATCGCAAGTCGGTGACGCTTGCCGCGCAATCCATGCAGGCGGCCGGCCTGATCAGCTATCGTCGCGGCACCATTCAGGTGCTCGACCGGCCCGGACTCGAGAAAGCCTCGTGCGAATGCTACGCCATCGTCAAGCAGCGGTTCGGTGCATTTCTCCAGCCGCCCACGACGGCGGTGCGCAGCCAGCATTGATTTGATGGTGGCGCGGATCGAGCAGGGCCAGGGCCAGCTCGATCTCGAGATGCACGGTCACTCGAGATGCACGGTCATAGGCTCTTGAGGGGAGCCTTGCCTTCAACCGACTTCACGCCTGCGATATGCGGCTGATCGTGCAGAACCACGTTCAGCAGGGAGTTGTGGATCACGAGATGGCCGTTGTAGTCGATGAAGCCCAGCTTGCGGAACTTGTTCATGAAGTGACTGACCCGCGAGCGGGTGGTGCCGATCATGTCGGCCAGCATCTCCTGGCTGACCTTCGCGATGACCCGCTGCGGCTTGCCGTCATTGCCGAAATTGGCCAGCAGCAGTAGCGCCCGCGCAAGGCGCTTCTCGCTCGAATTGAACAACTGATCGATGAGATCGGCCTCGACGCGGATCGTGCGGGCGAGGATGTGCGAAACGAACACCTCGGAGAACGCCGGCTGCTCACGCAGGGTGCTGATCGCGGCCGATTTGGTGATCCGCAGGATTTCGCTGTCCGTGATGGCCGACGCTGCCGACAGCCGATGAGATTGGCCGGCCAGGCACCCCTCGCCGAAAAAATCGTCCTGACCGAGCAGCGCGATGACCGCCTCCTTGCCCTGCTCGGAATGGACGACGATCTTGACCGTGCCCGTGATGATATAGAACAGCACATCGGCGAGGCCGCCCTGGGAAAAGATCTGCTGGTCCTTTCGGTATTTCCCGATCGTCCGGCCTGGGCCTTCGGTCTTCAGGAACACCGCCGGATCGAAAGCCTGCTTCTTGGGCTGCGGCTTTGCGGCCGTCGGCGGCTTTACGATGGGTCGCTTCGCCATGTGTTCTCCGGGTGAAACGCGAGTGCTGAATACTTCGAAACCGGATCTCGGCATAACAGTTGGGCAGGCGCGAACGCAGCATAGCGCCTTTCGCGGCCGCTTGACAGCGCAGCGCCTATTTCGACGGGACATGCGCAGCCGTTTCGTGTTCCAGTGACGCAGCGGAGCGGGAATTAGTTAATTCATGTTATCAGACATTAGCATCGCACCGCTAATGCAGCGCAAACAGACCCAGCGCCTCGCGTACGTCGCGCAAGGTCGCATCGGTGACGGTGCGCGCCAGTTCGGTGCCGTGCCTGACGATCTCGAGAACATGGTCGGGATCACGCGCAAACGCTGCCCGCCGGTCGCGGATCGGCGCGACCACGGCCTGCAGCACGTCATCAAGTCGCTGCTTCACGACGCTGTCTCCGAGGCCGCCGCGAACGTAGCGCGCCTTCAGGTCCGCGACCGCCGCGTGATCGTCGTCGAACGCGTCGAGATAGGTAAAAACGACATTGCCTTCGACACGCCCCGGATCGGCGGCCCTGACGTGGCCGGGATCGGTGAACATGCGGCGGACGGCATCGCGAATCTGGTCCGCGGTGGCGGAGAGTGGAATCGTGTTGCCCTGTGATTTGCTCATCTTGGCCTTGCCGTCCACGCCAGGCAGGCGTCCGACGCTCGGGATCAGCGCGCGTGCCTCGGGGAGCACCTCCGTGCCCGCTTGGCGGTTGATGCGGCGGACGATCTCGTTGGTCTGCTCGATCAGCGGCGCCTGGTCCTCGCCGACCGGCACGATGGTCGCCCTGAAGGCGGTGATGTCCGCGGCCTGCGCGACGGGATAGCACAGGAAGCCGGCCGGTATATCGCGGCCGAAGCCGCGTGCCTGGATCTCGTCCTTGATGGTCGGGTTGCGCTCGAGCCGCGCCACCGTGACGAAGTTCATGTAGAGCAGCGTGAGATCGGCCAGCGCCGGCAGGTGCGATTGCAGGCAGATGGTCGTCATCTCCGGGTCGATGCCGACGGCGAGATAGTCGGTCGCGATCTCCAGGATGTTCCGGCTCACCTTGCCCGGATCGTGGGCGTTGTCCGTCAGCGCCTGGGCATCGGCCAGCAGCAGGAATTGCCGATGCGTCGATTGCAGCGCGACGCGGTTCTGCAGCGAGCCGACATAGTGGCCGAGGTGCAGGGGGCCGGTGGTCCTGTCGCCGGTCAGGATGACGGGACGTTCTGGCATTGAGAGAGGCATCGTGGTTCTCCAGAAGTGAGAACCGCCGCTCGATCGAGCTCTTCGATGCTGTTGATGACAAGAACCGCGTCGCAGGCCGATGAACGGCGGCGACGGGCGAATGAATGACGAGGCCGTGCCGCTCCTAGATGGAGCGCCACCACGTGTTCACGGGCATGGTCTCGGTCTTGATCATGCGATCGATATGGCCGAAACCGCCGATGAAAGCAACCCGCTCACGCACGCTGCACGGAGCGGCGAGCCCAGAGCCATTCAGCCTATTCGAGATCTATTGCGTGATACTGGCCGGTCTTGTCGAGCTGCGTGCCCCAGACCTTGTGCAGCGCCTGGTGGTCGGACGGGCCGAAGCTCACCCTTGATCCAACGCCCAGCTCGTAATTCTGCATCGATTCGAGGACATCGACCAGCGACTCGGTGTCGACAGCGGGACCGGCGCGACGCAGTCCTTCGATCAGGATGTTGGCGGTGAGATAGGCTTCCAGGGACGAGTAGTCCGCCGGCTCTCCCGGGAAATATCTGTCGAGCGCCTTCTTGTAGTTCAGGGTGACGGACGCGTAGCCGTCGACCGCCGGCGTGACCTGGGTGCAGATGACGCCGTCCGCATAGCGCGGGCCGAGCACCATCAGCTCACTGGCGAGGCCGGTGCTGCCGACACCCGAAATCGTCGCGTAGATCATGTCCGGATACAGGTCGCGGGTCTTCTCGATGAACTTGGCCGCGGCGCGAAAGGTGGCGACCAGCACCACCGCCTTGATCGCATGCTTCTGCCGGCGCAGTTGCGCGATGGCCTCGTCGACATTGACGGTATTGCGGTTGTAGCTCATGCGGAAGGCGTCGCCCACGCCGCCGCGCAGCCCGTGCATCGCCTTGCTGACACCCTCCCACCCCGCGTCGCCGTAGGCATCCTGCTGGGTGAGAACTCCGATCTCCTGCGGACGCAGCTTGCGGCTCTTGACGAGATAGTTCACGAGCGCATGGGCTTCCTCGGCGTAGCCGGCACGGTAGTTGAAGACGTAGCGGTCCGGCGGATCGTGGCGGAGCGAAGGAGCGCCGGTGAAGGCGCCGAAATAGAGCGCATGATGCTCGAGCGCGTACGGCACCGAGATCAGGGCCGTCGGACTGCCGTAGTTCTCGACGAAGCCGAACACCTTGTGCTGCTCGTAGAGCTCCTTCATCGCGTTCAGCGTCCGCGTCGGCTCATAGGCATCATCGGCCGTGTAGAGCTTGAGCTGCCGGCCATGCACGCCGCCTTCCTCGTTGGCCTGCGCGAAGGCGAGGTCGATGCCGAGCTTGAGCTGATGGCCCATCTCCCTGGCCGGACCCGAGAACGGCGCCGCCATTCCGAAGCTGATTTCGGTATCCGTCACGCCCTGGACCGGGGGCCGCGCGCTGGTCGGCTGCGCCGACGCGGCATTGGCCATCCGCGTATCGAACTTCGGCACGCGGTCCTCCTCCCTCAGCGGCAGGCTCTGATCCGGCGCGACGACGGGGACGGCGCTCGCAATCGCTCCAGTTGGGAGAGCATCTTGGACCGGTGCAACGGTCTGCGCGGCTCGGGCCGGCGATGACGGAACCGTTGCCGTGGTTGCAACCTCCGCACGGCCGTTGGCGGAGAGCGCAGCGGTCCACCGCGTCGGAAGCTTCGTCGCTGCAAAGCCGGCCACGCCTGCGGCGACAGCCACGAGCCCCAGTATGCTCAACGCGCCGAGGAATCGTCGCTCCCGTGGCGGCGGGGAAACCTCCTGCACGCCGAAACGGGACGCAAATTCCGCAGGCGAGGGCCGGTCGTGCTCGTCGCGCCACGATTGTTCATACAACGTACGCCGGCCATCGTCGTAACCGGACGAGAATGGCGGATCGTGGTCGTCGTTGGGCGCACGCAAATGTCTCACGATTTCCCCCTTGGCTCGCGCGTCCTGGACTCGTTGGCGCTTTTTCCTGATCGCGCGGCGGCCATACGCTGCAGGCTCTGCCGGCCGGATGAGCGTGGACATGCGCCGAGATCTGCGCATGTCACACGAACTAACACTCGTCATCGAGCGTTGGTGGATCGGCAGTTCCAGACATGTTGTCTGGAACAAGTCCGAACGTCGGCATGATACTGCGAAGCAATGGGGCGGTTGTTTGTTCTCGCCGTCAATTCCGGCTGAACAAGGCGGGAGCCGCGCCGCCGGGGCAGCAACTAGCTATCGCAGCAGGCAGGAGAGAAATGCCGTGAAGCAGTCGTGTTTGATCGTTGGCGTCAGGCGTCCGATGACGCTGCGCACGACGCCAAGCTGCGCGTCACCGGCCGGTCGTCTCCTCCGCCACCAGTCCCGTCACCATCGCCTGCACCATGGTCGCGATCTGCTGGCGCAGGGCGGCGAGCGGAACGGCGATCAGCTTCTGCTCCAGCCCGAGCGCGACCATGCCGTGGACCGCCGAGAACAGGCTGCGCGCGGTGACGCTGATGTCGTCGAACGAGCGCTGCGGAAACAACGCCGCCAGCGGCTGGTGGATGTGACGGAACAGGTGCATCTGGTCGGCGATGGCCCAGTCGGGCAGCGGCTTCTCAGGCGCCATGCGATGCTCGAACAGCGCGCGCCAGAGCTCGAGATTGTGGGCGGCGAAATCGCAATAGGCGATCGCGATGCGCACCAGCGCAGCCTCGGGGCCCGGCGGCCCGGCGCTTTCGGCCGCCGACAATTCCGCGTCGAGCCGCGCCAGGGTGCGTGATCCAACCATCAGCACGAGCTCGTCGACATCGGCGACGAGATTGTAGACCGCGCCATTGGCGACGCCGATCTCCTGGGCAAGATCGCGCGTCTTCAGACCGGCGAGACCCCTCGTCCGGATCATCCGCTCGGCGGCCTCGATCAGGGCTTCGCGCTGTTTTGCACGTCTTTCCAGTGTCTTGGACATTGTTAACCAAAATATTGAGCGATGCTCAAAATACGCCTTGAGCGTCGCTCATGATTGCGCTAGAAGAAACTGTATGAGCAATGCTCATAACAGGGAGTTCACAATGTTCAAGACTGTTCTGACGCTGTTTCGGGGCACCGTGGCCGTCGCGGAGGAGGAGCTGCAGGACCGTACCGCACTGGTGATCCTGGATCAGCAGCTGCGTGACGCCGCTGCCGCCGTCGATCGCAGCAAGCGCGCGCTGGCGCTGGCCATCGCGCAGGACCAGCAGGAGGGCAAGCGGCTCGAGGCGACCTTGGCGCGGATCACCGATCTCGAGGTGCGCGCCACCGCAGCGCTCGACGGCGGTCGCGAGGATCTGGCCCGCGAGGCGGCGCAGGCGATCGCTGGCCTCGAGGCCGAGCGTGACGCTGCCAGGACGGCGCGGGCGCTGTTCGCGACCGAGATCACCAGGCTGAAGAAGCATGTCGCCAACGCCGAGGCGCGCATTGCCGAGCTCGATCGCGGCCGGCGGATTGCGCGCGCCTCCGAGGCCGTGCGCAATCTGCGCCGCGGCGGCATCGAGGCGGCGCGTCCCTACGAATGCACGCTGCCAGAGGCCGAGGCGACCCTGAAGCGGCTGCGCGAGCGGCAGATGGAAGCGCAGGCCGCCGACGAGGCGCTGATGGAGCTCGATGCCGCGACGGGGCCGATCACCACCGCCGAGAAGCTCGCCGAGCAGGGCTTTGGCCCGCGCATCAAGACCACCACCGACGACGTGCTGGCGCGGCTGAAAGCCGGCCGCACTGCACCGGCCAACTGAATTTCGTCACCACCGATCGAAACGCATCAGCCAACCTGATTGTCATCATAGGAGCCGACCATGAACCAGAACACCCAGCCCCACAGCAGCGCCTTCATCACCTTCTCCTACGCCTCGTTCGCCGCCTCCGCTTTCCTCGTCGCCCTCGGCGTGTTCTTCATGCCGATCGATCTCTGGATGAAGGGCTATCTGACGATGGGCATCGTCATGCTGGTGCAGACTTGCGTCACCCTGACCAAGACCCTGCGTGACCGCCACGAGAGCGGCAAGCTCGTCAACCGCATCGAGGACGCCCGCGCCGAGCGCCTGCTGATGGAGGTGTCGAAGGCGGCGTGAGCAGCGGTTTCCTCGCCTCTCCCCACTCGCGGGTAGAGGCCGGATTGCATCGAAGATGCAATCCGGTGAGGGGGACACTCCGCGCGTGCCGGGAAGCGGTGGATGCGATGGCGTCCACCGCTTGCGGTCGTTCAACCTGCGTTTACCGTCACTGACGCTCTGTCCTGCGTCATGATCATGAATTAACGGCGCGGAGCGTATGTCGTGAACTTTAGGCACGGCTTCGGCGAGACGTTTCTGATCGGGCAGGTGGATGAGGACAATGAACGTCGTCGCAACGGCCAGGCGTATCCGCGACAATGTCGGCTTCTGGCTGACGGCGCTGGGGCAGGAGGCGATGGACCTGTCGCTGCGCACCCATGCGGAGTTTCGCACGCGCATCGTCGAGAGCCCGGGCACGACCCTGGACGATGCGGCGCTGGCGGCGCTCGTCGCCGATCTCCGCACCGTCGCCGGCAAGACGCTGCCCGCCGGCGAGCTCACCTATGGCATCTTCTCAGGCGAGCGCGACCCGCTCGCGCGCGCCATCATCACGGTGGTGTCGGAGGAGGCGGGCGGCCGGCCGATCGCCTTCAATGCGCTCGCGGTGATGCAGGTCGAGCGCGATGGCGACAGCCAGCAGGTGATCCATCTCGGATTGGTCATGGTCGATCCGGAAGCGCGCGGCAAAGGGCTGTCCGGCGTGCTCTACGGCCTCACGACGCTGCTGCTGTTCGTCCGCGACGGGCTGCGGCCGAAATGGATCTCCAACGTCACGCAGGTGCCGGCGGTGGCCGGCATGGTCTGCGAGACCTTCTCCGACGTCTATCCGTCGCCGCTGCCGCAGGCCCGACAGAGCTTTGCGCATCTTCAGCTCGCGCGCGGCATCATGCGGGCGCATCGCGCGGTGTTCGGTGTCGGCGGCGAGGCCGGGTTCGACGAGGCGCGCTTCGTCATCACCAACGCCTATACCGGCGGCTCCGATGCGCTGAAGAAGACGTATGACGATGCGCCCAAGCATCGCGACGCCATCTACAACGGCTTCTGCGCGCGCGAGCTGGACTACACCAGGGGCGACGATCTGCTGCAGCTCGGCCGAATCGATCTCGCCGCCGCCCGGCGCTATCTGCTGCGCGAGATCCCCTCCGGCTCGCTGCCGGCGCTGCTGGCGACCTCGGCCGTGCTGGCGCTGCAGCGGATGATCCTGCCGCTGGTGCATTGGCTCGACGACACCAGGACGTTCGGCACGCTCCGTCCGCGCCTGCAGCCCGGCGAACCCGCGCCATGACGGCCGGCATCGTTGCGGACTCCGTCGTCAACCTCTGCGGCGCAATCGGCCTCGCGGTGGCCGCCGCCATGCTGCACCGGCGCGACCCGAGGGGACCGCTGACGGCGCGGCTCGTCGTTCTGCTCGGGACCGTCGCCTCGCTGTTCCTGTTGCGTGGCATCGCCTGGTGGACGGACAATGCTTTTCTCGACCGCATCTCGCTGATTCCGGCGGCGCTGATCCCGCTCGGCGCGCTAGTGGTGACGGAAGGTCTGCTGCGGCGACACGCGCATCGCGCGCTCAAGGCGATCGCGCTGGCCGGCGGCGTGGTGCTCGCGCTCGCCGGCGCGCTCGGTCCGGCCGAGTTCGAAAGCCACCACACGGTCGTGCTGTCAGCCTTTCAGCTCGCAGGCTTTGCGACCTGCGCCTGGCTGCTGCTTCGCCGCGACCGCGCGAGCCTGCTGGCCTGGGAGAACCGCGTCATCGATCGCGTCGCGTTCGGCGCCGTCATGGTCATTCCCTTCATCATCACCGATTTCCGCGTGCTGGCGCCGAGCATGCCGGTGCGGCTCGGCGCATTGGGCGCGCTGCTGGCGGTGACCGCGATCCTGATCGCCGGCGCCAGCGCGGAGACGCAGCGTCAGGGCGGGCTGCTGACATTGTTGCGAATCCTCGGCGCCGCCCTGCTCGGCGCCGCCGCGGCCGCGCTGTCGCCGGACGTCGATGCGGCGCAATTGATGCGTTTCTGCGCGGTCGCGGTGGCCGGCGTGCTCACGATCGGGCTGATCGGCGATGCCTTGCGCGCGATGCTGCAAGCCCGCGAGCCGGGCGTGCTCGACTCGATCGGGGCCTCGATCGCGGCGACGCGCGACGGTCTGATCGCCGAGCTCACGCGCCAGCCGGTCTTCGAAAGCGCACGCCGCTGTCGCGAGGATGAGCTGACCGCCTATGATCCGCCGCTGCTGCGCGACTTTCTCGCGTCAAGCCGTGTGCTGCGCCGGGCCGATGCGCCGTGGCGGCGGGCGGTCACCGACCCCGCCGTCGAGCGCATGGTGGCGCTGATGGATGCGCGGCATGCGACGCATGTGATCGTGCTGTCGCACCAGCCGGTCGATCTCATCGTGCTCGCGGTCTCCGTGATCTCGGCCGATCCGGCCACGGAAACCGCGCTCGCGCTCGTCAGGCGCCTGCTGGTGCAGGCGCCCGAGCGACAAGTGATCACGCCCACATGTGATGATGCTGATGCTGTGACATCTCCATCATCGGCCCCTCCATCATCGGACCGTCCATGACCAGGGTTGCCGGAGCGGCGCCGGCGTGTGCTGCTGGCGCGGCGCTGGGAAGCATGATCACGTTCGAGGCCGGCGCGCTGGTGACCGCGGCCAGCAGCGCGGCGGCGTCGGCACTGTTGCCGCCGCCGGTGGTCGCCAGCACCTGGCCGATCGTGGTGCCGTCGACATTGTAGGCGCCGCCATTGACCGGGATGTTGTTGCCGCCGACATCGGCTGCGTTCTGGTGCATCTGGTCGGCGGCCGCGGCGACCAGCGCCTTGTTGCCGGCCTGGAAGCCCTCGAGGATCTTGGCGATCTCGGCGCCGAGCGTGCTCTGGTCGCCGAGCAGCTCGTTGTCGAAGCGGGCCTGGAAGATGCCGCCCTGCGCCGCGTCGAAATCGGTGACGTCCTTCTTGAAGGTTATCAGGTCGGCGGTGACCTTGGCCATCGCGGCGGCGTCGCCGGAATTGACGGCTGATATCGCCGCCTTGCCGAGCGCGTTCGACTGGGCGATGAACATGGCCCAGAAATCGGTCTGTGCCTGGTTGTCCTGATAGGCCGGCGTCGGGTTGAGGAAGTCGCCGAAGCCGCTCCAGCCGGTCAGGCCGTTCTGCTGCGCCATGTTGGCGAGATTGGTGTCGCCGGCGACGATGTCGATGATGTCGAGGAAGTCGTCGTTCAGCGCGCGGCCGATGTCGACATTGCCGGCCGCACCGTTGATGTGGGTGTTGACGAGCGCGAGCTGGTCGATGATGGCGAGCGCGTGCACGCCGGTCAGGCCGCCGAACTGCAGCGGATTGGCGGCGACCAGCGCATTGAGGCCGGCGATCAGCGCGTCGACATCGTCCTGGATGACATCGACGTTGCTTTCGTTCACGCCGCCGATCAGCCGGTTGGCGGCATCGTTGAAGATCAGGCCGAGCTCGGCCAGCGTGCCCTTGGCGGCGGTTGCGGCCGTCACGCCTTCGGGCAGCAGCGCCGGCGCCTGCAGGAAGCCGGTGGCGCCGTCGGCATTGGTCGCCTTGCCCGCAAGGTTCGGATCGTTGTTGACGACGTTGAGGATGTCGAGATGCGCGTTGCGCAGCGCGGTCTCCGCGGCGGCGATGCTGCCGAACGCGCCGCCGCCGGTCACCGAAGCCATCGCGGCATCCTGCGCGACCGTGATGTCGGCGAGGATCTTGTTGATGTTGGTGAGCGTCTGCCCGGTGAACTGGCCGGCGGCAACCATCGCCTTCAGACCATCCTGAATCACGGTGAGATCGCCAGTGTAGTTGTAGACGCTGCCAAGCCCCTGGCCGCCTTCCTCGACCACGTTGCGCCACAGTCCGCCTTCGAGAAAGCGCGTCGCGTCGTTGAAGACGACGCCGAGATCGGCAAAGCCGAGCGCGGGCGTCGGCGGCGTGGGCGGTGTCGGCGTGGGCGGCGTCGGAGGCATTGGCGCAGGCGCCGGCTGGCAGTGATGATTGTGATGATGATGGTGGTGGTGGTCGTTGTGATGATGGTGACCGTGGTGACTGTCGTGATGGTGACGGTGATGGCGCGACATGTCCAACGTACTCCTCAAAGCTGCGCACCACTGCGGATGAGCCGAAGCAACGGGCGCGGCTGACGCGGGTGCGGATGATGAGGGCTATCTGCTGCCTGCTTCGTGGCTGCTTCGCGCAGGGATTGTGGAATGCGTCTGCGTCAGATTGTCGTGCGGCGTACGGATGGCGCTCCCGCAGAGCTGCGACATCTCACCGCTTGACGGTTGAGGGGCGCTTCAAGAGCCGGCGACCAGCGGCGACGTCGCGCCCGCGGCAAATCAGTAAGTTGCAAGAGCATTCGACCGTAGCGATTCGGTCGATGGGTAGACGTCCCGAACGCACGCGGACCGCCTTGCGACGATCCGACGCGTCTGGGAGCTTGTGCTGAGACCGGGAGCAGCTATGCGCCGCCGCTCCGATGTGGTCGGATCATGGCGAAATCTTTGCGAACTCGGCGAATGCGTCGGCGTAGTCGGCATGCCAGCGCGACAGCGGCGGCCGGTTCTCGACGATGTCGCCGGCCGCCCACAGGATGCGCCGCTCGTCCAGCGCGCGCGGCACGTCGTTGTCAGGGCACAGCACGTAGAAGTCGCCGGCCGTAACGCGCTCCAGCATGAAGTCGACCGTCTGCTCCGGCGTCCAGGCGGCGGCCGGCTTCTCGATGCGGCCATTCGCCGTCAGCGGCGTGAACACGAAGCCCGGAATGAACAGATGCGCTGTCACCTCGCAGCCGGGCGTGTTGCGCAGCTCGTGCTGCAGCGCCTCGGTGAACGCCTTCACGCCGGCCTTCGAAACGTTGTAGGCGGGATCGCCGGGCGGCGTGGTGATGCCCTGCTTGGAGCCGGTATTGATGATCAGCGCCGGCTTGCCTTGCGCGATCATGCCGGGGGCGAACACCTGCGCGCCATGGATGATGCCCCACAGATTGACGCCGAGGATGCGTTGCCAATTGTCGTCGGCAAGCATCTTGCTGCCCGGCTGGATGCCGGCATTGTTCATCAGCACGTCGATCGCGCCGAAGCGCTGCCGCACCGCCGTTTCGAGCGCGACCACGCTGTCCCGGTTGCTCACATCGACCGTGGCGGTCATGACCGCAGCCTCGCCACGCTTGGCCGCGGCCGCGAGCCTGGCGGCGGCGTCGCGCAGCCGGGCCTCGTCGACATCGGCGATGCAGACGTTCATGCCGCGCTCTGCGAAGCGCATGGCGGCGGCGAGCCCGATGCCGGAGGCGCCTCCGGTGACGACGGCGGTGTGGTCGGCGGACAAGGCGGGGTGAGACACGGCAGGTTCTCCGGCATGACGATGAGATGCTGGTGTATGACGTCTTGGCACGGCCGCAAGATCATCCGGCTGACGGCAAGACGGTTTTTTGCGGCTGCAACGCGCGGCGCACCAGTCCGGTCGCGGATGCATCGCGTCGGCTGGAACCGGCTTACGACGCGGCCTTGGCCCCGCGCGCCTTCCTCGGCTTCTCGATATCGCTGCGCAGCGCGGCGAGATCCTTCTTCACGGCGTCAGCCGCATCGCGCTCGATGCGCCGATAACGTTCGACCAACTGCGCGCCGAACGCCGTCAGCGCCGCGCCACCGCCATTGCGGCCGCCGGTCTGGCGCGCCACCGCCGGCTGCCGGCACACCCGGTTGATCTCGTCGACGAGGTCCCAGGCCCGCTTGTAGGACATGTCCATCGCGCGCCCGGCCGCAGAGATTGAGCCGTGCCGTTCGATGTTCTCCAGAAGCGCGATCTTGCCCGGCCCGATCCGGCTGCCGTCATCGAGATCGATGCGCAGGCTGAGCGAGGGCAGGGCGTTCGCTTTCGGCATGGAGGGTCTGCTCGTACTGACGTGGGGCGGACATTGCCACCATCATGTTTTGCGAACAAGATGATCCCAATCGACAATCGCAACGACATCTGGGGACGAAATGCTGCCTGCGCTGTTTTCACCGCTCACCATCGGTCCTTATCGCCTCAAGCACCGCGTCGTGATGGCGCCGTTGACCCGCATGCGCGCCGCAAGGGAGACCCTCGCGCCGCGGCCGCTCAACGTCGAGTATTATGCGCAGCGCGCGACGCCGGGCGGGCTGATCATCGCCGAGGCCTCGCCGGTGCTGCCGACCGGCACCGGCAGCCCGAACGTGCCGGGGATCTACAGCGCGGCGCAGGTCGCCGGCTGGAAGCAGGTCGTCGACGCGGTGCATGCCAAGGGCGGAGTCATTTTCCTACAGCTCTGGCACGTCGGCCGCGTCTCGCATTCCTCGTTCCAGCCGGGCGGCGCGCTACCGGTGGCGCCGTCGGCGATCGCGATCGGCGACGATCTCAAGGCGATGACGGCGGACGGCAAGCCGGCGGCCTACGAGACGCCGCGCGCGCTGGAGACGGACGAGATCCCCGCGCTCGTCGCGGCCTATGGCCAAGCGGCGCGCAACGCGATCGCGGCGGGCTTCGACGGCGTCGAGGTGCATGGCGCGAACGGCTATCTGATCGAGCAGTTCCTGCAGACCCGCAGCAACCAGCGCACCGACCGCTATGGCGACGGAATCGCGAACCGCTGCCGCTTCCTGCTCGAGGTCACGCAGGCGGTGATCGACGCCTGCGGCGCCGACAAGGTCGGCGTGCGGCTGTCGCCCTATGGCATCGCCAACGGCTCCGGCGAGGCCGAGCCGATGCCGCTCTATACCTACGCGATCGAGGCGCTCAACAAGCTCGGCATCGCCTATCTGCATCTGATCGAGCCGCGCTCCTCCGGCGCCGGCCGCGCCGACGTCAACTGGCAGAACGTGCCGTCGGCCATCGCTCTGTTCCGGCCGGTGTGGAAGGGCGTGCTGATCGGCGCCGGCGGCTTCACCGGCGAGCCGGCGGACGCCGCGATCCAGGCCGGCCACGCCGACGCCATCGCCTTCGGCCGCACCTTCATCTCCAACCCGGACCTGCCCGCCCGCCTGCAGCGCGGCTGGCCGCTGACGCCCTATCACCGCCCGACCTTCTATGGAGGCGAGGAGAAGGGCTACACGGACTATCCGGCGTATGACGCCATGGCGAAGGCGTAGCTCGCGCTCTCTCCGCCGTCATTGCGAGGAGCGTAGCGACGAAGCAATCCAGAGTCGCGTGCGCCACCCTGGATTGCTTCGCTTCGCTCGCAATGACGGTGGAGCGAGAGTTGGCGTCAACTAATAGGACCGTGCCTGGAGGAGCCGACCCATGAAGAACCGCACCACCGGACGCTCGGCCTTCCTGGCGCTGCTCAAGGATGAGGGCATCACGCATCTGTTCGGCAATCCCGGCACCACCGAGCTGCCGATCATGCACGCGCTGAAGGACCATCCCGATCTCACCTACGTCATGGCGATGCAGGAGAGCCTGGTGGTGGCGATCGCCGACGGCTTCAGTCGCGCCTCGGGACGCCTCGTCGCCTGCAACGTCCACGTCGCGCCGGGTCTCGGCAACGCCATGGGCGCGCTCTACAATGCGCAGTTCACCGGCACGCCGATGATCCTCACCGCCGGCCAGCAGGAGCAGGGCCACGGCCTGATGGAGCCATTGCTCTACGGCCCGCTGGTGCGGATGGCCGAGCCGCTGGTGAAATGGGCGGTCGAGGTGACGAGGCTGGAGGACCTGCCGCGCATCATCAGGCGTGCCGCCAAGGTGGCGACCACACCGCCGACCGGTCCCGTCTTCATCTCGCTGCCCGGCGATATCCTCAATGCCGAAGCCGGCATCGAGCTCGGCCGTTCCACCCGGGTCGATGCGCGCGTGTTGCCGGCCGCGGACGCGTTGCAGGGGCTGGCGCAGCGCATTCTCAGGGCGCAGCGGCCGGTGATCATCACCGGCGACGAGGTCGTCAAGAGCGATGCGCTGCGGCAGGCGGCCGAGTTCGCGTCGGCGATCGGCGCTCCCGTGCATCAGCAGTCCGCGCCCTATGGCGCGCATTTCCTGTCCGAGCATCCCTGCTACATCGGCTCATTGTCGCGCGCGCAGAAGCAGGTCCGCGACCTGCTCGCGCCACACGATCTTCTCATCGTGCTCGGCGCCGATCCCTTGCGGATGTCCGTGCACAGCGAGATCGAGCCGCTGCCCGAGGGCTTGCCGATCGTGCAGATCGGCCTCGTCGATTGGGAGCTGGGAAAGAATTTCGGTGCCGAGATCGCGCTCAAGGCTGACGTTCGCGAGACGCTGCTTCAGCTCACGCCGCTCTTACACGAGCTCGGCGGCGCGGCCCTGCAGGCGCGTGCTCAGGAGCGCGTGGCCGAATTGTCCTCGAAGAACTGGAGCGCACGGCGCCGGACGCTGGCGGCGCAGATCGAGGCGGCCCGCGAGCGGACGCCGATCGACCCGGACTATCTGGCGCTGCAGGTCGCCGAGGCGATGCCGGAGCACGGCATCCTGGTCGACGAGGGCCTGACCTCGGCGCGCTACATGACGGCGCTGTGGCCCTATCGCGACCGCTACAATTATCACGGCCTCGCCTCCGGCGGCATCGGCTGGGGCCTGCCGGCCTCGGTTGGCGTCAGTCTCGCCAATCCCGATCGTCCGGTCGTGTGCTATTCCGGCGACGGCAGCGCGATGTATTCGATCCAGGCGCTGTGGACCGCAGCGCATCACAAGCTGCCGCTGTCGGTGGTCATCGTCAACAATGGCGGCTATCGCATCATCAAGCAGCGGCTGCTGTCGTTTCACGGCGACGACAACTACATCGGCATGGATTTTGCCGACCCGACGGTGGATTTTGCAGGGCTGGCACAGTCGCTCGGCTGCGAGGCGATGCGCATCAGTGATCCGCGCGAGCTGAATCCGACCTTGTCGGACGCGTTCCGCAGGCCCGGCGCCAAGCTGATCGAGGTGATGGTCAGCCACGCGGTGAATTGAGAGACTGCGCCTCTGGATTGT
The DNA here is from genome assembly GCF_032381235.1 of Bradyrhizobium sp. SZCCHNR1053. Taxonomy (NCBI): domain Bacteria; kingdom Pseudomonadati; phylum Pseudomonadota; class Alphaproteobacteria; order Hyphomicrobiales; family Nitrobacteraceae; genus Bradyrhizobium; species Bradyrhizobium sp. SZCCHNR1053. Next base: position 73,895 of record NZ_JAUHJM010000013.1, read on the forward strand.
CAGTTGACCACTTTCGTCCGGGACGAGGACGGGGCTGGCGTTACACGGGCGGGCGAGGAGTACCGAGCAAGCCGCAGCGCGATCCAACCACCGAGTTTGATGGTAGGCTACGCGGTTCCGAAATCCGAGACTTGCTTGATATCAGCACTGAATTCAAAGCGAGCCCCTTCCGCTCGTCGCGCGATCCCGATATGACGCCGCCTTCGTTGTGACTGGAAAAGCGCCATGACCAGGATTGATGCAATTGCCCGTGCCCGTCAGACGCTGACGAGCGGTGACTTCTTGGCCGAGCTCGGCCGCCGGGTCGCCTATCGCACCGAGAGCCTCAATCCCGAGCGCAAGGACGAGCTCGCGGCGTATCTGACCAAAGAGCTGACGCCGTCCTTTGCCGCCCTCGGCTTTTCCTCCGAGATCGTGCCCTCGCCGAGCGGCAAGTCGCCGTTCCTGATCGCGGCCTACCACGAGAGCGACAGCGCCCCGACGGTGCTCAGCTATGGCCACGGCGACACCGTCGACGGCATGGCTGGTGAATGGCGCGACGGCCGCGATCCCTGGGCGGTGACGCCGGCGGGCAATCGTCTCTATGGCCGCGGCACCGCCGACAACAAGGGCCAGCACAGCGTCAACATGGCGGCGCTGCGCGCGGTGCGCGAGGCGCGTGGCGGCAAGCTCGGCTTCAATGCCAAGTTCATCATCGAGATGGGCGAGGAGATCGGCTCGCCCGATCTCGCCAAGGTGGCCGATCTGCATCGCGACGCCTTGAAGGCCGACGTCTTCATCGGCTCGGACGGCCCGCGGCTGTCGACCGCGCGCCCCACCATCTTTCTCGGCTGCCGCGGCGGCATCCGGTTACATCTCGACGTCAACCTGCGCGAGGGCGGCAATCACTCCGGCAATTGGGGCGGCGTGCTCGCCAATCCGGCGACCATCCTGGCGAACGCGATCGCCACGCTGGTCGACGGCCATGGCCGCATCAAGCTGGAGGCGCTGAAGCCGCCGCGTCTCACCAATGCGATCCGCGCCATCCTCGCCGACGTGAAGGTGGAGCCGACCGCCGACGAGCCGGCGCTGTCGGACAATTGGGGCGAGGAGGGGCTGACGCCCGCGGAGCGGCTCTATGCCTGGAATACGCTCGAGGTGCTCGCGATCTCCTCCGGCAATATCGACAAGCCGGCGAATGCGATCCCCGGCCGCGCCCGCGCCGTGCTGCAGCTGCGTTTCGTCGTCGGCACCAAGGTCGACAGCATCGTGGCCGACGTGAAGAACCATCTCGCCGCGCATGGCTTCCCGATGATCGAGGTCAGCATGGCGCAGAGCTTCATGGCCTCGCGCGCCGACATCGACAGCCCCTGGATCAAATGGGCTGCGGATTCCATCAAGATGAGCACCGGCAAAGCGCCCGCCGTGCTGCCGAACTTCGGCGGCTCGCTGCCCAATGACGTGTTTGCCGACGTGCTGAAGATGCCGACCATGTGGGTGCCGCATTCCTATCCGGGCTGCTCGCAGCACGCGCCGGATGAGCACATTCTGCTGGATGTCACGGAGGAGGCGCTCGGCCTGATGGCCGGGCTGTTCTGGGATCTCGGCGAGCTGCAGAAGCCGTTGTGAGGCGAGAAGGGGGGCATGAGCACACATCTCTTGGCGTTATCGGTGCTCACCTCTCGCTGCCTGAGGCGGGGTGAGCGACGCCCCGGTCGTGTTCAGCGCCTGCGGCCGCCCTTCGAGACGGCCGCCTTCGGCGGGCTCCTCAGGGCGAGGACTGGTGCCTTGGCGAAGTCCGTGGTGACGTTCATGGTGAGGAACGCCGCGCCGGTCAGGAAGATGGACGGCGGGCTTGCCGCGCGCGGCGCGTCTCGAACCACGAGGTCCGTGTGCTGTGCGGTTGCATTGCCGCGTGCGGGAACCGCCCGAGTGAGACTTTCGTCTGGTCGCGGGGCTCGCGAGCCCCTCGCAGTTTACCATCCCGACGTTCGGCGCTGCCGTTTCAGCCCGAACGTCTTGTCGAAGGGGACACAGGACAGGCAATTTGTCGCGATCGTCCGAGGACGTCCCGCCGCGGGGCGGTCTATGGTGCCCGCGCTCGTCCGGCCGGAGATCGTCCGGGGGGCGGGGGCCATTTTGAGTTCGCTGTGGTTTATGCAAGCATCCGGCGATCAGCCGGATTGAGGAGATCAGTTATGAAGCAGCTTCGCCTATTCGGTCTTGCCGTCGCCGCCGCGCTCTGCGCCGGCCAGGTGCAGGCCGAGGACCTGACGGGGACCCTGAAGAACATCAAGGAGACCGGCACCATTACGCTCGGCGTCCGCGACTCCTCGATCCCGTTCTCCTATCTCGACGACAATCAGAAGCCGATCGGCTTTGCCATCGACATCTGCATGGGCATCGTCGATGCCGTGAAGAAGGAGCTCAAGCTCGACAAGCTCGACGTGAAGCTCAACCCGGTGACGTCATCGACCCGCATCCCGCTGCTCGCCAACGGCACCATCGATCTGGAATGCGGCTCGACCACCAACAATGCCGAGCGCCAGAAGCAGATCTCCTTCACCAACACCCACTTTCTGACGGCGAGCCGCTACGTCTCGAAGAAGGCGAGTAAGATCAACGCGATCGACGATCTGAAGGGTAAATCGGTCGTGTCGACCGCCGGCACCACCAACATCAAGCAGCTCACCGAAGCCAACGCGGCGCGCAACCTCGGCATCAACATCATCCCGGCCAAGGATCATGCCGAGGCCTTCCTGATGGTGGAGACCGATCGCGCCGTCGCCTTCGTGATGGACGACATTCTTCTTGCGAGCCTCGTCGCCGGCTCCAAGGATCCGGCCGCCTACGTCGTTTCCAAGGACGCGTTCTCGAAGCCTGAGCCCTACGGCATCATGCTGCGCAAGGACGACCCGCAGTTCAAGAAGGTCGTCGACGCCGCGACCGCCAAGATCTACACCAGCGGCGAGGGCGCCAAGCTGTATGACAAGTGGTTCATGCAGAAGGTCCCGCCGAAGGGCCTGAACCTGAACACCCCGATGTCGGCCGAACTGAAGGCCGAGTTCGCCAAGCCGTCGGACTCGCCGGATCCGGATTCGTACAAGCCGTAACGTGAGGCCGCAGCTCTCGCGCCGAATTCGATCTGCCCCCCTCCCCCAAGGGGGAGGGGGCGGGGGTGGGGGTCTCAGGAAAGACTGCCCGTGTGGACCCCCCACCCCGACCCTCCCCCGCAAGGCGGGAGGGAGCGCAGCGAGTTTTTGGCAAAGACTGTGTAATGCGACTTGCGAGCTAATTCCCTCTCAGGATGTCCCCGTGAACTACACCTGGAACTGGCACATCTTCCTGGAGCCGAACCCGACCGGGGCCGGCACCTATTTCGACATGCTGCTGTCGGGGCTGAAGGTCACCATCGTGACCTCGCTGTCGGCCTGGGTGATCGCGCTGATCTGCGGCACGATCGTCGGCATCCTGCGCAGTCTGCCCTCGAAATTGGCGACCTGGATCGGCTTCGCCTATGTCGAGTTCTTCCGCAACATGCCGCTTTTGGTGCAGCTGTTCCTGTGGTTCTTCGTGCTGCCGGAGCTGTTGCCGCCCACGATCGGCCTGTGGCTGAAGCAGATGCCCAATGCGCCATTCTATACGGCGGCCGTCGGCATCGGGCTGTTCATGTCGGCGCGCGTCGCGGTGCAGCTCGCGGCCGGCATCGGCTCGCTGCCGCGCGGCCAGATGATGGCGGCGACCGCGCTCGGCCTCACCACCTTGCAGGCCTATCGCTACGTGCTGCTGCCGATGGCCTTCCGCATCATCCTGCCGCCCCTGACGTCCGAATTTCTCAACACCGTCAAGAACAGCGCGGTCGCGATCACGATCGGCCTGATCGAGCTGACGGGCGCTGCGCGCGCCATGCAGGAATTCTCCTTCCAGGTGTTCGAGGCGTTCAGCGCCGCCACCCTGATGTATCTCGTCATCAACGTCATCGTCGTGATCGGCATGCGCCTCCTGGAGCGCGCGGTGGCGATCCCTGGCTACATCACGGGCAAATGAGATGCTGGCCAATTTCGATTTCGATGTCATCCGCCGTTCGCTGAGCTACCTGTTCATCGACGGCATGACCTTCACCTTGATGCTGACGGCACTGTCGGCGACGGGCGGTCTGGTGTTCGGCACCCTGATCGCGCTGATGCGGCTCTCCGGCTATCGCGTGATGGGTTGGATCGCCGGGCTCTATGTCGACTTCATGCGCTCGCTGCCGCTGGTGCTGGTGATCTTCTGGTTCTACTTCCTGGTGCCCTATATCGGGCAGTGGATCACCGGCTCGTCCCGGCCGATCAAGGTCGGCGCGTTCGCCTCGTCGCTGATCACCTTCATCCTGTTCGAGGCGGCGTATTTCTCCGAGATCATGCGCGCCGGCATCCAGTCGATCTCGCGCGGTCAGCCGGCCGCGGCCTCGGCACTCGGCCTGACCTACGCGCAGACCATGCGCTACGTCGTGCTGCCGCAGGCGTTCCGCAACATGCTGCCGGTGCTGCTGACGCAGACCATCGTGCTGTTCCAGGACACCTCGCTGGTCTACGTGCTCTCGATCCCGGACTTCCTCGGTGCCGCCTCCAAGGTCGCCCAGCGCGACGGCCGTCTGGTCGAGATGTACCTGTTCGCGGCCCTGGTCTACTTCACCATCTCCTGTGTCGCGTCCTACGGCGTCCGCCGCCTGCAGTCGCGCATCTCCATCATCAGATAGTCGGCTCCCATGATCGAAATCAGCCACGTCAACAAATGGTACAGCCCGAGCTTCCAGGTGCTGAAGGACTGCACGACCTCGGTCGCCAAGGGCGAGGTGGTGGTGGTCTGCGGTCCGTCCGGCTCCGGCAAGTCGACCCTCATCAAATGCGTCAACGCGCTGGAGCCGTTCCAGGACGGCACGATCACGATCGACGGGCTCAAGGTCAATGATCCGAAGACCAACCTGCCGAAGCTGCGCTCGCGCGTCGGCATGGTATTCCAGCATTTCGAGCTGTTTCCGCATCTGAAGATCATCGAAAATCTCTGCCTCGCCCAGCAGAAGGTGCTGGGACGCGGCCATGAGGAAGCGACCGCCAAGGGCATGAAGCTTTTGGAGCGCGTCGGGCTGAAGGAGCAGGCGCAGAAGTTTCCGGCGCAGCTCTCCGGCGGCCAGCAGCAGCGCGTGGCGATCGCACGTGCGCTCGCCATGGACCCGATCGCGATGCTGTTCGACGAGCCGACCTCGGCGCTCGATCCGGAGATGATCAGCGAGGTGCTCGACGTCATGGTCGATCTCGCCCGCGAGGGCATGACCATGATGGTCGTGACCCACGAGATGGGCTTCGCCCGGAAGGTCGCGCACCGCGTCATCTTCATGGACCGCGGCGAGATCGTCGAGGACGCCAAGAAGGAGGATTTCTTCGGCCAGCCGCGCAGCGAGCGGGCGCAACAGTTCCTGTCGAAAATCCTGTCGCATTAGCACTTACCGTCGTTCCGGGGCGCGCGGAACGCGCGAACCCTGAATCTCGAAGTTGGAGAATATGAATTTGGACCCGATCGCTTACGTCAACGGCGCCTTCGTGCCCCTGTCCGAGGCCAAGGTCTCGGTCCTCGATCGCGGCTTCCTGTTTGCCGACGGCATCTACGAAGTGGCGGCGGTGCTCGATGGCAAGCTGGTCGACAGTGCCCCGCATCTTGCCCGCCTGGAGCGCTCGGTCGGCGAGATCGGGCTGGCGCTGCCGGAGAGCCTGGCGCGGATCGAGGAGCTGCAGAAGGAGCTGGTCGCACGCAACCGGCTCGACCAGGGTATGGTCTATCTGCAGGTGACGCGCGGCGCCGACAAGGGCCGCGACTTCCCGTTTCCCAAGGGCGACGTCAAGCCGACCTTGGTGATGTTCGTCACCGCCAAGGACATCATCAATGCGCCCTCGGCGAAGACGGGAATTGGCGTCATCACCGTGCCCGACATCCGCTGGGCGCGCCGCGACATCAAGAGCGTGGCGCTGCTGGCGCAGGTGCTCGCGAAGCAGGCGGCCGCCGCGGCCGGGGCCGGCGAGGCGTGGATGGTCGAGGACGGTCATGTCACCGAGGGCGGCTCGTCCTCGGCCTTCATCCTGACCAAGGACGACGTCATCGTGACGCGGCCGAACTCGAACGCGATCCTGCCGGGCTGCACCCGCAAGGCCGTGGTGAAGCTCGCCGAGGAGCGCCAGCTCAAGGTCGAGGAGCGGCTGTTCACGGTGGAGGAGGCGCTCGCGGCGAAGGAAGCCTTCATCACCAGCGCGAGCTCGTTCGTGCAGCCGGTGGTCACGATCGACGGCAAGCCCGTCGGCGACGGCAAGCCGGGACCGGTGGCGGCGCGGCTGCGCGAGATCTATGTCGATTTTGCGCGCGCCACGGCGGTGTAGTTGGAGGAGACGATAGAGCAGGTGCAGCATCGAAACCCGTTTGAATTGTCCGGCGCTTTGCTATCGTGGCGACGAACGAAACAGAAATCAGGGAGGAGTTTCGATGCGGTATCGCTTGAGTGGGCTCGCGGCCGGACTATTGATTGCGGGCGCAGGCATGACGGGAGCGGCATTGGCCGATGACGGCTGGGTGACTCTGGTCGACTCCACGACCAAGGCCGACTTCACCGAGGTCGGCAAGGCCAATTGGGAGATGAAGGACGGCGCGCTGTCGGCCGACAAGCTCGACGGCAAGGATCCATCGTATCTGGTGACCAAGGTGAGCTACAAGGACTTCCAGATCAAGGCCGAGTTCTGGGTCGATGACGCCGCCAACAGCGGCATCTTCATCCGCTGCGACCAGTCGGCGAAGATCGACTCCAACATCTGCTACGAGGTCAACATCTTCGACAAGCGGCCCGATCCGAAATACGGCACCGGCGCGATCGTCGACGTGTCCAAGGTCGATCCGATGCCGAAGGCCGGCGGCAAGTGGAATACCTATGAGATCACCGCCAAGGGCACGCGGCTGACCGTGATCCTCAACGGCGAGAAGACCGCCGATGTCGACGACAGCAAGCACGCGGCGGGACCGATCGCCCTGCAGTACGGCTCGGGCGTCGTGAAGTTCAGGAAGGTGCAGATCAAGCCGCTGTAGCGGCCGTGCATTCCGGGCAGCGGCGCTGGCCGCGGCTGGCGCGGTAGAGGCTCTTGCAGTACCAGCGGCGCGCCATCATCTGCAGGGGATGGCGGGCCAACCGGGCCAGCGTCACCAGTTCGAGCATGGCGGGCATTGCGGACTCCTCTCCTACTTTCCAACTCTTGTGAAATGGGGCGGCACTTCGTTTGCGGAAGTGCCGCCCCAGTCGCATCAGCCATGCAGCTTCTTTGCGGTCTCGGCGATGACGCGGCCCTGATAGCGCGCCCCCGCCAGCTCGTTCGCGCTCGGCTGCCGGCTGCCGTCACCGCCGGTGATGGTGGTGGCGCCATAGGGCGAGCCGCCGGTGACCTCGTCGAGCTTCATCTGGCCGGCGAAGCCGTAGTTGAGGCCGACGATGGTCATGCCGAAGTGCAGCAGGTTGGTGATGAGCGAGAACAGGGTGGTTTCCTGGCCGCCGTGCTGGGTCGCGGTCGAGGTGAAGGCGCCGCCGACCTTGCCGTGGAGCGCGCCCTTAGCCCACAGGCCGCCGGCCTGATCGAGGAAGTTGGCCATCTGCGAGGCCATGCGGCCGAAGCGGGTGCCGGTGCCGACGATGATCGCGTCGTAATCGGCGAGCTCCTCGACCTTGGCGATCGGGGCTGCCTGGTCGAGCTTGTAGTAGGAGGCCTTGGCAACGTCGGCCGGCACCAGCTCGGGCACGCGCTTGACGTCCACGGTGGCGCCGGCCTCGCGGGCGCCTTCGGCCACCGCGTTGGCCATCGCTTCGATGTGGCCGTAGGCGGAGTAGTAGAGAACGAGAACCTTGGTCATGGCAGTCTCCGTGGGGACGAGGATGATCGGGAAGAGCGTCCCGGCCGGATGCCCGGCCGGGATCGCGTGAGACGGTTAGGCGGCGTCGACGAGCACCAGCTCGGAATCTTCGAGCGCGGTGATCTTCAGCGTGGCCTCGTCGCGGATGGCGGCGCCGTCACGAGCGTTGACTCGGACGCCGTTGACTTCGACGCTGCCGGCTGCGGGCACCAGATAGATGTGCCGGGCCTTGTCGGCGCTGTACTCGGCGGTCTCGCCTGCCTTCAGCGTGGTGCCGAGTACGCGCGCCTTGGCGCGGATCGGCAACGCGTCGCCGTCATCTGCGAAGCCGCTCGCCAGCGTGACCAGCTTGCCGGAGCGGTCGGACTTCGGAAACGGCTTGGCGCCCCAGGTCGGCTGGCCGCCATCGGTGGCAGGCTCGATCCAGATCTGGAAGATCCGTGTCGTGGTCGGCTCCAGATTGTACTCGGAGTGGCGGATGCCGCTGCCCGCGCTCATCACCTGGACGTCGCCGGCCTCAGTGCGGCCCTTGTTGCCGAGGCTGTCGTGATGCGTGATCGCGCCTTCGCGGACATAGGTGATGATCTCCATGTTCCGGTGCGGATGTGCAGGGAAGCCGGTGTTCGGGGCGATCTCGTCGTCGTTCCAGACCCGCAGGGCGCCGTGGCCCATGTTGCTGGGGTCGTAATAGTTCGCGAACGAGAAATGGTGCTTGGCCTTCAGCCAGCCGTGGTCGGCGCCGCCCAGCGCCGCAAAGGGCTTCAATTCGATCATGGGTTTGTTCCGTTGTTGCACGTCGGCCGCGAGCCGCCGTGCCGTTGGGCACTGGAATAGGCTGACGATCCGAGTATAGAAATAGAAACTATTGAAACCCATTGTTTCCAAAAGTGAGATTGCCGCCGATGGCGCGACTTCCGGATTTCGAGGCGATGGCGATCTTCGCCAAGGTCGTCGAGCTGCGCTCCTTCGCCGGCGCGGCGCAGGAGCTGAGCCTGTCCAAGGCGTCAGTGTCGAAGGCCGTGAGCCGGCTGGAAGAACGCCTGGGCACGCGGCTGTTCAACCGCACCTCGCGCCGTCTGGCGCTGACCGATGCCGGGCAGCGGCTGTCAGAGAGGGCCGCGCAACTGCTCACGGATGGCGAGGCGGCGGAGACCGAGGCGTTGGCGCAATCGCTGACGCCGCGCGGGCTGGTGCGCTTCGCGGTGCCGATGACCTTCGGTGTGAAGAAGATCGCACCGCTGCTGCCGGTCTTTCTCGAACAATATCCGGAAGTGTCGATCGATCTGCACATGAGCGATGCGACCGTCGATCTCATCGGCGAGGGGTTCGATCTCGCGCTGCGCATCGCGCGGCTGCCGGACTCATCACTGGTGGCGCGCCGCCTCTGCGCGATGCCGCGCTACACGGTGGCGGCGCCGTCCTATCTGAAGCGGCACGGACGGCCGACGCATCCGATGCATCTTGCCGAGCACAAATGCTTCGGCTACGCCTATCTCTCCACCGCCGGCGTCTGGCACTACACCAATGCAGCCGGCGAGCAGGCCAGCGTGCGGCCAGCCGGACAGCTGCGCGTCAACAATGGCGAGGCGGTGCTGCCGGCGGTGCTCGCCGGCCTCGGCATCGCCGACCTGCCGGACTTCATCGTTGGCGACGCGATCGCCTCGGGCGAGGTCGAGGTGATCCTGAAGGGCTGGAGCCAGCCCGAAGGGGCGATGCATCTGGTGATGCCGCCCGGCGGCCCGCGCCCCGCCCGGGTCGAGGTGCTGGCGGAGTTCCTGGTCAAGGAGCTGGCGAAAGGGAAGCGCAAGTGACGTTCGGGGGAGTGGTTTCCATGTGGAAGCAGCTGCCGAGCGCCGTTGCAAGGTGCGCCGTCGCTCTCGGAATCATTGGGTTTTTGCTACCGCTCGGATTGGGGGTGTTTCCGGACGATTGGCTGAATGCGATCGAGCTTCCAAACGCGCTTGGCTCGGCCCGGGTTGCAGCTCCAAATGGACGTGTGTTCGTTGCGAGCGAGCCGTTGGGGAGAGTGCAGCGCTATGGTCCCCAGGGCTTCGAGCGAGGTTTTTACGTCGGTTCGCAAGGCGGCGCCTTCGATATCGGTGTCAGTGACGTGGGAGATGTGCTGATCTGCTCCGTGCGTGCACGTGCGTTGATCGTCTACACACAAGACGGCGTCGAGTCCGCCCGGCGTGGACCCTGCACCTTCAACGACGCAAATGGTGGACTCATGCCCGCGTCCCGGAGCTATGAGCGCAACGCTCGAGTGCCGGAAATCGCTTTCGGATGGTTCGGACTGCTGGCGGTGCCGCTCTGGCATCCGTTCGTTGCATGGTTCATGGCGCTCATGGGGGCGCTATTTTTGAAGTCGGGCACCGCTCGCTCGCAACAGAGCGAGCTTTCGTCAGTCGCCAAATGAGCGCACGACGCGATGAAGCTGCCGCGCCTGGTATCATTTCGGTGCGACGACTAAGTCGCGACCTCGCAAACGTCGACCCATTCGGCCGATGTCAGCTCGGCCATGCGGTCCGGCGTGATCTTGACGGCGCTATGGGTCGAGCCTGCCGCCGGCACGACGATGTCGAAGGCTTTCAGCGAGACGTCGCAATAGACCGGCAGCGGCGATTTCAGCCCGAACGGACAGACGCCGCCGACCTCGTGACCGGTGATGTCGGCGACCTCGTCGAGGCCGAGCATCTTCGGCTTGCCGCCGAACTGCGCCTTGACCTTCTTGTTGTCCATCCTTGCGTGGCCCGCGGCGACGATCAGGATGACGCGCTCGCCGACGCGCAGCGACAGCGTCTTGGCGATGCGGGCCGGCTCGACACCATAGGCCTCCGCCGCGAGCGCCACGGTGGCGGAACTCTGGCTGGAGACGAGGACGTCGATGTCGGGGGCTTTTTCGGTGAAGAAGGCGCGGACGGAATCAAGGCTCATGTTTGGCGACGATCTCGGGCAGTTCGGATAGTGCAGCAATACGATAGTCCGGCGCCAAACCCAACTCGTCCATCTGGCTGCGCAGCGCCTTGAACAGGGTGAGCGGCGCGACGAGGTCGGTCTGGCTGCAGGCAGCCGCCATGGCGTCCGGGGTGACGCGCTCGATCCAGGCGACGTTCAATCCGAACGCCTTGGCGCCGCAGACGTCCCAGGGGTTGGAGGATACGAACAGCACCTCGTCGGGTGCAAACCCGAGCGTCTCCTCGATCAGTGCGTACGCCTGGGGACTCGGCTTGAAGATCTTCCGGGCATCCACGCTGATGACCGCATCGAGCGGAGCATCGAAGCCGCTGGCCTTGACCAGGCTGTCGAGCATCGCAGGGCTGCCGTTGGAGAGGATCGCGAGCCGATGATCCTTCATCGCGGCGAGCGCAGCCCTCGCATCGGGGTAGGGATCGAGATCGAGATATTTGGCGATGATTCGGTCTCGCGTGGCGGCATCGGCCTGCAGGCCCAGAATGCGCAGCGTGTAGCTCAGCGCGTCGCGGGTCACGACGGCGAAATCCACGTAGCGCTGCATCAGCGAGCGCAGCCAGGTGTATTCGAGCTGCTTGATGCGCCAGATCTGCGTGATGATGTCGCCATGGCCGGGAAAGGCCTCCTCGGTCACGGCCGCTACCGACTGGATGTCGTACAGCGTGCCATAGGCATCGAAGACCACGGCTTTGAAGGGCACGGCGATCACCTGATCGAAAGCAGACAGGCGCTAAGGCTGATGGCCACCGCGCCTGCGGATGATAGCATGATGCCCGTGACTTGCGCGGGGCGGCAAGGGCAGGACCGACGACGTCAGATCCCGAGCAGCTTGCGGGCGTTGGCCTTCAACACCTTCGGCCGGATCTCGTCGCGGATGTCGAGCTTGGCGAAATCGGCGAGCCAGCGGTCCGGCGTGATGACCGGCCAGTCCGAGCCGAACAGCATCTTGTCCTGCAGGATCGAGTTGATGTAGCGCACCAGGATCGGCGGGAAGTACTTTGGCGACCAGCCCGAGAGGTCGATATAGACGTTCGGCTTGTGGGTCGCCACCGACAGCGCCTCCTCCTGCCAGGGGAAGGAGGGATGGGCGAGGATGATCTTGAGGTCGGGGAAGTCGGCCGCGACGTCGTCCATGTACATCGGGTTGGAATATTTCAGCCGCATCCCCATGCCGCCCGGCATGCCCGAGCCGACGCCGGTCTGGCCGGTGTGAAACAGTGCGATCGCGCCGCCGTCGTTGATCGCCTCATACAGCGGATAGGCCAGCCGATCGTTGGCGTAGAAGCCCTGCATCGTCGGGTGGAACTTGAAGCCGCGGACGCCATACTCCTCGATCAGCTTGCGCGCCTCGCGCACGCCGAGCTTGCCCTTGTGCGGATCGATGCTGACGAAGGGGATGAGGACGTCGAGATGGTCGGAAGCGACCTCGAGCATCTCGTAGTTGTTGTAGCGCCGAAAGCCGGTCTCGCGCTCGGCGTCGACCGGGAAGATCACCGCGGCGATGTTCTTGGAACGATAATAGGCGGCGGTCTCCGGCACCGTCGGCGGATGCTTGTGCGGCGACTTGAAGTAGTCGGCCATCTGGGCCTGGAAATCGTCGTAGCCGTCATCCGCATGCATGCCGCAGGGCTCCTCGGCATGGGTATGGATGTCGATGGCGACGACATCGTCGATCTTGGGCAGAGCGAGCTTGGGCATGGGCGTTCCCGGCGGTTGGTTCTTGGCTTTGGAAAATTGATTATAGGATATAACAAATTTGGCAATCGCCAAGTTGGATCGAGGGGCGCGTCGCCGGCCGGTTCTGTTGAAGCCGGGGCCCGCCATGATTGACATCCGGCGGGCTGGTGGTTAGAAACCGGCCAATCCGGGCGACTTGGTCGCTTGCGGAACTCCCTTTGTATTTGCCACTTCCGGCCTGTCCAACACGGCCTTTCAACGTATCAGGATGTCCCATGAAGGTCCGTAACTCGCTGAAGTCGCTGCGTGGCCGCCATCGCGCCAACCGTCTGGTCCGCCGCAAGGGCCGCGTCTATGTGATCAACAAGGTCCAGCGCCGCTTCAAGGCGCGCCAGGGCTGATCCCGTAGATCTCCCCTCGAGAAGAGGGGCCTCCTCACAGGTCTTTGAGGCGCGTGCTGCTTTGCAGGACGTGCCGACTGCGTTTAGACTTGGGGCATGGCCAAGCGATCCTTGCGGGCGATTCTTCTCGCCGTTGTCGTCATTTCGGTACCGCATCTTGCCTTTGCGCAGGGGGAGCCGCGGGCCGGCGTCAAGCCAAAGCCGCCCGAGGCTCCGGCCAAGCTGCCGAAGATCGGCGCCGACAAGACCAAGGGCCTCGATTTCCTGTTCGGTGCCCTGAAGGCGGCGCCCGACGAGATCAGCGCCAAGCATGTCGAGGCGCGGATTTGGGCGATCTGGCTGCAGACCCCCAGCGATACCGTCGCCCTGTTGATGTCGCGGTCCAAAGCCGCGATGGACGCGAAGCAGAACGAAGTTGCGCTCAAATTGCTCGATTCGGTGATCAAGCTCCGGCCCGATTATGTCGAGGCCTGGAACCGTCGCGCGACCATCTATTACCTCCAGAACGATTACGGCCGCTCGCTTGCCGACATCCAGCAGGTCCTGCTGCGTGAGCCGCGGCACTTCGGCGCGCTCGCAGGTCTCGGCATGATCATGCAGGATCTGGGCGAGGAGAAGCGGGCGCTGGACGCGTTCCGCAAGGCGCTCGAGGTCAATCCGCATCTCGACAAGGTGCCGGAGTTGGTGAAGACCCTCACCGAGAAGGTCGAGGGGCGCGACATCTAGCCGTAACGGCCGATTAACCACGTCTGGGCGGCCGTCCTTGTCGGTCCGGCCACGCGAACCTAGCTGCCTCTCAACGATGGATCTCGGCAGGAGAGACGCGATGCGGCGGGCGGTGCTGACGGCAGCGCTGGTGATGACGACGATGTCGGCCGCCTGGGCCGAGGATCCGGATCTGTTCTGGGTGGTCGGCAACCGCGCCACCAATCGCTGCGAGATCGTGACCAGCAATCCGGTCGTCACGATCATGGGCGACATCTGGTTCGCGTCCGGCCCCTTCAAATCGAAGGATGACGCCAAGCTCGCGAGATCCACGATCAACGCGTGCCCGAACAAGGACATGACGCAGGAGGACTGATCGGCTCGCCCGCGAGCGGGCCGGCGGCTCAGTGGAACGCGGTGCTGCGGCGGTCCGGCAGGCCGTACTGGGCGGCCGCGGCATAGAGTTGTGCGATCTCGGCCTCGAGATGCTCGTTGACCAGCAGCAGCGCCTTCAGCGCGCCGCGAAGGTCGCCGTTGCAGCTCGCGACGATCTCGTCGATGGCTGCCTCGCTTGAACGAAAGCTCATCGGTAACCCCCTCCCAAAACACCAAACTAAACACAGGGCCGGTCATCGTGCTTCGACTGCGCAATGACCCGACCGCAAGTAATTCACGGCCATCGGCTGATTGCGAGGAAATGTCCTGACCATGGTTATAAAATGGCCGACGACGCCATCATGACAGGATTCGCAGGCGAAATGACGGGAGACGGCGGCCGCAGCCGCAACCTGCTGCGATCCATCCCGTATCTGTCCAGGTGACAGGCAGAAAATCATCAATGATTTCAATACTCGTAGTGGGGGCCCTGGGGCTGCTGGCGCTGCTGACCCAGGCCGGCGTCGTGCTGATGGAAAGACGCTATCCGGCCCAGGGAGAGGCGGTCGAGGTCGATGGAGCGACCATCAATCTTGTGGATATCGGGCCGCGTGACGGGGAGCGGCCGCCGCTTCTGCTTGTCCACGGCGCCAGCTCGAACCTCGAGGCGATGCGCAGGCCGCTCGGCGACCTGCTCGCCCGGCGTCATCGGGTGCTCCTGGTCGACCGTCCCGGCCACGGCTGGAGCCCGCGCGATCGCGCCGAGGATTCGACGCCCGCGGTTCAGGCCCGCATGCTGGACGAGGCGCTGGCCCGGCTCGGCATCGGCCCGGTGATCCTGGTGGTCCATTCCTGGAGCGGTGCGCTCGGCCTGCGCATGGCGCTCGACTTCCCTGACCGGGTCGCTGGCCTCGTCATGCTGGCGCCGGTCGCCTATCCCTGGCGGGGCGGGGTCGGACAGTACAATGCGGCCGTCACGACGCCGGTGGTCGGGCCCTTGCTGGCGCATACGATCACGCTGCCGCTCGGCCTGGCGCTGATGGCGCCTGGTGCCCGCGGCGTGTTCGCGCCGCAGGAGATGCCGGACGATTTCGTCGACCGGACCGCGACGCCGCTGTTGCTGCGGCCGCGCGAGTTCCTGGCCAATGCGCGCGACCTCGTCACCCTGAAGCAGGCGGTGATCGAGCAGGCGCCGCGCTATGGCGAGATCAAGGTGCCGGTCACGATCCTGGCCGGCGATGCCGACAGGACGGTCTATACCGAGATCCATTCCCGGCCGCTCGCGCGGGTCTTGCCCCAGGCGCGCCTGATCGTCGTGCCCGACCTCGGGCACATGGTCCAGAATGCGGTGCCGGAGCTCGTGGTGGGCGAGGTCGATCGGATGGTCAGCGCGCTCACGGCCGTCGAAGCGGCGCCCTGATGATGGAAAGGCCCCGGCGTCTGCCGGGGCCTCCAGGTCTCGAGCGGAGGGCCGCGGCCGGCCGCTTACTGCTTCTGCTTGCCGTCCTTGTCGAACGACGCGACATAGGCCCAGAGATTGTTGATCTCGGTCTCGTTCTTGATGCCCGCGAAGGTCATCTTGGTGCCGGGGATCTTGGCCTTCGGGTCCTTGATGTATTCCTTGAAGACCGCCTCGTTCCAGGTGATGCCCGAGTTCTTGTTGGCTTCCGAATAATTGTAGTCCGGCGCGCTGCCCGACTTGCGTCCATCGAGGCCGTTGAGTTCCGGACCGACCTTGTTCTTCGCGCCTTCGCCGATCGCGTGGCAGGGCAGGCACTTGTTGAAGGACGTCTTGCCGGCGGCCGCATCCTGCGCCAGCGCGGCAGACGCCAGCGACGACGAGGCGAGGATGACGAGCGCGCTCAAAGTCATTTTCTTCATGGATCAGGCTCTGTGGGTTACGAGACGAGTTTGCGCGCAGGTTGTGGCATGGCCTCAAGCGACGCACAAGCGGGGAAGCGCTGAGGCAAATCAGCATAATGGCTGAGTTTGTTGCTCTGCCGCAAACTCCGATGCTGATCCGCTGCCTATCCAAACCGTTTCCGTTGTGATTGATATGCCAGGGCAAATCGAGGGCCGGAGGAACGCGATGGCGATCATGATGCCGGAAGCTGATCGGGCGGTGCTGGCGCGCCGTGACGAGATCGTTGCTGCACTGCGTGCGATCGTGCCGGGCGAGGGCGTCATCGACAGCGCCGCCGAGATGCTGCCTTACGAGTCCGATGGGTTGATGGCCTACCGCCAGCCGCCGATGGTTGTGGTGCTGCCGGAGACCACCGCGCAGGTGTCGAAGGTCCTGAAATACTGCCACGAGCAGGGCATCAAGGTGGTTCCGCGGGGCTCGGGGACGTCGTTGTCCGGCGGCGCGCTGCCGCTGGCCGACGGCGTGCTGCTCGGGCTCGGCAAGTTCAAGCGCATCCGCGACATCGACTTCGACAACCGCGTCGTCGTCACCGAACCCGGCGTGACCAATCTCGCCATCAGCCAGGCGGTCGCGCATGCCGGCTTCTACTACGCCCCCGATCCGTCCTCGCAGATCGCCTGCTCGATCGGCGGCAACGTCGCGGAGAACTCCGGCGGCGTGCACTGCCTGAAATACGGCATGACCACCAACAACGTGCTCGGCTGCGAGTTCGTGCTGATGACCGGCGAGGTGCTGCGCATCGGCGGCAAGTGCGCCGAGAACGCGGGCTATGACCTGATGGGACTGATCACCGGATCGGAGGGGCTGCTTGGGGTCGTGACCGAGGTGACGGTGCGCATCCTGCAGAAGCCGGAGACGGCGCGCGCGCTGATGGTCGGGTTCGCCGAGGTCGAAGCCGCCGGCGAATGCGTCGCCCGCATCATCGGCGCCGGCATCATCCCCGGCGGCATGGAGATGATGGACAAGCCGGCGATCCACGCCGCCGAGGCCTTCGTCCATGCCGGCTATCCGCTCGACGTCGAGGCGCTGCTGATCATCGAGCTCGACGGTCCCGGCGTCGAGGTCGACGAGCTGATTGGCCGCGTGGAGGCGATCGCGACCGGATGCGGCTCGACGACCTGCCGGATCTCGACGTCGGAGGCCGAGCGCAATTTGTTCTGGGCCGGACGGAAGGCGGCATTCCCTGCGGTCGGACGCATCTCGCCGGACTATCTCTGCATGGACGGGACGATCCCGCGCGGCGCGCTGCCGAAGGCGCTGGCGCGCATTCGCGAGCTGTCGGAGAAGTACCAGCTCGGCTGCGCCAACGTCTTCCACGCCGGCGACGGCAACCTGCATCCGCTGATCCTGTACGATGCCAACCGGCCGGGCGAGATGGAGCGGGCCGAGGCGTTCGGCGCCGACATCCTGCGCTGCTGCGTCGAGCTCGGCGGCGTCCTGACCGGCGAGCATGGCGTCGGCATCGAGAAGCGCGACCTGATGCCGGAGATGTTCACCGAGATCGACCTCAACCAGCAGCAGCGGGTGAAGTGCGCCTTTGACAGCCAGGGCCTGCTCAATCCCGGCAAGGTGTTCCCGACCTTGCACCGCTGCGCCGAGCTCGGCCGCATGCACGTCCACGGCGGCAAGCTGGCGTTTCCTGATCTGCCGAGATTCTGAAAAGCGCGCGTGAGAGCAGGGCGGCATCGTTTGGTGTCTGCTCGATCTCACGTCCCGCAAATGCTGGAGACCCTCATGGTGAGGAGGCGCGATAGCGCCGTCTCGAACCATGAGGCCACCGTACGGGCCTCGCCCTTCGAGACGCCCGCCTGCGGCGGGCTCCTCAGGGTGAGGAGCGAAAGTCGTGCCCAGAACACGTACCGTGTAGATCGATCCAGCACTCTCGCTCTCTCCACGACGACGCTGCTGACAGTCCATGTGCCGCGCCGCTCTCGGACCTGGCCCCTCATGGTGAGGAGGCGCGCAGCGCCGTCTCGAACCATGAGGCCCGTCCAGCCATGCCGACGGCGTGAGGTCCATATCCACATCCCAGACAATATCGGACATGACCTCGCATCCCCGCGGCGCACGACGCCCGGATCCTGCCATCGACATGCCCTTCGAAAGCAATCGAGAGGGCGCAGGGAATGCCGGGTGAAGGCCTCACCCATGGCCCGCCTGCGAAAAAAATGCAGGCGGCAGGTACCACAGGTTCAGCCGATCAACCGGCATTCCCCGCGCGCTGGTCTTAACGCTTATACGTGATCTCCTCGGGGACCGGCGTTCTTGCCCCCGTCGCCTGCGCGCCCCGCAAAGGGCATCGCCCGCTTGGCCTCAGCACCGGGAGGCCAGGACCACACGACTTCACGTCCGCATCGCAGTCGTTCGTCGGCATGACCGAAGCCACGCTGCGACCCGACACGGCCACCGCATCCCCACCCCACGTATCGTGACGACCGCGCGTACGCCCCTCTCGGCGAGGCGGGATGGGGAGAGTCATACACGATTTCTGTAAAAACGAAAGAGGAAATTTCGGCGCCTGGAGGAGGCCTGCCGCTTCGCACTGAAATAGCTCGCGAAATGGGGTTTTCCGCGCGAGCGATTTTGCTGCGGCCGGCCGTTCTTGTGCGGTGAGATCGCGCAAGATCAGCAAAGCTGATTTGCCCGACGACTCGAAAAAGCCCTGCATCTCTGTCGGTTCGAAATTGTGGACGCTCAAGGGATCGACCTTGGACCGCTCCCGTGTGAAGGTTGCGGATCAATGTTCATTTCAGATGCAAATCAATGAGTTATGTAGTGGGCGCGCCATTCGTGGACGGTTTATACACGGCGAAAGAAGCGGACATGCCGTGCTCTTATCGATCGCTACGAGCACACGATGGCGAGCGAAGAAGCGCGGCCGGCGGATTTGTTGCCGGTGGCCCGAAAGATCAGTCCTCGCTCCTAGTTCGTTGAGCGACCCATAGCAGACGCGGAGATTCCATCGTCATGGTCAAGCACGGGCCGTAACGCGCTTGGAAAGACGATATGGATCCTATTGCTTGTAGCCTTAGAGAGATCGACAGAGGGGCACTACATTCATCCCAGGGTGAGGAATGTGCCCTTACCGTTCAGGCATTCGTCTCCGAACCGCTTGAATGGATGCTCGGCGTCCGAAGTATCACAGTCGCATATGTGAGGGATCGCAGGCCCGAAGGCCTCCGCTATGGCAATTCGGGCGTTTGCCTTGGCTCGATTGCGTGCGCTCTTTCCTTCCACAGTGATCCTTAAGGCAAAGTCGAGGTGAGCCTCCTGACCGTGCTCAACAGTGCTTGTAACGGTCAAGGTGTAATCAGGACCATTGAGGGGGATGGCGCCATATTTGGCGTTTCTAAAGCCACAGTAATATCGACGAGCCTTCGCGGTCTGGTTCTGGATGGCAGCAATGCCACAACCGATTTGATGCACCTGCTCGGCTTCCGGCACCAATCGTCTCAGTACGCCAGACTCGTGGCCACAGCCATCCTCGCCAGAGTTTTCGAAGCGCCAAAGCAGCTCGTCGAGATGGACCTGATCTTCGGAAAAGAAGCGCGGAAAGATAATGCACCGCGCGATGCTATCATCTTCTTCAAGGGCAACGGTCATTTTTAAGCCGGCGTGTGTCCCAACAATTTAAACTCGTGTATATTGATCGAGTCCCTTGCCGTCAGCAACTGACGATTGTCGCGAACGACGTAGCCGACTTCACCGTCTGTTATCGTAATGGCGCAACGCTTCATGCCCTCTGCCCAGAGCATGATTATAGCTTCGTGGTCTTGAGTCGCGATTTTCGGAGGTGGCAATCGAGCGATCTCGATTTGATTCAGAACCGCAATCGCGGTTTGTACGGCACCGCGCTCGACCGCTTCTTCGTCGTCTGCGTTTGCTAACGCATCCAAGCGCCTCTCGATCTCGTCGTATCGCTTTTTCACACTTGCTAAGGCGCTAGCGGCGGGGCCTTCATCGATCGTAGGCGACGATCGACCATAAATTCGTTTGTAGATCAGAGGCTCGTAGGTCTCGTTCGGGCTCACCTTCTGAAGCATGGAGAGGTGCACGGTGCTGTCTGCTGCGTATCGAACCAGGAGATCAGACGAAAGCGGTTCAGCTTTTTTCCTAGGCAGTGTAACATCGATCGAGTTAGGCTGCGGCGATTGCTGAAATCTAAGCATTGGAACCACTCGTTGTGTTTTCAATTCGCGCGATGGCTCGCGATGAGAGGCATCGAAAGACGCGAGCAACATCACCTCTTTGAAATGACTGATTTGGCGCGGTGTTAACGTCGATCTTGTGAACTATGCGCTGATCAGTTTTCACCGCAAAGGGAGTTGCTCCGCTAGAATCGAATCGAAAGAGCTGCACGTTAGCTACCGACCAGGTTGATATCTGGTTCACCAGAAGCGGCGGGTCGCCATCCTCCGTCACCTGGATATTATACTGGATCGTTGGGTCAATCGAGTTGATCGGAAATCTTGCACCCGTTTTCGCTTCGATCATCTCCGTTGCAGAGCCTTCGAACGGGAGAAGCTGGTTCAGTACAAAAGCGCCCCGCAACAGCGGGCAAGACTCTGGCAACAGCTCAGCCTTTTGAGCGAGTTCAGCTAAGATCTCTTCCGGGCTTTCAAGAAAGGGATGATCCTCCCCCGGAGCGTCAGGCATCGTATTGACCGTTACATCAATCCGACCAATCTGGCTGGCGATAGTGATTTGTTTTTGGGCGGCGGTGCCTGCCGCGACGGTTTGCTTTCCAGGAGTATTTGGAATCCGCCGAAATTCATCCGGACCAGGCGCACCGTAAAACAACTCCCAAATCTTTCCAGCATCGAGCGGATCCGGCCTGGGAGCCGTGAAGTAAGCCATTTGGATGAAGTCGATGTTTTTCACTGCGATTTTCCGGTTGCCCAATAGTAAATGGCTCGGCCGGGGCATATCAAGAGACGGCGGGCCACAATGGAACTCTATCGTATACAACTGAAGACAACGGAAAGAGGGCGACGCTCAAATGGCGGTTCGGCTAAGGGCCAAAAATCCTATCACTCCGAGTTCGATCCGCGCAACCGGAACGGGCCTTTGGCGAAACTTTGCAACTTAAGCATTAGATCGTCGAAATTCTCTAGTAATATCAATGACTTTCGCTCCCTTCACACGGTAGAGGCCCCAGGTTGATCCCATCTGGCGACGCCCATGGTGCCCTGTGATCTTTCGTTTCTTACCGGCTACGCCGCTCGACGCACCTGCCAGTCTTCATAGGCGCGCATCCCGGCCTCGCGCTCGGCCTTCTTCAGGATTTCGCCCGGCGGCCGGTCAACGCGACTGGCGACTTCATCCAATCTGCCTCGAGCCAGTCCTGAATCGTCGGCATGACCGAAGTCACGCTGCGACCTGACACGGCCACCGCGTCCCCACCCCACGTATCGTGACGACCGCGCGTACGCCCCTCTCGCTCGGCGAGGCAGGATGGGTGAAATCATACACCATTTCTGGAAAAAAGAAAGAGGAAAATTCGGCATTCGGAGGCCTTGAACTACGGGGCGCTATTGCGCACCGTGGTTCAATCACCAACGTGCAGCCGGTTAGCGTCTTCGCATTGACGATTGCCCCGGAATGACGGCGAAAACGCGTCCGCTTAGCTCTCGCGGAACCTTGACGACGCTGCACGCGCGCCGCCCATCATCTGATAGAATAACGACATGGTGGCGGCCGCGCGATGTTCGCGGCTGCGGTCCGATCATTCGCACAGCGGGGTGAACCATGACAAAGCCGTTTCCGTCAAAAACCCATATCGGCAACCATGCGCTGCATCCGGAAACGCTGATGCTGAACTACGGCTACGATCCGCAGCTGTCGGAAGGCGCGGTCAAGCCGCCGGTGTTCCTCACTTCGACCTTCGTGTTCAAGAGCGCGGAGGATGGACAGGATTTCTTCGATTTCGTCTCGGGCCGCCGCGAGCCGCCTGAGGGCGGCGCGGGCCTGGTCTATTCGCGGTTCAACCACCCAAACAGCGAGATCGTCGAGGACCGGCTCGCCATCTACGAACGCACCGACAAATGCGCGCTGTTCTCGTCCGGCATGTCGGCGATCGCGACCACGATCCTCGCCTTCGTGCGTCCGGGCGACGTGATCCTGCACTCGCAGCCGCTCTATGGCGGCACCGAGACGCTGTTCAGCAAGACGCTGGCCGGCCTGTCCATCGGCGCGGTCGGCTTCGCCGACGGCGTCGACGAAGCCGCGGTCGACGCGGCGGCGCAGGATGCGATGCGCAAGGGGCAGGTCGCGATGATCTTCATCGAAACCCCGGCCAATCCCACCAACGGCCTGGTCGACATCGCGATGGTGCGCCGTGTCGCCGACACGATCGGCAGGGCGCAGGGACATACGCCGCTGGTCGCCTGCGACAACACGCTACTCGGCCCGGTATTTCAACGGCCGATCGAGCACGGCGCGGACATCTCGCTCTACTCGCTGACCAAATATATCGGCGGTCATTCCGACCTGATCGGCGGCGCCGCGCTCGGCGCCAAGTCCATCATGAAGGACGTGAAGGCGTTGCGCGGCGCCATCGGGACCCAGCTCGACCCGCACTCCTGCTGGATGCTGAGCCGCTCGCTCGAGACCTTGAGCATCCGGATGGAGAAAGCCGATGCCAACGCGCTCATCGTCGCGGACTATCTGCGGGACCACCGCAAGGCGGCCAAGGTTCATTACCTCGGCCATCTCGACCAGGCCTCGGCCGCAGGCCGCGTCTTCCGGCGCCAGTGCACCGGCGCCGGCTCGACCTTCTCGTTCGACATCGAAGGCGGCCAGGCGGCCGCCTTCAAATTCCTCAACGCGCTGCAGATCTTCAAGCTGGCCGTCAGCCTGGGCGGCACGGAGTCGCTCGCAAGCCTGCCCGCCAGCATGACCCATTCCGGCGTGCCGGCTGCCGTCAGGCAGAAGATCGGCATCCTGGATTCGACGATCCGATTGTCGATCGGCATCGAGCATCCCACCGACCTGATCGCCGACATTGCCCAGGCCTTGAACGCGGCCGCGCCCTCTCCGGCGTGACTGCGCTGAGGGCCGGTTTCAGGAAAGCGGCGTTTCAATCAGCTCGTACTGCACCCGCTCGCGCCGGGCCAGCAGAGGCAGGGCCAGCCCGGCGATATAGGTCTTGAAGTGGTCGCTCTCCTGGTGGGCCTTGAACGCGGCTTCGTCGCGGAACAGCTCGTAGAACAGGAACTGCGCCGGGTTGTCCTTGGCGCGGGAGATCAGGAACAGTTCGGCGCCGGGCTCGCGCTGCGCCTCGGGCAGGAAGCGCGACAGGATCTCGGCGACGCGGTCGGCTTCGCCGTCGCGGGCCTCCCATTGTGCCACCACCAGCAGGCCGCCGCCGCTGATGGCCTCGTTCACGGTTTTCGTCTCGACTGCATATCCGGTCATCGTGATCGGTCCTTTCGTTGAAGTGCTGCAAGGGCAACGATACCGCAGTTCCTGCACCTGATCCTTCGATGGCGGACGAAGGATGGATGTGCACATGAGTGCGTAGGGCGGATGGGCCGAAGGCGTCATCCGCCGTGCGTCTCGAAAGTCGGCGGGTTACGCTTCGCTAACCCGCCCTACGGGCTGGGGAGTACGCGATGCCTGGGCTTGTTCCGCCTGCGGGGCCTGGCGCCTCGCGGGGCGAAGGCCCGGCATCGACGTCTTTCCTTCTCCGGATTCGACGACGTGGATGGTCGGGACAAGCCCGGCCATGACGACGTTGAAACAGCTCGGCCGGACTCTGACGGCGTCATATGCGATAGTCCTGCGGGGCAGCGAAGCCTCGATGCCGCAGAGCACGACGGCGGGGCCATGCAGATCGCGCGTGAACGTTCCGTCGTGGCCGCCCTTGTGTCCGGCCCGCAACGCTTTAGAAAGGCCCCAACGTCGGTGGCCGCGTCGCGCTGGACCGCCTGTCATCATCAACAAGCAAGGCGAGCAGCGGTGGACGCCCTCAAAGTACGCAACGCAGCCGACGTGGAGGAGGTGGTTCGCGCCGCGATCGCGAGCGAGCAGCCGCTCGACGTCATCGGCCATGGCTCGAAGCGCCGGATCGGGCAGATCACGACCACCAACGCCGTGCTCGACCTGTCGGCCCTGAGCGCCGTCGTCGCCTACGAGCCGAACGAGCTGATCATCACGGCGCAGGCCGGCGCGCCGCTCGCCGACCTCTTGTCGCTGATCGATTCGAAGAGCCAGCAATTCGCGTTCGAGCCGATGGACACGGGTCCGCTGCTCGGAACCACGGGCCGCGGCACGCTCGGCGGCATGATCGCGGCGGGCCTGGCCGGTCCGCGGCGCATCCGCGCCGGCGGGGCGCGCGACCATCTGCTCGGGGCGCATGCCGTCTCCGGCTTCGGCGAGAGCTTCAAGACCGGCGGCAAGGTCGTCAAGAACGTCACCGGCTATGATCTCTGCAAGCTGCTGGCGGGCTCCTGGGGCACGCTCGCGGTCATGACCGAGGCGACGCTGAAGGTGATGCCGCGGCCGGAGTCGGAGCGCAGCCTGGTGCTGCGCGGGCTCGACGACCTCAAGGCCAACCGCGCCATGACGGCGGCGCTGGGATCGCCGTTCGACGTGTCGGGGGCTGCGCATCTGCCGGCCTCCACGCTGCGGCCGGAGGTCGATGGGCTGAGCCCGATCGGCTCGCCGCGCGAGGCGGTCACGGTGATCAGGCTCGAGGGCATCACGGCGTCCGCGGCGCATCGGGCGGCGTCGCTCGCCAAGCAGCTCGCGACCTTCGGTCCGGCCGAGATCATCGCGGACGACGCCTCCGCCGATGTCTGGAGCGCCGTGCGCGACGTGCTGCCGTTCGCGGCCAATGGCCCGCTCGGCGCCTGGCCGGTCTGGCGCATCGTCTGTCCGCCCGTATCCGGCGGCGTCATCGGGCAGGCGCTGACGCGCCAGACCGGCGGCGAGGTGATCTATGACTGGGGCGGCGGGCTGATCTGGGCGGCGCTGCCGCCGCAGCCCGATGCGTCCGCGGGGCTGGTGCGCAAGCAGGCCGAGGCCGTTGGCGGCCACGCCACCCTGCTCCGCGCGTGGGACGAGATGCGTCTGGCGGTCGACGTCTTCCACCCGCAGCCGCCCGGCGTCGCCGCGCTGGAGGAGCGGGTTCGCGTCTCCTTCGATCCCAAGACCATTCTCAACCGCGGCCGTATCAGGCGGAGCGTTGCGTCATGAAGACCGAGTTCACCCTGGCGCAGCTCGCCGACCCCGATATCGCGGTGGCCGACAAGATCCTGCGCGCCTGCGTCCATTGCGGCTTCTGCACGGCGACCTGTCCGACCTATGTGCTGCTCGGCGACGAGCTCGACAGCCCGCGCGGCCGCATCTACCTGATCAAGCAGATGCTCGAGAAGGACCAGGCGCCGACGGCGGACGTGCTCAAGCACATCGATCGCTGCCTGTCGTGCCTGTCCTGCATGACGACCTGTCCGTCGGGCGTCCACTACATGCACCTCGTCGACCAGGCGCGGGGGCGCATCGAGCAGACCTACCAGCGTCCGCTGGCGGACCGTCTGTTGCGCGCCGTGCTCGCCTATGTGTTGCCGCGGCCGCGCGAGTTTCGGCTCGCGATGACCCTGGCGCGGCTCGGCCGGCCGTTCAAGGCGCTGCTGCCGGCGTCCTCCGTGACGCAGGGACCTGTGCCGAGCCTGCTGCGGCGCGTCAGGGCGATGCTCGACCTGGCGCCCGCCGCGGCGCTGCCGCCGCCGGGGCCGGCGGGCGGCAGCGTGTTTGCCGCGCAGGGCGCGCGGCGCGGCCGCGTGGCGCTGCTGCAGGGCTGCGCGCAGGCGGCGCTGGCGCCGCGCATCAACCAGGCTGCGATCAGCGTCCTGACGCGGCACGGCGTCGAGGTCGTGCTGGTCAGGGACGAGCAATGCTGCGGTGCGCTGACCCATCACATGGGGCAGGACGCCGACGCGCTGGCGCGCGCCCGCGCCAATGTCGGGGTGTGGGCTGCCGAGGCAAAGCGTGGCGGTCTCGACGCCATCCTGGTGACGACCTCGGGCTGCGGCACCGTCATCAAGGACTACGGACACATGCTGCGCGAGGACCCGCAATATGCAGCGCCTGCTGCGGCCGTGTCGGCCATGGCGAAGGACATCAGCGAGTATCTCGCGGGTCTCGATCTGGTCTCCGCATCTCGGCACGACGACCTCGTCGTGGCCTATCACTCCGCCTGCTCGCTGCAACATGGGCAGAAAATCACGAGCATTCCGAAAGAATTGCTTTCCAAGTGCGGATTCGTGGTGAAAGATATACCGGAGAGTCATTTGTGTTGCGGTTCGGCGGGGACCTACAACATTCTCCAGCCTGACATCGCGATGAAGCTGCGCGATCGCAAGGTCGCCAATATCGCGACCGTCAAGCCGAATGTGATCGCGGCAGGCAATATCGGCTGCATGATGCAGATTGCCAGCGGCACCACCGTTCCCGTCGTGCACACCGTTGAGCTTCTCGACTGGGCGACGGGCGGTCCGCGACCAGGAATGATTTGACGGACGGGCGCGTGCTGACTGCCGGCCCGTCCCGCCGGATGAGTTGATTTCGGCGGCAACTGGAGGGATTCTGATGGCGAAGGACAAGAAGGCGAAGAAGGACAAGAAAGACAAGAAGAAGCTGATGGCGCAGGCCAAGACAGCCAAGAAGGCGACGAAGAAGTCCGCCAAGAAGGCTGCCAAGAAGTCCGCGAAAAAGGCTTCCAAGAAGGCTGCAAAGGCGCCGGCCAAGAAGGCGAAGAAGACCGTGAAGGCCGCGGCGAAGAAGGCGGCCAAGGCTCCTGCCAAGAAGGCGCCTGCCAAGAAGGCTGCTGTGAAGAAGGCTCCCGCCAAGAAGGCCAAGACGTCGGCCGCGAAGGCTCCCGCTGCGCCGAAGAAGAAGGCCGCCAAGAAGCGGGCTCCCAAGATGGCTCCTCTGGTCGAAACCCCCGAAGTGAGCGCAACCGAATCGGCTGCCGAAACCAGTTGGGCGATGCCGAGCGTGGCACCCGAGGCGCACGAGGACGGAGAGGGGACTGCCTCCGGAAGCTGATCTTTCCGGATCGGATCGTTCTCACCACCGAGCGAATTCACATCGGGAGGCCGCGGCGGCAACGCTGCGGCCTTCTCGTTTGTTGTTGCCTCCGTCTGTTGCCACCGTCTGTTGGCTCTGTTTTGGCTGGCCGTTTTGTCGATCTGCTCGTCGCCAGCGTCGCCCCCGCAGATCTACGGCCGGGCGAATCCGATCCCGATGCGCTGCGGCATTTCGCTTGCGGCACGACGAGTCCAGCGTGCCGGCACACCCGAATGTGCGTCCTGGGCTGCTCTAGGACACGGAGATTTGTTGTTCAAATGCAACACGCGCTGACTACCTGCCGTGGAATTGTCGAAACGCCCAAAAAGGCGGCAGATGCCGCGCTTTTTTGCTTCACCTGCGGCGAGACCCTGGCACAAATTGCGTCTGGATGACGCAGCCGGTCTTGTTTGCGCCCTGGGGGGCCAATGTGGGGCAGGCTTTTTCGAAAATAGGGTGATGGGGATCGTCATGAAAAAGTGGGCTTTGCTGGCAACGGCGCTGGCAATGGTTTCGGGATCGGCTTCGGCGGCGGACATGGCGGTCAAGGCCTATAAGGCTCCGCCTCCGGTGGCGTTTGAACCGTGGGATATCGCGTTCGGCGCGGCGATCATGAACGACTACGTCTTCCGCGGCATCACCCAGTCGAACCACAAGCCGTCGGTCGCCGCCTATTTCGAGCCGCGCTTCAACGTCAACAAGGACCTGCAGTTCTACGTCGGCGTCGCTGGCGAGAGCATCTCCTTCCCGAACCGGGCTGCGGCCGAGATCGATATCTACGGCGGTATCCGCCCGACCTTCGGCGCCTTCGCCTTCGACATCGGCGTCTGGGGCTACCTGTATCCGGGCGGCACCTGCTATTACGGCGGCGGCGCCACGACGGACTTCGCCGGCCGCGCGCTGAGCGCCGAGTGCCAGGCCAACACCTTGACGAACTTCAACACCATGAAGAAGGACGTCAGCTTCTTCGAGGTCTACGGCAAGGGCACCTATACGGTGAACGACAACTGGTCGTTCGGCGTCACCGAATTCTATACCCCGAGCTTCCTGAACTCCGGCGCCTGGGGCAACTACGCCTCGGTCACCGGCAAGTATACCGCTCCGAGCACCCTGTTTGGATCGAGCGGCGTCGGCATGTACGTCTCGGGTGAGTTCGGTCGCCAGTGGTTCGGCACCACCGACAGCTTCTACGGCACCGCGGCCTTCCCGAACGGCATCCACTACGCCGACTACAACACCTGGAACGTTGGCGTCGGCTTCACCTACAAGGTGTTCACGCTGGATCTGCGCTACTCCGACACCAACCTGTCGAAGGGCAATTGCAACGCCTTCACTGGCGACTTCACCGCCAGCGGCACCACCAACGTCACCGCGATCAACCCGGGTGGCCTGGGCTCGAAGTGGTGCGGTGCGACCGGCATCGCCAAGCTCTCGGTCGACCTGACGGCGATGACCAACCTGAAGTAATCGTCCCAAGGCGGATCGAAATTCCTGACGAGGGCGGCAGAGCAATCTGCCGCCCTTCTGCTTTGGTGACGGCAGCTCGCCGTGGTCGCTCGGGCGTCTTGCCGTCCTTCTGGAACGCCATCTTCTGGAAGGCCATGGCTCGGACGCCGCCGGGGCAATTGGACTTCTCATCATCGGCGCAGGGGCGCGATGAGATCCCTGGCGGCGCCCTCGGGACAATGGGCTGCGTTCGGGACGGATCTCTCAGACCCCTTGCCGATGGAGGCGCGCCGCCTTGCGGCACATCTCCATTCCATGAGGTCGCGGCGCTTGCTTCAATTGCCTCCACCCGCGGTCGCGTCGGCAGCCTTCTCAGTCTGCCGCAGCGCGAACCGGTCGCCATCCCGAATCAGCTCGACCTTCCGATCATGGAACTCGTGCAGGGTCGAGCGGTGGCCGATCGAGACGACGGTGGTCTGCGGCAGGCGTTCGGCCATGACCCGATACAGCCTCGCTTCGCTCGGCTCGTCCAGCGACGCCGTGGCCTCATCGAGGAAGAGATATTGCGGCGCATGCAGCAGCGCGCGGGCAATTCCGAGCCGCTGCTGTTCGCCGAGCGACAGCATCCGATTCCAGTGCGAGTCCTCGTCCAGGCGGTCCGCAAGTTGTGGCAGACCGACGGCCACCAGCGCCTCCCTGACCTGCTCGACGCTGAACGCGTCGGCCGCTGCCGGATAGACGATCGCGGCCTTGAGCGGGCCGATCGGGAAATAGGGCCGCTGCGGCAGCATCATCAGCTTGGCATGCGCGGGCACGCTGATCGCGCCGCTGCCGAACGGCCAGACCCCGGCGATGGCGCGGAACAGCGTCGACTTGCCGGCGCCGGAAGGGCCGGTCAGCAGCGTGCGCTCGTTGTTGCCGATGCTGAACCCGTCGGCCGCGACCAGCGGCAGGCCATTGGGCAGCTTCAGCAGCAGCTGGGCGAGATCGATGCTGTCGCCGGCATGGTCGACGACATCGATCGTCTGCGGCTCGCCCGAGAGCTTGTGCGCGCTCTCGATGGACATGTCGAAGCCGTCGAGGCGGGCGACGGTCGAGCGCCAGTCGGCAAGCGTCCGGTAAGTCGTCACGAAGAACGACAGCGCGCCCTGCACCGTCGAGAAGGCGGACGCCGTCTGCATGATGCCGCCCATCTGGATCGACTTGGCGAAGTAGGCAGGCGCAACGAGCACATAGGGAAAGATCACGGCCGCCTGTGAATAGCCCGCCGTGAAGGCCGTCAGCCGCTTGGTCCGGCTCATGATCTGGTACCAGTTCTGGACGACTCGGCCGAAGCGGGTTCCGAGCTGACCCTGCTCGGCGCCTTCCCCGCGCAGCAGCGCGATCTGCTCGGAGCTCTCGCGCACCCGCACCAGGTTGAAGCGGAAGTCGGCCTCGTAGCGCTGCTGCTCGAAATTCAGATTGACGAGCGGCGAACCGATCCAATGCGTCAGTATGGTGCCGAAGACCGCATAGATCAGCGCGATCCAGACCAGGTAGCCGGGGATCGCGATGTCGGTGCCGAACAGTTGCAGCGGGGCATCGGTCGACAGCCCCCAGAGCACCACCATGAACGAGGCGAGCGAGACGATCGAGCTGAGCAGCCCGATGGTGATGTTCAGCGTCTTGTCGACGAACAGCTGCACGTCGTCGGCAATGCGCTGGTCCGGGTTGTCGGCGATGTCGCCCTTGAGCTGCATGCGATAGTGCGTGGCGTTGTCCAGCCAGCGGCGCAGGTAGACGTCGGTCATCCACCGCCGCCAGCGGATCTGCAGCCATTGATTGAGATAGAGCTGATACACGGCCAGGATGATGAAGATGGTCGCCAGCACGGCGAACACGCCGATTTCCCAGATGAAGCTGTTCCAATCATACTGTTGCAGCGCGTTGAAGAACCTGTTCTGCCACTGGTTCACCAGCACCTGGATCGCAACGAGCGACAGTTCGATCGCAATGACGGCGGCGAGCAGGATGCGGCCGGCGACCTTGTCCTCGGAGCGGAAGTAGGGAATGGCGATCCGCCAGACGGTGGCGACGGTCGAGCGCAGATTGTTCACAGAGGGGCTGCTCCTGAGAAAAGGTCTTAACGGGCTGACGAAAAACGAGAAAATCGCAGTGATTGCCGCCTGTATAGACTAAAGTCGTAATGTGGCGGGTGACCGCCGGCTTGTCGGTCGCGTGTGACAAACCGTAGCATGGGGTAGGGGAGAGGGACTGCGACCGCCGCCAGATTTCGCGAGAATTTGAGCAGAGTTGGGCGTTGCCGGTTTTGTGATCTCCTTTTCCGACCTTTGCCAGGCTTGGGGGCCTGGGCGAGCAGACCTGATCCGTCCCGCCGGACCGGGTCCAACAACAAGAACGTGGGGGGAGAAGTCACGATGTGGAATCAAATCTACGACCCGATGGGGAGCCCGGCGCTGTCGACGCTGGCCGCCGCCGTCCCAGTGGTGACGCTGCTGGTGCTGATCGCCAGCGGCAAGGTGAAGGCACACATCGCGGCGATCATCGCCGTGATCCTGACCAACCTGATCACGATCTTCGTGTTCACGATGCCGGCCAACATGTCGCTGCGCGCGACGTTTCTGGGCGTCATCACCGGCTTCTTTCCGATCGGCTGGATCGTCCTGAACGTCATCTTCCTCTACCAGGTGACGGTCTCGACCGGCCGCTTCGAGTTGCTCAAGCGCGCCATCGGCGGCGTCACGGAAGACCGGCGGCTGCAGCTGCTGCTGGTCGCCTTCTCCTTTGGCGCGTTCTTCGAGGGCGCGTCGGGCTTCGGCACACCGGTGGCGATCACCGGTGCCGTGCTGATCGGCCTCGGCTTCTCGCCGCTCGCGGCGTCCGGCCTGTCGCTGATCGCCAACACCGCCCCGGTCGCCTATGGCGCCTTGGGCACGCCGATCCAGGGCCTCGCCTCGGTCACCGGTCTCGATCCCTACATCCTGGGCGCAATGGTCGGCCGGCAGCTGCCGGTGTTCTCGCTGATCGTGCCGTTCTGGGTGATCTGGGCGTTCGCGGGCTGGAAGGGCATGAAGGACGTCTGGCCGGCGATCCTGGTCACCGCCGTCTCGTTCGCGGTCCCGCAATTCCTGATCTCCAACTACATCAATCCGTGGATCGTCGACATCGGCGCCTCGCTGATCTCGATGGGCGCGCTGATCCTGTTCCTGAAGGTCTGGCAGCCGAGGCAGCTGTGGCTGTCGCCGGCGTTGCGCGGGCGTGACGAATCGGCCGCCACGATGACGGCGGCGAAGCCGCTGGACCGCACGCCGCTGACGCAAGCCGAGCTCTGGGGCGCGCTGCTGCCCTGGATCATCGTCTGCGTGATCATGCTGATCTGGGGCAACGGCGCCTTCAAGGCCTGGGCGAACTCGATCTTCACCTGGAACTATCCGGTGCCCGAGCTCGACAAGCTGATCAACAAGATGCCGCCGGTGGCCGCGAAGCCGACACCGGAAGGCGCGGTGTTCTCATTCACCTACCTGACCTTCACCGGCACCGGCATGCTGATCGCCGCGATCATCTCCGGCTTCCTGATGGGTGTCGGACCGGGCAAGCTGATCGCGGAATATGGCCGCACCATCCGTCTGTGCGCGATCTCGCTGATCACGATCTCGGCGATGCTGGCGATCGGCACGCTGACCCGGCTGTCCGGCGTCGACGCAACGCTCGGCCTCGCCTTCGCCGCGACCGGCGTGCTCTATCCGTTCTTCGGCACCTTGCTCGGCTGGTTGGGCGTGGCGCTGACGGGATCGGATACGGCCTCGAACGTGCTGTTCGGAAACCTGCAGAAGATCACCTCCGAGCAGCTCGGCCTGTCGCCTGTCCTGATGGCGGCTGCCAACTCATCCGGTGGTGTCATGGGCAAGATGATCGATGCGCAGTCGATCGTGGTCGCTTCGACCGCCACCAACTGGTACGGCCACGAGAGCTCGATCCTGCGCTACGTCTTCCTGCATTCGATCGTGCTGGCCTGTCTGGTCGGCCTGTTCGTCACCTTGCAGGCCTACGTCTATCCGTTCACGGCGATGGTGCTGAAGTAGCAACACCGGCAGCGACAAAAGCCCCGCGCCGCAGCTGCGGCGCGGGGTTTGCTATGTTTGGAACACATTTGTGCGGGAGCCGTGGCGGCGGGGATCACGGTCGTCGCCTGGAAGGCGCAACCCTGCGTGTGATTGGTCTGAAGAGGAACGATGCAAGTGTTGAAGCGTGGCTGCGCCGTGGCGATGATGGCGTTGTCGATGTCGGGCCTGCCGCTTGCCGGCGCGTCGGCGGAGGAGTTTCCCTTCGGAATGGAGATGACGCTCGATGCGTTACCAATGCCCGGCTCGAAGCGCGTGCCGGATCTCGACATCGGCGACAACGGCGAGACCGTGCTGGAG
Source organism: Bradyrhizobium sp. SZCCHNR1053 (assembly GCF_032381235.1). Taxonomy (NCBI): domain Bacteria; kingdom Pseudomonadati; phylum Pseudomonadota; class Alphaproteobacteria; order Hyphomicrobiales; family Nitrobacteraceae; genus Bradyrhizobium; species Bradyrhizobium sp. SZCCHNR1053. The sequence continues at coordinate 106,783 of NZ_JAUHJM010000013.1, forward strand.
CTCTGGTGCAAGGGCGGCAAGGGGCAGTTCTCGGTCGCCGGCAACACCATCGTGTTCATCGCCAGCAAGATCGACGACCGCAACTGCCCGGCGGCACGCGCGCAAGCCGATGACGAGCTGATCGCGGCGCTGAGCGCGACGACGAACTGGAAGCGTCAGGGCGACCTGATCATCTTCATCGGACCGAAGACGCTGCGCTTCCGGCTCAACACCAATTGAGCCGAGACGGGCGTATCGAAAGTCCTCGTCTTGGTCACATCGATATATCGGCATGTGGACCTCGCTGTCATGGTCCGGCACCTGGTCCCGCTTCATGCACGTTCGCGATTCCGCAGCACGCAGCTTTGAGGTCAGCCCCGCTGTCACCCTCCCCTGGAGGGGGAGGGGCGCCTCTCATGAGCGCAGCGAATGGGAGGCGGGGTGGGGTGATCTCTCCACGTGCACCGGTGCCCGCGGCGTCACCCCACCCCGCTCGCCCGCTTCGCGTGCGATCGACCCTCCCCCTCCAGGGGAGGGTGGCATCTGAGATCGCGGCGCCTGCCGTCGCCTTACTTCCAGACGGAGTTGTCCGCATCCCAGCGCTTGGCCTTGAAGGCCTTCGCCAGCTCGTCGATGGCACCGCCGTCGTCGCGGGTATCGCTTTCCTCGTCGCCCGAGGATTCGTCCGACAGGATCAGCTTGGCGCTCGAGGCCTCATCGATGGTGGTCGTCGTCGGGCTGCTGATCCAGAGCATCAGCGCGTCGGCACCGCCCGGCTTGTCCGCCGAGACGAGGCCGGTGACCTCGATGACGTCGGTCAGCTCGAGCGCCGGCATCAGCTGGCTCGGCCGCTTCAACGTCAGCTTCAGCTTGCCGCTGACCGGATTCCACGCCGCACTCGTCGGCTTGGCATTGTAGGTCTTGGCCAGCACGTCGGAGATGGCGCCCGCCAGCTTGTCCTTGTTGATCTTGTCACCGTCGCGCCAGTCGGCCGCCGCAAAGCGGATGGTGCGGTCCATCTCGACCGTGCCGGCGGTCCAGCCGGCGGTGACGACGCCGTTCATGGTCCGCGCCTTCGCGATCAGTGCGCCGGCTCGTTCGGGGTCGACGGTCATGCTGATGGTCTGCTCGCCCGCGCGCAGTGCGTCGCAGCTCACGATGAGGCTCGACAGCGAAACTTCGACGTTCTCGCCCTTCAGGCTCTTGAGGAAGTCGGTCACCGCGTCGAGCTTGAGCCGGACCGAGACCGCCTCGGGCGAGACGTCGGTGAAGTCCTTCGGCTGGGCGCTGATGCCGTCGTCGCTCGACTGGCTCTCCTGGAACTCTTTCTCGCTGACGTCGGAATTGTCGGTCGACGTCACCTCGGTGACGGTCTTGCCGATCGCGATCTGTCCGCGGAACTCGAACGTGTCGCCGGTCGGCTTGCGATTCAGCTTCACCGTGACCGGCTCCTTGGCGCCGTTGCTCTGGGTCGCACCGGTCAAGGTCTGGCCATTGACGGTGAGGCTGACCACGAAGCGGTCCTTGCGATCCGAATTCTTTGCGACGGGATAGCAGACGTCGAGCGTGGCGGCGGTGACGGTCTTGCCCTGGCGCGTCTCCTTCAGGATCACGTCGGCATTGCCGTCCATCAGGCCGTCGATCGCAGTGAAATACCGAGTCTCGTTGGCGGGGGCCTTGGTCCCGCTCTTGCTCTGGGCCCAACCGAGTTCCGGCGCGGCCGCTGCAATCACGGCCAGCGCAAGCAAAATCGCGCGCATCTGAAAATCCTTGTGGGGGCAGAATCGGCCTTAAGCTGTAGCGCCGATTTGCGATCGCTGCACCCCCGGGCGCGGACACTCGGCCAAAAAGAAGGCCGCCCGGAGGCGGCCTTCCTGAACGTCTCGGTGATGCAAGGGGGGCTCAGAAGCCCATGCCGCCCATTCCACCCATGCCGCCGCCGGCCGGCATCGCGGGAGCTGCGTCCTTCGGCAGCTCGGCGACCATCGCCTCGGTGGTGACCAGGAGGCCGGCGACCGACGAGGCGTCCTGCAGCGCGGTGCGGACCACCTTGGCCGGGTCGATGATGCCCTTGGCGACCATGTCGACATAGTCCTCGGTCTGGGCGTCGAAGCCGAAGGTCTCGGACTTCTCGTCCAGGATCTTGCCGACCACGATCGAGCCCTCGACGCCGGCGTTCTCGGAGATCTGGCGGATCGGAGCCTCGAGCGCCTTCAGCACGATGTTGATGCCGGCCTGGACGTCCGAATTGGCGTTGGTGATGCGGCCGACCGCCTTCTTGGCGCGCAGCAGCGCGACGCCACCGCCGGGGACGATGCCTTCCTGCACCGCAGCGCGGGTCGCGTTGAGGGCGTCCTCGACGCGATCCTTCTTCTCCTTGACCTCGATCTCGGTCGCGCCGCCGACGCGGATCACCGCGACGCCGCCGGCGAGCTTGGCCAGACGCTCCTGCAGCTTCTCGCGGTCGTAGTCCGAGGTGGTCTCCTCGATCTGCGCCTTGATCTGGCCGACGCGCGCCTCGATGTCGGCCTTCTTGCCGGCGCCGTTGACGATCGTGGTGTTCTCCTTGTCGATCACGACCTTCTTGGCGCGGCCGAGCATCTTCACCGTGACGTTCTCGAGCTTCATGCCGAGGTCTTCCGAGATCAGCTGACCGCCGGTCAGGATCGCGATGTCCTCGAGCATCGCCTTGCGGCGATCACCGAAGCCCGGCGCCTTGACGGCGGCAACCTTGAGGCCGCCGCGCAGGCGGTTGACGACCAGCGTCGCCAGCGCCTCGCCCTCGACGTCCTCGGCGATGATCAGCAGCGGACGGCCCGACTGCACCACGGCTTCGAGCACCGGCAGCATGGCCTGCAGGCCGGACAGCTTCTTCTCGTGCAAGAGCACGTAGACGTCGTCGAGCTCGGCCGTCATTTTCTCGGCGTTGGTGACGAAGTAGGGCGAGAGATAGCCGCGGTCGAACTTCATGCCTTCGACGATGTCGACCTCGGTATCGAGCGACTTGTTCTCCTCGACCGTGATGACGCCCTCGTTGCCGACCTTCTGCATCGCCTGGGCGATCATCTTGCCGATCGCGGCGTCGCCATTGGCGGAGATGGTGCCGACCTGGGCGACCTCGGAGGACGAGGCGACAGGCTTGGCGCGCTTCTCGATGTCCTTGATCACGGCGGCCACCGCGATGTCGATGCCGCGCTTGAGATCCATCGGGTTCATTCCGGCGGCAACCGCCTTGGCGCCCTCGCGCACGATGGCCTGGGCCAGCACGGTCGCGGTGGTGGTGCCGTCACCGGCGGTGTCGTTGGTCTTGGAGGCGACCTCGCGCAGCATCTGCGCGCCCATGTTCTCGAACTTGTCCTCCAGCTCGATCTCCTTGGCGACGGTGACGCCGTCCTTGGTGATGCGCGGAGCGCCGAAGCTCTTCTCGATGACGACGTTGCGGCCCTTCGGGCCGAGCGTCACCTTGACGGCGTTGGCGAGAATGTCGACGCCGCGCAGCATGCGGTCGCGTGCGTCGCCGGCGAATTTGACGTCCTTGGCTGCCATTTCAAAATTCTCCTGGAGTAGACCTCGACGGCGAGGGGCGTGATCGCCCGTCTGTCGCCGGAACGAGGTTGCAGAGCATTTTCGCCCGGGGCGGCTGATCGCCGCCCCCGGCAGGTCGGGATCAGGCGACGACGCCCATGATGTCGGACTCCTTCATGATCAGGAGCTCCTCGCCGTCCAGCTTGACCTCGGTTCCGGACCATTTGCCGAACAGCACGCGGTCGCCGACCTTGACGTCGATCGGGATCAGCTTGCCGCTCTCATCACGGCCGCCCGGGCCGACGGCGACGACTTCGCCCTGCGAGGGCTTTTCCTTGGCGCTGTCGGGAATGATGATGCCGCCCTTGGTCTTCTCTTCGGCGTCGATGCGCTTAACCACGACGCGGTCGTGCAGGGGACGAAACTTCGATTTGGCCATGACGGATCCCTTTTGGGGTGCTTGGATAAGTTGTTGCTGTCGGAGGAAATCTGAATGCGGCCACATTTGACGCCCACTTGGCGCCAACTGGCTCGCAGCCTTAGCAATCGCGCCCTCCGAGTGCTAAAGACCGCTCGGGGAAATATGGCTTGCGGCTGTTCCTGTCAAGCAACGGCCGGCAGTTAAGCCGTTCTTGAGGCTGTTAGGGGATGTTGTCCCGGGCCAGACATGTTAGTGGAGCGGCGTCGTCATCCGACGTCATTGCTCTGACGAGCGTTTTGGGTTTGGTTGCCGGACGGGGCAGCCACGATCTTGTTCCTAAGGGGATGCCATGACGAGTTCACGGTGCGCGCGGCCGGTTGCCAATCTCGCGATCGCGTCGGCGCTCACGATGCTTCTGGGAGCGTGCACGGGCTTCAGCCTGTCGCCGTCGCCCCCCATGCAGACCGAGGCGCCGGTCGAGCCCGAGGTTCCGGCGACGATCCGCCCCGAGGATCTCGTCGGCAAATGGGGCCTCGCCGCTTACAACAACCCCAACGACCGTCCGCGCACCGAGAAGATGGCGTTGGCGCAGTGCAAACAGCCCTATGTCATCGGGGCGGGCACGTCCGGCGGTGTCGTGATGCATCTGGCCGACCAGGCGACTCCCCAGGAGCTGCGCCTGAAGGGCTCGGCCAGCGGCAAGAACTACATCGGCCCGGCCGGACCGCCCGGCGGCGAGCAGGACCGCGAGGTCGTCTCCTTTGACGGCCGTGTGCTGATCACCCGCTTCGTCGACAAGGATGCGGCGACCCGTTACCAGACGATGGTCTACGTCCGCTGCGGACCGCGCGCCTGAGATCCGGGCAAAGCCCTCGCGACAAGCCCCGGCCACACCCAAAAGCCAAACGAAAAACGCCGGTGAAAGCGCCGGCGTTTTGCTTGGTGCTGCTCGGTGCCATCCCTGGCCGGCGTGGCCGCCGGTCAGGCAGGACGAGGTCAGTTGAACATCGCGTCGATGTCGTCCTGCGAAGCGTGGCCGACGTCACCTTCCGCCTTCGGGCCGTTCAGCAGCCGGGCGTCGCCCTCGCGGTGGTCGACGATCGGCGGCGTATGCGCCTTGATGGCGTCGACGCCGCCCCAGATGTCCATCATCACCACGATGTGGTGCTCGATGAACTTCATCGTGGTCATGACCTTGTTGATGCGCTGGCCGGTCAGGTCCTGGAAGTTGCAGGCCTCGAAGATCGAGACCACCCGCTCCTGGATCTCTTCGCTCAGGATCTTCTGCTGGTCGGCCGAGTCCACCTTGGACAGCGCGCTGGCGGCCTGGTCGATCGCCTCCGCGGCTTCGAGGATCTGCTGCGTCGCCTGCTCGGTGCCGCCGACGACCGCGCCGAGCTCGCCGTTGACCTTGGCCATCTCCTCGCCGTTGAAGCTCTTGGCATGGAGGGTCGCGATCTCGCCCTTGGTGCGGTTGATCGCGTCGTGGATCAGGTCGAGCTCGACCTTGAGCTTTTCGCACTGCTCGATCTGGGCACGATAGGTCTCGAGCAGCGCGCGCGCTTCGGCGACCTCGCGTGCGGCGGACTCTTCGATGGCGGCGTTCGCCGTGTTGCTGCCGCCGCTGCGGATCGCATTGGCCATCTGGGAGCGGATCGCGCGGAGCTCGTCCATGATTTCCTTGTGGTTGGGGCCGATCTCGCCGCCCACGAATTCGGGCTCCGGCATATGGCCGACGATTGCTTCTTCGATACGGAAACGCTTGCGAACCGCCATGATAGTATCCCTGACCTTTTGCTCGGATCAGTTCTACGCAAAGGCTATTTAACATCGCGTTCACGCCAGGAACCGCCGTTGAGCAACGCTGGCGTGCATCGTGCGTCAACGATTAAGCATGCTCCGCCGGCCTTCACGCAAAATAAACGCTAGCGATCAAAACCGCCGACGTATGCAGCGATGGTGAATCCCGGCGCCTCCTGCGTTTACCAAAGCGATCGGGTTTTGCTCTTTATTGACGATACGCGGCGGCGCATTTGCCTCGCGCGATGAACAGTCTTCAGACGAAACAGTACAGAGTACGTCGATGTTCAAATCAGTATCCGCAGCGCTGCTGGCCGGCGCATGCGTTTTCCATGCAGGTCTGGGCCGCGCCGCAGCCCAGGGATTTCAGCAGCCGACCGTGATCTATAGCGGCCCGCCGCAGCAGTCCGCGCCGGTGCGCACCGCCTATGTCGAACGCTCGCGCATGGGCGGCGGCTTCATCGAATTCCTGTTCGGGGATCCGCAAGGCGGCCGCGGCGCGCCTCCGCCGGGACAGCCGATGTACCAGCAGCAGCCGTCCTACTACGAGCCGCAGCGGCTGGCGCCGGGCATGGTCCCGCAGCAGGGAGTGCCAGATGAGGAGGCCTATGAGCAGACGCAGCGGCCGCTCGATCCGAAATACGAGAAACAGATCGTTGACTATGACGGCAAAGAACGGCCGGGCACGATCGTCATCGATACGCCGAACAAGTTTCTCTATCTGGTCCAGGGCGAGGGCAGGGCGCTCCGCTATGGCATCGGCGTCGGCCGCCCCGGCTTCACCTGGTCGGGTGTGAAGACGATCTCGGCCAAGCGTGAATGGCCGGACTGGACGCCGCCGCCGGAAATGCTCGCGCGCAGGCCCGACCTGCCGCGGCACATGGAGGGCGGACCACAGAACCCGCTCGGCGCACGCGCGATGTATCTCGGCTCGTCGCTGTATCGGATCCACGGTTCGAACGAGCCGTGGACGATCGGCACCAACGTCTCGTCAGGATGTATCCGGATGCGCAATGAGGACGTCATTGACCTCTATGGCCGCGTGAACGTCGGTGCCCGGGTCATCGTGCTCTGACGACTGCCGCTGCGCGACATCAGCAACAGAAAAAGGCCGCCCGTGGGGGCGGCCTTTGCATTTTTGAGTTGGCTGCGACCCGGGAGCTTCACGCGTAGTCGCTGCCACCGTCGTCGTCGCCATAGCCGTCATCGGCATCGAAGTCGGCCGCGTCGCTGTCATTGCCGCTGTCGTCATGGCTCGCCTGGTCGAACAGGCCGGCCCGGCCGCCGTCGCCGCCCGGGCGGCCGATGTCGTCGAGACCGGCGTCGCGCGCCAGCGAGCCGCCGGACTGGTCGCCGCTCCACGGGCTGGCACCGCCGCCCCGCTCCTCGATGATCGTGGTGTCACCGAACGCCTGATGCGACCCGCCGCCCATCATCGAGCGGATGCCGCCGAGCAGCAGCGAGCCGCCGACCATGCCGGCCGCTGCGGCCGCCGCCGTGCCGAGGAACGAGCCGCCTCCACCGCCGAACATGCCGCCGCGCGGCTGGCCGAAGCCGCCCTGGTCATAGGAGCTGGGCTGGCCGGGATAGCCGGGCTGGCCCTGGTAGCCCGGGGGCATCGCCTGGCCGCTGTTCCAGACCGGGCGGCTCTGCGACGGCGGCGGCACGTTGGGGACCGAGCCGCGACTGCCCGAGCCGAAGATGCTGTCGCGCATCGAATCGAGGAAGCCGCCGGACTGGCCCTGCGGGGCCTGGGCGTGCTGCAGCTCCTCGATGCGGGCATTGGCGCGCTTCAAGGCCTCATCCTGCACCAGCACCGTCTGCACCAGCGCGTAGACGGCGTTGGGAGCCCGCTGCAGCGCCTGGGCGATGGCGGCGGCGGCCTCCGGATCACGCGGTGCACTCTCCAACGTGGCAAGCCGGTCGAACAGATCGTCGATGAGTTGGCGTTCTTGCGGTGTCATGTCGTTCTCCTGCCGCTTGCCTTGTTCCGGCCAAGCGCGGCCAAGATTTAGGGGGACTTTGTGGCCGGGCCAGCCGGAGCGCGGATTAAATTTCCGTATGCGACAAAGCGTCTTTGCACTTGCGAGGCGTTTCGGAAGCCGAAGGCGGACGGCATGCCTGCCTCCCTCCCACTTCGAACGCCGCCGTGCCGGGTTTTGTTCGCCGGGGCACGCGAAACATCCATCAGCCGAGCGTCACCTTGCGGCGCTCCAACAGGCCCGGAAAATGCTCGCCGGCAAGATAGGCGTGCTCATGCTCGCGCTGCACCGTCAGCGGATCGAGCTCGATGAGGACGTCATCGACGAAACCGGGGTGGCACATCACCAGCCCATGCTCGGGCAACTCGTCGAGGAAGCCATCCATCAAAGCTCCGAAGTCGGAGGCCTTGGTGAAGTCGTAGGCGCCCGCGAAGCCGGGATTGAAGGCGATCTCGGCCCGCCTGGCCTGACGGCGGAATTGCGCGCTGAGCACGTCCAGCAGCAGCGCCTTCGGTGCCGCCAGCCGCTGCATCAGGGGCAGATTGCGGCCGCCCTGGCGCACCCAGGCCGTGGGCGCAGTTTCCTTGACGGCGGCGAGAAAGCCCTCGCGTACCTGCGGATAGAGCTGGGCATGCTGGTGGCCGTCGACGAAATCGGGGGCGCGACCGAACAAATCGCCGAACGCTGCAAGCTGAACCAGGACCTCGGCACGGATCATCTCGGGATCGAGCCGGCGGGTCAGTCCGGCGCGCAGCAGCTTCGGGAAGGGCAGGAACATGCCGCCTTCCGAGGGACGGAAATGCATCGTCAGGGGCCGGAACGGCGCGGTCAGCGTGACGTGCAGGCCGATGGCGCAACGCGGGCTGTCGGACGCGACCTTGGTCAGCTCCGTCACCTCGTCGCGCCCGATCGCGGCGCCCACGGTCATCACCGAGGTTGCGTTCAACCGACCGCGCGCGATCAGGTCTCGGATGGCGCTGTTAACCCCGGGGCTGATGCCATAGTCGTCGGCGCACAGCCAGATGCGCCGGTGCGGCGTCGCGCTCATTCGGCGGCGTTCCTCTCGGCGCCGTCGCTCCGCGCATCGAGCGCTGCACGCTTCTCGCTGTGCTCGGCGACGAAGTAGATCGGACGCGCCTTCAGCTCGGACAGGATCTTGCCGATATACTCGCCCATGATGCCGATCATGATCAGCTGCACGCCGCCGATCGTCATCAGGCCGACCATCAGCGAGGGATAGCCGGGCACCGACTTGCCGGTAGCTAAAGTCTCCCACAGGATCGAGAGGCCGAACAGAAAGGCCGCCGAGGCGAGCAGGATTCCGAGCAGGCTGGCGAACCGCAGCGGGGCGACCGAGAACGAGGTCAGGCCTTCGATCGACAGGCCGAGCAGGCTGGTCAGGTTGAAGGCCGTCACGCCATGGGCACGCGCGGCAGGCTCGTAGTCGACGCGGATCTGGCGGAAGCCGATCCAGCTCGCCAGGCCCTTGAAGAAGCGGTTGCGCTCCGGCAACTGCCGCAGCGCCGCCACCGCGCGCGGCGACAGCAGGCGGAAGTCGCCGGCATCCTCCGGGATCTTCTGCCGCGCGCCCCAGTTGATGAGCGCGTAGAAGCCGTGCACTGCGACGCGGCGCAGGAACGGCTCGTTGTCGCGATGCGCCTTGGCGGTATAGACGACGTCATAGCCGTCCTTGATCCAGTGCGTGACGAGCTGCTCGACCAGGGCCGGCGGATGCTGGCCATCGCCGTCCATGAACAGCACGGCGCCGCGCCGGGCATGATCGAGGCCGGCCATCAGCGCGGCCTCCTTGCCGAAATTGCGCGACAGCGAGACGACCTGGATGTCGAGCGCATCGGCCTGCAAGGTGCGCGCAATCGCAAGCGTGTTGTCGCGGCTGCCGTCGTCGACATAGACCAACTCGCAGGCGAGGCCGAAGCGCTGGCGCAGCGTACGGGCGAGATTGTTCAGCCGCTCGTGCAGCGCCGTCAGTCCCGCGCCCTCGTTGTAGACGGGGATAACGATCGACAATCCCTGCGACGCGGCGTCGGCCGCAGTCGTGGTCAGATCCGACACGTCAGTTCCCAGCATTGCTCAGCGTCCTCGTTCTGCTACCAACATATGGTAGCTGCGCTCGCCTGTCGCTACGATGAACGGCGATTTATGATCGCAGGAAGGCCTCGAGGCGAGCAAACAGCGGATTTTCGCGGTCGAGCACATAGTCGAGCGAGGCGACCGAGACGGTCTCGGCGCCATGTGCGCGCAGAAAGCTGCCGAGCGCGTAGATCTGCGCCGGCGGGCAGTGCAGGGTGAGCATGCCGGACGAGGTCGGGCCGCCGAACGGAGCCACGACGCCGAAGCGGTTGTGCGCCTCGGTCAGCATTGCTGCGTCGCACCCTTTGAAGCGGGTGCGGACCTCGCGGTATTTGCTGGCGCGGGCGCGGGCATGGATGTGGTCGAGAATGATCCGGGCGCTCTCGCGCGGACCCTCCGACCAGTCGGCGTCGCGGGAGGCGACCAGATTAGCCTGGCTGCGCAGGATCACGCCGTCGTCCAGCACCTTCAGCCCGTTGGCGGCGAGGGTCGAGCCGGTGCTGGTGATGTCGACGATGAGCTCGGCGGTGCCGACCGCCGGCGCGCCCTCGGTGGCGCCGGCGCTCTCGACGATGCGGTAATCGACGATGCCATGGGCGGCGAAGAAGCTGCGCGTCAGGTTGATGTACTTGGTGGCGACGCGCATGCGGCGATTATGCTGGGCGCGAAAGCCGGTGGTGACGTCGTCGAGATCGGCCATGGTGCGGACGTCGATCCAGGCCTGCGGCACGGCGACGACGACGTTGGCGCCGCCGAAGCCGAGCGTATCGATCAGCAGCACGCGCTTGTCGGCATCGGTGATGCTCTCGCGCACAAGATCCTCGCCGGTGACGCCGAGATGCACGGTGCCGCGCGCCAGTTGCGAGGCGATCTCACTCGCAGAGAGATAGGCGATCTCGACATTGTCGAGACCTGCGATGGTGCCACGATAGTCGCGCGCGCCGCCGGGCTTGGACAGGTTCAGCCCGGCGCGGCCGAAGAAGGCCTCGGCATTCTCCTGCAGACGTCCCTTGGAGGGAACGGCGAGGACGAGGGGGCCGCTCATGATGCTCTCCCGCGCGGGGACTTGCCGACGGCGCTGCTCTGGGCCAGGCGCTCGATCCAGATCGAGAAGCCGACGGCCGGAATCGACTCGGCGGCGCCAAGCTGGCTCAGCAGGCCGTCATAACGGCCGCCGGCGACCAGTGGCTCGTCGCCATTGCCCGGATGATGCAGCTCGAACTCGAAACCGGTGTAGTAGTCGAGGCCGCGGCCGAACGACGTGGCGAAGCGCACCTTGGTGATGTCGATGCCGCGCTGGGCCATGAAGCCGGCGCGAGCCTCGAACGTGTCGATCGCCGCTGAAATGTCGAGCTTGGCGTCAGCGGCGAGCGCGCGAAGCTGCTGGACAGCCTCGGTCGGGCTCCCGCTGATTGCGAGGAAGCGCTTGATACGGTCCAGCGCGTCACGCGGCAGCGCGCCGCTCTTGAGGGTGGACTGCTCGAGGAATCGGTCGGCGATCTCCGCCACCGTGCGGCCGCCGACCGCGGTTGCGCCGGCAATCGACATCAGGTCGGTGACCAGGGCGAGCGCCGCCTTGCGGTCGGAGCCGGCCAAGGCGGCGAGCACCCCTTCATACTCGTTGCGCGGGGCCACCGAGGCGATCGCCAGCCGCTCGAGGTCCTGCGCCAGGGTGCGCTTGCGGTTGAAGTCCTTGATCAGCCGCCGCCGCCATACCGGATAGAGATCGAGGGCGTCGATCAAGGCCGTGAACAACGCGACGTCGCCGGTACGGATATCCACCGCGGCAAGGCCGGCGGTGGCGGTCGCCTCGATCGCCAGCGCCAGCATCTCGGCATCCGCGGCGGGCCGATCCTGACGGCCGAACGACTCGATGCCGGCCTGCAGGAACTCGCTCGGGCGGCCCTCGCGGTAACGAAATACTGGACCGAGATAGCTGAAGCCGGCCGGATGCCCGGCGCGGGCCGAGGCGAGGTAGTCACGGGCGACGGGAATGGTCAGGTCGGGGCGCAGGCAGAGCTCTTCGCCGGCGGCGTCGCCGGTCAGATAGAGGCTCTTGCGGATGTCCTCCCCGGAGAGATCGAGAAATGGCTCGGCCGGCTGCAGGATCGCCGGTTCGGCCCGCTCATAGCCGGCCTGGGCGAAGGATTGCAGCAGCATGTCCGCCCACGCGGCGGGTCCGGTTGGAGCGGGTCCGGTCATGTCGATCGAGTTCCAAAGTGGAGTGAGCGCCTCTGGAGGCCGCGGCTGCCCCTTAGCATGGCCGTTTGACGGTTTCGACTGCGAATGGCCGCGGCAAGCCACAATTGGCCGGATGCCTTAACCGCGGGGGCCGGTCCAGTCCCCGAGCGTAGCCTGGATCACGGCGAGGGCGGCAACGCCGGCCGTATCCGCGCGCAGGATGCGCGGGCCCAGCGCTAGCCTGATCACGTGCGGCTGGCGGAGCAGCAGCGCCCGCTCGTCGTCGGCAAAACCGCCCTCCGGTCCGATCAGCAGGTCGATGCCGGCCGGGTCCTTGCCGCTGCGCAGCGCCTGCAGCGGATCGGCCAGTTCGGCGGCCTCGTCGCAGAACACCAGCAGCCGCTCAGGTTGCCGCTGCGCGAGGAAGCGCTCCAACGGCACCGGGTCCTTCACCTCGGCGAGACTGAGGATGCCGCATTGTTCGGTGGCCTCGACCACGTTGGCGCGCATGCGCTCGCCATTCACGCGCGACACCTGGGTGTGACGGGTGATGACCGGCTGCAGGCACGAGGCGCCCATCTCGACCGCCTTCTGCACCATGTAGTCCAGCCGCGCGTGCTTGAGCGGTGCGAAGACGTAGGCGATGTCCGGCAGGTGATCCTGAGGCCGGCTCTGCTGCTGGATCGTCAGGCCATCTGGCCGCTTGCGGCCCTCGATCACGGCCCGCCATTCGCCGTCGCGGCCGTTGAAGACCAAGACGTGATCGCCGGTGCCGAGACGCAGGACGTTGCCGAGATAGTTGCTCTGATTGCGGTCGAGCGCGACCGTGCCTCCCTCCTGCAAGGGTGCGTCGACGAACAGGCGCGGGGCGGTGAAGTCGTATGCGGGCATGGAGCGAAGCGGTGCCGATGATGGATGTTGCTTAACCAGACCACGCGCCGGCCGCAAAGCCGGCGGAGCCGTCACGGGGTGTTGTATCGGGTATTGGCGATGGCGCCTTTCGGCCGTGCTGTCGACAGATTTTACCGGTTCGATCCCGCCGGTCGTCCCTTGGGGACGGACATCCGACGATTCCGTGAGCCTTGAAGCGGAGAACGGCCTTGATCTTGAGACATTCGACTTGGGCGCTTGCCGCGGTCATCGTGGTGACGGTCGCCGGGCCGTCCCGGGCCGACGACAAGGCGATCGCTGCTCCGCCCCAGCAAGCGGCTCCCGCGGTGCCGGGTGGTGCCGCAGCGGCCGGCTTTCGCCCGCCCGAAACCTGCCTGAAGGAATTCACCCCGCTGCGGGACGAGACCGCCCGCCGGGCCAAGCTGCTCAAGGCGGCGACTGGGCGGCGTTTCGCGCCCGGCGAGGCTTGCCAGCTGGTGCATGACTACGAGCTCGCCCAGACCAAGATGATCGACTACGCGGTCGCCCATGCCTCGCTCTGCGGCATCCCGCCCAAGATCACCGATCAGCTGAAGGCGAATCACGAAAACACCCTGGCCGTGATGCGCAAGGTCTGCACGGCGACGTGAACCGTCCCGCCGGCCGCCGAACTGGCGACTCCGGCCTGACGAGGTGGGCGAGGGCGCGGAGTGAACGGATTTTGGGCCCCGATGTTCGGGAAGGGCCTCGTTTTGGGCCTCCGCGCCGGTTGGAACCCGGCTGCGTCCCTCCGCCGCGGCTGTGATCAACTCCGCGGTTGTGCTGGACGGGCGAGAATCGTAAAAGCCCCGGATCGGATCGTGCTTTCATCCGGAAGTGTTGAGGATTCTTGGTCTTACCGGAGAACCAGCCTTGATCGTCCGCCAGTCTTTCATGCCGCTCGCCATTGCCGCCCTGGTGCTCTCCACAGGGCAGCTCTTCGCGCAGAGCTCCTTTCCCGCGCCGATGCCTGGTCAGGCCCAGACCAGCAACTCGCCGTTTCCGCCCATCAACGGCGCGGCGCCGACCCGGGCCGCAGCTCCGGCAAGTCCGTTCCCCAGTCCAGGCGCCTCGGCGTTCGGCGGCGGTGGTGGCTTCCAGCCGGCCCCGATGGGAGCCGCGCCGCAGGGTGGCCCGCCGGAGAGCTGCATGAAGGAGTTCATTCCGCTGCGCGAGGAAGCCGAGCGTCGCGGCAAGCTGATCAAGGCCGCGAGCGACCGCAAGGCCTCGCCTGACGAGGCCTGCAAGCTGATCGCAAATTTCGGCAAGGCCGAAGTGAAGATGATCAAATATGTCGAGGCGCATTCGGCGAGCTGCGGCATTCCTCAGCAGATCGCCGATCAGCTGAAGGCCGGTCACAAGAACACCGACGCGCTGGAAAAGAAGGTCTGTGCCGTGGCGGCGCAGATGCAGTCGGGGGCCGGAAGGCCCTCCGCTCCGAGCCTGAGCGACGTCCTGGGCTCGTCGGCCGCGTTGCCTGAGGCCAACACGACCAAGAAGGGCGGATCCGCCTTCGACACCATGACCGGCAACGTTCTCACCCGATGAGCGACACGGCCGTCCGCGTTGCTGACGCGACCGGCAATTGGGTCGATACGCTGGCGCCGGTCTGGAGCCGGCCCTACCTGCGTCTCGCCCGCTTCGATCGCCCGATCGGATCGTGGCTGCTGCTGATGCCGTGCTGGTGGTCGGCCGCTCTGGCTGCTGGGATCGCCGGGAATCTATCCATGTTGCCGGCATGGACCGGGCTCTATTTCGTCGGCGCGTTCGTCATGCGTGGCGCCGGCTGCACCTGGAACGACATCACCGACCGCGATCTCGACGCCAAGGTGGAGCGCACACGTTCGCGACCGATTCCCGCCGGTCAGGTCGGCGTGAAGCAGGCGCTCGCCTTCCTGGTGGCGCAGGCCCTGATCGGTTTGGTGGTGCTGCTGCAGTTCAACCGGTTCGCGATCGCCACCGGCATCGCCTCGCTGCTGATCGTCGCGATCTATCCGTTCATGAAGCGTGTCACCTGGTGGCCGCAGGTCGTGCTGGGTCTCGCCTTCTCGTGGGGCGCGCTGATGGGATTTGCGGTCGCGTTCGGCCGCATCGATGCAACCGCGCTGCTGCTCTACGCCGGGTCGATCTCGTGGGTGATCGCCTATGACACGATCTACGCGCATCAGGATGCCGAGGATGACGCGCTGATCGGCATCAAGTCGACCGCGCGCCTGTTTGCCGACCGCACGCATCTGGCGCTGGTCATCTTCTACAGTCTGGCCGTCATCCTGATTGGGGCCGCGTTCGCGACCGCCCACGTGCATGTCGCGGCGTGGCTCGGGCTGGCGTGCTTTGCCGCCCATCTCGGCTGGCAGATCCGGCGTCTGGATATCGCCGATCCGGCGCTGTGCCTGCGGGTGTTCAAGTCGAACCGCGATGCCGGACTGCTGCTGTTCGCAGGGCTGTTGGTCGATGCCGTGCTGCGCGCAACCTGATCAGCTGCGCGCGATGATCTCGCGCTCGCCGCGATGGATCGAGGCTGGATTGAGCTGGTAGCCGACACGGCGTCGCATCAGGAAGCGCGGGCGGCGCGAGCGGATCGCGTTGCGGCGGCGGCGGCGCGGCGTGGCCTCCCGGCGCGTGTCCTGCAACTGGGGCAGCGCGAAGGTCTCGCTCCACATCGCCCACGCAGCAACGATCTCGTTCTGGTCGTCGCTGACGCAGAGCGGGATGGTCAGGGAAGGGTCGCGGTGGACGAGCACCAGCATCACCTGTGTGTCGTCGATCTCGCGCACGCCGATGCCGAGGAAATCGCTGACGCGGAGGTTCAGGGCCATGCGCATGCCGCTGACGGCACGACGCAGGACCACGCGCTCCCGGTGCAATTCGATCTGCCGGATTCCGCCATCGGCACGGGTATCGTGCGCGCTGTACGAGACGGGCAGGGAAAGAGGGTCGAGCCGCAGGGCGCGGCCCGACCCAGCGGAATGGCTTCCGCCTGTTGCTGTTTGACGCCTCACGGCTTGGTCTCCCCGCCGGGATTATGCTCCCGGTCGATGCGTGTGACCTTGCCACGCGGATCGCCCGTATCGGCTTAACAAGCCTGGTTAATCAGATCTCACGCGTGATCCTCCTACCGTCATGATTGACAAGCGCTTGCCCCGCATGATTGACGAGACCTTGCCGATTTGCCGACAATCCGATGTGCCGTCTGCCGTCCTGCTTGAAGTCGGCGTGAACAGGCCACATTTCCTTTGGATTGAGCCGTCTTCGCCGCCCACCTGACATCGATCGGATCGTGTTCGTGACCTCTTCCTCAGCCTCATCGTCGACATCAGCCCAATCAGATCTGCTCGACCAGTCCGCCCTGCGAACGCTCGCCGAGCGGCTGGTGGAAGCCGCGAGGAAGGCCGGCGCCGATGCCGCCGACGCCATCGCGGTGCGCGGCATCTCGCAAGGCGTCGAGGTCCGTGACGGGCGCGTCGAGGAATCCGAGCGCTCGGAAGGCGACGATGTCGGCCTGCGCGTTCTCGTCGGCAAGCGCCAGGCCGTGGTGTCGACCAACGACGTCAGCGGGGACGGCGTGGCGCGGCTGGCCGAGCGGGCCGTGGCGATGGCGCGGGTGGCGCCTGACGACCAATATGTCGGCCTCGCCGATCCGGCGCTGCTGGCGCGCGACATTCCCGAGCTCGACCTGCTCGATCCGCAGATTCCCTCGACCGCAGAGCTGGAGCGCCGTGCCCAGGAGGCGGAGGCTGCCGCGCTCGGCGTGAAGGGCGTGACGAAGTCCGGTGGTGCGTCGGCCTCGACCGGCATCGGCGGCATGGTGCTGGTCACGAGCGACGGTTTTCACGGCGCCTATCTGCGCTCGAGCCAAAGCATCTCGACGACCGCCATTTCCGGCGAAGGCACCGGGATGGAGCGCGACTACGACTACACGGCGGCTCCGCACGGCGCCGACCTGCTGGCGCCCGCGGCCGTCGGGCGCAGCGCTGGCGAACGCGCGGTGGCGCGCGCCAATCCGCGCAAGGTTGCCACGTGCCAGGTGCCGGTCGTGTTCGATCCCCGCGTGTCCGGCTCGCTGGTCGGACATCTGGTCGGCGCCATCAATGGCGCCTCGATCGCGCGCAAGACCAGCTTCCTCAAGGACAAGCTCGGCGCGCAACTGTTCGCCAAGGGTATCCGCATCATCGATGATCCGCTGCGCAAGCGTGGGCTGCGGTCGCAGCCGTTCGACGCCGAGGGCGTGAAGGTGAAGCAGACCGCGCTGGTCGACGATGGCGTGCTGACGACGTGGCTGCTGGATTCGGGCACCGCGCGCGAGCTCGGCATGGTGACGACCGGCCACGCCCATCGCGGCGTGTCGTCGTCGCCTTCGCCCGGTCCGTTCAATCTGCATCTCGAAGCCGGCGTCGTGACAGCCAAGGAGCTGATCTCGGACATCAAGCAGGGCTTCTACGTTACGGACCTGATCGGCTCGGGCGTCAACGGCGTCACCGGTGACTACAGCCGTGGCGCGTCCGGCTTCTGGATCGAGAATGGCGAGATCGGCTATGCCGTGAGCGAGGTGACGATCGCCGGGCATCTGTTCGAGATCTTCAAGTCGATGACGCCTGCCAGCGATCTGGAATTCCGCTATGGCGTCAATGCGCCGACGGTGCGCATCGAAGGATTGACGCTTGGCGGACGGTGAGATCGAGAAACCGGACGAGACCAGCCTCGCGACAGACGCCAGGCTCCTGAAGGAGGCGGTGCGCGAAGCCGGCGAGCTCGCACGTTCGATGTTCGGAACGGAGTTGCGCAAATGGACCAAGGGCGCGTCGTCGCCCGTCTCCGAAGCCGACATGGCGGTCAATGCGCTGCTTGAGCTCAGGCTGCGATCGGCAACGCCGGATTACGGTTGGCTGTCCGAAGAGAGCGCGGATGATCGGGCGAGACTCGGTCGGTCGCGGGTCTGGATCGTCGATCCGATCGATGGCACGCGGTCCTATCTCGGCGGCCGCAACGACTGGTGCGTGAGCGTCGCGCTGGTCGAGCACGGTGCGCCGATACTCGCCGCGGTGCATGTCCCGGTCAGCGAGGAGTTCTTCTTTGCCGCCCGCGGCAGCGGCACCACGTTGAACGACGAGCCGGTTCAGGCCTCGACCGGACGCGTGCTCGACTTCGCGCGGGTGGCCGGTCCAAAACCGTTGGTTGAGCGGTTGGCTCCGAGTTCTGCGCGGATTGAACTCCATCCGCGAATCGGATCATTGGCGCTGCGTCTGTGCCGTGTCGCGCATGGCGGGCTCGATGCCGCTTTTGCAGGCGGGCAAAGCCGCGATTGGGATCTTGCGGCGGCTCATTTGATCGTGCAGGAAGCGGGGGGTAAAATGACCGCGTTGTCCGGCGAGGCGATCCTCTATAATCGTCCGGAGGTGGTGCACGGGATGCTGGTGGCAGCGGGCCGCGACCGACATGCCGACATCGTCGCGCAGTATCGCAGGTTACCGCCGGACTGAACGCCCCTGGATCGCACCCTCCACGTCGCCTGCAAGGCGTTGACTAGGAAACAATACCGATGACAGATAGCGCCTCGCAGCAGCTCCTTCACCTCGTGATCGGCGGCGAGCTCATCAATCTCGACAAGAACGAATTCAAGGATCTCGACAAGGTCGATATCGTTGGCGTCTATCCGAACTACGCGGCGGCCCACGCCGCCTGGCGCGCCAAGGCGCAGATGACGGTCGACAACGCCCACATGCGCTATTTCATCGTTCACCTGCACCGGCTGCTCGATCCCGGTCAGGACGCGAAGTAAGACGCAAAGCTCGCGACTTGAAACACCTGATCCGCAATACGCTGCGTAGCGGCTGGTTCCAGCGCGCCGTCGGGTTCCTCGCGGCCGAGTACCTGCGCCTTGTGTGGCTGACCAATCGCTTCACCTATGAGCCGCCCGAGGTCTACGACATCGTCGAGCCGCAGATGCCGGCGATCTTCGCGTTCTGGCACGGCCAGCATCTGCTGACACCCTTCATCAAGAACAAGCCGAGCTATCGCGCCAAGGTGCTGATCTCCCGCCATCGCGACGGCGAGTTCAACGCGATCGCCGCCGAGCGGCTCGGCATCGGAACCATCCGCGGCTCCGGCGATCATGGCTCCTCCTTCCACCGGAAAGGCGGGGTGGGGGCGTTCAAGGAGATGGTGCGGGCGCTCGAAGACAACTATAATGTGGCATCGACCGCCGATGTGCCGAAGCGTGCGCGGATTGCGGGGCTGGGCATCATCATGCTCGCGCGCGAATCAGGACGTCCGATCATGCCGTTCGCAATGGTCACGAGCCGCTTCATCCGCCTGAAGAACTGGGACAGCACCACCATCAATTTGCCATTCGGCCGCGGCGCATTGGTGGGAATCAAGGAAATCAACGTGCCGCGCGATGCCGACGCCGCGATGATGGAAGAGGCGCGTCTCGACCTCGAGGCGACGCTGAACGAGTGCATGCGCCGCGCCTATGAGATCGTCGGCCGTCCCGAGGCCTGTCCTCCGCCGGTCGCGTCGGGAGCATCAAGTGCCTAGGCCGCTGCCGATGGCCCTGCGTGTCTACCGCGGGTTGTCCTCGGCGGCGGTGCCGCTTGCGCCGGCACTGATCAGACAGCGGCTCAAGCATGGCAAGGAGGATCCCGAGCGGACCGACGAGCGGCGCGGCCTGAGCCACGACACGCGCCCGCTGGGTCCGCTGGTTTGGATTCACGGTGCCAGCGTCGGCGAGGTGCTGGCGGCGGCGGCGCTGATCGAGCGGCTGCGTGAGCTCAACATCCGCATCCTCATCACGTCCGGCACCGTGACGTCGGCCGCCATCGTGGCCAAGCGCTTCCCGCCCGACGTGATCCACCAATACGTGCCCTATGACACGCCGCGCTTCGTCGAGCGCTTTCTCGATCATTGGCGTCCCTCGCTCGGGCTGTTCATCGAGTCGGACCTCTGGCCGAATCTCATCCTCGCCGGCGCCTCGCGGCGGGTGCCGATGGTGGTGATCAACGGCCGCATGTCGCCGCGCTCGTTCCCGCGCTGGCGCCGCATGTCCGGCACCATCTCCGCTTTGCTGGGACGCTTTGATCTCTTCCTGACGCAGTCGCAGGCGGACGCCGACCGGTTCTCCGCGCTCGGCGCGCGCACCGTCATCACCACCGGCAATCTCAAGCTCGACGTGCCGGCGCCGCCCGCCGATCCGGCGAAGCTCGATCGGCTCACGGCGATGACGCGCGGCCGTCCGGTCGTCGTCGCCGCCTCCACGCATCCCGGCGAGGACGAGATCCTGATCGCGGCCCACAAGGCCTTGTCGGCTACCTATCCGTCGCTGCTCACCGTGATCGTGCCGCGCCATCCGCATCGTGGCCCGGCCGTCGCCGAACTCGTCGCAAGCGCCGGCCTGCAGGGCGCCTTGCGTTCGCGCGAGGAACAGCCGCTCGCCGGCACCGACATTTACGTCGCTGACACGATGGGTGAGCTCGGCCTGTTCTACCGGCTGGCGCCGGTCGTGTTCATGGGGGGGTCGCTGGTCGAGCATGGCGGTCAGAATCCGATCGAGGCCGTCAAGCTCGGCGCGGCCATCGTGCACGGACCCCACGTGTTCAACTTCACCGACGTCTATGAGTCGCTGGACAAAGCCGGGGGAGCCAGGCTCGCCCACGATCAGGAGGCGCTGATCCGCCAACTCCGGCAGCTGCTCGCTGATCCCGCAGCCGGCAACAGCCTGGTTGCGGCAGGAACGCGCGTGGTCGATCAGCTCGGTGGCGCGCTGGAGCGGACGCTGTCGGCGCTGGAGCCGTATCTATTGCAGGTCAGGCTCGAAATGGGGGCAGCCGGCGATGCGTGAGCCGGCCTTCTGGCATCGGCCGCCGTCCTGGCAATCGCGTCTGCTGTTCCCGCTCTCGAAACTCTACGGCGCCGTTGCCGCACGCCGCATGGCGCAAGCCGGCATCGATGCCGGCCTGCCGGTGATCTGTGTCGGCAATTTCCATGTCGGCGGAGCCGGCAAGACGCCGACCGTGCTGGCGCTGACCGATATGCTGCGTGACCTCGGCGAGCAGCCGGTGGTGCTGAGCCGTGGCTATGGCGGCCGGCTGCACGGGCCCGTCGTCGTCGATCCAGCTGTCCATGAGGCTGCCGATGTCGGTGACGAGCCGCTGATGATGGCGGCGCGAGTGCCGGTCGTCGTGGCGCGCAGCCGCGCCGACGGCATCGGTCTCGTCAAGGCGCAGGGCGCCTCCGTCATTCTGATGGACGATGGCTTCCAGAACCCGTCGATCACCAAGGATCTCGCGTTGATCGTGATCGACGGCGCGCGCGGTCTCGGCAATTCCGAGGTGTTTCCCGCGGGCCCGTTGCGCGCGCCGCTGCCACCGCAGCTGGCGCGCACCGACGCGTTGGTCGTGATCGGTAGCGGCCGAGCCAGCGAGGCGGTCGCCTCACATGTGTTGGCGGCCGGCAAGCCGGTGTTTTCAGCCGCGTTGCAGCCCGATGCGCAGATCGTCGCGGCGCTGCAGGGCAGGCCGCTGCTGGCGTTTGCCGGGATCGGCGATCCCGCCCGATTCTTCCGCACCCTTCGCGGTGCCGGTCTCGACGTCAGGCGCGAGCGTGCCTTTCCGGATCACCACCCATTCACGACGGCCGACGTCGTAGCCCTTGCCAACGAAGCCAGGCGTGATGGATTTGCCCTGGTGACCACGGAAAAAGATCTCGTGCGGTTCCGCGGCCACGAGGCCGCGCCCGATGTCATGGCATTCCCGGTGACACTGCAGTTCGGCGATCTCGCCGCGTTGCGCGCGTTGGTTGTGCAGCGGCTGTCAGCGAAGCGGAACGGTCAGCCGCTGGCTTTCAATGCGCCCGGATAATGCCGCTGCAGCACGGCGCTCGGCAGGGCATAGGCTTCCTGCAGATCGACACTCCAATACTTCAGCTCGTCCAGCGGAATCCGCACATCGGTGACCGCGCAGCGCACATAGCTTCCCGGCGAGATCACGCGGAAATCGCCATCCAGATACTGCACCTGCGCCTCGCCCTGGCCCGAGGGACCAAACTTGTTGAGCACGTCCGCGATCTCCAATTCCTTGACGTGAAGTCCCCCTACGTGGGCGCCGCGCGCACACGACAGGCCGAATTTCGATGATTTCCTAGCATAGATGGGGGACGCTGTCCCCCCGCGCAAACCCACTGATTTGTGATGCTTCTGCACGAAACTCCGTGCTAGCTAGGTTTCAATATCCGCCGCTTGTCCCGCCCGGCTGGTTTGATGCGCTCCCTCGTCGCCATCGTCGTCTCAATGCTCTGCGCCACGGCGTTTTCGGCCTTGGCTGAGCCGTTGCCGGCGCCCATCGCGGTCGAGATCCCCTCGGGAAGCTATGTGCTGCGCGCCCAGCTCTACCGGCCGAAGGGGGCCGGCCCATTTCCGGTCGTGGTTGCGCTGCACGGCTGTGGCGGGCTTTCCGGCCGCTCCGAGCCGGTGCTGCCGCGCTATCGCGACTGGGCCGAGGAACTGGTCAAGGACGGCAAGGCCGTCCTGCTGCCGGACAGCTACGGCTCGCGCGGACTGGGGCCGCAATGCCGCGTCAAGGAGCGTCGTATCAGCGGCCGGCGCGAGCGTGTCGCTGACATCGTGATCGCGCAGAAATGGCTGGCCGAGCAAGCCTGGGCGATGCCCGACCGGGTCAGCCTCGTTGGCTGGGCCAGCGGCGCGAGCGCGCTGTTGTGGGCGGTGCGCCCGCAATTGCCCGAGCATGTCTCGCCGGATTTCCGCTCGGCGGTGGCGTTCTATCCGGATTGCCGCGCCTCGTCCGGCCTCGGCTGGAGCACGCGCGTCCCGACATTGGTGCTGATCGGCGGCCTGGACGACGTCTATTCGCCGCCGGCGTGCCGACAGATGATCGATGGCGCGCGCGGCCGCAGCGCGCTGACCCGCATCGTCATCTATCCCGGCGCCTATCACGATTTCGATCGTGTGAACCTGCCGCTGCATCAAGTCGCAGGGTCGGACGCCGGGGCGCCCGAGCGCGGCCATGTCGGCTCGGATCCCGAGGCGCGTGCCGATGCGCAGAAGCTCGTGGCCGATTGGCTCGCGCGCTGAGGACCACTCAGAACAGGCTGCCCTGATCGGCGGGATCGGGCGTGCGCTTCGGCGCCGAAGGCTTGCCCTCACGCGGGGCTTTTGGCGATGCTGGCGCCGCGGCTGGAAGCGGGCGGTCCGCGCCCGCCGTGGCCGTGACCTTGCCGTCCGCAAATTCGATCGAGAGTGCGGCGCCCGGACCGATGCTCGCGGCATGGTGCAACGGATGGCCGGCCTCGTCGCGCACCAGTGCAAATCCACGCGCCAGCACGCTGCGATAGGACAGCGCGGTGAGGAGCTTTTCGTTCTGTCCCACGCGGGCCGTCAGGCGCTGGAGCTGAGTCTGCAACGCGCGCCGGGCCCGCTCGGCAAGACGTTCGGTTCGGTCGCGCTCGCGACCGATGGCCTGGCGCTTGGCCTGCGCATAGGCCTGGCGCGAGGCCTTGAAGCGGGCGTCGAGCGCCTCGAATCGCTCGCGCCGCCGGTGCAGCTGGCCGCGCGACGACAGCGACAGCCGCTCGGACGAAGCGATGAGGCGATGGCGCGATTGCGCGATCTGCGCGTGCAGCACGCGCAGAGTGAGCTTGGCGCTCGCCGCTGCGAACTGGCGAAAGTGCACATGCGTGTTGGTCTTGAGCGCGCGCGGCAGGCTGGCGGCCGCCGAATCCAGCCGCTGCCTGGGAATGGCGAGCAGATCGCCGGCGCCGGGCAAAGCGCGCGCGGCGGCGCGCAGCTCGTTGCGGCGGCTCTCCTGGCCGCGCTGCCAGCAGACGCTGACACGGCGCGCGAGGCTTGCGACCTCCTGCATCAGCTCGCTGCGCACCGGCACCGCCATTTCCGCGGCTGCTGTCGGCGTCGGCGCACGTTTGTCGGCGGCGAAATCGATCAAGGTCACGTCGGTCTCGTGGCCGACCGCCGAGATCAGCGGGATCATGCTCTCGGCCGCGGCGCGGACCACAATCTCCTCGTTGAACGACCACAGGTCCTCCAGCGAGCCGCCGCCGCGCGCGACGATCAGCACGTCGGGCCGCGGGATCGGGCCATCCTGCGGCAAATCGTTGAAGCCGCGGATCGCGGCGGCAACCTGCTCGGCCGAGCCTTCGCCCTGCACCTTCACGGGCCAGACCAGCACGCGGCGAGGAAAGCGGTCCTCGAGCCGGTGCAGGATGTCGCGGATGACTGCCCCGGTCGGCGAGGTGACGACGCCGATCACCTCGGGCAGCCACGGCAGCAGTTGCTTGCGTGCGGGATCGAACAGTCCTTCGGCGCCGAGCTTCCGCTTGCGCTCCTCCATCAGCGCCATCAGCGCGCCGATCCCGGCCGGCTCCAGCGCCTCGATGACGATCTGGTACTTCGACGAATTCGGGTAGGTGGTGAGCTTGCCGGTGGCGATCACCTCGAGCCCTTCCTGGGGCTTGAAGCGCATGCGGCCATGCACGCCCTTCCAGATCACCGCCTCGATCTTGGCGCTCTCGTCCTTGAGCGCGAAATAGCAATGCCCCGAGGAATGCGGCCCGCGAAAGCCGGTGATCTCGCCGCGCACCCGGACATGGCCGAACTGGTCCTCGACCGTGCGCTTCAGCGCCGAGGACAGCTCGGTGACGGTGAATTCGGGCGCGTTGGGCAAGGCTTCCGCAGGCGGCATCGCTGTTTGATTCGGTTCGGGGAGCAGTTGCCAAGGTAGGGGCTTTCCGCGTCCGCCGCCAATCAAGCCGTTGCCTTTTCGATAACTCTGTATTACAGAGGACTCTATAGAAAATGGAGAGGGGTATGCGGTCAAGCATCAAGATCGTGCGTCGGCTCATCGGTTGGGGCTTCGGCCTCGCCGGGGCCCTTGCCCTTCTTCTGGGCGGGATGATCGCGACGCCGTTGGTGCGCCCGCCCGAGCTGAAATCGATCTCGGAGACCGTCGGGCGTGTCGATCGGAGCACCATGCCGGCCCTACAGCGCTTCAGCGCCCGGGACGGCACGGAGCTCGCCTACCGCCACTATCCGGCGCGGGCGACGCCGATCGGCAAGGTTGCCATCCTCGTGCACGGCTCCTCCGGCTCGAGCGTCGCCGTGCATGCGCTGGCGGATGGGCTTGCCGCCCGGGGCATCGACACGTTCGCGCCCGACATCCGCGGCCATGGCGGCTCAGGCACCCGCGGCGACATCGGCTATCTCGGCCAGCTCGAGGATGATTTGGCCGATCTCGTCGCAGAGGTCAGGAGGACCGCGCCGTCCCAGCCGATCGTGCTGCTCGGCCATTCGGCCGGCGGCGGCTTCGCGCTGCGCGCGGCCAGCGCGCCGACCCAGGACCTGTTCGCGCGCACCGTGCTGCTGTCGCCCTATCTCGGCTATGACGCGCCCACCAACCGGGAGAGCTCGGGCGGTTGGGCCAGTCCCGACATTCCGCGCATCCTCGCGCTCGGCGTGCTCGATCGCGTCGGCCTGAGATGCTGCGAGGCGCTGCCCGCGCTGGCCTTTGCTGTCAGGCCGAACTCGGAGAAGTTCGTGGCCTCGACCTACAGCTACCGGCTGTTCCGCAATTTCGCGACCCGTGGCTACAAGGCCGATCTCGCTGCGGCGAAGCACCCGGTGACCCTCATCGCTGGCGCCGATGATGAGCTGATGCTCGCCGACAAATATGCAGATGCGGTGCACGCCGTCGCGCCCGGCGTTGACGTGAAGCTGATCGCCGGCGTCAATCACATGGAGATCGTGTCGGCGCCGCAGGCGGTGAGCGCGATCGCCGATGACGTGGCGACGCGCTAGGGGTTCAAGCCGCATGATCGACAGCCTGGAAGCCGCGCGGGCGCTCAGCGACATCGAGGATGTCACGAAGCGCGTGCGGCAGTCGCAGATCTATCGGCTGTCGAGCCTGATGATGATCCTTTGGGGCGTCCTCGTCTTTGCCGGCAATCTCGTGACCTATCTGGCGCCTTACTACGCCGACAAGGCCTGGCTGTCGGTCTATGTCCTCGGTCTGGCCGGATCGGTGGTGTTGGGCGCGACGGAGAAGGCGCGTTCCGGCGTCCGCAGCTTCGATCTCCGGGCCCTGCTCGCCTTCGTCATGTTCTTTGCGTTCGGCTTCTTCGTCGAAGCGATTGGCCATTTCGGACCGCGTGAAATGGGCGCGTTCTGGCCGGTCTATTTCATGCTGTTCTACGGCCTCGCCGGATTGTGGTTCGGCGCGGCCTTCACGGTGTTCGGCCTGTGCGTCACCGCGTTGACCCTGGTCGGCTACCTCTTCATCGGCGCGGCTTTCCCGTTGTGGATGGCGTTCGTCAATGGCGGCGGCCTGGTTCTCGGCGGCTTGTGGATGCGGCGGGGCTGACGGTTTGGCGGAGCTCGACGAGATCATCCACCAACCGCTGCGGCTGAAGATCATGGCGGCGCTGAATGCCCTGCCTGCCGGGGCCGGGCTGGAATTCGTCCGGCTGAAGAAGCTGACCGGCGCCACCGACGGTAATCTCGGCGCCCATATCGACACGCTGGCGCGCGCCGGCTACGTCGCCGTGGACAAGGCCTTCGTCGGCAAGAAGCCGCAGACCACGGTGACGGCGACCGCGGCCGGCCGGGCGGCGTTCGCCCGCCACGTCGCCAGCCTGCAGGAGATCATCGCCGGCGCCGCCGTCAAGCCGTCCGAGCCATGATTTGACTCTGTAGCGACGGCCGGGCAATTGGGGCGTCCAAATTGGCCCACCCCTGCGACGGCATCGACGATGAACATTCTGCTCCTTGGTTCCGGCGGCCGCGAGCACGCGCTCGCCTGGAAGATTGCCGGCTCGCCGCTGCTCACCAAGCTGTGGTGCGCCCCCGGCAATGCCGGGATCGCCAAGGAGGCCGAATGTGTCGCGCTCGACGTCGCCGATCATGCGTCGGTGATCGCCTTCTGCCGGGCGAACAAGGTGGATTTGGTGGTGGTCGGCCCCGAGACGCCGCTCGCCGCCGGCATCGTCGACGATCTCGAGGCTGCGGGCATCAAGGCGTTCGGCCCATCCAGGCTTGCCGCCAAGCTCGAGGGCTCCAAGGGCTACACCAAGGATCTCTGCGCCGAATACGACATCCCGACCGGCGCCTACTGCCGCTTCGACAATGCCCCCGAGGCGCTCGCTTATGTCCGCGAGCACGGGGCGCCGATCGTCGTCAAGGCAGACGGGCTCGCGGCCGGCAAGGGGGTCGTCGTCGCCAAGACGGTTGCCGAGGCTGAGGACGCCATCAAGATGATGTTCGAGGGCGGCTTCGGCGTCGCGGGCGCCGAGGTCGTCATCGAGGAGTTTCTCGAAGGGCGGGAGGTGTCGTTCTTCGCGCTGTGCGACGGTGAGACCGCGATACCGCTGGCCTCCGCCCAGGACCACAAGCGGGTGTTCGATCACGACCAGGGACCGAACACCGGCGGCATGGGGGCGTATTCGCCGACGCCGTTCGTCACGCAGGAGATTCATGACAGGATCATGAATCAGATTATTCAGCCGACCATCGCCGGAATGAATGCGCGTGGCACTCCGTTCAAGGGCATTCTCTATGCCGGTCTGATGCTGACCGCCCAGGGGCCGAAGCTGTTCGAATACAACGTGCGCTTCGGCGATCCGGAATGTCAGGTGCTGATGCTGCGGATGATGTCGGATCTCGTGCCCGCCATGCTGGCCGCTTGCGACGGGCAGTTGAAGAATTTCGACCTGCGCTGGTTTCCCGACGCCGCCGTCACCGTGGTCATGGCCGCGAGTGGCTATCCCGGCGACTACGCCAAGGGCGGTGTCATCGAGGGGCTCGACGACGCCGCGCGGATCGAGGGCGTGGAGATCTTCCACGCCGGCACGGTGGCGAAGGACGGCGCCATTCTCGCCAATGGCGGGCGCGTCCTCAATGTCTGCGCGTCGGGAAAGAGCGTCACCGAGGCTCAGGCGCGGGCCTATCAGGCCGTCGACCGCATCAAATGGACCGACGGCTTCTGCCGGCGCGACATTGCCTGGCAGGCGGTGGCGCAGGAAAGCGCTCAGGGCTGAGCATCGTGATCGCCGTAGTCGGCCCTGCAAGGCTATTTTTCCCGCGAGAATTGTGGCAGTTCCATAGACTCATGCCGTGATGGGATGAATCAGTTCCGCCGTGGAACGGAGGGGCCATGGAATGCGCGCGGTGCGGCAGGCAGAATCAGCCAGGGAGAGCCTCGTGCGACCGGTGCGGCGAGCCGCTCGGCCTCAGATGTGAGGCTTGCAACCAGACCAACAGCCCGTCGAATCGGTTCTGCGGCCAATGCGGCGCGCCGTTGCCCGGCCGGCCGGCTCCGCCCGACCAGGCGGCGCAGCGCGTCCTGAGGACCCTGAGCAGCAAGGGCGGAGAACGCAAGCGTCTCACCATCCTGTTCGCCGACATCCGGGATTCCACCCAGCTGATCGATAGCCTCGGCGATCCCGAGCTCGCGATGCAGCGGCTCGATCCGGTGCTCAACCTCATGAAGGAGGCGGTTCACCGCTACGACGGCGTCGTCAACAAGACGCAGGGCGACGGCGTCATGGCCCTGTTCGGGGCGCCGGTGCCGCATGAGGATCATGCGGTTCGCGGCTGCCTCGGCGCGCTGGCGATGCAGGACTCCATCGCGCGCCTCGCCGACCCGCATTTGCAGGTCCGGGTCGGACTGCACACCGGCGAGGTGATCGTCCAGGTCGTCGAGAACAGCATGTACCAGACCTACGACGCGGCCGGCGCCAACGTCCATCTGGCCAATCGTCTGGAGCACATGGCCGAGCCCGGGACCATCCTGATCAGCAAGGAAACCTACACCGGCGCCAGGCAGTTCGTCGAAGCCGAGCCGCTCGGCACCCACACGCTGCGCGGCATTGCCTCGCCGGTGTCGATCTACAAGCTGATCGGCCGCCTCAGTGCGCCGGCGAGCGACGTCTTCCGTAGCGGCCAGCGCCTGTTGCCGCTGATCGGGCGCAACGCTCAGCTCGCCGTGCTCGAACGCGAGCTCGACGACGTCCTGGCGGCGCGCGGCGCTGTCGTCGGCATTGTGGGTGAGGCCGGCATCGGCAAGAGCCGGCTGTGCTTCGAGTTCGCCGAGCACTGTCGCCGCCAGGGCATTCGCGTCTACGAGGCGCGCGTGCTGGCACATGGCCGCGCCACCCCGTTCCAGCCGGTGCTCGAATTGCTGCGCGACTTCTTCGGCATCCGGCCGAAGGAGCCGGTGGAGGTGTCGCGCCAGCGCGTGGTCGACCGGCTCGAAGCCATTGCCATGCCCGACACGGCGCTGGTCCTGCTCTTGGACTTCATGAACCTCGCCGATCCGTCACGTCCGGCGCTCCGGCTCGATCCCGGCGTGTTCAAGACCCGTCTCCTGAACGTGTTCAAGACGCTGTTCCGCGCCGCGCCGGCTGATGGCGCCATGGTGATCATGATCGAGGATCTGCATTGGATCGACGAGGCCAGCGAGGAGTTCGTCGAGGCGCTCGCGGAGGCCACGATCGGCACCAAGACGCTGCTGGTCGTGAACTACAGGCCGGGTTTCGCCGCCTCCTTCATGCAGCAGGTCCCATTTCACGAACTGCACATCGTTCCGCTGGCCTCCGAGGAGGCCAGCGAGCTGCTGCGCGGGGTGTTTGGTGACGATCCTTCGCTGGAGGTGCTGGCGCGCGACATCGTCGAGCGCGCTCAGGGCAATCCGTTCTTCCTCGAGGAATTGGCGAGCGCGGTCTCCGAGAGCGGTGGGTTCGAG
This sequence comes from Bradyrhizobium sp. SZCCHNR1053, assembly GCF_032381235.1. Lineage (NCBI taxonomy): Bacteria > Pseudomonadati > Pseudomonadota > Alphaproteobacteria > Hyphomicrobiales > Nitrobacteraceae > Bradyrhizobium > Bradyrhizobium sp. SZCCHNR1053. The sequence continues at coordinate 136,431 of NZ_JAUHJM010000013.1, forward strand.
GGTGAGCGCGGCGCCTATCGGCTGAAGGGCGGGATCGGCCCGATTCCGCTGCCGCCGACGGTGCATGCCGTGGTAGCGGCCCGCATCGACCGTCTGAGCGAGACCGCCAAGAGCGTCCTGGAAACAGCGGCTGTGATCGGCCGCTCGGTCGCGCTCGCCGTGCTCAAGCCGGTCGTCGGGCTCAGCGAGGCGGATCTGTTCGACGCGCTCGCACAACTGAGACATGCCGATCTTCTCTATGATCTGCCGCCGTTCGACATGGGCGTGCTCGCCTTCCGCCATCCGCTGATCCAGGAGGTGGCCTATGCCATGCAGCTGCGCTCGCGCCTGAGCGGCGTGCACGTGGCCGTGGCCAAGGCGATCGAGGCGCTGGATTGGGGCACGCAGGACGAGTTCGCCGCCCTGATCGCCTCGCATTACGAATTCGCCGGCCAGACCATGCAGGCCGTCGAGCATCTGCAGCGCGCGGCGCGCTGGATCGGCCGCACCAATACGGCCGAGGCACTGCGGCTGTGGAAGAAGATCCGCTCCCTGCTGCAGGCGCTGCCGCAATCGGAGCGCGTCGACCGCCTGCGAGCGCTGGCCAGCGGCCAGATCCTGAACTTCGGCTGGCGCGAAGGCATCTCGGCCGAAGAAGTCAAGCCGTTTGCTGAGGAAGCGTTGAGATTTGCACGCTCCTCCGACAAGGCGCATGAGCCGTTGTTGATCGGCGCTTATGGACGCGTGCTCGCTTCGACGGGAGCGGCCGATGACTACGTCGACCTGGCGCAGAACGCCATCAAGCTGACCTCGGGCGAGGGGGATGTCGGCCGCTACGCGACCGTCAACGCCATGCTGGCGCAGGCATACACACATTCGGGACGGATGAACGAGGCGCTCTCGGCGGCCAATACGGCTATCGCTGCGATGGCAAGCCAAGCCGGCTTCGACAGTCACGTCACGCTTGGTTTGAACCCGAACCAGATTCTCGGCTTCGACGTCAGCTATTGGGTGAGATGCATCAGGGCGCGCGCAATGGCTCATCTCGGCCAAATCGAGGATGCTCGCAGCGAGCTTCTCGAACTGGTGCAGCAGCCTTCATCCGAGGTCGCACCGGTGCTTCAGTTCGTTCCGCACTTCAACCTGGTGGAGCTAGCATGGATCGTCGGAGACCAGGGTCTTGCGCGCGAGCACGCAAGGCGAGTTTCCGATCTCGCTGAAACATCCGGCATTCCCTACATCCGCGTGCTCACCTTGCTCTGTGCAAGCCTCGAACAGGCTTTGACTGGTCGATTCGCCGATGCGACGAATGAGATGGTTGGCGCGATCGAAGCCGCACGGGCCGCAAGAACCGGGCTCGAGCTTGAGGCGCGCATGGCTGCCATAAATGCCGATCTGCTTTACCGGAGTGAGGACTTCGATGCCGCTATCGAGGCCAGCAAACAGGCGATCCTTGTAGCCAAACGAAAGACGGATCGAGTCGCGGAGTGTTACGCGACGATCATCCTGGGCCTTGCTCTTGCCGGAGCCGGCAGGAACGAGCAGGCTGCGGGACTTCTCGAGCAGATACGACATTTGATGAATGTCTCCGGTGCGTTCTGTCTGCGTTCATTAGTTCAGAAACTGCAATTGCATCTTGAAGCAATGCAATGATGCATGCATTGTCGATTCGTTGAATTCCAGCTTTTTCAGATTTGGGGGTTACAATGGGGGTAATGATTAAAGACAGTACTACCCTTGATATTATCGTGCAGCTCAACAAACGGTTCGATGCTGATGCTTTGCCCGAAATGGTTGAGCTACAACGGGAGTTCGGGGTCTTCTCGCTGAAGCATGGTCTACAGCAGTCCTTTGCTTTGCTCGGAATCGTGCCTGCCGATTGGTCCGAGCGGCGGCGCTGGTATAAGTTTCTCGAGTTTCTGAAGACGTATCCATCGGACATCGCCAGCGTGAACGGCCATGATCGTGTGATCCAGGCATTCAAGGATGATCTGGAGTGCGAAAAGCCGCTGCCGGTCTCGATCGTCTGTCACTCTGCGGCAGAGGATCCCCGTGTCGCCGTGTCCGAAGGACGTCCGATCGTTTTCTCTCTCGACAAGCACGTCATCATCTCAATCCCGACGACGCCCGGTCGTGAGGCACGCAAGCAGGCCGCTGAGACCGTCCGGGCAAGGCGGGTCGAAAAACGCAAGAAGTGAGGAGACCGCGGGCTTCGTCTTCGGACACGAGGCTTTTTGCTCGCCCCCTCTGCTCTGACGACGATATCCATCGGGCCGTGCGGTCCCGAGCGATCACCGATCCCGTTCGGCGCTGATGTGCGCGTGCGAGGCTGAGCGCTGCCTTGCGCCGGTCAGCTTCGTCATCCCCGTCGGCGGCAGATCGTCCTTGATGGTACGCGGAAAAGAAGGCATCATGACACCGGTTCATTTTGTGCTGAGGGGAGGATATTCGTCATGGGGATGATGATGAAGGACAGCACGACGCTCGACGTCATCGTGCAGTTCAACAAGCGTTTCGAGACCGATGCGGTGCCCGAGATGGCCGCGTTGCAGCGCGAATTCAGGATTTTTTCCGCTGAGCACGGTCTGCAGCGCTCTTTCACTCTGCTCGGTATCGTGCCGGGCGATTTGAACGAGCGTCGTCGTTGGTACAAGTTCCTGGACCATCTCAAGACCTATCCTTCCGATCGCGACGGGATGAACGGTCACGACCGGGTGGTCGAGGCATTCAAGGACGATCTGGAATCGGATGCGCCGTTGCCGATCTCGCTCGTCTGCCATTCCGCCGCGGAGGATCCGCGCGTCATGGTCTCTCGCGGAAGGCCCGTCGTGTTCTCATCAGAGGTGCATGTCATCGTGTCTATCCCGACCACGCCCGGCCGCGTCATGCGGCAGCAGATTGCCAAGACGGTTCGGGAGCGGCGGCCGCGAGAGCTCAGCATGCAGTGAGCGCCGGATCTGCTACGCGCATGGGGCCGGACGTTCCGATGCTCGGTTCGATCCAGGCCGACGTCGATGCTTACTACACCAACTGCGTCGCGCGTCATGGCGCGACGCCACGCGGTGTTGACTGGTCGTGCGAGGCGACGCAGAGCCTGCGCTTCGTGCAGCTTATGAAGCTGTGCGATGCGACTGCAGCGTTCAGCCTCAATGACATCGGCTGTGGTTACGGCGCGCTGGTGCCGTTTCTGGCGGCACGCTTTCCGTCATGCGAGATCGATTATCTCGGTATCGACTTCTCGCATGCCATGATCCGCCGGGCACGGCGGCGCTTTGCTGGACCATTGCGACGATTCTCCGTCGCTCTCGATAGCCCGCGTGTCGCCGACTATTCAGTCGCCTCGGGTATCATGAACGTCAATGTCGGCTATTCGCGCGACGCCTGGGAAGGCTACATCAAGGCCATGTTGCAGCGCATGTTCGCGACCAGCCGGCGCGGCTTTGCCGTCAATTTCATGCGAGCTGCCGCGGACGAGGAGCAGGAAGGCGATCCTGCCAAGGCGCGCCTGTATCGCACGACGCCGGACGTTTGGGCCACCCACTGCGAGCAGGAGTTTGCGGCGGCCGTCGAGGTCATCGGCAACTACGGCATGAAGGAGTTCACGCTCCTGGTGCGCCGCTTGCCTCATGCCGCGCCGTCGCAAGCGGGGCCCTCGCACTGATGTCGGCTGTTCCGTCGCTATCCTCGCAGACAGATCGCCGCAGCGCCGCCATCGAGCGCGCTGTGGACGTGCTGATCTCCTCGCGAGGTCACGCTGATCCAACGCGGCTGGAACGCGCCTGCGCGCTGCTGCGCCAGCGCGCGCCGCTGCATTGGGTCGAACGCCCCGGCGTGCGTCCGTTCTGGGCTGTCACGCGCTACGCCGACATCGTTTCGATCGAGACACGGAGCAATGAGTTTGCCGCGGGCCCGCGCACTTATCTTGCCAGCGAGACCGCCGAGGCCGTGCTGCAGCGTGTCACCGGCAAGCCGCAACTCGTGCGCGGCCTGACCGAGATGGATCCGCCGGATCATGGCGTTTATCGCGGCATCATCCAGGGCGCCTTCGCGCCGCCGGCCTTGCGCGCGATGGAAACCTGGCTGGCACAATGGGCAGCCGAGATCGTCGACCGGGTTGCTGCGCACGGGGACGCATGCGATTTCGCTGTTGACGTGGCGCTGCCCTTCACCTTCCGGGTGATCGGCCGCATGCTGGGCACGCCGGAGGCCGACGATGCCCGGCTTGCGTGGCTGGCCCAGGCCTTCGTGGGCGCCGAGGATCCGAAGCGCCGTCTGGCCGAGTCGCCGGGCGATACGATGCGGATGGCCATGCTGGCGCTGCGCGATTATTTCGAAGCCGTCGTGGCCGATCGGCGCGCCCGGCCGCGCGACGATCTCGCCAGCCTGATTGCGCATGCCGCGCCGCATGGCGCGGCGATGCCGCATTACGAGCTGATCTCCTACTTCATCCTGCTGGTCACGGCGGGCCACGATACGACGGCGCTCGCATTGGCCGGCGGCCTGGCGGCGCTGCTTGCAGCGCCCGAGCAGATGGCGCGGCTGCGGGCCGAGCCCGAGCTGCTCGATCCGGCGATCGAGGAAATGCTGCGCTGGACCTCGCCGGTGCGGCACTTCATGCGCACCGCGGTCCGCGACACCGAGGTCGCGGGGCAACGCATTCGCGAAGGCGATGCGCTGGCCTTGTTCTTCCATTCCGCCAACCGCGACGAGGCCGTGTTCGAAGATGCCGGCGCGTTCCGGATCGATCGCAGTCCGAACCCGCACATCGCCTTCGGCCGTGGCCCGCACATCTGCATGGGATTGCAGTTGGCGCGGATGCAGATGCGGGTGCTATTTGCGGAGCTGCTGCGCCGGACCGAGCGGATCGAACTGGCCGGGCGGGTGCGCCGGGTGCGGTCGCCCTTCATGAGCGGCGTCTCCAGCCTCCCTGTTCGCATGAGCTTTCGCGCGCTGCGCAAGGAGGCGGCTGCATAGGCTGACCGAGCCTCATCGCCGCGCCTTGAAGAACTCCTTGAGCATCTGCGCCGCCTGTTGCTCGCCCACGGCCGAATAGACCTCCGGCGCGTGATGGCAGGTCGGCGCAGTGAAGAAGCGCACGCCCGACTCGACCGCGCCGCCCTTCGGATCGGCGGCCCCGTAATACAGCCGTCGGATGCGCGCGAAGGAGATCGCGCCGGCGCACATCGTGCACGGCTCGAGCGTGACGTAGAGGTCGCACTCGACCAGCCGCTCGCTGCCGACGACCTGGGCCGCCTGCCGCAGTGCCAGGATCTCGGCATGCGCGGTCGGGTCGCGGTCGGTCAAAGTGCGGTTGGCGGCGGTGGCGATCACCGCGTTGTTCCGCACCACGACGCAGCCGATCGGCACCTCGCCGGAAAGTGCGGCCGATTCGGCCGCTTTCAGCGCCAAATCCATGAAAGAAGGGCCGTTCATGGCTCGTCACGCCCGCCCAAGTCTGCTACTGGATCGCCCTTCAGCACAACCGGACCCCGATTTCCTGCGTGACATGCGCTGCTTCAGAAGCGCGCGGTTCACGCCTCGTCCTGCACCTCGAAGTGAGACCTTCATGCCCCGCACCACCGACAAAGACAACGATTCCCGCGGCCGCCGCGGCGGCGCCCCGCGGGGGCGGTCCGAGGGCGGCAAGGGACGCTCGGGCGCCGCACGCGGGCCGGAGAAGAAGTTCGCCAAGCGCGGCTTCGGCGACAAGGAAGCGGGTGGCCGGGGCAAGCGCGCCTTCGACGAGGGCCGCGCGCCGCGCCGCCGCGACGAGGGCGATGCGCCGCGCAAATCCTTTGGCGACAAGCCACGGTTCAACCGCGATGAGCGGCCGCGTGGCGATCGGCCCTATGCCGCGCGCCCGGCGCGGGACGGCGATGGCGAGAAGCGCGCCTTCAAGCCGCGGGGTGACCGGCCCAAATTCGATCGGGACGAGCGGGGCGGCGAGAAGCGTCCCTATACGCCGCGCACTGGTCGCGACGAGGCTCGTCCTGCCGGGCGATCGTCCGAGCGCAAGTTCGGCGAGCGCAAACCCTACGCTGCGCGCGAGCGTGACGGTGACAAGCGGCCCTATACGCCGCGCGGCGAAGGCGCCCGCGATCGCAGCGACCGGCCTCGGGCGGAGCGCAGCTTTGGCGACCGTCCGCCGCGCAGCGGCGATCGGCCGGAGCGCAAGTTCGGCGGCGAAAGGAAGTTTTCCCGCGGTGCTGATGGCGATCGTGGCGAACGCAAGTTCGGGGCCGGACCGCGTGGTCCGCGCAAGGAGTTTGGCGATCGTCCGGCCCGTGGCGAGAGCAAGCCGTGGCAGAAGCGCGGCGCGGAGGGAGATCGTTCGGAGCGCAGTGCGCGTCCGCCGCGAGAAGGCGGGCGCAGCTTTGACCGGCCGCGCACCGAGCGCAGCCGTGAGGATCGTCCCAAGTTCGACAAGCCGAAGTTCGACAGGCCGAAATTCGATCGTCCGCGTGATCGCGGCGACGACCGCGGCTTCGACAAGCCGCGTCGCCGTCCTGAGGGCCGCACCGATTGGCAGGAGCATCCGCGCAGCGAGCGCCGCGGCGGCGAAGGCTTCTCCGAGCGGCCGCGCCGCGACAACGAGGACGACAGCAAGGTCTTCGCCAAGCGCCCGGCGTTTGGCGGCCGCGGCGCCTATCGCGAGCGCAAGCCGGAGACGGACAAGCGCAGCCCCCGCGTCGCGGCCGAGCCGGCCGCGCCGAAGAAGGCGGGCGAGCGCATCGCCAAGGTGCTGGCGCGCGCAGGGCTGGCCTCGCGGCGCGATGCCGAGGAGATGGTCACGCAGGGCCGCGTGACGGTGAATGGCCGCATCATCAACTCGCCGGCGCTCGACGTCACCGAGAACGACGTGATCCAGGTCGACGGCGCGCCGCTGCCGGAGCGCGAGCGCACGCGGCTGTTTCTGTATCACAAGCCGCGCGGGCTGATGACGACGCACAGCGACCCGGAGGGGCGACCGACGGTATTCGACAATCTGCCCGAGGGCCTGCCGCGGCTGATCTCGATCGGCCGGCTCGACTTCAACACCGAGGGCCTGCTGCTGCTCACGAATGACGGCGGGCTGGCGCGCGTGCTCGAATTGCCGGACACCGGCTGGACGCGGCGTTATCGCGTTCGCGCCCATGGCGAGATCACGCAGGCGCAGCTCGATCAGCTCGCCGCAGGCGTCGAGGTCGACGGCGTCAAATACGGACCGATCGAAGCCACGCTCGAACGCGACCAGGGTGCGAACGTCTGGCTCGTGGTTGCGATCCGCGAGGGCAAGAACCGCGAGGTGCGCAACGTGCTCGCTCATCTCGGCCTCGAGGTGAACCGCCTGATCCGCGTCTCCTACGGCCCATTCCAGCTTTTGGAGCTGCCCGAGGGCGAGGTGCAGGAGGTCAAGACGCGAGTTCTGCGCGAGCAGCTCGGCGAGAAGGTCATCGCGCAATCGGGCGCCGATCTCGGTCCAGCCGGCAAGGGCAATCGCGAGCCGTTGCCGGATCCGAAGCCCAAGCCGAAGCGCGAGGTGGTCGCCGATCGCAAGGGCCGCCGCGTGCTGGTCCAGCGTACCGGCAGCGACGAGGCGCGCGAGCGCCACGAGGCCGAGGCGCGCTTTTCTGGCCCGCCACGGCGGCCGAAGCGCGGCTATCACGGCAAGCGCGATATCACGCCGCAGGACGAGTAGGGCGTTGCGATGCGTGTCGTCGGTGGACGGCTGAGAGGCCGCAACATCGCTTCGCCTGCGTCGCGCGAGATTCGGCCGACGCAGGATCGGCTGCGCGAGGCGCTGTTCAACATCCTCGTCCACGCCTACGACGATCCGATCGCCGGCGCGCGCGTGCTCGACCTGTTTGCCGGCACCGGCGCGCTCGGCATCGAGGCTGTCTCGCGCGGTGCGGCGTTCACGCTGTTCGTCGACAACGGCGCCGAGGCAAGGGCGCTGCTGCGCAACAATGTCGAGGCGCTCGGCCTCGGCGGTGTCACCAAGGTCTACCGCCGCGATGCCACCGATCTCGGTCCTGCGCATCCGGTCGAGCCGTTCTCGCTGGTGTTCCTCGACCCGCCCTATGGCAAGGGCCTGGCGGAGAAGGCGCTGGCCGCGTTGCGCGACGGCGGCTGGCTGGTGCCATCGGCGCTTCTGGTCGTCGAGGAGTCCAAGGCCGCCGCGTTCAAGGTGCCCGAAGGCTTCACCGAGCTCGAACGCCGCGCCTATGACGACACCGAGTTCGTATTTTTGCGCAGCGCGTGATCCTTGCTCACTGTCGCCCCTGCGAACGCAGGGGCTCATAACCACAGGATCGGGTTGGGACGCGCGACGCTCGCGACGGCGTACTCGCACGCCACTTCTGCTGCGGCGTATGGGTCCCGGGTCGGCGCCGCCGGACAACGCTGCGCGTTGCCGGTGGCTTGCCCGGGACGACAGCCAGTTTGTCGCTCTCGTCGTGCTCCAATTCGTGGCCGCTATCTCCTCCCGAACAGCTTCTCGACGTCGGCGAGCTTGAGCTCGACGTAGGTCGGGCGGCCGTGGTTGCATTGGCCGGAGTTGGGCGTGTCCTCCATCTCGCGGAGCAGCGCGTTCATTTCCTCCGGCTTGAGGCGGCGGCCGGCGCGGACGGAGCCGTGGCAGGCCATGGTGGCGGCGACGTGCATCAGGCGGCGTTCGAGCGGCAGCGCCTCGCCCCATTCCTCCATATGCTCGGCGAGATCGCGCAGCAGCGCGGATGCATTGATCTTGCCGAGCAGCGACGGTGTCTCGCGCACGGCAACGGCGCCGGGGCCGAAGGATTCAATCGCGAGCCCGAATGAGGCGAGCTCATCGGAGCGCGCGAGCAGCGCCTCGACGGTCGCCTCATCCAGCTCGACGATGTCGGGGATCAGCAGGATCTGCCGCTGCACGCCATGCGCGGCGAGCGAGGCCTTCAATCGCTCATAGACGATGCGCTCATGCGCGGCGTGCTGGTCGACGATGACGAGGCCGTCGCGGGTCTGCGCCACGATGTAGGTGTCGTGGATCTGCGTACGCGCGGCGCCGAGCGGGCGGTCGAGCAGGTCGGGCGCGGCCGGCTGCTCATGCAGCCGGAGATCGGCGCGCGGCGTGCCGACGTCGAATGCGGACTGCGTCGACTCGGCGAGACCAAATGATGTGGCAGCGGGCGAGGGCGCGGCTGATGGGAACGAGCCGCCGAAGTGCGGCATCACGGGCGCCGACGGCGAGCGTTGCCAATCCCAATTGGCAGGCCGCGGCTGCGGCGCGAACGCCGGGCGGAACGCGGCGATGGTCGCGCCACCGTCATTGGCTGCGGTGCGGCGGCCCTCGCGGGCGAGGCCTTCCTTCAGCGCGTGAATGATCAGCGCGCGCACGAGGCCGGCATTGCGGAAGCGCACCTCGGTCTTGGCCGGATGGACGTTGGCGTCAACCTCGCGCGGGTCGAGCGTCACGAACAGCGCCACCACGGGATGGCGGTCGCGCGGCAGATAGTCGGCATAGGCTGCGCGCACCGCGCCGAGGATCAGCTTGTCGCGTACCGGCCGGCCGTTGACGAACAGATACTGTCCGAGCGCATTGGCCCGCGTCAGCGCCGGCGCCGCGGCGAAGCCTTCGATCATCACATGATCGCGCTCACTGCGCACGGCGATCGCATGGCTACGGAAGTCGGCGCCGAGAATGTCGCCAAGCCGCGTCAGCTGGCCCGGCGCGCCGGGCAGCGCGGCCGCCCAGGTCACCGGCGCGCGCTCCTCGCCGGCCAGCGTAAACGCAATATCGGGCCGCGCCATCGCCAGCCGCCGCACCACCTCGCGGATCGCCTCGGCCTCGGTGCGGTCGGTCTTGAGGAACTTCAGCCGGGCCGGCGTGGCGTGGAACAGATCGGCGACCTCGACGCGGGTGCCCCGGTTGAGCGCGGCCGGCACGATCGGAGACTTGTCGCCGCAGTCGACCGCGAGCGCCCAGGCATGCGGCTCGCTCTTGTGCCGCGTCGTGATCGACAGCCGTGCCACCGAGCCGATCGAGGGCAGCGCCTCGCCGCGGAACCCGAGGGTGCGGATCTGCAGCAGGTCCTCGTCGTCGAGCTTCGAGGTCGCGTGGCGCTCGACCGCGAGCGCAAGATCGGCCGCCGTCATACCGCCACCGTCGTCGGTGATCGCGATCTTTCGCCGGCCGCCGCCATCGGTGAAGATGTCGATGCGGCTCGCGCCGGCATCGATCGCATTCTCGACCAGCTCCTTGACCACGCTCGCCGGCCGCTCGACCACCTCGCCGGCGGCGATGCGGTTGACGATCTGTTCGGGAAGCTGGCGGACGGGCATGGTGCGGCTCGGAACGTTGATGCGACGCCGCTGTCGCGGCGCCACTTGTGTTGCCGGGAGAATAGCGTTTTTCACGCAGTGCGGCAGACGAATGCGGCGTTCTCCAACGGGATTGTGAGGCGGGCGGGGCCAGTATATCGTTTCGCAAAAATAACGATCAGCCGGAGGAAGCCCATGTGCCATCTGTTCGCACACCAGCCTCAGCGCGACTATGCATCGCAGACCCGCTCGTTGCGGATCGGCGGCCATAGCACCTCGATCCGGCTCGAAATGGCGTTCTGGGACACGCTCGAGGAGATCGCCGCCAAGGAGGGCATGAGCCTCGCCAAGTTCGTGACCACGCTGTACGCCGAGGTGCTCGATCATCACGGCGAGGTGAAGAATTTTGCGTCGCTGTTGAGGTGCTCCTGTCTGATCTACCGGGCCAAGGCGACCGCGGCGCTGCCGGATTTTCCCGCGGCCGCGATCATGGACGCGGCGGAGTAGCCAAAAATCCGCTGCCTCGTCGCCCTCCCCCGCTTGCGGGGGAGGGCGGGGTGGGGGGCGCCGCAACGGCAGTCTTTCCGGAGCGTTCCCCCACCCGGATCGCATCTCCGATGTGATCCGACCTCCCCCGCAAGCGGGGGAGGCGCTGACCGAGTGTGGAGCGCCAAGCGTGCCCCATCGCACGACCTTGTCCCTCAGATCTCCTTCTTCTGCATCGCTCCCGCAATGTAGTCGGCCTGCCGGATCGCCAGCGCGACGATCGTCAGCGTGGGATTGCACGCCGCGCCCGTGGTGAACTGGCTGCCGTCGGAGACGAACAGGTTCTTGATGTCGTGCGTCTGGCCGAACTTGTTGACGACGCCGTCCTTGGCCTTCTCGCTCATCCGGTTGGTGCCGAGATTGTGCGTCGAGGGGTAGGGCGTGGTCGGATAGGTCACGGTGGCGCCGACCGCCTCGTAGATCGCCGAGCCCTGCTTGTAGGCGTGGGCGCGCATCGCGACGTCGTTGGGATGATCGTCGAAATGCACCGACGCCACCGGCATGCCGAACTTGTCCTTCGCCACGGGATCGAGCGTGATGCGGTTGGTCTCCTGCGGCATGTCCTCGCCGACCAGCCACATGCCGGCCATGCGCGGATAGGTCTCCATCGCCGCCGTGAAGCTGCGGCCCCAGGCGCCGGGATTGAGGAACGCCGCCATGAACGGCAGGCCGAGCGACAAGGTCTCCATCTCGTAGCCGCCGACGAAGCCGCGCTTCGGATTGAACGCCGCCTCGTCGCGGACGATGCCGGCCATCGTGGTGCCGCGATACATGTGCACCGGGTTCTCGAACGTCGCATAGACGCTGCCGGTCATGTGCCGCATGTAGTTGCGCCCGACCTGGCCGGAGGAGTTGGCAAGGCCGTCCGGGAACATGTTCGAGGCGCTGTTGAGCAGCAGCCGCGGGCTCTCGATCGAGTTGCCGGCGACGGCGACGATACGGGCCTTCTGCAGCTGCATCTTGCCCTGGCTGTCGGCATAGACCACGCCGGTTACCTTGCCCGAGGCGTCATGCTCGACCTTGATCGCCATGCTGCCCGGCCGCACCTCGAGATTGCCGGTGGCCTCGCCCTTCGGGATCTCGGTGTACAAGGTCGACCATTTCGCACCGGACTTGCAGCCCTGGAAGCAGAAGCCGATCTGCTGGCAGGCGCCGCGGCCGTCGCGCGGCTGCGAGTTGATCGCCATGTTGCCGGTGTGCACGGTCTTGTAGCCGAGCTTCCGGGCGCCGGCCTCGAGCACCTTGAAATTGTTGTTGCCGGGCAGGCCGGGAATGTCGTTGGTGCGGGTCACGCCCATCTTGAACTCGGCCTTGGCGTACCACGGCTCCATCTCGGCCAAGGTCACCGGCCAGTCCAGCAGGCTCGTGCCGGGCACGCCGCCATAGGTGGTGCGCGCCTTGAACTCGTGCTCGTCGAAGCGCAGCGAGGCGCCGGCCCAGTGCACGGTGGAGCCGCCGACCGCCTTCACGATCCAGGCCGGCAGATTGGCGAAGTCCTTTGCCACCCGCCAGGTGCCGGACGTGGTGCGCATGTCGGTCCAGGCGAGCTGGGTGAAACTCTCCCATTCGTCGTTGATGAAGTCGGGAATCTCGTAGCGATTGCCGGCTTCGAGAATGACGACCTTGATGCCCTTCTGTGCGAGCTCGTTGCCGAGCGTGCCGCCGCCGGCGCCCGAGCCGATGATGACGACGACGCTCGAATCGTTCTGATCGAATCTTGCCATGGTGGTTTCCTCCGTGTTTCTTGTCTTGGTGCTGGCCGGCGTCAGGCTTTCGGCAGCCAGTCGATGTCGGAGAAGCCACGGTTGATGTAGCCGCCATGCTCGGCGGAGGAGCCCTCGTAGCCGAACTTCGGCCAGAGCTCTTTCTGATTGTAGAGCGAGACCACGAGGTCGCCGCGGATGGTCTTGAAGAACGTCGTCTGCTCGATCCCTTGCAGCAGTGCGACGCGGTCGACCTCCCACGGCACCTGCGCATACGGCACCTTGTGGCGGTCGCGCGCATCCTGGTCGAGCCGGGCGATGCCGTCATTGATCATCGCCTTCACGGCGGCATCCTCGGCGGCCTTGCCGTCCCACGGCTTGACCGCTGTGATGTAGTAGCGGTCGGCGAGGAAGTCGTGCGGGTAGATGTCGCGCGCGACCTTCACCAGCGTCTTCAGGGTCGCCGGCGTCAGCGCCTTGGCGTCCTCGGCCCAGGCGTCGGTGACGCCGAGGCCGGTCGCGGAGGCGACGGCCGCGGCCGGCACGGTCGAGGCCGCGCCCTTGAGAAAGACGCGGCGGTCGTATTTGTTGCGGCGATCGACTTCTCTCATGGGTATCCTCCGTGTGATTTTGTTGATGTATGGTCGTAGTTCAGCGGCTCAGCCGAAGCGGCCGCCGCGCTGGATCACCTCGATCTTGTAGCCGTCGGGATCGGTGACGAAGAAGAAGCGCGCGAGCGTCGCACCATTGTGCTTGAAATCGCGCAACGGGCCTGGCGCCAGGTTCTCGCGCTCGAAGCGGGCATGCTCGGCATCGAGATCGTCGACCACGACGGCGAGATGGCCGTAGCCGTCGCCGAGCGTGTAGGGCTCCTTGCGGTCGAAGTTGACGGTCAGCTCGACCTCGAACGGCGACAACGGGTGACGCAGATAGATCAGCGCAAAGCCGTCGAAGCGCAGATTGTCGGCGATCTCCAGTCCGAAGGCGCGCTTGTAGAAGTCGAGCGCCCTGGCCTCGTCGAACACGCGGATCATGGAATGAACGGGCTGTGCCATCTCAATTGTCCTTCAAATAGGTGATGATCGCGGCGCGCAATTCGGGCTTGGCCTGGCGATAGGCCATCACGGCGCCGGGGATCAGCTCTTGCGGATTGGTCAGCCAGGCGTCGAGCTTGGCTTCGTCCCAACTGAAGTCGGCCCTGGCGAAGCCGGCCGAATAGCGGAAGCCGTCGATCGATCCGGCGCGGCGGCCGACGATCTTCGATAGCGGCGGTCCCTGTCGCATCGGTTCGCCGCTGCTCAGCGTATGGCAGACGCCGCATTGCTGCTTGAACAGGGTGGCGCCGTCGGCCGGCTTGGGTGCGGGCAGCGGCATCTGCGCGAGCGCGGCGGCCGCGCCCAGCATCGCGCCGCAACATCCAAGTCCAACGCGAAGAAAAGCAGTTTGCGCTGCACGCTGTCCCGACATCGATCCTCTCTCATCATTTTTGATGAGACTAGGTCGCAGTGAAAGCACCGTGGTAGTAGCGGGCTGTTTCAGCAGGAACAAAGCGTGCGCAGGACGCGTCCGCCCGCAGGATGTGTCAGCGTTGCGGACTAATCGTCGAAGCGACGCCCGCCGCGTCCCGCCTTGACGTCGCTGCGGATCTTCTTGCCTTCGAGCCGGCGCTGCTTGGAGCCGAACGTCGGCTTGGTCGGGCGCCGCACCTTCGGCCTGATCATCGCCTCCTTCAACAGCGCCAGCAGGCGGTCGATCGCGTCGGCCTTGTTGCGCTCCTGAGTCCGAAAGCGCTCGGCCTGGATCACGATGACGCCGTTCTTGGTCATGCGCTGGCCGGCCAGCCGCGCCAGCCGTGCCGCGGCATCCTCGGGCAGCGTGATCCGGGTCGTGTCGAAGCGCAGCTGCGCCGAGGTCGACAGCTTGTTGACGTTCTGGCCGCCGGGCCCGGAGGCGCGGACGAACGAGATCTCGATGTCGTTCTCGTCGATGGCAAGGTCGCGGGAGATCCGCAGCATGGGGCACCAGGTGGAATCGAGGCTTTCGCGCACCATAGCGGGTTTAGGGCCGGTGCGCGCGGGTTCGCATCAACGGCATCGTTGGCCCGGGACCGTCATCACAATCTCCACTGTCATCCCGGCGAACGCCGGGATCCATAACCCCAGGGAGAAGTTTGAGGCAGGCTGGTCGTTGACACCTCCCGCATCACGTCGGCCGCGGAGTGTGGGTCCCGGATCGGCGCAGCGCCGCGCTGGCGCGCGTCATGGCTTGTCCGGGACGACAGCGGTGGGGGCGAGACTTCACGGCTCAAACAGCGAAGAGCAGGTCAGGGACATGTCATCGCATTCTCGCGGCGCGTTGCGCCCGAGGTCTGCGATCAGTTCGTCCCTCTTGAAAGTGCAGAGGGCGCGGGGAATGCCGGGCGCTGGCCGCACCCATGGCCCGCCTGCGAAAAAAATGCAGGCGGCAGGTACCACAGGTTCAGCCGAGACATCCCGGCATTCCCCGCGCGGTGGTCTTCACGCTTATACGCAGTCTCCCTGGTGCGCCGGGCTTGTTGGCCACCATGATCCACGCGGCGCGTTAGCGCCGTCGCGAACGTGACACCAGCGTCGGGGTGTCAGGACCCTGCGACTTCACGTCCGCAAGCGATCGTTCGTCCGCGTCCTCGCAAGAAGACGCTGCGATCTTTCGCGGCCACCGCTCCCCGCCTCGCGTGTCGTGACGATCGCGCGCAACGCCCCTCCGCAGTGAGGCGGGATGGCGGAGAAGAACATGATTTCCGAAAAATAGCAAGATAATTATTATTATCGGAAGTCGACGCGCGGTCCTCCGCTGTCGTCCCGGGCAAGCCGTCAGCGACACGAAGCGTGGCTGACGGCGCCGACCCGGGACCCATACGCCGCAGCCGACGTGAGGCGGGAGGTGTCAATGACCTGCCTGCCTCAAACATCTCCCTGGAGTATGGGTCCCGGCTCAAGGCCGGGACGACACCATTTTTGTGGAGGCAGCGATGGTCAGCGACATCGAAGCGTCGCGCGACGAGAGCGCCCCGCCCGCTCAGTTCGTCTTGGTCATCGGCGCCGTGGCCGGTGCTTGCACCGGCTCGGCGGCGGCCTGCGGCGTGCGGCCGACGACCGCCGTCAGCAGGCCCTGGCTCCAGAGCTGCTTCGCCGCCTTCTTGGCGTCGTCCAGGGTCACGGCCTTGACGATCTCGCTGCGCTTCTCGATGTAGTCGATCGGCATCTTGTCGAGCTGATATTGCAGCATCGCCTGGGCGAGCTTGGAGGAGGTGTCGAGCGCCAGCATCTGCGAGCCGTTGATGTAGGACTTGGCCTCGTCGAGCTCCTGCTGGGTCGGGCCTTCCTCGGCCATGCGGCGGATCTCGCCCTCGACTGCGGCGATGGTCTCGCCGGCGCGGTCGAAGCGGGTGGCGGTGTTGCCGATGAACAGCGCGGAGTGATCCATCCACAGCAGCGCGTCATAGACCGAGTAGGCGAGGCCGCGCTTCTCGCGCACCTCCTTGTAGAGCCGCGACGACAGGCCGCCGCCGCCGAGGATGTGGTTGACCACATAGGCCGCCATGAAGTTCGGGTCGTGGCGGCGGATGCCGGGCCCGCCGAAGGTGATGACGGTCTGCGGCACGTCGAGCGAGACGAGGACGCGCTGCGGCGGCTTGGTGGCGATGACGTCAGGCACCGGCGTCAGGGTCGCTTTCGCCGGCAGCGCGCCGAAGGTCTGGTCCAGCAGCTTGCCGAGCGTCGCCGGATCGACGTCGCCGACGACGGCAACCTTCAGCGTGTCCTTGGCGAGAACGCGGCCGGTGTAGTCCTTGAGATCGTCGACGGTGATCGTCGGCACGCTGTCCAGCGTGCCGTTGGACGGACGGCCGTAGGGGTGGTTGGGGAAGGCGAGCTCGAGGAACTTGCGGCCTGCCAGCGAGCTCGGGTTGGTGGTCTCGCGGCGCAGGCCGGAGATCACCTGCGAGCGGATGCGCTCGACATCGGCGCTGTCGAAATGCGGCGAGGTCAGCGCGGTGCGCAACAGCTCGAACGCCTCGTCCTTGTTGTCGCGCAGCATGCGCAGCGAGCCGCGGAATTGATCGCGCGATACCTGGAAGCTGAGCTCGATGGCGCGGCGGTCGAGCCGCTCGTGGAAGGTCTTGGAGTCGAGATCGCCGGAGCCTTCGTCGAGCAGGTCGGCGACGAGATTGCCGACGCCGGGCTTGCCAATCGGATCCTGTGAGGCGCCGCCCTGGAAGGCGTATTCCATCGCGATCAGCGGCACGGTCGCGTCCTGCACGAACCAGGCCTCGATGCCGCCGGGCGAGACCAGGCGCTGGATCTTGGTTGCGGCCTGTGCAGCCGACGTGACGGCGAGCGCTGCGGCAGCGACGGCGAGCGTGCAGGCGAAGCGGCGCGCGAAGGTCATTGTGTTCATCACGACCGCTTCTCCTCGCGCTTGGCCGCATTGTCCTTGATCAGATAGCCGGTCACGGAGCGCTTCTTGTCGAGCCACTTCTGCGCCGCTGTGCGCACCTGCTCGGCGGTCACGGCGCGAATGCGATCGGGCCAGCTCCGGATGTCCTCGATGCTCAGTCCCGTGGTGAGGCCGCCGCCATACCAGCGTGCCATCGTGGCCTGGTTGTCCTGGGCGTAGATCGCCTCCGCGATCAGCTGCGTCTTGACCCGTTCGAGATCCTCGGCGCGAACCGGGTTCTGCGCCAGCTCGGCGATCACGCTGTCGACCACCGCCTCGACCTGGGCGAACTCCACGCCGGGTCTCGGCGCGGCCGCGACCGAGAACTGGCTCGGATCCAGCGAGGTGCCCTGATAGGACGCGCTGGCGCTGATCGCGAGCGGCTTGTCGATGACGAGCGCGCGGTAGAGATAGGAGTTGCTGCCGTTGCCCATCAGCTGGGCCAGCACGTCGAGCGCAGCGGATTCACCGGGCGCGGCCGTCGTCGCCGACGGCACCAGGTAGAAGCGGCGCATCGAGGGCTGCTCGACATGCGGGTCGGCCAGCGTGACCGTGCGCGGCGCCACCGGCTGCGGCTCCTGCGGCCGGAGCCGGCGCGCGGGAATGTCGCCCTGCGCGGGGATCTTGGCGAAGGTCTGCTCGACCAGCGGACGCACTTCCTTGGCGTCGGTGTCGCCGGCGATGATGAGGATCGCATTGTTGGGCGCGTAGAAGCGGCGATAGAACGCCAGCGCATCCTCGCGGCTGAGCTTTTCGATCTCCGGCTTCCAGCCGATCACCGGGCGGCCATAGGGATGATTGACGTAGAGCGCCGCCATGACCTGCTCGTTGAGCCGGGCTTCCGGAGAGTTGGCGACGCGCATGTTGTATTCTTCGAGCACGACGTCGCGCTCGGGCAGCACGTTCTCGTCCTTCAGCACGAGGCCGGTCATGCGGTCGGCCTCGAACTCCATCATCTTGGGCAGTTGGTCGCGCGGCACGCGCTGGAAGTAGCCGGTGTAGTCGACCGAGGTGAAGGCGTTCTCATTGCCGCCGATCTTCAGCACCGTCTTGGAGAACTCGCCGGCCGGATGCTTCTCGGTGCCCTTGAACATCAGATGCTCGAGGAAATGGGCGAGGCCCGATTTGCCGGGCGTCTCGTCGGCGGAGCCGACCTTGTACCAGATCATCTGCGTCACCACGGGGGTGCGGTGATCCTGGATCACGACGACCTGCAGGCCGTTGGAGAGGGTGAAGCTGGCAGGGGGCTCGGAGGCGAACGTCGTTTGCGCCGAAGCGCCGGCCGTGAACGCAATGATGGAGAGGAGCGCGGCGGCGACGGGAATGAACCGGTGCGAGGACATCATGATCCTTCTGAAGGCCCGCGGGGAGGGGCGATCGGGTTTGAGCGCAGCATGCTACATCGCGCCGGACGGAGCCCGACGTCACAAAGCGGCGATGGCATGGTGCCGCCGCGAGACATTAAATTTCACTAATGCCCGGCAAACGCGGCAAGTCCGGGACTCCGGCGGCTGGCCGCCGTCACCGTTCCTTGCCGGTCATGATGTCCATCTGCTTGCCGCCGAGCGGCTCCTGCGGGCCGGTCCCGTAGGCATAGCCCGGCGACGGCGTCTGATAGCCCGGCGGCGGCTGGGTCAGGCTTTCGCGCTGCGGCTCGCTGGTGAACGGCTTGGTCTCGCTGTCATTGCCCTTGAACAGGCCGAACAGATTACCTTTGAAGCCGAGCTGGGACGGGCTCATCATCGGGTTGTTGGTGACCCCCGGCTGCACCGGCTCGGTCTGTTTCGCCGCCGCCGTCCGGCCCATCTTCATCTCGGCCGGGGTCAGCGGGCGGGCCGCATTGACCGGATCCTTGTTGTCCTTCTTGCGCGCGGCGGCCGCGGCACGGCGCTGCTGCTCGTCGGGGTCCTTCGGCCAGTTCGGGGCATTGGCCTGGGTCGCGGCAGCCGGCGGCGGCAGATCGAGCTTGGGCGGCACGACGAGCGGCGAGCGCTCGCGATAATTGATGGTCGGCGTCTCCATGTTGGTGCCGCCGAGGCCGCGCATCAGGTTGTCGACGATCTTCTCTTCGAAGGTCTTGTCGTCTTCCTCGTCCTCCTGGGCACGGGCGACGCCCGCGGCCATGATGACGCCGATGCAAAGCGCAGCCGCCGACAGGCGCAGAGCGCGAAAGGCCGCGTGGGTCATGATCCGGCCGCTGACTTCGGTCTTGCGCATGGCTTTCCCTGTCCTCGCTTGTCCAGTGCTCGTGCTCCGACGAACCGGCCGCGAACCCACCGATTGCGATCCTCGATTCGACGGGGGCCGTCCAGGCATCGCGCCGATCTCGAAAACGTGAAGATCATCAGGCTCTTGACCCTGGATCGGCACCGGCCGGTATCGACCCGGATCAGGGCGCTTTTGCGGCGGGAGCCCCGAAGAAGGAGTCATACAGCAGGCCCGCCACCCCGGCAACGATGGCCACGTCGGCCATGTTGAAGATGTACCAGTTGTAAACCGTGCCGCCGATCTGGACGTGGAACAACGCGAAATCGACCACCGCGCCATAGGCCAGCCGGTCGATGCCGTTGCCGATGGCGCCGCCGATGATCAGGCCGAGCGCCGCCGTCGCCAGCTTGCTTTCCGCGCGCGCCATCCAGATGGCGAGGGCGACCACCGCGACGGCCTTCACCGCCATCAGTCCATATTGCGCCAGCGCGCTCTCGCTCTGCAGCCAGCCGAAGCTGATGCCGATGTTCCAGGCGAGGTAGAGGTCGAAGAACGGGGTGATCCTGACCGTGCCGCGGTTGGGCAGGTCGAACACGTACAGCAGCCACAGCTTGGAGGCCTGGTCGATGACCAGGGTGGCGAAACCAGCGATGAGGCCGAGGCGGAGGCGGGGGGTCATTGCGGACCGGCGAGGGTGCCGGGCCACTCGCGGCAAACACCGCTGTCGTCCCGGCGAAAGCCGGGACCCATACCGCGGATGGCCAATTGTTGAAAAAGGCTCTGGGTCATCTGTCTTTGTCTACAAAGGCGCCGGTGGCTATGGGTCCCCGCGTTCGCGGGGACGACAGTTGTGGGTGTCGTACCAGCGAGCCTCACATGCTGACCCCGAGCGCCTTCCACTCGCGCAGCGCCTGCGCGTCGCGCGGGGAGACGTCGGGGTACTCCTTGTCGTCGCCGACGCTCTCCAGGATCTTCCAGGAGCGGGCGCACTTCTTGCCCACGGCCTTCTCGACGACGACCGCGACCCCTGGCACCGCATCGAGCCGGAACGCATCGGCCGGTGCGTCGCCTTCGCGGACCTCGTAGTTCGAGGTGATGCAGACCTCGGCGAGGTCGGTATCGAACAAGGTGCCGAGCAGCGCGCGATCGGCCACATAGATGATCGGCGACGCTTCGAGCGAGGAGCCGATGGTCTTGGCGGCACGCGCGAGCTCCAGCGCCCCGGTGACGACGCGGCGGATGTTGCGGATGGTCTCCCACTTCGCCGCCAGATGATCGTCGCGGTACTGGTCCATCGCCTCCGGGAACAGCGTCAGATGCACCGACGGCTCGGCGTCGGGGCGGTACATCCGCCACGCCTCGTCTGTCGTGAAGGACAGCACCGGCGCCAGCCATTTCAGGACGGCGTCGCAGATCAGGTCGATCGTGGTGAGCGCCGCCTTGCGCGCCATCGACGACGGCGGATCGCAATACAGCGTGTCCTTGCGGATGTCGAAATAGAACGCCGACAGCTCCGTGTTCATGAACGCAGCCAGGCTCGCGATCACGGTCTTGTAGTCGAACGCGGCATAGGCGCGGCTGATGACCTCGGCCTGCTGCGACAGCTGATGCAGCATCAGCCGCTCCAGCTCCGGCATGTCGGCGAAGGCGACGGCATCGCTGCGCTTGTAATGATGCAGCGTGCCGAGCATCCAGCGGATGCTGTTGCGCAGCTTGCGGTAGGTCTCGATGGTGTTCTTCAGGATCTCCGGGCCGATGCGCTGGTCGTCGGCGTAGTCGGTGGCGCACACCCACAGCCGCAGGATGTCGGCGCCGGAATCCTTGATCACCTTCTGCGGCTCGACGGTGTTGCCGAGCGACTTCGACATCTTGCGGCCGTTCTCGTCGAGCGTGAAGCCGTGCGTCAGCACCACGTCGTAAGGCGCGCGGCCGCGGGTGCCGCAGCTCTCCAGCAGTGACGAGTGGAACCAGCCGCGGTGCTGGTCGCTGCCTTCGAGGTACATCACGGTGTCACGGCCGCCATCGACCTTGCGCCTGATGCCGGCGAGGCCGGGGAAGTGCACGGGGTCTTCGAGCACGAAGGCGTGGGTCGAGCCGGAGTCGAACCAGACGTCGCAGATGTCGTCGACCTTCTTCCAGTCCTCATTGGCGCGCGAGCCCAGGAAGCGCTCGCGCGCGCCGTCGGCGTACCAGGCGTCGGCGCCTTCCTTGGCGAAGGCATCAGTGATGCGGGTGTTGACGGTCTCGTCCTGCAGGATCTCGGCCGAGCCGTCGCCTTTCTCGCGCACGAACACCGCGATCGGCACGCCCCAGGCGCGCTGGCGCGAGATCACCCAGTCCGGACGGTTGGCGATCATGCCGTTGATGCGGTTCTGGCCGGCGGCCGGCACCCATTGCGTGACGCTGATCGCGCGCAGGGCTCGGGCGCGCAACGTGTCGCCGGACTTGGCCTTGCCATCATCGGCAATGTCCTTGTCCATCGCGATGAACCATTGCGGCGTGTTGCGGAAGATCACCGGCTTCTTGGAGCGCCAGGAATGCGGATACTGATGCTTGAGCCGGCCGCGCGCGAGCAGCATGCCCGCGTCCGTCAGCGCCTTGATGACCGCCTCGTTGGCGTCGCCCTTCTCGCCCTTGTCGTTGATGACGCGCTTGCCGGTGAAGCCCGGCGCGTGGTCGGTCAGCGCGCCGTTCTCGTCGACGGTGTAGGGGATGGTGGTGGCGATGCCGCGGCCGTCGAGCTCGCGGGCATTGGCCATCCAGACGTCGAAGTCCTCGCGACCGTGGCCGGGCGCGGTGTGCACGAAGCCGGTGCCGGTGTCGTCGGTGACGTGGTCGCCGGGCAGGAGCGGCACGGTGAAGCCGTAGCCGCCGGCGAGACCTTTCAGTGGATGCGCGCATTCGACGGCATCGAGCGTATCGCCGGGGATGTCGCGCACCTTCTCATAGGCCGTGACGCGCGCCTGCTTGAACACGCCCTCGGCTAGCGCATCGGCGAGGATCAGCATGTCGCCGGTCTTGGCCCAATTGTCGGCGGGCGCATCCGTGACCTTGTAGAGGCCGTAGGCGATCTTCGGCGAGAACGAGATGGCGCGGTTGCCGGGCAGGGTCCAGGGCGTGGTGGTCCAGATCACCACCGAGGCGCCCGCAAGCGCGCCATGCGCCGGCGAGGTCACCGGAAACTTCACCCACACCGTGTCGGACTGATAGTCCTCATACTCGACCTCGGCCTCGGCGAGCGCGGTCTTCTCGACCACACTCCACATCACCGGCTTGGAGCCGCGATACAGCGTGCCGTTGGCGGCGAACTTCATCAGCTCGCGGGCGATCTGGGCCTCGGCCGGATAGGTCATGGTGGCGTAGGGATGGTCCCAGTCGCCGATCACGCCGAGACGCTTGAACTCCTCGCGCTGCACGTTGAGCCAATGATCGGCATAGGCGCGGCATTCCCTGCGGAACGCGACCATGGCGGCGGAGTCGCGGAAGTCGGGCTTGGTCTTGCCCTTCTTGCGGTAGTTCTCCTCCTCGATCTTCCATTCGATCGGCAGGCCGTGGCAGTCCCAGCCCGGCACGTAGTTGGAATCGTGGCCGAGCATCTGCTGGCTCTTGGTCACGACGTCCTTGAGGATCTTGTTCAGCGCGTGCCCGATGTGGATGTTGCCGTTGGCATAGGGCGGGCCGTCGTGCAGGACGAATTTCGGCCTGTTCTTGGCGGTCTCGCGCAGCTTGCCGTAGAGGTCGATGTCGCTCCAATATTTCAGGATCTCCGGCTCGCGCTGTGGCAGGCCGGCGCGCATCGGGAATTCCGTCTGCGGCAGGTAGAGGGTCTTGGAATAGTCCTTGGCGTCGGATTTTTGGGCGTCGGGCTTTTGCGGCTTTTCGGACATCGTGATCTGGCTGGCTGAGAGATGAGGCGCTGAGACGCGATTTCGATCGCGGGCGGCGGAACGAGCAGAGACATCCCGGTCTTGCGCCGAGCTCAAAGCTCAGGCGGAAGCCGGGCCGCTAATGCCGATGATGCGCCGTATCAACATGGGCCTCCTCATAGCAGCCGGACTGCGGAATCGCAAAGCGATCCTGCGGCAGCAACGCTGCGGGATCGTCGTTCAGCGTCATTCCGGGGCGATGCGCGAGCATCGAACCCGGAATCTCGAGATTCCGGGTTCAGCCCTGGCGGGCTGCCCCGGAATGACGTCACCGATGGAGCAGGAGGATCAGCCGATCTCGCCAAGCCGCGGGAAGAGACCAGGATGGGCCGCCAGCAGGGCGCGGGCCTTGGCGCTGTCGTCGTCCATCTGCCGGATCAGGGCCTCGATGGAGCCGAATTTGGCCTCCTCGCGGATGAAGCCGATGAAGGCGACATCCAGGACCTCGCCATAGAGGCTGCCATGGAAGTCGAACAGGAAGGTCTCGAGCAGCGGCGCACCATTGTCGAAGGTCGGCCGGCGGCCGAAATTGGCGACGCCATCGATCAGCACCCGGTTCGCGCCGCGGCCGCGGCCGACCCGGACGGCATAGATGCCGTGGCGAAGCCCGCAATCACGGTCGAGCCGCATGTTGGCGGTGGGGTAGCCGAGGTCGCGGCCGCGCTTCTCGCCGTGGATCACCTCGGAGCTCACGAACCAGGGGCCGCCGAGCATCGCGGTCGCCTCGCTGACCTGGCCCTCCGCCAGCGCCTCGCGGATCGCGGTCGAGGACACCGGCCGCTCGTCGATGTCGACATGGGCCTGGATGTCGACCTCGATGCCGAGCTTGGGGGCCTCGTTGGCGAGCAGGCTGGGCGAGCCGACGCGGCCCTTGCCGAAATGAAAGTCGTAGCCGACCGCGATTCCGGCGATCCCCAGCCGCCCGATCAGGTCATGGTGAATGAAATCCTGCGCCGAGGTCTGGGCGCGGCCCTTGTCGAAGGCCATGACCACGGCGCCGGCAAGGCCGGTTCCGGCCAGGAGCCGCAGCTTGGCGGTCTCGTCGGTCAGGCGGAACTGCGGGGTATTGGGGCTGAAGAAGCGCCGCGGATGCGGCTCGAAGGTCAGCGCCAGCGCCGGCCGCCCCTTGGCCTTGCCCATGTCGATCGCCGCCTCGATCACGGCCCGGTGACCGAGATGGACGCCGTCGAAATTGCCCATCGCCACCACCGCGCCCCTGAGGATGTCCGACGGCGGGGTGGAATCGCGGATGATCTTGAAATCGGGCATGTGACGGAAATATCTCGCGGATTTCGGTGGGCCGCCGTCTGGCGGCGTTGCCCTCGACCGTGGGCGGCCGGCCCCGCGAAGTCAAGCCGAAGGGGTTCCTCCGCTCATGCAGCGCAGCAATAGCGACATGCAGACGCAGCGCAGTTAACGCGCTGTTTAACGGCTGATGCTACTGCTCGGGGCGGATGGCGGGGTCGGTTACGACCCGTGCCGCAACAGCGTTTTTGTAACAGTCTGCGCGTTGTGTTCGCGTCTGGGGGAGTCAAGATGGCGGTTGATTTGACGATGCCGGTGCTCGTCGTCGACGATTACAGCACCATGATTCGTATCATCAGGAATCTTCTCAAGCAGATCGGGTTCGAGGACATCGACGATGCCAGCGACGGCTCGATGGCGCTGAACAAGATGCGCGCCAAGAAATACGGCCTCGTGATCTCGGACTGGAACATGGAGCCGATGACCGGCTACGACCTGCTCCGCGAGGTCCGTGCCGATCCGAACCTGGCGACCACGCCGTTCATCATGATCACGGCGGAATCCAAGACCGAGAACGTGATCGCGGCCAAGAAGGCCGGCGTGAACAACTATATCGTCAAGCCGTTCAATGCCGCGACGCTGAAGACCAAGATCGAGGCGGTGTTCCCGGACATGGCGACGGCCTGAAGCCCGCCTGATCCACTCCCACAGGACAGACGCCCGGCACTCGGCCGGGCGTTTTTCGTTTTAGGATCCGTTCACCACTTCAATTCGCGCATCAGCGCGCGGGGCGGGTGGCCGAACAGCTCCTTGACCGAGGCCGGGTCGAGCTGCTCGACGCCGGCGAACTCCTCGGAATGGATGCCGCGGGTCACGAACAGGCAGTCGATGCCGAAGCCGTGGGCGCCGGCGAGATCGGTGCGCACGGAATCGCCGATCGCGAGCACCTCTTCGCGCGCCACCGGCCGGCCGGCGTGCTGCTCGGCCAGCATCATGGCGCGCTCGTAGATCGGCCGGTGCGGCTTGCCGTAGAAGATCACCTCGCCGCCGAGCTCGCGGTAGAGCTCGGCGATGGCGCCGGCGCAATAGATCAGCCGGTCGCCGCGCTCGACCACGATGTCCGGATTGGCGCAGATCAGCGGCAGCCTGCGCTCGCGGGCGCGCAGCAGCATCGGCCGGTAGTCCTCGGCGGTCTCGGTCTCGTCGTCGTAGAGGCCGGTGCAGATGATGTAGGAGGCTTCCTCGAGAGGCGACAGCGCCAGGTCGAGACCGCGATGGATGGAATTGTCGCGCTCGGGGCCGAGCCAGAACACCTTGCCGCCGGGATGATCGGCCACGTAGTGGCGGGTCAAATCGCCGGAGGAGACGATGGCGCTGTAGACCTCGTCGGCGACGCCGAGCTTGCGCAACTGGCGCTGGACCGAATCGGCCGGACGCGGTGCGTTGGTGATCAGGATCACCGTACCGCCCTGGCGGCGAAAGTGGTGCAGCGCGTCGCAGGCGTCGGGGAAGGACTCCAGCCCGTTATGGACCACGCCCCAGATGTCGCTCAGCAAAACCTGCTTGCGGCCGACGAGATCGCGCAGCCGCTCTTCGAAGCGGAGAACGGTCATGGCAGGCGGCTGATCTCAGATGGTGCCGGCGACACGGCGGGCGAGGGCGGCATTGCCGCTGCGCGTCGGAGCGTTGGTGTGTGACACGTCGAGAGAGGTGGTGCCGGCGGCATTGGGGTCCTGAATCTTGATGTCCTGCCCGCCCGATGGGCCGGCGGCGGCATCGCCGGTAGCAGATGCGCCCTCCGGTCGCAATGGGCGGGGCGGCGCGAACAGGAAGCCCTGGCCGAAGCGGACGTCGTAGTCGAGCAGGTCGACGACGCTGTTCTCGCCTTCGATCCGCTCGGCGATCAGGTCGATGCCGAAGCGGCCCAGCAGATCGGAGAGATCGGTTGGATGAATGTCCGAGGCCGAGCTCTGCTTGGGGTCGAGCAGCAGCACGGCCGGAACCTTGATGAAGCGGACACCGCGATCAGCGAGCTCGCGCGGCTCGAACCGGAGGTCGGTGACGTGGTCGATCGAGAAGCGGTAGCCGCGCTGCGCCAGGGCCGCGAGGTGCTCGGTCTCGGTCGGGCCCAGGCTGCGAAAGGTCGACTGCTTGAATTCGAGCACGAAGGACGGCGCCAGGGCGCGATTGGCTTCGAGGAAATCGAGGCATTGTGAAAAGTTTGCAGGGCTGCTCAGGGTGGCTGAGGAGATGTTGCAGAAGATGCCGACGTCCTTGTTGCGAACCATCAGGCGGCGAAGCACCTGGACGCAGCGAAGCAGGACCATGTGGTCGATGCGCCCGACCAGGCCGGCGGCCTCCGCGATGCCGATGAAGTCCTCGGCCGCGACCACCTGATCGCGCTCGTCGCGTAGCCTGGTTACGGCCTCGTAGAAGCGCACCTTGCGCTGCGGCAGCGTTACCAGCGGCTGCAGATAGATGTCGAGACGGTTGTCCTCGATCGCGCCTTTGACGGCGGCGAGGATCTGCGGCTGGCTGCGCGGCACGGCGGGGGCAACCGGCGCCGACGGAGCTGGCGTCGTGATCTTGGAGGCTGCTGGCACGGCAGCGACCGCCGGGGCCTGCGGTTTGGAGGTCTCGGCCACCTTCTGCTCGAAGCCGCTCGACGGCAGCGCGTTCATCTCGAGCGCGCCGCTGGAGGAAGCGGTCGCCGGGAGCGGACGATCGGCGTCGCGAACCGCGCTGGCCCCAGCTCCCGGTGGTGTTGCCGGCGGGATGGCCGCGATCAGGTCCTCGTGCTGGGCCACGGTGACGGCGAGCTGCTTCATCAGTCCGCCGAGCTCATTGATCTCGCCGATCACACCCTGCAGGCGATCAGCGCTGACCGAACTCGACGACACGATGCGTCCCTCGACCGCCGACAGCCGCCGGCCGAACTCGGCGACCTGGCGCGCGAGGTCGGCGGTGCCGCGTGACAGATCGGCGATCTGGCTGCCGACATCGGTGCGGTCGCGCAGTCGCATCGACACGGCGTTGTAGAGAATCAGGAAGGTCAGTGCGGTGAGCGCGACGATCGCCGATTCCGAGCCACTGATACCGGCCACCGAATACAGGATCAGGCCGAGCGAGGCCGCGACCAGAACCATACAAACGGCAATGAAAATCGTGGAGATACGGATCATGCTGCGCGGCGCTCCCAACCGAACGCAACCTTAGCACTTCTGTTGATTCGCGAGGATAGTGGGCGGGATTCAAATACCGGGAGACGCCGATGATTTCTCGTCTGCGTGTCATTTACGCAAGTTCAGCTCGGCAAGCGGAGTGTCATCGTAGTGTCGCGGGTCCGTAGAACGCCGGAGTACGCGCCGTGCGGATTCCAGACATCTTCAGACATGCTCGCGACGCCCTTCGCCTAATCGGCGCATGTAGGCGCTCCAGGAGCGGCAGCGATCCCGACGCGGATCAGCTCAACTGAGCCGGTTATGCTTCGATGTCCGTCGAACCGCGCCTGTCGCTGTCCGGGCAGGCTCACTTGCTGCGGTGACGCCTGCGCAGGGCGGCCACGCCGAGCAGCAGTGCCGCAACGGCGACACCGACGGGCACGTTGACCCGTCCGAGTGCGCCCGCAACTCCGCTCGCGTGATTCGGCGACGTCGATGACGGCGCCAAGGGGATGGTGTCGGGATCGATCTCGTCCGCATCGGGTTCCTGGGCCGCCGGCGCGGCGATCGCCACGCGCAGCCGGCTGGAGAGTGAAGGATAATGCGGCGACGGGCTGCGGAGCTTCACCGCGGCGATGATCGCGCAGATCACCGCCAGCGCGACCAGGATGCCGCCGACCACCGCGAACGCGGTGAACAGGCCGTAGGTCATTTCCACCCAGCGGAACAGCGCCGTTAGCCCGACAATGCAGGCGGCGATCAGGAAGACGCCCGCAGTGGCGAACATCCCGGCCGCGACGGCGTAGGACGTCACGGTGCCGGTGGCCTGTCGCGCGCGATCACGTATGTAGGACTGGGTCGCGCGCTTGACGCGGTTGAGCCTCTGCTCGAGTCCCAAGCGCAACAGCTCTCCTGGCGGTGCAAGCATGCGCGTCCTCCGACAATCCGTTCGCCGCGCAAACCGCCGGCTCGCGACATGAACGTGGAGGATTTGCGAAGGTTCCCGGCAATCAGGCGTGCCGTTCTGCGGCAATCCTTGCAGGGCAAGCGAGATTCCGGGGTCAATCGCCAACGCGTGGCCGCGTTGACGATTGCCCCGGAATGACCGCTGCTGGGAAGCAGTCCAGATAAGGAAATGGCGGCCACCGGGGCCGCCATTCTTGTTGGCTGACGATGTCCGCGCGCGGCTTATGCCACGGCCTTGATGACCTTGCCGACCTTCTCGATGATCTCGCCGACCTGATCCTCGCTGACGATCAGCGGCGGGGTCAGCGCCAGCGTGTCGCCGGCGATGCGCAGCATCAGGTCGTTGTCGTGGAAAGCGGTCTCCATCGCCGAGTAGCCGCGTTTGCCGGCCGCGTCCGGCAGCGAGGCGAGATCGATGCCCGCAGTGAGACCGACGGTGCGGATGTCGAGCACGTTGGGCAGGCCCTTCAGCGACATCACCGCGTCGGCGAATTTCGGCTCGATCGCGCGAGCGTGCTCGAACAGCTTGTCGTCGCGATAGATGTCGAGCGTGGCGAGACCGGCCGCGCAGGCGATCGGATGCGCCGAGTAGGTGTAGCCGTGGGTGAACTCCACCATGTGCTCGGGGCCGCTCATGAAGGCGTCGTGGATGGTGTCGCGCACCAGAACGCCGCCCATCGGAGCCGCACCATTGGTGACGCCCTTGGCGAAGGTGAGCAGGTCAGGCGTCACGCCGTAGCGCTCGGCGGCGAAGGCGTAGCCGAGGCGGCCGAAGCCGGTGATGACCTCGTCGAAGATCAGCAGGATGCCGTGCTTCTGGGTGATCTCGCGCAGGCGCTTGAGATAGCCCTTCGGCGCCGGGATCACGCCGGTCGAGCCGGCCATCGGCTCGACGATCACGGCGGCGATGGTGTTGGCGCCGTGCAGGTTGACGAGATTTTCGAGCTCATCGGCGAAGTGCGCGCCGTATTCCGGCTCGCCCTTGGTGAAGGCCTGCTTCTCGCGGTCATAGGTGGCGGGGATGTGGTCGACGCCGGTCAGCAAGGTGCCGAACAGCTTGCGGTTGTTGACGATGCCGCCGACCGAGGTGCCGCCGAAGCCGACGCCGTGATAGCCGCGGACGCGGCCGATCAGGCGGGTGCGGCTGCCCTGGCCGTTGATCTGGTGGTAGGCCAGCGCCATCTTCAGCGCGGTGTCGGCCGCCTCCGAGCCGGAGTTGCAGAAGAACACGTGATCGAGGCCGGCGGGCGCGAGGTCGGCGATGCGGTTCGCCAGCTCGAAGGCCTGGGGAATGCCGAACTGGAACGGCGGCGCATAGTCGAGCGCTGCGGCCTGCTTGGCGATCGCCTCGGCGATCTGGCTGCGGCCGTGGCCGGCATTGCAGCACCACATACCGGCGGCGGCATCGATGATCTTGCGGCCGTCGACGGTGATGTAGTGCATGTCCTTGGCACCGGCGAGCAGGCGCGGGTTCTTCTTGAACGCGCGGTTCGCGGTGAACGGCATCCAATGCGCGGCAAGATCATTCGGAACGGTGACGGCGGGGCGGGGGCTCTTGTCCAGCATGGGGACCTCTCGGACGGTTGTGCGACGGCGGCAGCATGATCCGGAAAGGTGGCGAACCGGTGCCAGAAAAGCTTGCCGAAACGGATCGTGCTTGATGGGCCTGAATGCGTACGCCGACGTTGTCAGCGGCTGATCTGGGCCGGCTGCAAGTTATCAGCTTCGCGCGCAGACGGAAATGTCAAAGGTCCGGCGTTCCTGCTGCCCTGGTGAGCGGATTCTGCACAGCAGCAGCAGATTGTGCCGCATATTGGAAGTCGCCGCGTCATTTCGCGCCAACCGCGCGGGTGTGCCTCAGGCAGCCGCGTCTCAGACGAGATCGCGCGCGGTGATCCAGAACACCTCGCCCTCGGAGTCCTCAGTGTCGAGCCAGAGCAGCGGCAGGTCGGGATACGCCGCCTCGATCTGCGGACGGTCGCGGCCGACCTCGCACAACAGCCCGCCTTCGGCGGTCAGGTGGTCGCGCGCCTGGCCGAGGATGCGGTGGATGATGTCGAGGCCATCAGCGCCGCCATCGAAGGCCAGCGCCGGCTCGGCGCGGCATTCCCGCGGCAAGCCGGCCATGCCCTCGGCATCGACATAGGGCGGATTGGTGATGATCAGATCGTAGCGGCGCTGGCTGAGGGGGGCGAACAGGTCGCCGCGGTGCAGCGAGACGCGCCCGGAGAGATCGTAGGCGGCGACGTTCTTCGCCGCGACGGCGAGCGCATCCTTGGAGATGTCGACCGCGTCGATGACTGCATTCGGGAAGTGGCGGCTCGCGAGGATGGCGAGGCAGCCGGAGCCGGTGCAGAGGTCGAGCACGCTGTCGACCGCCAGGGGATCGTCGATCAGCGAGGTGCCGTCGCCCTCGGCGCCACCGAAATGCGTCTCCAGCAGCTCGCCGATGAACGAGCGCGGCACGATGACGCGCTCGTCGACATAGAACGGCAGGCCGCGCATATAGACCTTGTTGACCAGATACGCCGCCGGCTTGCGCGTGGTGATTCGGGCGGTGATCAGGTCGAGGATCGTCTTGCCTTCGGCGGCGGTGACCCGGGCCGTGACGAAGGTCTCGAACTGATCGGGGCGCAGATGCAGCGCCTCGCCGATCAGGAAGGCGGCCTCGGACACCGGATCGGTGGTGCCGTGCGCGAACACCAGATCGGCGTTCTGGAAGCAGCTCACGGCGTAGCGCAGGTAGTCGAGCAGGCTCACCAGCTCGCCCGCATTGACCTTCGGCAGCCTCAGTGCCGCCGCCTTGCGCGGCGCTGCCGTCTTGACCGTCTTCGCCATCACCTTGTCCAGCGCGCTGCGGCGGCGTCATCGTGGCTCCTGGCCTCGACCCAGCTGCCGCCGTCCTCGGTTTCCTCGCGTTTCCAGAATGGCGCGTTGGTCTTGAGATAATCCATCAGGAACTCCGCGGCCTCGAACGCCGCCTGGCGGTGGCTCGACGCGGTCACCACCAGCACGATGTTCTCGCCCGGCCGGATCCGGCCGAAGCGGTGAATCACGGTCAGCCCCTGCAGCGGCCAGCGCGTCATCGCCTGTTCGGCATGGCGCATGATCTCCGCTTCCGCCATCCCGGGATAGTGCTCGAGCGTCAGCGCGCTGATCGGCGTGTCATGGTCGTTGCCGCGGCACAGGCCGGAGAAGGTGACGACGGCGCCGATGTCAGTGCGGCCATGGCTGAGCGCCGCGATCTCGGCGGCGGTGTCGAAATCCTCGTGCTGCACGCGGACGGTGACGATCGCGGTCATGATGCCGTGTCCTGGTCTGCCGGTCCGGCGCTCGGCCTCAGCCGCCGGTCATCGGCGGGAAGAACGCGATCTCGCGGGCGCCGGCGATGGCCGCATCCGGCTGCACATGGGTCTGGTCGATGGCGGTGCGGATCACCTTGGGCTTTTCGAACGCATAGGCGTAGTCCTCGCCCTGCGCGCTGAGCCAGGCGATCAGCTCGCTGACCGTGCGGACATCCGCCGGCGGCTCGATGGTCTCCTCGGCCTTGCCGATGCGCTCGCGCACCCAGGCGAAATACTTCACCTTCATCGCTAGTCTGCCTCGATGAGGTGGTGGATGCCGGCGCGGAAATAGTCGTAGCCGGTGTAGATGGTGAAGACCGCCGACAAGCCGAGCAGCCAAATTCCGATCCCGCTCACGATCGGGCCAACGGCCGTCGAGATCTGGGCGACCGCGGCATCGCCCGCCTCGCCCGCGAGCAGGAAGCCGATTGCCACCAATTGCATCGTGGTCTTCCATTTGGCGACCTTGGTCACCGGCACCGAGACGCGCAGCGCGGCGAGATATTCGCGCAGGCCCGACACCAGGATCTCGCGGCACAGGATCACAATGGCCGCCCACAGCGACCAGTTCTGGATGGTGCTGTCGGCGGCCAGCATCAGCAGGCAAGAGGCGACCAGAAGCTTGTCGGCGATCGGGTCGAGCATACGGCCGAATGCCGATTGCTGGTTCCAGATCCGCGCGAAATGACCGTCGAGATAGTCGGTGATCCCAGCCGCAATAAACACCGCGACGGCGACCCAGCGGAGCCACAAAGGATACATCCAGACCGACTGCGCGTAGATGCAGCCGACCACGACCGGTATCGCGGCGATGCGCGTATAGGTCAGGATGTTCGGCAGGGACGTCGACGTCTTGCTGGGCACGCGTGTGGTCGCAATATTCATCCCGTGTACCAATACTGATGCCGTGCGAACGTCAACCTTCGAGCCGAGCCGCCCGGACAGGATGACGCAGATATGACGCAAATCGCAACAAAGCCTTGCGGAGATAGGAACTCTCGCGCGCGAGGCAACGCGAGCCGCAACGCTTCATTAAGCAACCGGACGCGGTCGCGCCAGTGCCCAGATCGGCGGCCGCGACGCGTGGCCGCGACCTTATTGCAGTGCGGTGACAGCCGGGCGAATGCTTGAGCGGAAGCCTCAGATGGCCTCCGCGCCATGCACCGCGCACCAATGCGCCTGGCGTTCCGCGAACACGCGGTCGCGGACATAGGCCAGCGTCTCCTCATCGAAGGTCTCGATCACCTCAAGACTGAACGCGTCAGGGCCGTGGGCGGTCCACGCCGCCTGCAGCCCGCCGCGGCGGTGGCCGCCCTGGCGCAGGGTGAACCACAGCCGGTTCTGGATCTTGTCGAGATCCGGCGCGCAGCCGACCCAGCGCTTGCCTGTGGCGGTGCAGGTGACGGCGAAGATGCCGGCGGGCGTTTTGCGTTCCTTGTAGGCGGCGACGGCCGCCTTGCGCTGGTCGGGGGTCATGGGCGCTCCTGATTATCACCCGGGCGTATATCGGATATTTCTATCCGGGTAAAATAATTTCTGCGTGCTGGCAGGGCCTCCGGGAGGGGCCGGCCCCGACGACTGGGCTTGCGCCGGATCGGGAGGTCGCAGCCTCAACCCGCGTTGCTGTGAAAATATTCGAAAATCTTCCGCGCGCTCTCGGCGCTCACGCCGGGCACCTTGCCGAGGTCGGCGATCGAGGCGCGCTCGATCTCCTTCAGCGTGCCGAAATGGTGCAGCAGCGCGCGCTTGCGCGACGGACCGATTCCGGGGATCTCCTGCAGGCCGGCCTCGCGGATGTCCTTCTTGCGCAGCTTGCGATGTGAGCCGATGACGAAGCGATGTGCCTCGTCGCGCAGGCGCTGGATGAAATACAGCACGGGGTCGCGCGGCTCGAGCTTGATCGCCTCCCGCTCCGGGACGAACAGCGTCTCGCGGCCGGCGTCGCGATCGGGGCCCTTGGCGACCGACATCAGCGCGACGTTGGTGACGCCAAGCTCGGTGAAGATCTCGCGGACGGCATTGAGCTGGCCGCGGCCGCCGTCGATGATGACGAGGTCGGGCCATTGCGGCACGTCGTCCTCCTTGGCCGCGCGTGCGACATCCTTCTCCGACGGTGACACCAGCCGCTTGAAGCGGCGCTGCAGCACCTCCTTCATCATGGCGTAGTCGTCGCCGGGCGTGAGACCTTCAGACTTGATGTTGAACTTGCGGTACTGGTTCTTCATGAAGCCGTCGGGGCCGGCGACGATCATCGCGCCGACCGCGTTGGTGCCCTGGATGTGGCTGTTGTCGTAGACCTCGATGCGCTTCGGGACCTGCGGCAGGCCGAGCGTCGTGGTCATCGCCTCCAGCAGCCGGCTTTGCGTTGCGGTGTCGGCGAGCTTGCGGCCCAGCGCCTCGCGCGCATTGGTCAGCGCGTGGGTGACGAGGTCCTTCTTCTCGCCGCGCTTCGGGCAGGACACCTCGACCTTGTGGCCGGCCTTGACGCACAGTGCCTCGGCGAGCAGCTCGGCCTCCTCGATCTCATGCGACAGCAGGATCAGCTTCGGCGGCGGCTTGTCGTCGTAGAACTGCGTGATGAACGCCGACAGCACCTCCTCCGGCAGATAGCTCTTCTCCGCGCGCGGGAAGTAGGCGCGGTTGCCCCAGTTCTGGCCGGTGCGGAAGAAGAACACCTCGACGCAGGAATAGCCGCCTTCCTGGTGGATGGCGAACACGTCGGCTTCCTCGACGGTGCGCGGGTTGATGCCCTGCTGCGAGGAGATCGCCGACAGCGCCGCGAGACGGTCGCGATAGACAGCGGCAGTCTCGAATTCGAGTTCGCCAGACGCCTTCTCCATTTCGGTCGCCAGCAGCGCCTTCACGGCCTGACTGCGTCCGGACAGGAAGTCGGTCGCCTCGCGCACGAGCTCGGTGTAGCCGGGGAAGTCGATCTCCTGGGTGCAGGGACCCGCGCAGCGGCGGATCTGATGCAACAGGCAGGGGCGGGTGCGGCTCTCGAAGAACGAATCGGTGCAGGAGCGGATCAGGAAGGCGCGCTGCAGCGCCGTGATGGTGCGGTTGACGGCACCGGCCGAGGCGAACGGACCGAAATAGCGCCCCGGCCTGGACTGCGCGCCGCGGTGCTTGAGGATCTGCGGCGCCCAATGGTCGCCGGTGATCAGAATGTAGGGGAACGACTTGTCGTCGCGCAGCTGCACGTTGAAGCGCGGCTTGAGCTGCTTAATCAGGTTGGCTTCGAGCAGCAGCGCCTCGGTCTCCGTGGTGGTGGAGACGATCTCGACAGTCACGGTGGCGGCGATCATGCGCAGGATGCGCGCCGGCAGCGGCGCGTTGGCGCGGGCGTAGGACGACAGCCGCTTTTTGACGTTCTTGGCCTTGCCGACATAGAGCACGTCATGGGCCGCATTGAGCATGCGGTAGACGCCGGGCGAGGTCGGCGCCAGCCGCACCGCGTTCTCGATCGCGGCATGGCCGATCGCCAGCGGGCCCTCGCCGACCGCCTCCAGGCTCTCCTCGGCCAGCTCCGGCAGCCGGCCGTCATCGTCCTCGTCCGCAGCCGGGGCGGCGGGATCGAGGTCGGGCGTGTCGATGGCCTCGGGGGGCAGGTCGGCAGAGGCGCCACGCCGGCTCGGGGGCGTCGGCGCCTTGGATGGGTCGGAGCTGTGGGTGGTCATGTCCAACAAATTAAGCGCTGCCGCGCCGCCTCGCCAGCTTGCGATGGCGCCATGCACAGGGCAGGGCGGTAACGCTTCGTTAAGCACGTTAATGGCCGGGTAACCCGGCTTAACAACGGCTTAACCTAAAACTCTCGATAAAAGCTCACGAAAGAAGCGAGAGTTCCGTAACCACGTCGGCCCGCGCAGCACAGTCGCGCGGCGCACGCTCCGGGTGGTGACGGCGAGTTGCGTGGAGTGAGCGATGAACAGGTTCTTGGTCGGTGCTGCCGCCGCGGCGGGCTTGGGCGCGGCGGCTCTCGGATCGGTCTCGGCGCAGGCGGCCGATCTCGGCTATGGGCGCGGCGCGCCCTATACCGTGAACCAGCCCCTCAACGCCTATAGCTGGGCCGGCCCCTATCTCGGCGGCACGCTGGGCTACGAATGGGGCACCGTCGGCAACAACCCGACCAAGCCGTCCGGTCTCACCGGCGGCCTGACCGCGGGATACAATTGGCAGAACGGCCCATGGGTGTTCGGCGCCGAGGGCGACATCAACCTGACCGGCGCCAACGACACCTTCGCGCCGTGGAAGTTCTCGAACCCGTGGTTCGGCACATTGCGCGGCCGCGCCGGCTACGCCTTCAACAACATCCTGTTCTACGGCACCGGCGGCCTCGCCTTTGGCGGCCTGCGAGCCGAGACCTTCGGCCTTTCGGAATCGCACACCACGGTGGGCTGGACGCTCGGTGCCGGCACCGAGTTCGGCCTGGCGCAGAACTGGACCGCCAAGATCGAGTATCTCTACGTCGATCTCGACAGCAGCAATTTCGTGATCACGGGGGCGAAGAACGACTATCGGTTTGGAATTGTGCGCGCAGGCATCAACTTCCACTTCTGATGGCAACGAGGGAATAGGAAGAAGAAACGTCCAACGACAACCTCCCGGCCGCTCGCGCGGCCGGGATTTTTTTGTCGGAGTCCCTTTTGTCGTAGCGCTCCGTGCAATCTGGAGGCATGCAGCATCGCGCGCGGCCTGCACGTACGAGCCGGCAATGCTGTGCACGCGAGCCGGCGGCGCTGCCGGCAGCTTCCAAGCGAACGAATGAGATGCCGTCGAGGCGCCCGCGGCTGCAGTCTCACGCCGGCGCTTGAACCATCGCCAAGCGGGCTCGCCCTAAGACGACAGCACCAGGTTCACCGCCTTCGGGCCCTTGCCCTTCTTGTCCGGCTCGACCTCGAAGCTGATCCGCTGTCCTTCGGTCAGATCCTTCAGGCCCGCGCGCTCCACCGCCGTGATGTGCACGAACACGTCGCGTCCACCGTCGTCCGGCTTGATGAAGCCGTAGCCGCGCTCACCATTGAAGAACTTGACCGTCCCAGTCATGGCCATCGGGAAACTCCTCCCCCGCAATGCTTCCTCCACTGCGCGCTCTGCGCAGCGTCCGACCGGACATCACTTTGATCGGAAAGCGTTGGCCACCTTAACGCCCAGCGCTCGCCACGCCGGATCGTCTGGATCTTGTTAGGCCTTGATCACCCCGCCGCAACCATTCGCGGAAGCGGAACGTAAAGCCAGTCTTACAATCAGGCACAATAATACGGTTCCGCGCCGATTGACTACGGCTTTTCGACCAGTCGCCGTTTCAAGCTTTGGGGAATTCGATCCGGAAGCGCGCCGCGCCGCCCTGGCCGAGCGGCTTCTGCAGTTCCTGCAGGATGAGCTTCAACTCGTCATGCAATGTCCAGGGCGGGTTGACGATCAGCAGCCCGGTCGAGGTCAGCGCCTCGCCTTCGATCTGCGGCGCAACACTGAACTCGATCCGCAGCACCTTGCCCGGCGGCTTGGCCGCGGCCGCGAGCGCCGCGACGCGATCGGTGAGCTCTTCCGTCGCGCGCCGGCTCTTGGCGGGATACCAGAGCACGTAGATACCGGTGGTCCACTTTGCGAAGGCCGCAGCAAAGCGGTCCGCGAGCCGCTCGAACTCATCCTTGGCCTCGAACGCCGGATCGATCAGCACCACGCCCCGGCGCTCGTTCGGCGGCACGAAGGCGGGCAGGGCGACCCAGCCGTCGAGATCGACGACGCGGGCCTGGGTGTCGCGGCGCAACTGATCGATCAGCTGCTTGCGGGGGATCGGCGCGAGCTCGCACAGGGTCATGCGGTCCTGCGGCCGCAGCAGCGCCCGGGCGATCAGCGGCGAGCCGGGATAGGCAACCAGCTCGGCCTTCGGGTTGAACGATCTGATGATGTCGAGATAGGGCGACAAGAGTGCATAGGCCTGCTCGGAGAAGCGCGCCTGCAGCACGCGAGCGATGCCGGTGAGGAACTCGCCACTGCGGATGGCCTCGTCGCCGGTGAGATCGTACAGGCCAGCGCCGGCATGGGTGTCGATCACCCGGAACGCAGCGGGCTTCTCCTGGAGGTAGATCAGGATGCGCGTTAGCACGATGTGCTTGATGACGTCGGCAAAGCCGCCGGCGTGAAAGGCGTGTCGGTAGTTCATGCGGCACGAGTTACGCCGTTCCGCGTCAAAAGGGTACCCCGTCGATGCGCCGGATGGATCCAGAGAGCATCGGATCAGAGCCGCGGCGAGAGGCGCCGCAGGCCGACGCACTGCGGTCGCCCGATTCGGCCGTCGCTAGCCGCCGCGGACCGGCGGCATGTTGACCTCGTCGCGCCGGCAGGCCTGGCGGTCGATCTCGTCGCAGCTGCGAAACTCCAGATCCTTCGACAGGCAGATCCGGACCTCGCTCAGCCTGGTGCGGTTGCAGGTGACGGCAATGCCCGATGTCGTGAGCTTGGGGTTGGCCTTGATGAAGGCCTCCTCGACCGCCCCCGGCGCCACCGTCTTGGCCTCCGTAAGATCGAGGAATTCCGGCGGGATCTTGATGGCGGCGCGGGCCTTGCGGATGATTTCGAAGTAGGCCTTCGCGGACAGGCCGGCGCAGGTGCCGTGCTTGTCCCACTCGTTGTAGATCAGGCCCGGTGCCGGCATCAGGTCGAGCATCGAGGTCATGATGTTGCGCGGCAAGCGCGGCGCCGGCTGCTCGCAATATTCGGGGTAGCCGTTCTCGTATTGCGGCCACAGCCCGTGCACGACGAACGAGTAGGGTCGGCCGCCGCACTGCTGGGACCGGCTGCCGCGGCCGCCGCGCTCCTCGGCTTCGGCACAGTACGAGGGCGACCAGGATAGCGAGAGAACGTAGAAGTCGAACGCGCCCGGCGCGTTCTGGCGGCGGTCCTGCGCCTCGGCGGAGCCAGCCGCGAGCACACCCAGCAAGAGGGCAAAGCAAGCGATCATTATGGACAACAGGACGGCAGGTCGGCGCAGGCAATCGAACATGGCGAACTCCCCGGACAATGCCAGGAGCCTAGCAGCGCGCGGGAACATTTCAAGAACAAAATGGCTGCCCCGAGGCAGCCATTCGTCAGCCGGCCGCCCGCGCGAGCGGCCGATGGTCCGACAAAATCGAATCAGGGCTTGGCGGCGCGGCAGGCCGGATTGAAGGCCCAGTTGCGATCGAGGCCGACGACGCAGAACTCGACGCCCTGGTCATAGCCGGCGAAGCCGCCATCCTCGATGATCGAGAAGTTGACGGTGCGCGCCTTGCCGTCGCTGATCATCACGCTGCCGGTGCAGAAGCGGCGCGGAATATTGTCGGACTGCCAGGGGCGGAAGGCGATCTCATGGACGTTGGCGACGCCGGTGATCGTCAGCGAGGAATTCCAGAAGGTGCTCTCCTTGTCCTGGAATCGCGACACGATGGTCGGAATGGCCGCCTCGCAGGGGGCAACCCGGCCTTCGTACTTCGGGCCGGACAGCCAGAAGTTCATCTCGAGCGGATTGGCGGCCTGAGCCGGGGCGGTGGCGACAATGGCGGCAAGCAGCGCGCCACAGGCGGCGCCGAACATCTTGAAAGGTGAGCTGAAGTCGCGCATGGGCCGTCCGCAAGGCTGATCCGGGAGCGTGGACCGTGCCGCGGCGGCCACAGGAGGTCAAGTGCAACGCGGCAACACTCCACGATTAGTCCTGTTAACGCGAGGCTGGTGTTCTTTTCTTGACCGCACAGGACCTTTAGGATGGCACGCCAGCTCAAGGAGAATGCAATGCGGACGCTGAAGGCCGGACTCGTGAAGACTGCAGGCCTCGTGGCCGTTGGGATGCTGCTGGCTGCCGCATCGGCCCACGCCGACGTGGTGCCACCCTTCAAGGGCAACGACACCGGCGGCATCATCGCCTACCAGCTGGCCCAGCGCACGGATGCGCGCCAGCTCGCGGTCGATCATTGCGCCTCCTACGGCAAGGTCGCGAAGTTCCGCGCCGTCGATGCGCGCTACGGCGGCTACGTCTCGTTCGCCTGCCGCTGGGTGCCCTATGGCTCGGCGCAGCGGCCGCTGCGGACGCTGTACTAACGTTCTCCTAATTGCCATCTTTTGGCGGCATTCGCTCCGACATCGCGCAACGAGCCGGAACGGAACACATGACCTGCACACGCACTGCCATCGGCCTTCTGGCCTGCTGTCTCCTCAGCGTGACCGCGAGTCACGAGGCCCGTGCCGTGGACCTGCCGGTGCGCAAGGCGGGCCTGTGGGAATTGAAGATGGTCAGGTCCGGCGGCCAGCTGCCGGAGATGACCATGCAGCACTGCACCGACGAGACCACCGACAGGGACATGAACAACATGGCCTCGCCGATGGCGCAGC
This sequence comes from Bradyrhizobium sp. SZCCHNR1053, assembly GCF_032381235.1. Lineage (NCBI taxonomy): Bacteria > Pseudomonadati > Pseudomonadota > Alphaproteobacteria > Hyphomicrobiales > Nitrobacteraceae > Bradyrhizobium > Bradyrhizobium sp. SZCCHNR1053. The sequence goes on from NZ_JAUHJM010000013.1 coordinate 176,627, forward strand.
AGGTCTGCTCCAAGCAGGACATCCAGAAGACCGCAACCGGCTATGTCAGTGATGCCGTCTGCAGCTTCGGCGGCATGAACACGACCTCGCACGCCGACATCACCGGTGACTTCAACTCAGCCTACACGGTGAAGACCACCTCGCGCATCCAGGGCGGTGCCGCCGGCGCCGCCAAGGAGACCGCGATGACCATCGAGGCGAAGTGGCTCGGCGCCTGCAAGCCCGACCAGAAGCCCGGCGACATCGTCATGCCCGGTGGCATGAAGATGAACATCAAGGACATGAACAAGCTGAAGAACCTCATTCCGGGCGCCAAGCAGTAGGCGGGCGGCCGTTGCGTTTGGCGGCACGAGCGCAGAGACATGGATCGTCGCTCATTCGCGGACGCAAAGCACGATCTTCCCGATATGTCGGCTCGTCTCCATGCGGGTGTGCGCATCGGCCGCCTCGGACAAGCGATAGATGCTGTCGATGTGCGGCCGAATGGCCGTCCCGAGAAGGGGCCCGACGCGTTGCCGCAGGTCGGCCGCGATGCGTCGTTTGAGGTCCAGTGCCGTCGAACGCAGGAACGCGCCGGTGATGCTGGCCCGGCGCGCCATCAGGCCGCGCAGCGGCACCGCCAACTCGTTCCCATGTCCGGCTGAGAGCAGGGCGATCCGTCCGCCCATTGCGAGCGCCACAAGGTCCTGCGCGATGTGAGCGCCTGCGGAGGTGTCGAGGATGCAGTCGACACCGCGCGTCCCCGTCGCCGCGCGGATCTGCTCGGCGAGATCAGGATCGGCGTAGTCGAACACGGCGCTGCAGCCGAGCCTGAGCGCCGCGGCGCGCTTCTCTGCGGTGCCGGCGGTGGCGATGACGGGATGACCCAGCGCGCGCAGGAGCTGGATCGCGATCGTGCCGACGCCGCTGCTTCCGCCATGAATCAAGGCGGTCTCGCCGGGCGCCATGCGCATCAGCTCGAAGAAATTGAACCAGGTCGTGAACAGCGCCTCGGGCAGGGCGGCGCCTTGGATCCAGTCGAGGCCGCTCGGCAAGTCCAGTGCAAGATGCTGATCGGTGGCGACGTATTGCGCGTATGAACCGCCGTCGGTCAGTGCGATCACCGCTTTACCCAGCCGTTCCGGGGAAACGTTGGCGCCGCAGGCCACGATGCGCCCCGAGGCTTCCAATCCCGGCACGGGATTGGGCTCCCGCGACAGCCCGGCAGCGCGCTGGTTGCAGTCATGACGGTTGATGCCGGCGGCTGCGACCTCGATCAGCACATCGTCTGGTCCGAGGCGCGGGACCGGCCAGTCCTGTCGCTCCGACAGGACCTCCGGGCCGCCCGCGGCGGTGATGATGACGGCGCGCTGATCGTCCGGAATCATGCTTGGTCGCTCATGTGCTCACTTACCGACCAGGCTGCACTTGCTGCGGTCGAGCGGGCGAAACGCCTGATCGGGGGCGATCTTCGTCACCAGCTTGACGAAGTCCCAGGGGCCCTTCGATTCGGCGGGAGTCTTGACCTGGACCAGATACAGGTCGTGCACCATGCGCTGGTCGTCGCGGATCTGGCCGTGGTCCGCATAGGCGTCCGAGACCGGCGTCGCCTTCATCCTCGCCATCACGCTTGCGCCGTCGTCGCTGTCGGCATCCTTCACCGCCTGCAGATAGTGCCGCACGGCCGAATAGACCCCGGCCTGTATCTGTGACGGCATCGCCTTCCGGCGCGCGTAGAACGCGTCGGAGAAGCGGCGCGCGGCGGGGGAGGCATCCTCGAAGAAGCTGGTGACGATGAGATCGCCCTGCGTCGCCTTGAGGCCGATGGCTTCAATGTCCACGTTCTGGAACGACATCGGCACGATCTTCATGCCTTGGGCCGCAAGCCCGAACTCCTCGGCCTGCTTGATGGCTGTGGCATTGTCGCCGGCGACGTTGAGCGCCAGGATCTTGGCGCCGGAGGCCTGGGCCTGCAGAAGGAAGGATCCGTAGTCCGGCGTACCGAGCTGCGCCTTGACGCTGCCGGCGACCTTGCCGCCGAGCTCGGCGATGCGGGCGCGCGCGGTCGCTTCCACCGAATGACCGAACGCGTAGTCACCGGTGATGAAGAACCATGGCTCCTTGCTGGTCTGCATGATGCCCGAGACGACTGCGGTCGCGGTCGAATAGGCGTCGTGCGTCCATTGCACCGAGGTCGGGGCGCAGGCCTCGTCGGTGAGCTGATTGGCGCCGGCCCCGGAGATGAGAAAGATCTTGCCGTTGCTGCGCACCAGCTCCTGGACGCCAAGGGCCGCGCCGGAGCTGCCGCCGTCGGCGATCGCCTGCACACCGTCCTGCTCGAACCAGCGCCGGGCGATCGCGACCGCGATATCCGGCTTGTTCTGATGGTCGGCCTGAATGATTTCGATCGGCCTGCCGTTGATCTTGCCGCCAAATTCCTCAGCGGCCATCCGGGCCGCTTCCACGGAGCCGGGCCCCATCGCGGTCGCGAAGATGCCGGTCATGTCGGTGAGCACACCGATACGGATGGCGCTCCCCTTGATTTCGGCCTGCGCGGATGAGCCTGCAAGCAGCAGCAGGCCAGCGATGCTGGATCTGAGACAGCGCGACATGATGATCCTCCCCGGACTTGAAGATTTGGTTTTTTGTCGTGTTTGATTGGTGCGCCTCGCGGTTCTCCGCGAGGCGGAGACGTCAGGCTGCCGGTTCGGCAGCCACGGGATTGCGCAGCACGCCGATGCCCGAAATGTCGACCTCGACCGTATCGCCGGGCTTCATGAACAGAGGCGGGGTGCGCTTGAAGCCGACGCCTCCCGGCGTGCCGGTGACGATCACGTCCCCCGGCAGCAAGGTCATGATCGTCGAGCAATAGACGATCAGATCGGGGACATCGGTGATGAGGAGATCCGTGGTGGTCCGCTGCACGGTCTCGCCATTGAGGCGGGTCTGCAGCGTCAGTTTCGACGGGTCGGGAATTTCATCAGCCGTGACCAGCCAGGGGCCGAACGCGCCGGACCGGTCGAAGGTCTTGCCCGACAGGAATTGCGATGTATGGCGCTGCCAGTCGCGGATGCTGCCTTCGTTGTAGCAGGAATAGCCGGCGATGTGCGCGAGCGCGTCCTGGCGCCGGATGTGCCGGCCGGCTTTCCCGATCACGAGCGCAAGCTCGCCCTCGTAGTCGAAATGATCGGAGACACCAGGGCGAATGACCGGCTGCAGATGGCCGACTTGGCTGGTGGGAAAGCGCGCAAACAGCGCAGGTTTCGCGGTGACGGTCCGCCCGGTCTCGGCGACGTGGTCGCGATAGTTCAGGCCAACGCAGATGATCTTGCCGGGATCAGGGATGACGGGCGCGAAGGCGATCGCACTGAGGGGATAGTCGGTCTGTTCGCGGGCGAGCAGTTCGGCGGCGTGACCGAGCGCATCCGCCTCGAGCAGCGCGCGCAGGCTCTTCGCCGGCAGCCGTCGGCCGAGGTCGACGACACCGTCTCCCTTCAACGCGCCGTATCCGGGACGCCCGTCGATCACAAAGGAAACCAGCTTCATACGTGAACCCTCTCAAAAAGAACGGAAACGCTCAGGCCGCGCTCGGCAGCGGTGCGAGGAAGGCGAGGCCTGACAACAGCGCCGCGGGATCTTCGCCCGTGCGGACTGCACCCAGGATGTAGCGGTCGGGGCGCATCAGCACGGCGTCGAAGCCGTGCTGATCGAGCCAGCCGTCGAGGCCGCCAGCTTCCTCGCCGCAAATGACGGCGACGTCAGCGGCCGTCAGGCGGGCGTGATGCTGCTCGATCATTGCGGTCCCGAGACCCGACCGGCATAGCAGCGCGAAGCGATAGCCGACGCGGTCGTCGCTGCGGCCGAGATCGCGGGTGCGGAATTGCGGCGCCAGCTTTCCCGTCATGCTTCGATCGCCGCCGGCAAGGCCCGGGCCGAGCAGTGGCTTCTGCACGTCGAGCTTGAGCTGGCCGTCGCCCTGTGCCGTGCCGGTCGCAAGCGCCGCCTCGACCGCCCTGGTGTTGATGAGTCCGCCCAGCCGGATCGCGAGCTCGATGAATTCGCGCACGTGGGGCGCGCGCTCGCTCTGATAGGTGTCGAGGAGATCAGGAGTTGCCTTGCCGGCAATCACACGAGCCAGCTTCCATGCGAGGTTGGCCGCGTCGCGAATGCCGGCACACATGCCCTGACCGAGAAAAGGCGGGGTCTGATGCGCGGAATCACCTGCGAGCAAGAGCCGTCCGGCACGCCATTGCTGGGCGACCGCGGAGTGGAATGTGTAGACGGCGGCGCGTTCGATCTCGGCCTCTGCGGGCCGGAGCCAGGGCGAGAGCAGCTCCCACACGCGAGCCGGTTGGGTGATCTCGACCGCGTCCTCGTCAGGACGTACCGTGATCTCCCACCGGCGCCGGTTGCCGGTGCCGCGAATATAGGTTGCGGGACGCTGCGGGTTGCAGTGCTGGACGCTGAAGTCGCCGAGATCGGGCCGCTCCTGCCTCAGCAGCACGTCGCAGACGAGCCAGCGCTCGTGAAAGCCGAGATCGTCCAGCGCCGAGCCGATGAAGCGGCGCACCAGCGAACGTGCACCGTCGCAGCCGATGACATAGGCGCAGGAGATGTCGACGAGCCGGCCGGTACCGAGGTCTTCATAGCGAACGCGCGCACCGTTGTGGTCCTGCTCGAGCGCGAAGACATCACAGCGCGTGCGCAGCTCGACATGAGGCCAGCGCGCGAGTCCCTTGTTGAGCACGTTTTCGAGATCGGGCTGGTGGAATCGGTAGCTCAGATTCCAGCCCATCGAGGTCGGCTCGCGGGTGCGCGGCCAGTCGAGCAGCAGCCGTCCCTCGGCATCGACGAAGCGCATGCCGGGACTCAATGTAAGGTGGGGCAGGATGGCGTCGGCAAGGCCGATGGTCTGGAACACGCGCATGCATTCGTCGTCGAAATGCACCGCGCGCGGCAAATGATAAGCCTTGGCTTCGCGCTCCAGGATCAGGGTGCGGATGCCGCACAGGCCGAGCAGATTGGCGAGCGTCGAGCCGACGGGCCCGCGACCGACGATGACGACGTCGAAGCTTCCGGAGTGTGCGGCCATGTTGCTCATGGCTGCATCTGTTCCGCAACCGCCTCGCACCTTCAAGGCGCGGTCGCAAACTGTCCGCGCAGCGGACGCTCAGGCCTGGACGGGAATCGCGGCTGCGGCGTCGCGCAATGGGGCCGCGTATTGAGCGACGGCGTCCTCGAGGGTCATGGCGGAGCGGATCCAGATGATCGAAATGCAGCCGAAGACGACGTCGCCCCGCACGATCGGCACTGCGATCGACGACGTCTTCGGATTGAATTCGCCCTCGTTGCGGATTGCATAGCCGCGCTGAGCCGTTTCCGTCACCATGCGCTGCAGCCGCTCGGGCGCCAGGAAGGAAACGTCCTCCGCATTCTCGATGCGTCGCAGGTGGTTGATGATGATGTCCCGCTCTGCGGGCGGGCAAGCGGCCAGATAGGCCCGGCCGGCCGAGGTCTGCAGCATCGGCAGGCGCTTGCCGATCATGCTGCGATCGATCGAGAGCGGGCTGCGCGCATGCGTGGTCTCCTGGATGACCATCGCGCCGTTCTCATAAGTCGACAGATCGACCGGCCAGATCAGGCTGCGGCTGAGCTCGGCGAGATAGGGCGCGGCGACCTGGCAGATGAAGATGCCGGGATCATAGCCGTCGCCGAGGCTCAACGCGTGGCGCGTCACCCGGAAGCGGTCGTCGCTGGCGCTGCGCGCGACATAGCCGAGTTCCTCGAGTGTTTCGAGCAACCGATAGACCGTGGGCCGCGGCAGATCGAGCTGGCGCGCCACGTCGCCGGCGCGAATGCCCCCGGACCGATTGACCGCGCGCAGCACGTCGAGCCCCCGCTTGAAGGCGCGGACACCCTCCGCAGGACGGGCTTGCGGAGATCGCGTCCGTTGCTTGGACACTTGGAAAATCCTCCCTGTTCTTCGTTTCCGTCCGCCGATACCGTCTTGAGAACGCGAGCCGGATGCAGGGGCGGCAGTCTACTGCAGGACCGCGCGGAGCTGATACGAAATTCCACCCGCACCTTTCGGGAGAAAACAAGATGGAAATAACGGAGCTCGGTTACATCGGCATCAAGTCGTCCCAAGCGGAGCAGTGGGGACGCATGGCGACCGAGCTCCTCGGGATGCAGCGCGTGGATCGCGCGGCCAGCGTGCAGGCCTATCGGATGGATGATCGCAAGCAGCGGCTGATCGTCGATGGCAGCGGCGATGGCGGGCTCGCCGTCATGGGCTGGGAGGTCGGCGACGCCGCGGCGCTCGCGCGCCTCGCGAGCCGTCTCGACGACAACGGCGTGAAGGTGGCCCGCGGTTCGCAGGCACTGGTCGACGAGCGTCATGTCACCGAGCTGATCTGCTTTCAGGATCCCGCCGGCAACACGATCGAGGTGTTCTGGGGTGCAGCTGTCGCCTCGGATCCCTTCAGGCCGGGACGTCCGATCTCCGGCTTTCGCACCGGGCCGCTCGGCATGGGACACGTCGTGCTCAACGTCGAGGACGTCGAGCCGCTGCTGCGGTTCTATCGCGACCTGCTCGGCTTCAAGGTGTCCGACTTCGGCCTGACGCCGTACAAGCTCTATTTCTTCCACGTCAACGGCCGCCACCACAGCTTCGCGATGGTCGGCTCCGGTCGCCGCACACTGCATCACTTCATGGTGGAACTAGGTAGTCTCGACGACGTCGGCCAGGGCTACGACCTGGCACAGCTCGACGACGGGCGCGTGGCCTACACGCTGGGCCGTCACACCAACGACCACATGACCTCGTTCTACGTCAACACGCCCTCCGGCTTCTTCATCGAATATGGCTGGGGCGGCCGGGTGATCGATCCCGCGACCTGGCAGCCGCATGAGACCCTTGACGGCCCGTCGCTGTGGGGGCACGAGCGATTGTACCTGCCGGATGAGCAGCGCAAGCGCCTGCGCGATATGCGGCTGTCCGCGGCTGCACGCGGCGTTCGCGTGCCGGATCCTCGCGTTCCGGCACTGAACTGCGCGTGGCTCGACGCCGTGGTCGCGCAGGAGTGAGCTAAGCAGCGCGCTACACCGGAATCCGCACGCTCGCCCGCAACCCGCCCATCGGGCTGTCGCCGAGGGTGATGTCGCCGCCATGGGACCGCGCGATATCGCGGGCGATGGCGAGGCCCAGGCCCGTGCCGCCCTCGTCCTGGTTGCGCGCGTCGTCGAGGCGCAGGAACGGCTTGAACACCTCCTCGCGCATGTCGGCCGGGATGCCCGGGCCGTCATCGTCGACGGTGATGGTGAGGTAGCGGTGGTCGCGATGGCCGGTGATGGCGATCGCATCGGCATGGCGCGCGGCGTTGGAGACGAGATTGCCGAGGCAGCGCTTCAGCGCCTGCGGCTTCACGGTGACCACAGGCAGGCCGTGGAACGAGACCGTGGCGGAATGGCCGTTGCGCTCGGCGTCGCCGCGCAGCTCCTCGAGCGCGTTGGAGATGTCGGTCGGCTGCGCGATCTCGCCATTGTCGCCGCGCGCGAACGCCAGATAATCCTCCAGCATGTGCGACATCTCGTCGACGTCCTTGCGCATGGCGTCGATCTCGGGACTGTCGCCGAGCAGCGCCAGCTCCAGCTTGAAGCGCGTCAGGATGGTGCGCAGATCGTGGCTGACGCCGGCCAGCATCGCCGTGCGCTGCTCCAGGGTGCGCTCGATGCGCGCCTTCATCTCCAGGAAGGCGTGTGCCGCACGCCGCACCTCGCGCGCGCCGCGCGGCCGGAAGTTCGGCACCTCGCGGCCCTTGCCGAAACTCTCGGCGGCATCTGCGAGGCGCAGGATCGGCTTGATCTGGTTGCGCAGGAACAGCACCGAGACGATCAGCAGGATCGAGGAGGTGCCGACCATCCAGAACAGGAAGATATCGGTGTTCGACGCGTAGGCCGCGCCACGCTGCGCGAACACGCGCATCACGGCGTCATCGAGCGCGATGCGGATCTCGACCAGATTGGAGCGGCCGACGGTGTCGATCCAGAACGGACGGCTGATCTGGCGGCCGATCTGGCTCGACAGCGACTGGTCGAGCAGGTTGAAGAACGGTTTTGGCCCCGGCGGCGGCATGTCGCCGGCGGGCAGGAAGTCGACCACGAGGTTGAGCCGCTGCTGCGCGATCCGGCGCAGCATGGTGCGGTCCTTATCCTGCGGATAGCCCTTGTAGATGTCGATCAGCGCGGCGACGTCCTGCACAACTGCGGCGGAGAGGCGTCGCGTCACCGTGTTCCAGTGCCGCTCCATGAACACGCCCGCGACCACCGTCTGCAGGATCACCATCGGCACGATCATGATCAGCAGCGCGCGGGCATAGAGGCCGGTCGGCATCCAGCCCTTGAACGCGTTGCCGACCAGGCTGTTGGCGCGCGACACGCGGCGGGATGCGGTGCGGATGAGGGTGAGGCCGGTGTCGAGCGTGCTCATGTCGGGACGCTCTCGGTGCTGCCGTCATTGCGAGGAGCGAAGCGACGAAGCAATCCAGAGTCATCGCGGGACTCTGGATTGCTTCGCTGCGCTCGCAATGACGGGGATAGGTCGGTTTGTCTCACATCTTGCGGTGAGGACGCGAGAGCTGCCGCCTTATGCTTCAGAAACCCGCTCATCTCAGCCCGACGTCATCAGCCGATAGCCGATGCCGCGCACGGCCTGCAGGAACAGCGGATTGGCCGGATCGCTCTCGAGCTTGCGGCGCAGGCGGTTGATCTGGACGTCGACGGCGCGCTCGTTGACGGTGCCGTTGCCGGTCAGCGCGCCGCGCGGCACGGTCTCGCCGCGGGCATTGGCGAGGATGCGCAGCATCTCGCGCTCGCGGTCGGTGAGGTGGACGATCTCCTCGCCCTGCTTCAGCTCGCCGCGCGCCAGATGATAGACGAACGGCCCGAACGCGATCTGCTCGACGACCTCCTCGGCCGGCGGCGGCGCGGCGCGCTTGAGGATGTTGCCGATGCGCAGCGCGAGCTCTCGCGGTTCAAAAGGTTTTGCGACGTAGTCGTCGGCGCCGAGCTGCAGGCCCTCGATGCGGCTCTCCGGCTCGGCCCGTGCGGTCAGCATCACGATCGGCACCGAGGATTGCGTGCGGATGAAGCGGGCGAGGTCGAAGCCGCTTTCGCCGGGCATCATCACGTCGAGGATCAGGAGATCGAAATGCAGTCCCGTCAGCTTGGCGCGGGCATCGCTCGCGCTCGCCGCGGTGGTGACGCGATAGCCTTCGCCGCGCAGGAAGCGCGACAGCAAGTCGCGGATACGGCGGTCGTCGTCGACGAGCAGGAGATGCGGCGCGTCGTCGGCCGGCGTCTGCTGATGATGCGGGGCGATGGCGGCGATCGTCACGGTCACTCCTTGGCAGCGGCGACAGGCGTCTTGAAGATGGCTTCCAGCACCTTGTCCGGATCGTCGCGATCGATCATCGCGCGCAGGAACTGCCGGACCTTCTCGGCGCCGGCCGGTCCGATCTGCTCCAGCGCGCGATCGATGCGCCGCGTCTGCAGCCCGGCCAGCTTGGCGACCAGCGCCTCGCCCTTCGGCGTGGCGAAAAGAAGGCGCTGCCGGCGATCGTTGTTGCCGGTCTTCTGCACGATGTAGCCTTCGTCGAGCAGCTGCTTGAGCACGCGTCCGAGCGACTGCTTGGTGATGCGGAGAACGTCGAGCAGATCGGCGACCTTCAGGCCGGGATAGCGTGTGACGAAATGCATCACGCGGTGATGCGCCCGGCCGAACCCGAACGCCTCCAGCTCGTGGTCGGCATCGCCGACGAAGTCGCGGTAGGCGAAGAACAAGAGCTCGATGATGTCCCAGCGCAGCGGCTCGCCGCCGGCGGCCGCGGAGGGCTCAGCCGCGCGCAGCTCGGGGCTCAACGTCGGAGACGAGAAATTTATGTCAGCCATATTGACGTTTCTGCGGTTCAATGTTACAAAACAATCGTCCGCTACGAAATTTTAGATCGTTTCATCGGCGGGCGATGGGTCTTCAGGCGTGTCTGAACGGGCCGTAGGCAACCCCGACGGGCATCCCTGGGCGACGTATCGAACAACCGTGTGATGTCGAGCGGCATTTCGGCAAACCATACTGGACTTCCGCCGGGCGCAAAAGCATGTCCTGTGGTGGCATGCTTGCCCGGTGACCGGCTCAAAAGCCGGTCGCGGCAGGTCCGAAATTCAAAAAGCCGACTGGTCCGATCGGACGGGTCGGCGCCAGAACTCGCGAATGGCGATCAAGCGGGGGAAGCAAGGACATGACTTTGACATTCGACATCAAGCCGACGACGAACCCGACCTCCGACCAGGAGCGTGCTGCCAAGCTCGCCAACCCGGGCTTCGGCCGGGTGTTCACCGATCACATGGCCGTGGTCCAGTACAGCCAGGACAAGGGCTGGCACAGCGCACGGGTCGAATCCCGCGCCAACTTCCCGCTCGATCCGGCCGCGGCCGTCCTGCATTACGCGCAGGAGATCTTCGAGGGCCTGAAGGCCTACAAGCGCGACGATGGCGGCGTGAACCTGTTCCGCCCCGATGCCAACGCGAAGCGGTTCTGGAACTCGGCCGAGCGCATGGCGATGGCGCAACTGCCGCCGGAGGTTTTCATCGAGGCGGTCGAGCAGCTCGTCCGCATCGATCGCGCCTGGATCCCCGGCGGCGAGGGCAGCCTGTATCTGCGCCCGTTCATGATCGCCAACGAGGTGTTCCTCGGCGTGAAGCCGTCGGCGGAATACATCTTCGCGGTCATCGCCTCGCCGGTCGGCTCCTATTTCAAGGGCGGGCCGGCCCCGGTCTCGATCTGGGTCTCGGAGAACTACACCCGCGCCGCGGTCGGCGGCACCGGCGGCGTCAAATGCGGCGGCAATTATGCCGCGAGCCTCAAGGCGCAGGCCGAGGCGATCGCGCATGGCTGCGACCAGGTCGTGTTCCTGGATGCGATCGAGCGCCGCTATGTCGAGGAGCTCGGCGGCATGAACGTGTTCTTCGTGTTCGACGATGGCTCGTTGTCGACGCCGCCGCTCGGCACCATCCTGCCCGGCATCACCCGCGATTCCATCATCAAGCTGGCGCGTGATGCCGGCCGCGAGGTGCGCGAGGAGGCGTATTCGATCGACCAGTGGCGGGCGGACGCCAAGAGCGGCAAGCTGAAGGAAGCGTTCGCCTGCGGCACCGCCGCGGTGATCTCGCCGATCGGCAAGGTGTGCTCGGCGAGCGGCGACGTCCTGATCAACGGCGGCGAGGCCGGCCCGGTCGCCATGGGCCTGCGCAAGCAGCTGGTCGACATCCAGTACGGCCGCAGCCCCGATCCGCATCAGTGGATCCGGGACGTGAAGTGAGGGGCCGGGCTCCCTTGCGCTTGCAGGTTCTGGGCACAGTCTAGCCGCGATGACGGTTTGCTCCCTCCCCCGCTTGCGGGGGAGGGCTGGGGAGGGGGAAGCCCCGTAA
>NZ_JAUHJM010000014.1:0-170746 GCF_032381235.1 Bradyrhizobium sp. SZCCHNR1053
GACGAAGCTTGCCTGTCAGGAATCAACCCGGTCTGAATTGTCAGGACTCAGCCCGGTTCATACCCTCGTGGACCCCCCACCCCCGACCCCTCCCCGCGAGGGGGAGGGGGCTCACCGTCTCGCGGCTCGAGCTCGAATTCAGCCTCTTGCTCCGCGCCGATCAGTCATCGTGTCGTCCGCCCCACCCTCAGCGACACCACGCCCCCTCACGCTCCCCGCCTTGTGTTGTCAATTTCCTCGCCACCCCTGTAAAATCTCTCCTGGGAGGAGGCTTGCCCGTGGCGACGGGCGGCCGACAAGGATGATCGAAGGATACGATCCTTATCTCGTCGCGCTCTCGGTCGTGATCGCGAGCCTGGGTGGCTATACCGGTTTCAGTCTCACCGCGCGCATCCGCAGCGGTCCGGGAGAGAATGCGCGCGTGCTGCTGTCCGGCGCCGCCGGCATTCTGGCGGTGGGCATCTGGACCATGCATTTCGTGGGCATGATGGCGGCGCCACTGCCGGCCGATGCCGTCTATCTGGTGCTGCCGACCATCATCTCGTTCCTGATCTGCGCGCTCGTGATCGGCATCTCGCTGTTCTTCGTCAGCATCGGCGATCCCTCGCCCCGGCGCGTCGTCCCTTCCGCGCTGCTGCTCGGCGCCGGCATCGCCAGCATGCATTATGTCGGCATGCACGGCCTGTCCGGCTCATTCGGGCTGACGCATGATCCGGCGCTGGTGGCGCTGTCGGTGGCGATTGCGATCGGCGCCGCCTATGGCGGCCTGCGCATCTTCCTGGCGCGGCAGGACGGGCTACGGCTCGCCATCAGCGCGGTTGCGTTCGGCATCGCCGTGTCCGGCATGCATTACACGGCGATGCTGGGAATGCATGTCGTGCCGATCGGTGAGGGACACCATCACGCCGCAACAGGACTTGCTGCGTCGCCGCAAGCGCTCGCGATCGTCGTCGCCGTGCTGTGCTTCGTCATCGTCGCCGGATTTTTGCTGTCGCTGGTGCCGGACCCGCGCCGTCAATCGCAGCCGATGCCGGCCGTTGCCGAGGCTGCGCCGCAATTGGCCCCGGAGCCGGCCGCGACGGCGGCCGAGCCGGTCGTCGAGGTCGCCGTTCCGAGCCGGGCGACGGCGGCGCCGTTGGGGGGCATCGGCCAGCCGCCGCGCGCGACCGCGGCGCGATTGCCGCTGGAGGGCGCCAACGGCACCCATTTCATCGATGCCGGGGACGTGCGCAGCGTGCGCGCCGATGCGCACTACACACGGATTCACGACGGCACCCGGGAGCGGATGTGCCCATGGTCGATCTCCGAGGCTGAGGCGCAGCTCGATCCCGGCCGCTTCATCCGCGTGCACCGCAGCCACATCGTCGCGATCGAGCATGTGATCTACGTCGGTCGGGAAGGCGAGGGCGCGATCATCGAGCTCGATGGCCCCTCGAAGCCGCGCGTGCCGGTGAGCCGCGCCAAGGTCGCCGAGGTCAAGGCGCGGCTCGGGCTGCGGCGGCCGGCCTGAGTTCAGCGTTCGTTTCGCTGCTGCAACAGAGCGCCGCCATTCTCCCCAACGCATGCAACACCGCGCGCGCGTCTTGCGCGGCCGCTCACGCCGTCACTCGCGCGATTGGGTCGCCCTCGCTGACGCAATTCGTGCGCGACCAGCCGCATTTCGTGCGATTTCGCCGCTCTCCGTGCCGGCTTCGTTGCGCGGCCAGCGATCCCGATCGACGCTCCGCGCCAATCCGCGATGCGTCCGCGTTCGCACTTCGCTCTCGCAGCACGAACGCCCGCCGCAACAACGCGACGGCCTTGCCGATAAGGCAGGCCAGCACAGGAGAGGAAACGTCATGATTCCTGGCCCGTTCGACTATCACCGGCCGGCGAGCGTCAGCGATGCGATCAAGCTGCTCGCCGACCTCGGCGATGACGCGCGACCGCTCGCCGGCGGCCACAGCCTGCTGCCGATGATGAAGCTGCGGCTGGCGACCCCGGCGCATCTGATCGATCTGCACGGCATCGCCGGGCTCAAGGGCATCCGCCGCGATGGCGACCGCATCGTCATCGGCGCGATGACCACGCAGGCCGAGCTGCTGGCGTCTGCCGACATCGGTGAGGCGCTGCCGATCCTGCACGAGACCGCGCTCTTGATCGCCGATCCGCAGGTGCGCTACCGCGGCACGCTCGGCGGCAATGTCGCCAATGGCGACCCCGGCAACGACATGCCGGCCTTGATGCTGGCGCTGGACGCCTCCTATCGGCTCGAAGGGCCGAACGGCGTTCGCGAGATCGCGGCGCGCGAGTTTTACCAGGGCGCTTATTTCACCGCGCTCGAGCCCGGCGAGATCCTGACTGGCATCAGCATCCCGCTTCCGGCTGCGGGGCACGGCTACGCCTACGAGAAGCTGAAGCGCAAGGTCGGCGACTATGCGACGGCCGCAGCCGCCGTGGTGCTGACGATGGCGGGCGGCAAGGTGGAGACGTGCGTGATCGCACTGACCAATCTGCACGAGACGCCGTTGCTGGCGACCGACGCGGCGACTGCAGTGATCGGCACCACGCTCGATGATGCCGCGCTGAAGGCGGCGGCGAGCGCCGCGCGTGCGATCATGCAGCCGGCCTCCGACGCGCGGGGACCTGCCGAGTACCGCACGCATGTCGGCGGCATCATGGTGATGCGCGCGCTGCAGCGCGCTGCGAGGCGGGCAACCTGAACGCACATCGCCACTCGGCGAACTCTCTCTTCTCCTCCCCCCTTGTGGGGGAGGGCCGGGGAAGCCCCAAGCGACACTGCCGCTGAGGACCCCCACCCCCGACCCCTCCCCGCAAGGGGGAGGGGAGCGCACTGACACTGCGGCTCAAGTGGTGCCCAAGCTTTGCGATTTCCCAGGGAGCAACGAATGCCCAAAGCCCATATCACGATGAAGGTGAACGGCAGCGAGGTCGAAGGCCTCGCCGAGCCGCGCACGCTGCTGGTTCATTTCCTGCGCGAGCAGGCGCAGCTCACCGGCACCCATATCGGCTGCGAGACCAGCCATTGCGGCGCCTGCACCATCGACATCGACGGCATGAGCGTGAAGAGCTGCACCATGCTCGCGGTGCAGGCCAATGGCTGCGAGATCACCACGATCGAGGGCATGGCCAACGCCGACGGATCGCTGTCGGCGCTGCAGGAAGGCTTTCGCATGATGCATGGCCTGCAATGCGGCTTCTGCACGCCGGGCATGATTCTCCGCGCGCATCGGCTGCTGCAGGAAAATCCGTCGCCGACGGAAGCTGAGATCCGCGCCGGCATCTCCGGCAACATCTGCCGCTGCACCGGCTATCAGAACATCGTCAAGGCGATCCAATACGCCGCCGCCAAGATCAACGGCGTTGAATTCCAGGAGGCCGCCGAATGAACGACATGACTCCCACGCGGGAACAACGCGAAGCCGCGCTCGAAGGCATGGGCTGCCGGCGCAAGCGCGTCGAGGACATCCGCTTTACCCAAGGCAAGGGCAACTACGTCGATGACGTCAAGCTGCCGGGCATGCTGCACGGCGACTTCGTGCGCTCGCCGCATGCCCATGCGCGGGTGAAGGCGATCCACACCGAGGAGGCGCTGAAGGTGCCCGGCGTGCTCGCGGTCATCACCGCTGAGACCCTGAAGACCGTCAACCTCGCCTGGATGCCGACCTTGGCCGGCGACGTGCAGATGGTGCTCGCCGACGGCAAGGTGCTGTTCCAGAACCAGGAGGTCGCCTTTGTCGTCGCCACCGACCGCTACGCCGCCGATGACGGCGTCAACAAGGTCGTGGTCGAGTACGAGCCGCTGCCGGTGCTGGTCGATCCGTTCAAGGCGATGGATTCAGATGCGCCCGTGCTGCGCGAGGACCTCGTCGGCAAGACCTCGGGCGCGCACGGCCCGCGCAAGCACCACAACCACATCTTCGAGTGGAGCGTCGGCGACAAGGAGCTCACCGACGCCGCGTTCAAGAAGGCCGACGTCACGATCAAGGAGATGATCTCCTATCACCGCACCCATCCATCGCCGCTGGAGACCTGCCAGTGCGTCTGCTCGTTCGACAAGATCAAGGGCGAGCTGACGATCTGGGGCACCTTCCAGGCGCCGCATGTCATCCGCACGGTGGTATCGCTGATCGCAAAACTGCCGGAACAGAAGATCCACGTCATCGCGCCGGATATCGGCGGCGGCTTCGGCAACAAGGTCGGCGCCTATCCTGGCTACATCTGCGCCGCGGTGGCCTCCATCGTCACCGGCAAGCCGGTCAAATGGGTCGAGGACCGCATCGAGAATCTGACCGCAACCGCCTTTGCGCGCGACTATCACATGACAACGGAAATCGCTGCGACCAAGGACGGCAAGGTCACCGGCCTGCGCGTCCACGTGCTGGCCGACCATGGCGGCTTCGATGCCTGCGCCGATCCGTCGAAATGGCCGGCCGGCTTCTTCAACATCGTCACCGGCTCCTATGATTTCCCGGTCGCGCATTGCGTCGTCGACGGCGTCTACACCAACAAGGCGCCGGGCGGCGTCGCCTATCGCTGCTCGTTCCGCGTCACCGAGGCGGCCTATTGCATCGAGCGCGGCATGGACATTCTGGCGCAGAAACTCGGCATGGATCCGGCCGAGCTACGCCTGAAGAACTTCATCAGGCCGGAGCAGTTTCCTTATCACTCGGCGCTCGGCTGGGAATATGACTCCGGCGACTACCACACCGCCATGCGCAAGATGATGGAGGCCGTGGACTACGCGGCCTTGCGCAAGGAGCAGGCCGAGAAGCGCGCCGCCTTCCAGCGCGGCGAGACCCGCGAGATCATGGGCATCGGCGTCTCCTTCTTCACCGAGATCGTCGGCGCCGGTCCGTCGAAGAACTGCGACATCCTGGGCATCGCGATGTTCGATTCCTGCGAGATCCGGCTGCATCCGACCGGCGCCGGCATTGCGCGGATGGGCACCAAGAGCCAGGGCCAGGGGCACGAGACCACCTGGGCCCAGATCATCGCCAGCGAGATCGGCATTCCCGCCGACAACATCATGGTCGAGGAGGGCAACACCGACACGGCGCCCTATGGTCTCGGCACCTACGGCTCGCGCTCGACGCCCGTCGCAGGGGCAGCCATCGCCATGGCCGCGCGCAAGATCAAGGCCAAGGCGCAGATGATCGCGGCCTACAAGCTCGAGGTCCATGAGGACGATCTCGAATGGGACATCGACGGCTTCCGGGTCAAGGGCCTGCCCGAGAAGGTGATGTCGATGAAGGACATCTGCTGGGCGGCCTACAACTCCGTGCCGCCGGGCATGGAGCCGGGGCTGGAGGCCGTCAGCTATTATGATCCGCCCAACATGACCTATCCGTTCGGCGCCTATCTCTGCGTGATGGACATCGACGTCGACACCGGCGTGTACAAGGTCCGGCGCTTCTATGCGCTGGATGATTGCGGCACCCGCATCAACCCGATGATCATCGAGGGCCAGATTCATGGCGGCCTCACCGAAGCCTTCGCGATCGCGATGGGCCAGGAGATCCGCTACGATTCCGAGGGCAATGTCGTGACCGGCTCGTTCATGGACTTCTTCATGCCGACCGCGGTCGAGACGCCGCATTGGGAGACCGACTTCACGGTGACGCCCTCGCCGCATCACCCGATCGGCGCCAAGGGCGTCGGCGAAAGCCCCAATGTCGGCGGCGTGCCGGCGTTCTCCAACGCGGTCAATGACGCGTTCTCGTTCTTAGGCTCGACGCACATCCAGATGCCGCATGACTATTGGCGCAACTGGCAGGCGGCGAAGAACCTGGGCGTGGTGGTGTAGACCAGATCCAACAGCACTCCCGTCATTGAGAGGAGCGAAGCGACGAAGCAATCCAAAGTCCCGCCCACCACCCTGGATTGCTTCCGCCTACGCCCTGCGGGCTTCGGCGGACACGTCGCTTCGTTCGCAATGACGCGGAGAGAGTGGAGCTATAACGGTATCGGCAGTGCCCTCCCCTCCCCCTTGCGGGGAGGGGTTGGGGGTGGGGGTCCCCGGCGGCAGTCTCGCGCGGGGCATTTCCCTCCCTAGCCCTCCCAAGGGGGGAAGGAACGCACCGGCTTCGCGGTGAAATCGAGAATCAAACGCTTATGAAAACCCGCGACGACATCGCGCAATCGCTCTCCGCCTGCGGCTACATCGCCGATGGCGAGCTTGCGACTGCGATCGCGCTGATGCATCTGCTCAAGCGGCCGTTGCTGCTGGAAGGCGAGGCCGGGGTCGGCAAGACCGAGGTCGCCAAGGCGCTCGCCTGCGTGCACGGCACCGAGCTGATCCGGCTGCAATGCTATGAGGGTCTTGACCAGAGCTCCGCGCTGTACGAGTGGAACTACCAGCGCCAGCTGCTTGCGATCGAGGCGCATCGCGGCCAGCCGGATACCATCGAGGACCAGATCTTCTCCGAGAAGTATCTGCTGGAGCGGCCACTGCTTGCGGCGATCCGCCGCGCCACGCCGCCGGTGCTGCTGATCGACGAGATCGACCGCGCCGACGACGAATTCGAGGCGTTCCTGCTGGAGCTCCTGTCGGACTTCCAGATATCGATTCCCGAGCTCGGCACCATCAAAGCCATCAGCATCCCGCACGTGGTGCTGACCTCGAACGGCACCCGCGAGCTGTCGGACGCGCTGCGCCGGCGGTGTCTGTATCACTATGTCGACTATCCCGATGTCGATCGCGAGGCCCGCATCATCCTGGCGCGGATCGATGGCGCGTCGGCGTCGCTTGCGCTGCAGATCGCGCGCCTGGTCGAGGGCCTGCGAAAAGAAGAGCTGCGCAAGGTGCCGGGTGTGGCCGAGACGCTGGACTGGGCAGCCGCGCTGGTCGGGCTCGATGTGCGCGACCTCGAGGACCAGCCGGAGGTCGTGCATGACACCTTGATGTGTCTGCTCAAGACGCATGAGGACCGCTGCCACATCACCCGCGAGGTCGCCGCGCGATTGTTGGGGAAGGTCGCATGAGCTGCTGCGGCGCCACGCCTGATCATGAGGACATGGACGCGGTGGCGCGGCTGGTCGCGGGACGCCTCAGCGCATTTCTCAAGACGCTGCGCGACAACGGCTTTGCGGTCGGCCTGTCGGAGGGGCAGGATGCGGCGGCCGTGATGACGGCGGGCTATGCCGACAGGCCCGGCCTGTTGCGCTCCGCCTTCAAGCACCTGTTTTCGGCGCGCAAGAACGAGTGGGATCGCTTCGACGGCCTGTTCGACGCGTTCTGGCTCGGCAAGCGCGTGCGCTCGCGCGTTCTGACGGCAGGGTCGCTGCAATCGGCGAACAGCCCGTCCCTGAAGAGTCTGCAGGATGCGAATGCTGCTCGGCAGGGGCATCACGGCGCGACCGATCAGATTCCCTCTGACGAAACCCCACGCGAGGCGGCCGGCGAGGGCGTCCGCGAAGGTGCATCGCGCGTGGAGTCCATCAGCGATACCGACTTCCGCAAGCTCGCAGATCCCGACCAGGTCGCGCTGGCGCATGAGGCGGCGGCGCGTCTCGCCAAGGCGATGCAGACGCGCCTGACCCGCCGCGATCAGCTCCGGCGCAAGGGCGAGCGGCTCGACCTGCGCCGCACCATCCACCGCAACATCAGCCATGGCGGCGTGCCGATCGCGCTGGTGCATCGCCGCCGCAAGCCCAAGCCGCTCCGGCTGGTGGTGCTGCTCGACGCCTCCGGCTCGATGAGCCCCTATACGTCGGTGTTTGTTCGCTTCATCCACGGCGTGCTCGACGCCTTCCGCGAGGCCGAAGCGTTCCTGTTTCACACCCGGCTGGCTCACGTCTCAGATGCGATGAAGGAGAGGGATGCCGCGCGGGCGCTGGATCGGCTGTCGATGATGGCGCAGGGCGCCGGCGGCGGCACCAGGATCGGCGAAAGCCTAGCGACCTTCAACCGCTGGCACGCGCCGCGCGTCATCCATTCGCGCACCTGCGTGATGATCGTCTCCGACGGCTACGACACCGGTGATCCAGCCTTGCTCGGCCGCGAGATGGCGCAATTGCGACGCCGTTGCCGCCGTATCGTCTGGCTCAATCCGATGCTCGGCTGGCACGGCTACGCGCCGGAAGCCCGCGGCATCAAGGCGGCGCTGCCGCATGTCGATCTCTACGCGCCCGCGCATACGCTGGGCTCGCTCGCGGCGCTCGAGCCGTATCTGGCGAGGTTGTGAGATGACGAGGGTGAGCCGCTCTGAAGTGTTGTTGACGCAGACTGCCTCGGCATCGGCGGTCGGCTCCCTCCCCCACGAGGGGGGAGGGAACAGACCTTCAGTGCTGCTGCAGATTGCCTCGAACGTGCGTCAGAGGGGGCACCCATGACCACCTCCTCCGAACTGCTCGATCTCGCCGCCCAATTGAAAGCTGCCGACGAAAGCTTCGTGCTCGCCACCGTCGTGCGCACGGTGTCGGTGACCGCGGCAAAGGCCGGTGCCAAGGCGATCATCCGACCGGATGGTGCCATCGTCGCGGGCTGGATCGGCGGCGGCTGCGCCCGCGGCGCGGTGCTCAAGGCGGCGCGCGAGGCGCTCGCCGACGGCATTCCGCGCATGGTCTCGGTGCAGCCGGACGACCTGCTCGCCGAGCTCGGCGTCAAGCCGGGTGAGATGAAAGAGGGTGTGCGCTTCGCATCCAACATGTGCCCGAGCAAGGGCACGATGGACATCTTCGTCGAGCCGGTGCTGCCGTATCCCGCGCTGGTGATCTTAGGCGCGAGCCCGGTGGCGCTGTCGCTCGCCGCGCAGGCGCGGCCGCTCGGCTATCACGTGACGCTGGCGGCGCCGGCGTCCGATCTCGTCACGACACCAGAGGCCGATGTGCTGATCGATGGCTTCGCGCTGGATCAACCGGCCGGGAGCAGCCGCTTCGTCGTGGTGTCGACGCAAGGCAAGGGCGACGAGGCGGCCTTGCGCGCCGCACTCGCCTGCGATGCGGCCTACCACGCCTTCGTCGGCAGCCGCCGCAAGATGGACAGCCTGCGCGACAAGCTGATCAAGGACGGCATCGACGCCGCGCTGCTCGACAAGGTCAAGGCCCCGGCGGGCCTCGATCTCGGCGCCATCACGCCGGAGGAGATCGCGATGTCGATTCTGGCCGAGATCACGCAGGTGCGGCGGCGCGGGCAGCGCGGCTGAATTCCGTCACGGCGCGAGCGGCAGGTCGAACGAGACCCTGAGCCCGTCCGGCGCGAAGTCGCGCGTGACCTCGCCTTTCAGGGCCGCGCCGAGAATGCGCTCGAACAGCAGCGAGCCGAAGCCGTTGCTCGCAGGTGGGGAGACCTGCGGGCCGCCGTTCTCCTCCCAGGACAGCTTGAGCCGTCCGTCGGCATGGGTCCAGCTCAGCGTCACCCGTCCTGCATCGTTCGACAGCGCGCCGTATTTCACCGCGTTGGTGACGAGCTCGTGCAGCCCCATCGACAGATACAGCGCGACGCCCGGCGGAAGCGGCACGGCAGGACCGTCGACCGCGACACGGTCGCCTTGCAGCGGCGCCAGTTCGGCGCAGACCAGCTCATTGAGCGCGATCGCTTCGCGGCCGCGATCCAGCGCCAGCGCGTGGCTGCGCGTCAGCGCCGCGATGCGGCCGCGCAGCACCTCGCCGAACTCGGCCAGCGCCGAATCGGCGCGGATGCTCAGCGCGATGACGCTGTCGACCAGCGCCAGCGTGTTCTTGACGCGGTGATTGAGCTCATGGACCAGCACGCGATGGTGCTGCTCGACCGTGCGCCGCCGCGCATTCTCGGTGCGCAGTGCGATTTCGTCCATCACGATCTCGCTGAGCTCGGTGAGCTGGGCGATGTCGTCGTCGCTCCACGGCCGCGGCTCGTGATCGATGGCGCAGAGCGCGCCGATCACCTCGCCGCTCGGCAGCCGCAGGGGAACGCCGAGATAGGCGATCACGCCGAGAACCGGCACCGCGAGATTGTCCTTCACCAGCGGATGCTCGTTGGCGTCGCTGATCACCAGCGGCTGCGCCGAGGTCACGACGTGCTGGCAGAAGGAGTGGCTGAGCGGCGTCTCGCGCAGCGACGCCCATGGCTCGCACAGGCCGACCGAGCTCTTGAAGAACTGCCGGTCGCGATCGACCAGCGCGATGATCGCCGCTGGGGCCTGCAACAGCCGCGTGGTCAGGCGCGTGACGCGGTCGAAGCCCGGCTCCGGCGGCGAGTCGAGCAGCTCGGTCTGCAACAGGGAAGTCAATCGGTCTGGCGCGGAGGCGTCGCGATCGGACGTCATG
The DNA here is from genome assembly GCF_032381235.1 of Bradyrhizobium sp. SZCCHNR1053. Classification (NCBI taxonomy): domain Bacteria; kingdom Pseudomonadati; phylum Pseudomonadota; class Alphaproteobacteria; order Hyphomicrobiales; family Nitrobacteraceae; genus Bradyrhizobium; species Bradyrhizobium sp. SZCCHNR1053. The sequence goes on from NZ_JAUHJM010000014.1 coordinate 10,249, forward strand.
CAGCTTTCGTCGGTCGGGCGTTCAGCCGGTGACAGGTTGCAAGACGGACCGGACGGAGCGCAAATCCGGAGCCGGTCGATCGTGCGGCGCAGTGGTATTCGGCTGGAACGAAGCCGGCGCAGAGACGAGATGAAGCCATCAACGCGGCCATCGCCGCGCTTCAGGGCGGGGCGAATCCCGGTTCCACGCAGGTAACCAAGTGGTAGACTATGGCCTGACCAAGGCAAGTTCGGCATTCCGCCGCAGGTTCTCTTTGGTATGCATTATACCCGTCAGCCCCCCTTGACCGCACCCGCCGTCAGGCCGGCCACGATCTGCCGCTGTGCGAACACGGTCAGCAGCAGCACCGGCAGGGTCACGATCAGCGCCGCCGCCGCGAGCGGCCCCCACGAGAGCTGATCGAACGAGATCATGTTGTAGACCGCGACCGGCAAGGTGCGGGTCTCGCGTCCGGCCAGCACGATGCCGAACACGAAATTATTCCAGGAGAAGATCACCGCGAGGATGAAGGCGACCGCGAGGCCGGGCTTCGCCACCGGCAATGCCACGTGGCGGAAAACCTGCCAGCGCGTTGCGCCGTCGATGCGCGCGGCTTCCTCGAGCTCGATCGGCGTGGTCTCGAAATAGCCGATCATGATCCAGATCACGATCGGCACGGTGACGACGAGATGGATGATGATCTGCGGCCACAGCGTGCCGAGCAGGCCGAGCCACTGAAACAAGAGGAACAGCGGGATGAGGTATGACAGGCCGGGCGTGATGCGCGCGATCAGGATCACGATCGCCGATTTATGCGCGGCCATCCGTGCGATGCCGTAGCCGGCGGGCACGCCGACCAGCATGGCGAGAAAAGTCGCGCCGCCGGTCACCAGCAGGCTGTTCTTGAAATAGGTGAAGAAGCGGTTGGACGACAGCACGTCGGCATAGTTCTTCCAGGCGAAATGCTCCGGCCAGAACACCGGCGGATACGCGGCGTTGTCGACCTCGAACTTCACCGACAGCGAGATCATCCAGAGGAAGAACAGGATCGCCGGGGAGACGATGAGGAAGACGCCGAGCGCGAGGCCGAGCCGGCCGAGGATGGTCTGCGCGCTCATGCGTCGCTCCCCAGCGCATTCCACTGTGCGCGCCGGCGCAGCACCAGCAAGAGCGCGGTCAGCGCGATGATCAGCGCGAAGAACACCACCGCGATCGCCGAGGCATAGCCGAGGTCGTAATAGACGAAGGCGACGCTGTAGAGATAGAGGTTGATGGTCTCCGACGCCGAGCCCGGGCCGCCCTGGGTGATCGCGAAGATGATGTCGAAGCTCTTGATGGCGTCGATGGCGCGGATCATCGCGGCGATGAACAGGAACGGCATGATCAGCGGCAAGGTGATGTAGCGGAACATCTGCCAGGTGCTGGCGCCGTCGATCTGCGCGCTCTCATACGGTTCGGTCGGCAGCGAGGCGATGCCGCCGAGCACGATCAGCATGACCAGCGGCGTCCACTGCCAGGTCTCGACCAGCACCAGCGAGGGGATCACCGTGCCCGGATGAAACACCCAGAGCTGTGGCGGCAGGCCCACCAGCGACAGAAGATAGTTCAGGATGCCGAGCTGCGGGTGGAACATCATGGTCCACACCAGCGCGATCGCGACGGGCGTCGCCATCATCGGCATGATGAAGAGGGCGCGCAGCAGCCCGCGCCCGGGAAAGCGGGCGTGGAAGACGACCGCGGCGAAGGTGCCGAGCACCAGCGGCAGCAGCACCGACAGCGCGGTGTAGGACAGCGTGTGTCCGACCGACTCGACAAAGCGCGGATCGGCCGGCAGCCGCAGGTAGTTCGACAGCCCGACGAAGGTCGTGGGTGAGCCGACCTTCCACTCCTGGAAGCTCATCCAGATCGTGAACAGCCAGGGAAAGATGATCACCGCGAGCACGGTGACCAGCGCCGGCACCACGAACGGCCAGTACGACGGCGGCCGCAACGCGCGTTCCGGCGCAGCGGCGTCCGCTGCCGCGCCGGCCTGTTCGACGATCGTGCTCACGCTTTCTCGCTGCGCTCCAGGATCGGGCGGAACTGCTCGTGCGCCTTCTTCAGCTCGGTCGCGGGATCGGCGCCCGACAGGGTGGCGGTCAACGCAGCGCCGACGAGGTCGCGGAATTCGGCGACCGGGATGATCACGGGCAGGCCGAGCTTAGAGATCTTGCCGGAGTCGATCGCCGACTGCAGCCACTCCTTCGGCATCTTCACGCCGCCCTGGACTCCGGGATCGTTGAGCACCGAGTTGCGGAACGGTACGCCGCCGCCGGCTTGCACCAGGCGGGCGCCTTGCGGCTTCGACACCAGCCACTGGCAGAGCAGCCAGGCGGCTTCCTTGTTCTTGCTCGCAGCCGCAATGCCGATGCCGTCGCCATAGGTCGCCGAGTACTGTCCCTTCGGTCCGGCGGGCACCACGGTGTAGCCGACCTTGCCGACCACGCGCGAGGCATTGGCGTCCTCCAGCGGCGGCGCCCAGCCGACGCCGTCGATCCACATCGCCGAGCGCCCCTGCGTGAATGAGGCCATCGACTCCATCCAGTTGAAGCCGGCCACGCCGGGAGGCGCGCAGGTCGTCAGCAGCTTCTGATACAGCTTGGTCGCCTCGACGGCCTCCGGGCCGTCGGTCAGGATGTTGCCCTTGGCGTCCAGGAACTCGCCGCCATAGTTGAGGAAGAAGTTCGTCCACAGCGTCATGTTGGCGTTGCGCAGGCCGCGGCCGACGAAGCCGAACGTGCCGTCCTTGGCATCGGTCAGCTTCTGCGCCGCCGTGACCATCTCGTCGAGCGTCTTCGGCACTTCGACGCCCTTCTTCGCGAACAGCTCCTTGTTGTAGTAGAGGATGAAGTAGTCCACCGACCATGGCAGCGAGAACATCCGGCCCTTGTCGTTGCTGGCGTAAGTCAGCCCGGCGGCGGAGAAATCGCTCTGCACGAGGTCCGGCGCCGTGAGGTTCGGATCCTTCATGAAGTCGGTGATGTCGGCGAGCCAGCCGGCCTTCTCGAACTGCCGCTTCTGCACGTGATAGCTGAGATGGACGACGTCGAAGCTCGGCTTGCCCGACGACAGTTCGATCACGACCTTCTGTCGCTGCTGCTGCTCCGGGATCTGCTCGGATTCCACCTCGATGCCGGTCAGCGCGGTGAATTCCTTGATGTTCTTCTGCAGATTGTCGCCGCGCGGCCCCTTGGCGAGGATCACCTCGAGCTTGGTACCGGCATATTTCTTCCACTGCGGCTCAGACCAGGCCGGCTGGCCGGTGAGCGCCAGCGCGCCTGCTGCTGCCGTGCCCGCAAGCATGTTGCGGCGCGTGATCGCGGTCATCATATCCTCCCAGAAGACTTCTTGTTTGGTCGTGAAGTGTAGCGCGATCCAGCGGCGCTGCAACAGCATGGTGCCCGTTCGGCTGGGAATGCGACGACAGCGCGTGGTGCGATGCGGCAATCCGTTATGCGCCCGATGCGGCTGTGAAATCCGCCCGCTCCAGCAGCCACGACAGTGCAAAGCCAGCGACGAGCCCCCAGAACGCGGCGCCGATGTTGAGCAGTGGCACGTCGGCGACGGTGACCAGGAAGGCGATCAGGGCGCCGAGGGAGAAGTTCGTTCTGAACGCGGTCACGAACGCCGTTTGCAGCACGCGCAGCATGGCGAGGCCCGCCAGCGCGGTGATCAATGATTTCGGCGCGATCAGCAGCAGCGTGGTGAAGGTCGGCGCCAGCAGGCCGAAGCCGAGCGCAAGCACGCCCACGACCATCGCCGCGGTATAGTGGCGCTTGCGCTCGCCGCCGGAGACGACGATCGCGTTGGTCGGTCCGGTCAGGCAGGTCGACACGCCGCCCACGACAGCCGCGAGCGCCGAGCCGATGCCGCAGGCCACGGTCACCACATTGACCGGGGGCGTGTGGCCGGCGGCGGTCAGCACCGCAAAGCCCTGGCCGTTCTGCACCACCAGCACGGTGACCGCGAGCGGCACGATCAACTCGATCATCGCCGCCAGCGACCAGGACGGCGTCTGGATCACGGGCCGGATCAGCGCGATTTGCAGCGACGCGCTCTGGTCGTATTTGCCGAACAGGATGGCTGCGAGCGTGCCAATGACGAGCGCGCCGATGATCGGCGGGCAGCGCCGGCCGAGCGCTGGCAGCGCGGTCAGCAGCAGCCAGGCGACGACCATCGGCCCGGCGATGGCGAAGTCGGCGAACACGGCGCGGACGAGATCGAGGCCGAAGCGCAGGAATACGCCGGCGACCATGCCCATCACGATCGGCATCGGCACCAGTTGCATCGCGCGCTTGACCCAGCCGGTGAGCCCGAGCACCAGCATCAACAGCGCGGTGCCGTAGAACGCGCCGACCACCTGCGGGAAGCTGAGATGTGTCAGCGACTGGCCGACCAGGACGGTGCCCGGAATGGTCCAGAACAGCACCAACGGCTCGCGATAGCGCCACGACAGCAACAGCGTGATCAGCCCGTTGATGAAGAACACGCCGAAGATCCACGACGCGATTTCGCCTTGCGACAGCCCGCCATTGGCGCCGACCGACAGAATGATGGCGACCGGTCCTGTGATCGCGAACAGCCAGCCGATGAAGCCGTGCGAGGCGTAGAGCGGACCAAAGTCACTGGCGATCTGGCCGAGGCTGGGCGGCGGGCCTGCCGGGCGTTCGATGGCGTTGAGCATGAAGGGCAGGGCTCGGCTGCGTTCTTGTTGTTGTCCTTGGCGTCTCGTGGGATGTTGTGAACCAACGGCATCAGGTGTGCAAGGCGCCCGCCGATCGCCCATGCGGCTGGCTCTACGCGGCGGCAACGGTTTCGATTGACGGGTTGGGACTCATCCGGGCTATCTTTGGCCATGAGCTGGTTCATGAGAAAACGTCTCCGTGCCGTCTTTGGAGACTTTGTGTCTGAAGAGACCTTGGAGGCGCTCGGGCAGCGCGACCTATCCATCCCTCCACTCCAGCGCACGAGAGTGTGCCATGTGCTGCTTCAGGTTCGCGACGATACAGCCGAGACGATCCCGACCTATCGCTCCGATGCCATCGAGCTGATGCTGCGCGAGGGCGCGATCGTCGAGAGCGTTCTGTCCTCGTTCGTGTCGGCTGTCTTCATGTTGGAGACCAAGACGCCTTTGGATCCGATCAAGGCAACGCTGGATCGGCTCGGCCCGAACGTCCGCGCGGTGTATCACCTCGGTGACCATCTGCGTGGGGTGATCGCGTCGACCAGCCGCTTAGACTATGGCACCATCGTTCCGAACATGGGTGTGGCGCTGGAGATGCTGCTGCGCCTGGAGTTCGGTTCTGTCGAGCGGCTCGAGGATGAGGCGGGATCGGCGTAGCTCGAGCTCATCAGCAAATTCTGACAGGCTCAGACTGCCCGCCGGGCAAATCGTCTTGTCCTCGCAAAATCCTGTCCATCCCTTCGGATAAAAATAAATCGCTTGACGATTTCGCAAAATCAGCATTATGGTCCCGCTCGTTCCGTTGCGTCGGAGGGGACGTATCGCGGTCGTCATGGACGTCGGCAGCGGAATGCGATGGGCGGGTCGGGTCGCAGCGTGATTCAGTTCGCGCCGACGAACGATGCGGCCCGTACGGTCAAGTCGCGCGGTCCTGGCATCCCGAAGCTGGTGTCCCGCGTAACGCGCGCAAGCGCGTTGCGCGCACGGTGGCCAACAAGCCGGCGCACCGGGGAGAACGCGAAGCAGCCGTCAAAACCATCGCGCAGGGAGGGCCGGGTGTGTTCGGCCAGACCTGTGGTACCTGCCGCCTGCATTTTTTTCAGCAGGCGGGCCACGGGCGCGGCCAGCGCCCGGCCTTCCCTGCGCCCTTCATCTCGTGAGGGCGGCACGATGAGCAAAGCTCGGACGCAAAATGCGTCGCGAGATCGCGGAGCTGCATCTCCAGATGTCGGCAGACAATGTTGCCATGAAAGACACCGCGGGCGTCGTTGCGAGCGCAGCGAAGCAATCCAGTATCTCTCCGTTGAGGCACCCTGGATTGCTTCGTCGCTGCGCTCCTCGCAATGACGGCGTACGGGGCAAGCTGCCCACCCTCCCCTGGAGGGGGAGGGTCGCCTCACGACGAGCGAAGCGAGACGTGAGGCGGGGTGGGGTGATCTCTCCACTTGCACCAGAGCCTGCGGAGAGATCACCCCACCCCGCTCGCCCGCTTCGCGTGTGATCGACCCTCCCCCTCCAGGGGAGGGTGGGCCAAATCGAGTTCTAGCGCGAGAAGGATGAGGCGACGTTCGCAGACAACCGAGGTCAGTCGAACAGGCTCGACACCGATTCTTCCGCCGCCGTGCGGCCGATCGCCTCGGCGATCAGCGGCGCGATCGCCAGCGTGCGGATGTTGGGCGCGTTGCGGACCGCTTCGGTCGGCATGATGGAGTCGGTGATGACGAGCTCCTTCAGCCGCGACGAGGTGATGCGGGTCGCGGCACCGCCGGAGAGCACGCCATGCGTGATGTAGGCGTAGACGTCCTTGGCGCCGTATTTGAGCAGCGCATCCGCCGCGTTCACCAGGGTGCCGCCGGAATCGACGATGTCGTCGATCAGGATGCAGGTGTGCCCGGAGACGTCGCCGATCACGTTCATGACCTCGGACTCGCCGGGACGCTCGCGGCGCTTGTCGACGATGGCAAGCGGCGTGTTGATGCGCTTGGCCAGGCCTCGGGCGCGCGCCACGCCGCCGACGTCCGGCGAGACGACCATGAGGCTGGAGAGATCGAAGCGATCCTTGATGTCGCGCACCATCAGCGGCGAGGCAAAAAGGTTATCGGTGGGGATGTCGAAGAAACCCTGGATCTGGCCGGCATGCAGATCGAGCGTCATGACGCGGTCGACGCCCGCATGGGTGATCAGATTGGCGACGAGCTTGGCCGAGATCGGCGTGCGCGAGTTCGATTTGCGATCCTGCCGCGCATAGCCGAAATAGGGCACCACGGCGGTGATGCGGCGCGCGGAGGCGCGGCGCAGCGCATCGGTGATGATCAGGAGCTCCATCAGCAGGTCGTTCGCCGGATAGGACGTCGATTGAATGATGAAGACGTCGGAGCCGCGGACGTTCTCCTGGATCTCGACGAAGATCTCCATGTCGGCGAAGCGCCGGACCACCGCTTTCGTCAGCGGCAGCCCGAGCTCAGCGGCGATGCCGGCGGCGAGAGCCGGATTGGAGTTGCCGGCGACGAGTTTGATGGAGCCGTTCTTGGCCGACATCGTGAATTCTCCTCGCGTCTCGCTGGAGACCTTGTTCAGCATATCGGGCTATCCATGGAACCGGCAGTTTTGCACGGGCGAGGTGATATCAAGGACACTGCGCGCATGGCAACCCGCCGCAGGTGTTTTTCCCGGTCAAACAGGTGTTTTTCCCGGTCAAGAACGGCGCAAATTGCGCCTCTTTGCCTAATGGTCGGTGTAGCCGAGGGCCGCGACGCTGGTGCCGTCGGATCTGGGCGATGCGGGCTCGGCCGCGGCGACCGCGGGGCCGCGGGCGGCCGGCGCCGCCGGTGGCGCGCTGTCGGCCGGCGCGGTGCCGTTCAGCATGTTCGAAAGTCCGCTGAAGCCAGCCTGCGCGATTTTCCGAAGCACCATGTCGTCGACATTGTTCCACGGATCGCGGCCGCCGCGTCCGACCGGCTCTTCGCCCGACAGCCGCAGCGCGCGCTGCTGATTGCGATCGTAGACGTCGAACACCCAGGCGATCACGCCCTTGCCGCTGACGACCTGGGCGGAGAGATAGGTGCGGACACGATACGCTGCAGGGGCCTCGCGCGACACGATGGCGAGGCTGCGCAGCTTGGACTCGCTGTCGAGCACGCTGACCATGCGGTCGAAGATCTGCGGCGGCGGGCCGTCGATCTGCTCGAAGGCGATCGTGGCGCTATCGGATGCAGGCGCCATCGCATAGGCGTTGGACGGACCACCGCTGCTGGTCGCGCAGCCGCCGAGCGTTGCGGCCGACGTCATCAGCAAAACGGCAACGCAGGCGTGCTGCGCAGCGCGGCTGATCCGTCGAAGTGGTGTCGGCGCTCCCCTCATCGTCGGGAGCGATATCGTTAAAATCGATTAACGTCTAGGTCGCGGCTGCCACAGATCGGGACAGAGTGCACTCAGTTGTACAGAAAGGGTTAAGCAATCCACATGCGGCCACAATGGCGCCCAGCTTCAGCCTTCGAGCATGATGGCGTGGACGTGCCGGCCATAGTCCGGCTCGTTGCGATGGACCGAGCGGCGGTAACTGAAGAAGCGCTCGTCGACATAGGTGTCGAGGCCGAGATCGTCGATCAGCAGCACGCCGGCGTTTTCCAGCCGCATCCGGATGAAGCCGGCGAGGTCGAACATCGCGTGGCCGTCGCGAACCGACGGCAAGAAGAAGCGCGCGTGCTCGGCGTCGTCGTCGAGGAAGCGCGTGACGAACTCGGTGCCGACCTCGTAGCTCGGCTGGCGGATCAGGGGGCCGATCGCGGCAATGATCCGGCCGCGCTCTGCGCCGAGCTCCTCCATCGCCCGCAGCGTGGCTTCGAGCACGCCGTTGAGCGCACCTTTCCAGCCGGCATGGGCCGCGCCGATGATGCGCCTATGCGGGTCGACGAACAGGATCGGCCCGCAATCGGCCGTGGTAACGCCGATCGCGAGATTCGGCGTCGCGGTGACCAGCGCGTCGGCCTTCGGCCTGACGGGGCCGTCCCAGGGCCCGGTCGCAACCACGACGTCGGGCGAATGAATCTGGTGCAGGCTGAGGAACTGGTCGGGCGCGACGCCGAGATGGACGGCCATGCGGCGGCGGTTTTCGCGGACGTTCTCCGGCACGTCATTCGATCCAAGCCCGCCATTGAGCCCGGCATAGATGCCGTCGGAGACGCCGCCCTCGCGGGTGAAGAACGCGTGGCGCAGGCCAGGAATCGCGGACATCACATCCGATGATACCAGCATCATGCGCCTCCCGTCGTCTCGTTGGTGTGCTCGTCGCTGATTCCCGCCAGCACCGGAATGGCCGGATCGGAGATGCCGAGCACCTTGAACAGCGACCCCATTCCGCCGCGGCCGCCGCCGGTCAGGCGCTTCAGCCCGCTCGCGATGTCCTCCGAGACTTCCGGCGAGGCCTTCTGCATGAGGGTCAGCGCGCGGGTTTCGATGCCGAGCCGCTGCAGGAACTCGCCCTGCGTGACCGGGCCGTGAACGCGCGCGCCGACGGCTTCCGCGGCCCGCGCCAGCGCGTCGAAATCGACATGGGCGGTGATGTCGGCAAGCCCCGGTGTCTTGAGGGGATCAGCGAAGCTATGACGGGCGATGGCCTGGAAGGTGTCGCCGACGTCGCTGCGCACATGGCCGTAATCGATGATGACGGCGGCGCCGCGCTGGTCGCGGATGCGCCTGGCGATGGCCATCATCTCGGTGTTCGGCCGCCATTCGAAGATCGCGCCGGCCGGGGCGGCGCGCACCAGAGGCGGCAGCAGCAGCTCGAAGCCGGGCGTCGGATCGGCGGCCGCGCCGTAGACGAAGTTCTCCTCCTCGTCGAGCTCGACCACGCGCTCGTGCCAGCCGGTTTCGCGCTTCACCATCTGGTGAATCGGCAGCACGTCGAAATACTCGTTGGCGAAGATGACGCTGGGGCCCTCCGGCACCTCGTCGAAGCTCTCGTGCCAGGTAACGTTGCGCAGGCCGGTCAGCGTCGCCTTCTGCTTTTCACGCAGCACCGGATTGACCTCGACCATGTGAACCGAGATCGTCTGGTACAGCGGCGGCAGCACGCGCAGCGCCCGCAGCGCATCCGACATCATGGTGCCGCGGCCGGGCCCGAGCTCGATCAGCCGGAACTGCTGCGGCGAGCCGGCCGCCTTCCAGATCGAGGCCGCCCACAGCCCGAGCAGCTCGCCGAACATCTGGCTCACTTCGGGGGCGGTGGTGAAGTCGCCCTCGCGTCCGAGCGGATCGCGCGAGATGTAGTAGCCGTGCTCCGGATGCATCAGGCACAGCTCCATGTAGCGCCAGACCGGCATCGGGCCGGACGCCTTGATCAGCCGCTTGATCTCGGTGTGGAGCGGAGACGTCTCGATCACGGATTGGCCTGCAGCGACGGAGTGGCTTGACGACTCTCGGGCCTGCGCAGCGCCCGTGCCACCAGGATGGCGCCGACGATCAGCATCGGCACCGACAGCAGCATGCCCATGGTCAGGCCGCGCCAGAGGAAGCCGAGTTGCTCGTCCGGCTCGCGGAACAGCTCGCTGACGATGCGCGCCGTGCCATAGAGGCCGATGAAGCTGCCGAGGATCATGCCGGGCCGCCTCAGCGCGCCGAGCCGGATCATGATCGCCAGGACGATGAACAGCAGGATGCCTTCGAGGCCGGCTTCGTAGAGTTGGCTCGGATGGCGCGGCAGGTGGGTCGGATCGCGCGGGAAGATCATCGCCCAGGGCAGGCTGGGATCGGCCGTGCGGCCCCACAACTCGCTGTTGATGAAATTGGCGATGCGGCCAAGCAGCAGCCCGATCGGAGCGACGGCGGTGGTGAGGTCGCCGAGCGACAGGATCGGCAGGCCGTTGCGGCGGCTGAACCAGATCACGGCGATGACGCAGCCCATGAAGCCGCCATGGAACGACATGCCGCCCTTCCACAGCTGGAAGATCTCCAGCGGATGGTCGATGAAGAACGGCAGATTGTAGAACAGCACGTAGCCGGTGCGGCCGCCGAGAATGATGCCGATCGTGACCCAGAGAATGAAATCGTCGAGCTGTGGCAGCGAGATCGGCGCCGGGCCTCCCCACAGCCGGTCCTTCTTCAGCAGCGAGCGAGCGTAGAGCCAGCCGAGCACGATGCCGCAGATATAGGCCAGCGCGTACCAGCGGATCGCGAACGGGCCGATGGCGATCGCAACCGGATCGAACACGGGGAAGTCGATGAGGAGAGGCGTCATTCACTGGCTTTCGTGGACACGGCGTCCCGCTTCTGGAAGCCCCCGGGCGATGCGGGCTTCGAACGGGCCCCGCCACATGAACAGGCGCGGCGCGATGTGATCTCAGGGCTGCTCATACCAGCGCCGCGGGCCGGCGCAACAAGTACGATGACAAGGAAACCAAGGCATGACAAGACGGGCCCATCTTGCGGGCGGCGACAGGGATCGCCATTCTGTCTTCCACAATCGTGCTCGTCGCGGGACGCGGAGTTTCTCACATGACCCAGACCAACAACCGGTTTTTCGACGAACTCGGCCGCCTGATGAACGATGCCGCCGGTGCCGCCCAAGGCATGAAGCGGGAGGTCGATTCCGTCATCCGCAACCAGGCGGAAAAGATCCTGAACGACCTGGACATCGTGAAGCGCGAGGAGTTCGAGGCGGTCAAGGACATGGCCCGGCTCGCCCGCGAGGAGAACGAGGCGCTGAAGGCCCGGATCGCGGCGCTGGAAGCCAAGCTGGGCGGCGCGGCCGGCACGCCGCCGGGTGCCGGCCGCGCGGACGGCTGACGCCGCGGCCGGGTCGCCCTGGGACGGGAAGGGCAGGCGGCCCCTTCATTTCCTTGTCATTTCCCAGGTTTGCCGCTAGAACGCCGCCACGTCCGCGGCCCCCGCACCCCTGGAGGCTTGCCGAAGGACGTCCAGCAACGGGCCGCATTGCGGCCTTTAACTTTTTAAAACAAGGACTTAACACGATGGCGACCGTCAGAGAACTGAAGGCGACCGCCCGTCCGTCAGTCGGCAAGGGGGCCGCACGGGCAGAGCGTCGCGCCGGGAGAGTGCCCGGAGTGATTTATGGAGACAACCAGCCCCCGCTGCCGATCTCGGTGGAAGACCGCGAGCTGCGCCAGCGCATCCTTGCGGGCCGGTTTCTGACCACGATCTTCGACGTCACCCTCGACGGCAAGAAGCACCGGGTGATCCCGCGCGACTTCCATCTCGATCCGGTCAAGGACTTCCCGATCCACGTCGACTTCATGCGGCTCGGCCAGGGCGCGACCATCCGCGTCAGCGTGCCCTTGCATGTGGTGGGTTCGGAAGCCGCGCCGGGCGTCAAGCGCGGCGGCACGGTCAACATCGTGACCCACACGCTCGACCTCGAGTGCCTGGCGGAGAACATCCCGCAGTTCATCGAGGCCGATGTCAGCGCGCTCGAGATCAACCACTCGCTGCACATCTCCGACGTCAAGCTGCCGACCGGCGTGAAGACGCTGTCGCGCGACGACGCCACCCTCGTGACCATCGTGCCGCCGTCCGGCTATGGCGAGGAGCAGAAGGCTGCTGCTGGCGCCGCCGCGGCTCCCGCTGCTGCTGCTCCGGCTGCCGCGGCGAAGGCCCCTGCTGCCGCGGCCAAGGCGCCGGCTGGCGGCGACAAGAAGAAGTAAGCCGTTCCGCTTGCGGGAAGCACGGGCGGGTCCCGTGCTTCCCGAAGCGACGGCGGGTGCGGATGCCGCGTCATGCTGCTGTTTGTCGGCCTCGGCAATCCCGGCGCGAAATATGCGCGCAACCGGCACAATATCGGCTTCATGGCCGTGGACGAGATTTCGCGGCGTCACCGCTTTTCGCCGTGGCGCCGCAGGTTTCAGGGCGAGACCTCGGAAGGCACGCTGGACTCCGAGCGCGTCATCCTGTTGAAGCCCTCGACCTATATGAACGAATCCGGCCGCGCCGTGCAGGAGGCGACCAGCTTCTTCAAGCTCGGCGTCGGCGACGTCACGGTGTTTCAGGACGAGCTGGAATTGCCGCCGGGCAAGCTGCGCGTGAAGGTCGGCGGCGGCATTGCCGGCCATAACGGGCTGCGCTCGATCTCGGCGCATCTCGGCAACGACTATCGCCGCGTCCGGCTCGGCATCGGCCATCCCGGCGTCAAGGAATTGGTGCACGGCCACGTGCTGTCGGACTTCGCCAAATCCGACATGCCCTGGGTCGAGGCGCTGTGCGAGGCGGTCGCCGACAATGCAGGTTTGTTGACGGGCCGGCGCGATTCCACCTTCGCCAACAAGGTGCATCTGGCGCTGCAGGCCAAAGGTTTTCTGGACAAGGGCGACGCTGGCGCCGTGTGAGGCGCTTCGGGCCGTCGTCTAAAAGGATGCGGGACGGGTCATGGGATTCAAATGCGGAATCGTCGGGTTGCCCAATGTCGGCAAGTCGACGCTGTTCAACGCGCTGACGGAGACGGCGGCGGCGCAGGCCGCGAACTATCCGTTCTGCACCATCGAGCCGAATGTCGGCGAGGTCGCCGTGCCCGATCCGCGGCTGGAGAAGCTCGCGGCCATCGCCAAGTCGGGACAGATCATCCCGACGCGGCTGACCTTCGTCGACATTGCCGGCCTGGTGCGCGGCGCCTCCAAGGGTGAAGGCCTCGGCAACCAGTTTCTCGCCAACATCCGCGAGGTCGACGCGATCGCGCATGTTGTGCGCTGCTTCGAGGATTCCGACATCACCCATGTCGAGGGCAAGATCGCGCCGCTCGCCGATATCGAGACCATCGAGACCGAGCTGATGCTGGCCGATCTCGACAGCCTCGAGAAGCGGGTCGACAACCTGTCCAAGAAGGCCAAGGGTGGCGACAAGGATGCCAAGGAGCAGTACGAGCTCGTCACCCGTGCTCTGGTGCTGCTGCGCGACGGCAAACCGGCGCGGCTGTTGGAGCGCAAGCCTGAGGAGGAGCGCGCCTTCGGCATGCTCGGCCTGCTGACATCCAAGCCCGTGCTCTATGTCTGCAATGTCGAGGAAAGCTCTGCCAAGGACGGCAATAGTTTCTCCCAGGCGGTGTTCGCGCGGGCCAAGGAGGAGGGCGCGGTCGCCGTCGTGATCTCAGCCAAGATCGAGTCTGAGATCGCGACGCTGTCGCGCGAGGAGCGCGTCGACTTCCTGGAGACCTTGGGGCTCGAAGAGGCTGGCCTCGATCGGCTCATCCGCGCCGGCTATCAGCTGCTCGACCTGATCACCTATTTTACCGTAGGTCCGAAAGAGGCGCGGGCCTGGACCATTCACCGCGGCACCAAGGCGCCGGCGGCGGCCGGCGTCATCCACACCGATTTCGAGAAGGGCTTCATCCGCGCCGAGACTATCGCCTTTGCCGACTACGTCGCGCTTGGCGGCGAGGCGGGCGCGCGCGAGGGCGGCAAGCTGCGGCTCGAAGGCAAGGAGTATGTCGTCGCCGACGGCGACGTGATGCACTTCCGCTTCAACAACTGAGAGCCTGTGGGGCGGCTACATCCGCCCCTGCTCGCGGATCGCGCCGAGGTGCTCGTTGATACGGAAGACGATCAGCACGAACTCGGCGATGATGCGCGAGAACACCATGCCGACGATGATTCCGGCGAGCGAGGACAACAGCATCAGGAAACCGCCGAATGGGCTGATCGCCATTTCGGAGAGGCCCGTGAAAATGCCGCGAATTCCCGACAGGATGATCAGCGCAATCACGAGCCAATAGAACGTCTTGATGATGGTGGGCGTGATGAAGCGGTCCCACTGGAACAAATCGCGAAATTCCAACATCCTGATCCCCCGGCCACGTCCGAATCGAAGTCGAATCCGTCTTTAAGTCCTGCTCGACTCTCGCGCCAGACGACATGCGCGGCGGCCGAGTTGGTCCCAGTGTGTGGCGCCTTCTGGCACTCTCGTGCGACTGGACCGGGCGTCAGCCATGCGAGCGGCCCGGTTGTGATTGCTGCAAAGTGCGGCCACAATCGGGCTTCTTTCAGCCATTCCCAGCCTCATGACCCTCACCTTCGAAGATTTTCCGCAAGGCCCGTTCGGCAGCTTTGGCCCGCGACACGTCACCCGCGACGAGATCATCGCCTTCGCCTCTGAGTTTGATCCGCAGCCGATGCATTTGGACGAAGAAGCCGCCTCGCAGTCGATGCTCAGGGGCCTGTCCGGCTCGGGCTGGCACCTCTGCTCGCTGATGATGCGCATGATGTTCGACGGCTTCATCGGTCGCACCGCCTCGCTCGGTTCACCGGGCGTCAACGAGGTCCGGTGGCTCTCGCCCCTGCGTCCCGACGATGAGCTGATGCTCGATGTGGAGGTTCTGGAGGCGCGGGTGTCGCGGAGCCGTCCGTCGACCGGGATCGTCACCTTCAAATGCAGCGTGCGCAACAAGGCAGGCATGAGGCTTTGCGAGATGGTCTCGCCGATCATCGTCGAGCGCCGTGAGAGCCGCGGGCAGGTGGGCTGATGCGCTTTTTCGAAGATCTTCAGGTCGGCCAGCGCCGAGAGCTCGGCTCCTACACGTTCACAGCCGAAGAGATTAAGCGCTTTGCCGTTCAATTCGATCCGCAACGCTTTCACCTCGACGAGGAAGAGGGCCGCCGATCGCTGTTCGGCGGGCTCGCGGCATCGGGATGGCACATCGGCTCCGTCTGCATGAAGCTGATCGTCGCGGATAATCAGCGCCTCCTGGAGATCGCGCGCTCGCGCGGCGAGCCGATCGTCCTCGGAGGTCCTTCTCCCGGTTTTCGGGATCTGCGCTGGTACAAGCCGGTGCTTGCGGGTGATACGATCAGCTTTTCCAGTGAGATTGATTCGCTTCGCGCGTCGGCGTCGCGCCCGGAGTGGGGCATCCTGCAGGCGCGCAATACCGGCATCAATCAGCACGGCGATCTGGTGTTCTCGGTGCTGGCATCGGCCTTTGTCCCTCGACGGAACGAGGGTTGAGGCGAAAAGGTCACGCTTCGTAGGATTGTCGGCGCGGAACGAACTTCGCGCTAACGCATTCTGAACTCCGACTCTATAAGACAGCCAATCAGGGATCAGGATGTGGGGGATGAGTATGGCAGATCGCGGTGGTCTGAAACTCCTCGGCTTTATCTTTGCCAGCGTGACGCTCGCGGTGATGCTCGCGACGGGAATGGTCGTGAAGGGCTATGCCGACGGCTCGTATTCGCTGGAGACGTCAGCGACGATCAACGAGTGACGGATTAACTACTCGTTAACCAGAACGGACCACGCAGTTCTGTTGTTTGTAGAGGCGGTCTAGCGGCTCCAGATGAGCACCATGACCGCCATCGCCACCACCAGCAAACCGACGAAGCGGACCATGATGGTCCCGATCCGCTGAGGCTCAGGCCTCAGAGGAATCGGATCGGTGTTTTCCGGCCGGATCGTTTCCATGAAAGTGACACCCTCTTGACGCAACCTGCCCGCCACGAGATGGGCGGGAGTTGGTCGCGGGAGGGCCGGGTCACGTTCAAGGGCGAGGCGCTGCAAAGACGAAAACCGCCGCGCGATGGCTCGCACGGCGGTCCTCTTCAAGGTCCGGAAAGAATGCTCAGCTGCTGCGCAGGCCGTCGGCGGCGCGCTTCCACTGCGTCACGTTCTCGGCGATCGCCCGGGTCGACTTCATCGCCGCCTGGCTGAGCTGCGCATAGCTCGCGATCTCGCGCTGCACCCGCTGGCCCTCGGCGTGCAGCAGCTCGCGCAGGCTCTCGAGCTCCCCGATCAGGTTCTCGATCTCCGACAGGGAGGTGCCGGCGACGCGCTGGATCAGCGTGGTGACGCTGTTCACTGCTGCATCGGCATCGATCGAGGCCTCGGCCGTGGCGGCCGCATTGGGACGGCGCAGATAGGCGATATCATTACGGACGAAATCACGAATGCCGGCCTCGACTTCGGAGACCGCCGCCAGATCCGTATCCAGCTCGGCTTCAGTTCCATCGATCTTGTCCGGACGAATGACATTCATCGGCTATTTCCTCATTTCGCGTTCAAGCGAGCGCGGTGTCCCCGCACGACGAACTTCTCAAAGCCTATCAGTGCGGCCAAATTGGGCCGCACCGCGGCGAAGCTGCGGCGATGGTTCGACCATTCGTGGCGGGCTGCCGCAATGGTGAACGTCACCAGCTCCGCTTGAAGCCGGCTGAAATGCTCTTGCTGGTGCCGCCCTGCGCGGTCTCGCTGACCGAGCCGGATACGCTGAGACCATCCGACAGCTTCTGCTCGGCACCGAGCTTGCGCAGCCATTTGTCGTCGCTGGACGACAAGGTCTGGCCGGCGGTGACGCTGGTGCCGGTGTCGCCGATCGAGAGCCTGGCGGATTGCTCGGTGTCGAAGCTGCGGCTGGTCTTCGGCGCCGCGCCGGGAATCGGCACCATGCCCTGCTGGGTGACGTTGTAGCCGTTCTGCAGGGTCAGATTGTAGTGATCGATCGGCACCGCCTTGGTGATGGTGGTGCCCAGCCGGCTTTGATCCGAGCCGGGGTCGACGCGGGCCTCGATGGCGGTCTTGTCCCAGATCGAGCCGGCGCCAGGCGCGGTGACGGCCGCCCAGGCCGAGCCGCCGGATTGCGGAGCATTGCCGCCGTTCTCGGCCTTCTCCGCCAGCAATTCCGACATCGTGGTCGGCTGCCGGGCGACCGTCATGTCGGCGCCGACGCGGGCGTCCCAGAACGACGACACCGACTGCTTGACCGACACGCCCGAGGCGAGGCTGCCCTTGTTCTGGTTCGACCAGTCGAGCGCGGCGGCTTTCTCTGCGGCGGCCTTGCGCCTCGCCGCGGCGGCGGCTTCGGGACGGTCGAGGAAGGTGGTGTCGTCGATCGCGAGCTGGCTCCAGTCGAGCTTTCCGACGTCGATGTCCTTCATCGGGTCGGCCGCTGCGGCCTGGTCCTCGGACTTGTCATCGTCCTCCGGCTCCGGCGCGATCTGCTGCCAGGGCACGATCTGCAGCGGTTGCGGCGCCTGCATCAGCGTCTGGGCCTGCGCGGCCGACGCAAGGAGGCCGAAGCCGGCCGTAAAAACCGCCAGCGCGCAACCATACGATGTCATGAGAGCAACCCCCGCCGCCCGAACCTGTGTGCCGGAATATGGTGGAATCTTGGCGCAAAATTATGGCTGCGCCAGTCACGATCTGTTGGGTTGTCGGTGAGTGCGACCACAATCCAACCCGCGGGGCGGCGGGCTCAGGCGAAGCTGCCGATGCGCGGCAGGTCGATGGAGCGGCCGAGCGTCTGCTCGACCAGATCGAACGTATCGATCAGGATCCGCAGCCGGGCGAGCTTTCCGGCGCGGAATTGCATGAATTGCGCGAGCCGCGCGGTGATCGGCTTGTCGGAATCCTGCGCCGTCATCGCGCA
This sequence comes from Bradyrhizobium sp. SZCCHNR1053, assembly GCF_032381235.1. Lineage (NCBI taxonomy): Bacteria > Pseudomonadati > Pseudomonadota > Alphaproteobacteria > Hyphomicrobiales > Nitrobacteraceae > Bradyrhizobium > Bradyrhizobium sp. SZCCHNR1053. The sequence continues at coordinate 28,308 of NZ_JAUHJM010000014.1, forward strand.
GCGGACCATCGTCGCCGCGCTGGTCTCGTCCAGCATCAAGGTCTCGCGCTCCAGCCGCCGGATGCTCACATTGTCCGCGATCTGCCTGACGGCGTCGAGCACCGCCGCGCGGCCGTGCCGCGCGCCGAGGAAGGGAAACATGTCGATCGGGCCGTAGATGGCCCAGTCGATGTCGTCGTCGAGAAGCTCGGCGAAATCGTCGAAACGGCGGTCGTTGATCGCGCCATGCAATGCGCGCGACAGACGCCAGAGGCTGTGCTCCGTCATCGGCTCGGGATCCTGAACTGGCTTGCGAGGGGGCGCGCCGGCCCGAAGGCGACGCCGCAATGGACGTCACGCCGGGGCGCCGAATCTATCTCTCTTACGCCTCACATAAATCAACCACCTGCGCGCGCAACGGTTCTTTTTGCATCGCACAAATGCACGCCAGTGCCGGCAGCGGGGCGCCAGGACCCCCGTCAACGCCCTTCGTGCTGCATCCGCTGCTGCGCGATCGCGACCTCGTGGTCGCGGAAGGCGGCCATGCCGAACAGGGTGGCGCCGGCGAGACCGCCGATCAGGGCGCCGAGGGGCATGAAGGTGAAGAACACCAGCATGCCCGCATAGCCTTCGAATTCGCTGGTGTTGAACAGCTCGATCCAGGCCAGTCCAAGCCCTACTCCGATCGTCGCGCCGCCGACGACGCCCATCACCAGTCCGGCCATCGCCAGGAATGCTATTCTCATGTCACCGATGCCCCGTATACCACCGCTGATGGGGTGCGGAGCCCGGGCCACAGGTTCAAGGCAACGGCGCCGCCGGTGGTGACGTTTCCGTGATCGGCCGGTCAGGGCTGGCCTCCGCAACCGCCGTGCCGGGCCTCAGGGCCGGGCGGCGCCCGCGATCAGCAGCCGGCTGAGATCGCATTCGAGCACCTGCTGCACCAGGTCGTAGGTGTCCATGATCTCGCGGATGCGGGCGACGCGGCCGTCGCGCAGCGTGTAGAAGGCCGCGAGGTCGTATTGCACGATGCGGTCGTTGTCGCGCTTGCGCAGGAAGATGCGCAGATCCACGGCGACCTGGTCGCCTTCGCAGATCATGGTCTTGATCTCGTGCCGGACCTCGGCATAGCGGCTGCGTGCCGTCTCCCACATCTGCCGCACCTCGGCCTTGCCCCGGCGGCCGCCGAGATGGGGGAAGATGTCGATCGGCGCCGAGGCGAAGTGCTCGAGATCGTCGGTGCAATGCGCCAGCACGCTGTCGAAATCGCCGGCGGCATGGGCTTCGAGCAGCTTGCGCACGCGCTGCTTGTTGATGTGCTCGATCATCCTGTCTCCACTGACGGGAACGCCCGCGTCGGCGATGGCGTTCTGGAGATGCCGGCCCGCGGCCGTCAACCACTTGTGTGACCGTCTGCCGGCGCAATGCGCCGGTACGGTGAACGGAAGCTTGGCGCGGGATCGCGTCACGATCATGTCTCGGGCCATCTCTCATCCCATGGGTCATCCCCGCGCGCGAAAGGTTCGCGCAAGGCGTCATGTCGGTTGCGAGGCGGGAACCGCTCCGCCGCGTCGCCGTTACCCCGCACCATTCTTGCGGAGCTCGATCACGAAGATGTCGATCACGAAGACCATGCTTGCCGCCTCCGTCGCAGCGCTGGCGCTGCTGTCGACGCAGGCCGCCGAAGCCAAGGGGTGCATCAAGGGCGCCATCGTCGGCGGCGTGGCCGGCCACTATGCCGGTCATCACGGCGTGCTCGGCGCGGCCGCCGGCTGCCTCTATGGCCGTCACCGTGCCAAGGAGCAGGAGCGTCAGCAGCAGCGGGGCCAGATCAACGGGCAGGGCCGGACGTAGTTGATCCGCGCGTCCATCGTGCTTGGCATGCCTTCACCTCAAGCTGGCGGCGATGGCCCGGCGTGACCGGGCGTTCGGTCCGTGCCGCAGGTGCCGGCTACAAGGGAGCGCCGCTTGTTCGCGTCGTGGCTTTTTCCGTTACGCCAGCGAGGGTGATGCGCATTGGCCTCAACAAACCCTGTTGTCGTCCCGGCGAACGCCGGGACCCATACCCCCAGGGAGCGGTTTGAGGCACGCTTGCTATTGGCTTCTTGTCCCTCACGACCGCCGCTGCGTATGGATCCCAGGTCGCCGCGCCGCGCTGTCGCGTCGCAGCCTGCCCGCGACGGCAGTGGAGAGAACAACGGATTTACGATTCAAACAGCTAAGGATTGCTCCGGGACATGACGGCGCGGTCTCGCGGCATGTGATGCCCGAGTGATGCGATCCGCGTAGCCCTCGTGAGTGCAGAGGGCGCAGGGAATGCCGGGTGAAGGCCTCACCCATGGCCCGCCTGCGAAAAAAAATGCAGGCGGCAGGTACCACAGGCAAAGCCGATTCAACCGGCATTCCCTGCGCGACGGTCTTCACGCTTATACGCAGTCTCCCTGGTGCGCCGGGCTTGTTGGCCACCATCCCTAGCGCCATGCGCTCGCATTGCGCCAGGTTGATACCAGCATCGGGGTATCAGGACGCTGCGACTTCACGTCCGCAAGCTGCCGTTCGTCCGCGCATCCGAAGATGCGCTGCGGCTTCGTCGCGGCCATCGCATTCCCACCTCGCGTGTCGTGACGATCGCGCGCAACGCCCCTCTGCGGTGAGGCGGGATGCGGGGGAGATAATCATGAATTCCGATAAAGCGCAAGAAGTTTATTTTTTTCGGAAGATGCGCGCTTCATCTCTCGCGTTGTCTGGCGGGCCGTCTGATGGATTTCGTGAAGGGCACCCCTAATTTGGGTCCGACGCCGCGAGAAATTCTTCCGCTTTGGCTCGGCTCGAGAACCGCCCGAGCTCTTCATAGGACGGCTCGTCCTCGGCGTCATCAGCCGATCGCAGGACGACAAAGCAATCCTCATTGCTCAAAATCAGCTCTGTCAGGTCCTCGCTCCGGGACGGAGACATGTCGCGGGCGCCGCAATGAGGACACTCGTCGTCGCACATGCACGACCATTCATCGGTCCAGGCCTGCGCGCAACGTTCACAACGATAGAAGTTCAAGAACCAGGCCATTGCCGGACCTCACGTCTTCAAACGATAGCGGCCGCGCGATACGAACTCCAGGAATCCCTGATCGCGCAGGAACTGGAGCTGCTGGCGGATTTTCGGTCGGACGTTCTGGTTGCCGGGATAGAGCAGGCTGAGATGGCGGTCGAAAGCGTAGACATCGTCGAGCGTGAATTCCGCTTTGCCGAGCGACTCGACGCATTTCAAGACCTCGATCAGCCATCCGCGTGAATCCAAGGATTCCTTGCGGAGGAAGAGCGTCCGGCTCCACTCCTGCAGCACGACCTCCTTCGCGCGGACGACGCGATTCTGGACGATGTGAATCTTGCCCGACTCGGGAACGCGATCGAGAAGAATGTTCGAGCCGACCCACCCGGCGCGGCGCGCGGTCGCCGCGAGCGGCTTGCGCTGCTCGATGATGTCGCGGACAAAGAAATGCTTCGGCACGACGAAGAGGTTGATGACCGACCGGGTGTCACGGTCATAGTTCATCAGCAGGAGATTGGGATTGTTGCTGGCGGCCAGCCGCTCGCACTTCGTCCCATAGGCGCCGTCGGCGACCTTGGCGCCGAATACCTTCTTCTGGCTCTTCAGCTCGAACTCTTCGCTGCAGCTCGTACAGAAGAAGTCGGCCAGCGGGCTGTTGTTGGGAAACTGCGCCATGTTCGATCGGCCGCAGTTCGGACAATAGGCTTGCGCGCCGACCCAAGCTTCGGTCCAGGCCCGCGCCTTCTGCGTGCCGCTGGTGTAGGCAGTCTGAGGTTCTTCAAAACCGAGTTTCATGTGAGCAGAGTAGCTCAACATGATATGTTTTCCAGTCGAGATCGCGGGCCGGACGTCATTGCGAGCGAAGCGAAGCATCCAGATCAGGCCAAGTGCATAGACTCGATTGCTTCGTCGCTGTCGCTCCTCGCAATGAGGCGGCGAGAAGGTTTACACCTCACCGCTTCTTCCACCCGCCGCGCTTTCCCGGCGCGCCGCCGGTCGAGCGGGGGCAGGACCGAATTCGGGGCCTGAGTCGCGCGAGTTGGTCGGCTGGATGATACGGACCGGAAAGATTTTTCCGGCAGGGGGCGGTAGGGCAGCGACTCCTCGCCGTGCATTTGGTCCAGATGCAGCCTGTCGACTTGGCCGACGCTCGATCGAGCGCTTAGCCGGTGACGTGGAGCTGCAATCCCGCCTGCTTCTGCAGATAAGCGATCACGCTTAAGAGGTTCTTGGCCTGAGGATTGCCTTGCGGGCCGAACATGCGGATCAGGCTCTTGGGCGGTGTATCGATCGCCTCACCGAGCTTTTCGAATCCGACGGTCGCCTTGATGTAGTCGCGAAGAATGGTTTTCCCCGTTTCCATGTCGCCGCTGAGCATCGCGTCGACGCCTTCGCGAAGAAGCGCCGCCGCGAATCTCGTGTCCGCCTTCGCCTGCCGATGAAGCAGCTTGTCGAAACGCTTCGTCTTCATGGTCATCGCTTTTCCCCACGGACGACGCTCACCGCTTCTTCCACCCACCCCGTTTGCCAGGCTGCCCGCCGGTAGAGCGCGGGGCGGGGCCGAATTCGGGGCCGGACTCGCGCGAGTTGGTCGGCTGGATGATGCGGCTGGTGCTACCGAACGGTTTTTCGGGCAGCTTGGGGTTGGGGCGGTAGGGCAGGGACTCCGGGCCGTGCATCTCGTCGAGATGCGGCTTGTGGACTTTGGAGGCGGTGCTTGCGCCATGGGCGCCGCGACTCGTGGGCCCCCCTCCCTGGCCCTCCCCCACGAGGGGGGAGGGAACGGAGGGACCGCCCGCGCGGCTTGACGCACCGCCGCCGCGTGCTGCCGAGCCGCGGCCCTTCAGGGCCGTGGTCGGGAGGTTGGCGGCGTCGCCGTACTTCTTGGCGCCGGCGTAGGCGCCGGCCTTGCCCTGCACGGTGCGCTGCTTGGCGGTGGGGTCGTCGACGACGGCAAGCTCGGTGGCGCGGAGGCGCTTGACCTCGTCGCGGAGGCGGGCGGCTTCCTCGAAGTTCAAATCGGCGGCGGCTTCGCGCATGCGGGTTTCGAGATCGGCCAGCACCGCCTCGAAATTGTGGCCGATCGAGATGACGTCGTCGGTGGTGGTGCCGCCGCCGGTCTCGATCAGCACGTGGTCGCGCTCGTAGACCGAGTTGAGGATGTCGCCGATCGACTTCTTGACGCTCTCCGGCGTGATGCCGTGGGCCGTGTTGTACTCGACCTGCTTCTCGCGGCGGCGGTTGGTCTCGGCGATGGCGCGCTCCATCGAGCCGGTCATCTGATCGGCGTAGAGGATCACCTTGCCGTCGACGTTGCGCGCGGCGCGGCCGATGGTCTGGATCAGCGAGGTCTCGCTGCGCAGGAAACCTTCCTTGTCGGCGTCGAGGATGGCGACCAGCGCGCATTCGGGAATGTCGAGGCCCTCGCGCAGCAGGTTGATGCCGACCAGCGCGTCGAACGCGCCGAGGCGCAAGTCCCGGATGATCTCGATGCGCTCGATGGTGTCGATGTCCGAATGCATGTAGCGGACGCGGATGCCCTGCTCGTGCAGATATTCGGTGAGATCCTCGGCCATGCGCTTGGTCAGCACCGTGATCAGCGAGCGATAGCCCGCCTGCGCGGTGGCGCGGACCTCGCCGAGGAGATCGTCGACCTGGGTGCGGGCGGGGCGGATGTTGACCGGCGGATCGATCAGGCCGGTCGGGCGGATGACCTGCTCGACGAACACGCCGCCGGCCTCGTTCAGCTCCCAGCCGCCGGGGGTCGCCGACACCGCGACCGTCTGCGGCCGCATCATGTCCCACTCCTCGAAGCGCAGCGGGCGGTTGTCCATGCAGGAGGGCAGGCGGAAGCCGTATTCGGCCAGGGTCGCCTTGCGGCGGAAGTCGCCGCGGAACATGCCGCCGATCTGCGGCACCGTGACGTGGCTCTCGTCGGCGAACACCAGCGCATTGTCGGGGACGTATTCGAACAGCGTCGGCGGCGGCTCGCCGGGCAGCCGGCCGGTGAGATAGCGCGAGTAGTTCTCGATGCCGGCGCAACTGCCGGTCGCCTCCATCATCTCGATGTCGAAGGTGGTGCGCTGCTCCAGCCGCTGCGCCTCGAGCAGGCGGCCCTGCGCGTGCAACTGGTCGAGCCGGATCTTCAGCTCTGACTTGATCGACTTCATCGCCTGCACGAGGGTCGGGCGCGGCGTCACATAGTGCGAGTTGGCGTAGACCTTGATGAACTCCAGCTCGTCCTGCTTGTGGCCGGTGAGCGGATCGAACTCCTCGATATTCTCCACGGTGTCGCCGAACAGGTTCACGCGCCAGGCGCGGTCCTCATAGTGCGCCGGGAAGATGTCGATGACGTCGCCGCGCACGCGAAAGGTGCCGCGGGTGAAGTCGTGCTGGGTGCGCTTGTATTGCAAAGCGACGAGGTCGGCGATCAGCTGGCGCTGGTCGATGCGCTCACCCTTCTTCAGCGCGAAGGTCATCGCGGTGTAGGTCTCGACCGAGCCGATACCGTAGATGCAGGACACTGAGGCGACGATGATGACGTCGTCGCGCTCGAGCAGCGCGCGCGTCGCCGCGTGGCGCATGCGGTCGATCTGCTCGTTGATCGAGGAATCCTTCTCGATATAGGTGTCGGTGCGCGGGACGTAGGCCTCGGGCTGGTAGTAGTCGTAGTACGAGACGAAGTACTCGACCGCGTTGTCGGGGAAGAAGCTCTTGAACTCGCCATAAAGCTGCGCGGCGAGCGTCTTGTTCGGCGCCAGGATGATGGCCGGGCGCTGCGTCGCCTCGATCACCTTCGCCATGGTGTAGGTCTTGCCGGAGCCGGTGACGCCGAGCAGCACCTGTGTGCGGTCGTTGCGTGCGATGCCCTCGACCAGCTCCTTGATCGCCTGCGGCTGGTCGCCCTTCGGCTCATAGGCCGACTTGATCTCGAAGCGCACGCCGCCTTCGGACTTCTCCGGGCGGGGCGGGCGGTGCGGCGTCCAGATCTGCGTCGAGCCGTCATCGCGGCGGAATTCGGGGCGGCCGTCGCGGATCAGCGCCTCCAGCGCTTCGGCCGTGGCCTTGACGCCGAGCGCCTCCATCTTGCTGCGCGGCGGCCGGGCGAGCGCCTCGTCGTCGTCCTCGGCGGTCGGCAGGCCGAGTTGCCGCGCCAACTCGGGATCGAGCGTCGGAATGGTGGCGGCGGTGCCGTAATTGGCCTGCGGAGCTTCGGCGAGGCCTGACTCGCCAGCGTTGTCAAAGGGCGCGTCCGCATGCGCTGCGGCGCTCCCTCCCCCCTTGTGGGGGAGGGGTGGGGAGGGGGGTACTCCGGCACGAGCTGTGTCTGAGTCGTCGGCCAACGCGGGAGGGGACTCAGGTCGCGCCGCCACGCTCTCCTCCTCTCCCCCTTGCGGGGAGGAGGCGGGGGTGGATTCACGGGCAGTGTTGCTTGGGGCACCCCCCTCCCCAGCCCTCCCCCACAAGGGGGGAGGGAGCGCAGCGTCCTGCTGGGCTGAAGCTTGTGACGTGTCACGGACGGACGAACGCCCTCCCACCGGCTGCGGATTCGGCCGCAGCGGGATCGGGCGATCGGACGTGTCGCGGGCCGCAACCTCGGCGCTCTTGCCCTTGGTCGACGCCCGCGCGCGATGCGCGGCGGCCTCGCCGCCGCTGCGGCGGTCCCAGGAATTGTCCGGCGGCGGCTTCAGTCCCGTTGAGGAACCGATGCCGCTCTCGCCGCGGTTGATGGCGGGATTGAGCAGCTCGGCGAGCGCGGGCGCGATCGGCTGCACGTCGGGCCGGTGCGCTTTCGATTTCGGAGTTCGGCCAGGCTTCTTGGGGGTGTCGGGGGTCTTCGCCATGGCCCGAATATGGGACGGATGACGCCGACTTGAAAGAGTGATCGGGCGCCGCGCAGCGGCCTTGCTGACAGCATGGTGGCAGCAGGACGGCCCGAGATGCGCCTGCACGCGGAAGGCCACACGAGATCAGCGAGCGACTCGCGAGCCGTGGCGCGCGCGATGGCGCTCCAGCGACCCCTCGCTGCGGTTCAATGCCGGGTCGGCTGCTCGACGATGTCGAGATGCACGCCGTGGCAGGCGACGCATTGCAGGGCCCAGTACTCGGAACCGCCGCGGCCGTTGATGACGCTCAGGACGCTCAGCTCGGCATCGCAGTCCGGGCATCGCGTACGCACCGAATAAGCGAGGTGTTTGACGGCAGGCTCAGCCATGAATTGCAGTCCGCATTACGAATACACTCGGCATTTCGAATTGGCGTTTGGATTGTTGGCTTGGAACCGTCTGGCCGCGCGGATGGACTCTCGGGGACTTCACTCTCGAAGATTGTTCCACGTCGCGCTATCCGTCTTTTCCCGGGGGGCGGTCGATATCCTCCGTTGCATGCTCGAAGCGACGGCCTATCAGTTGGCCGTCGTCAGTCCCACCGCTTGCGGAAGCGGTCGATGTGGCTCTTGGCATCGGCGATCGCCATGTCTGCATCGGACCAGGCAAAGCCGACTTCGAGAGACGGGAACGAAACACCATTGATCACCACCGGGGTCATGTCCGCGCGGCGGATCCGCGCGTGCCACAAGCCGCGTCCTGCTTCGAACGGCTCGATGGCGAAGTCTTCGTACAAGTACGTCATTGCGCAGTCCTGGATGTTCCAAACTGCAACAACAGCATGAGTTTGTCCGGGCATTTGTGAACAGGTTCACACGTCAGCGTCTTTTTTGATCGCGTCCCTCCGCTGAGAATTCCGGGTCGCGGGTTGCGACGCTGCGCGCATGATCCAGCGCCGGAACGCGGCGAAATCACGTTGGCCGGCCTGGAAGTGGCGGTAGACAAGATACCAGCGCTCGCCTTTTGGGACGGTCAGTGCGAACGGTGCAACCAGCCGTCCCGCCGCGAGGTCATCGTCGATATAGGGACGGATGCCCATCGCGACGCCGAGCCCGTCGATCGCGGCCTGCAGCGCATGCCCGTAATACTGGAACTCGGTGCCGCGCGCGCTGACGCGGGTGACGCCCGCGGCCTTCAGCCACAGCGCCCAGTCCTCGGCGGCATGCGACACCCGTAGCAGGCTCGGGCCCTTGAGGTCGGCCGGTTTCTTCAAGGTCGCGGCCAGCCGCGGCGTGCACACCGGCACGAGATCGGCGGCGAACAGCGGCTCGGCGACGAGACCCGGCCAGGCGCCGTGGCCGAGCTTGATGCCGCAGCTCCAATCGTCGCCGAACGGCACCGCCGCCCCGCCGGTGGTGATGCGGACCTCGATGTCCGGCTGCTCGGTGCTGAAATCGGCGAGCCGCGGGATCAGCCATTTCATCGCGAAGGTCGGACCGACACCGAGCGTCAGCACGCGCATCGACGACGGCGCCATGATCTGCGCGGTCAGGCTCGACAGCGCATCGAAGATCGGCGTCAGCCCGCTCTGATAGGCGCGCCCCGGCGCGGTCAGCGCCAGGCGGTTGGCCTTGCGCTCGAACAGCACCACGCCGAGCCGCTGCTCGAGCAGGTTGACCATGCGGCTGATCGCGGCCGCGGAGACGTTGAGCTCGCTGCCGGCCGCGGCGAAGCTGCCGGTGCGCGCCGCCGCCTCGAATGCCTTGATGCCGTTGAGGAACAGCAGCCGTCTCATCGAGCCCTCAGGAAAACTGATGGAGGGCAAGATAACTCGGTTTGTGCGGCCGTCACCAGTGCGACAATCTGCATGGCGAGGAGATCAGCCATGACACCAGCCCTGATTGCAGCGCTCGGATTGCTGATGGTGGCGACGGCGTTCCTGTCGGGCCTGTTCGGCATGGCGGGCGGGCTGATCCTGATCGGCGTGCTCTTGGCGATCATGCCGCTGCCGGCGGCGATGGTGCTGCACGCGGCGACGCAGATGGCGTCCAACGGCTGGCGCGCCGTGCTGTGGCGCCGGCACATCCGCTGGCGGCCGGTCGCGGTGTATCTCGTCGGTTGCGCGCTGGCGCTCGGCCTATGGTCCCTGGTGCGCTACGTGCCTGACAAGCCGGTCGCGCTCCTGCTGCTCGGCGTCACGCCGTTCATGGCGCGGCTGATGCCGGCCGGCCTCAAGCCCGATCCGGACAGCGTCTGGCAGGGCGCGATCTACGGCACGATCTGCATGGGGCTGATGCTGATGACCGGCGTGTCGGGGCCGCTGCTCGACACGTTCTTTCTCGGCGCGCGGTTCGACCGCCGCGCGATCGTCGCCACCAAGGCGACGTGCCAGGTCGCGAGCCACCTCACCAAGCTGATCTATTTCGGCGGCATCATCGATCAGGCCGCGGGCCTCGATCCCGTGCTCGCGCTCGTCGCCGTCGGAGCGTCGATGCTCGGCACCAGCCTGGCGCGGCGGCTGCTGGAGGCGATGAGCGAGCAGCAGTTCCGCACCTGGGCCAACCGCATCATCACGGCGGTGGCGAGCTACTACATCCTCTATGGCGGCTGGCTGCTGCTGGCCGCGCAGAGCTCGGCGGCGGCAGAGTGAGGCGAGCATGGCCGTATCGGCAGACCCCCTGGTGCTCGACTTCGTCGAATGGATCGCGCGCGCGCCGCGCAGCCATGCCGAGGTGGTGGCGACGTGGCGAACGAGCTGCCCACGGCTGACGGTGTGGGAGGATGCCGCCGATCTGGGCTATGTCACGCGCCAGGCGATCGCGGGCGTCGGCATCTTCATCATCGTCACCGATGCCGGCGCGCGGCTGCTGCGCGACAACGGCCGCGTCGTGCGCTAGAACGGTCCGGAGTTGGAGGAAAGACCGGGAATGGCAGTGAAGCTGTATGAACTCGTCGGGACCGATGCGGGCCGCCCGTTCAGCCCCTATTGCTGGCGCACGCGGATGGCGCTGGCGCACAAGGGCCTGAGCGCAGAATCGATTCCGTGGCGCTTCACCGAGAAGAGCGCGATCGCGCCGCATGGATCGGAGAAGGTGCCGGTCATGCTCGACGGCGACCGCGCGGTGGCCGACTCCTGGGCGATCGCCAACTACCTCGAGGACACCTATCCGGACCGGCCGTCACTGTTCGGCGGCGCCGGCGGCCGCGCGATGGCCCGCTTCCTCAATGCCTGGGGTGACATCGCCATCGTCGGCGGCATCTTCCCGCTGATCATCGCCGACATTCCGAAGAACCTCGCCGCCGAGGATGCCGACTATTTCCGCAAATCGCGCGAGGCGCGGTTCGGCAAGAGCCTCGAAGAGGTCATGGCCTCGCGCGACCAGGCGGTCATCGGCTTCCGCAGGTCGCTGGAGCCGCTGCGGCAGACCTTGAAGACGCAGGCCTTCATCGGCGGCGATACGCCCGACTATGCCGACTACATCGTGTTCGGCGGCTTCCAATGGGCGCGCGTGGTGAGCCCGTTCCGGCTGCTGGAGGAGGGCGACAGCGTCCATGCCTGGCGCGAGCGGCTGCTCGATGCGTTCGACGGGCTGGCGCGCAAGTCGCCGGGCCACCCGGTCTAGAAACGCGGCGGCCGGCGCTCGCGCCAGGCCGCCAGCCCATCGGTGAGATCGCGGCTGCCGACCAGGCTCGCGAACTGCTCGCTCTCGACCTGCAGCCCTTCGCCGACGGCCATGTTGAGCCCGCGCGTCGCGGCGGTGATGATGCCGGCGATGGTGTCCGGCCCGTGGCGGATGATGCGCTGCGCCAGCGCGTGCGCCGCCGGCAGCAGCTCGTCGTGCGGCACGACGGCGTTGACGAGGCCCATCTCCAGCGCGCGCTGCGCCGGGAAAGCGTCACCGGTCAGCAGCAGCTCGAGTCCGCGCTTGCGGCCGACCAGCCGCGGCAGCCGCTGCGTGCCGCCGAAGGTCGGCGGCATGCCGAGCCTGATCTCGGGCTTGGCGAAGCTAGCGCGCTCGCTCGCCACCGCAAGATGCACGGCCTCGGTGATCTCGCAGCCGCCGCCGAAGGCGAGCCCGTTCACGGCGGCGACGACCGGCTTGCGGAACGCCTCCAGCCGCGCCGTCATCGCCTGGCCGCGCCGGACGAAGTCGCGCAGCGCGGCAGCGCGCCCCTGGCGGACGCTTGCGGTGAATTCGTCGATGTCGGCGCCGGCCGAGAAGGCGCGTTGTCCCGCACCGGTGAGGATCACGGCCCTGACGCCGGCATCGGTCTCGATGCGGTCGAGCGCGGCCGTCAATCGATCGATCAGCGCGTAGCTGAGCGCGTTCAGCCGCTGCGGCCGGTTCAGCGTGATCATGGCGATGCGGTCGGAGATGTCGAGCAGGATGAGGTCGGTCATGGCGTCTCGCAGGCTGGCGGTTGGAGCAAGCGAAGACTAGGCGTCGCGGCAGCCGAGGTATATTCACTGGTTAGTATACATTGACCGAGACCGAGCGCCGCCATGCCCCGATCCTCCGATCCCACGCCCGCCCGCATCGTCGCCGCGGCGAGCAGGCTGTTCTATGCCGAAGGCATCCGCGCCGTCAGCGTCGATGCGGTGGCGGAAAAGGCCGGCGTGACCAAGAAGACGCTGTATTATCATTTCCGCAGCAAGGACGATCTGGTCGCGGCCTATCTCGCCGCGCGCGACCAGCCGAACCTGACGCTGTTCAAGCGCTGGTTCGACGAGACCGAGGGCGTGCTGCCCGACAAGATCGCCGGGATCTTCAATCAGCTTGCGCGCGCCGCGCGGCATCCGAAATGGCGCGGCTGCGGCTTCCTGCGCACCACCGCGGAGCTCGCCAATCTGCCCGGCCATCCCGCGATCAGGATCGGCGCCGCCCACAAGAAGAAGTTCGAGGCCTGGCTGCAGGCGATGTTCGAAGAGCAGGGAATTGCCGAAGCGGGCGAGCTCGCGCGGCAGATGCTGCTCCTGCTCGACGGCGCGTTCGCGGTCGTGCTGCTGCATCGTGACGCCAGCTACATGGAGACCGCGGGCGCGGCGGCACGGACGCTGGTCGCGGCGGCGCTGCCAAAGGGGAGGCGATATGCTTCCCGCAGGACCGTCAGCCTGCGCAGCCGCGTCCCCTGACCCGCTCGCCGCGAACGATCGTCGCGACCATCTGGCTGGCCATGCCGTCGAAATCGGACGGCTTGATGTAGCCGGCGGCGTAGGCTTCCTGGGTCAGGCGTTCGATCCGGCGATCCTCGGCGGTCGTCCAGACGCCGGCGATGTAGGCGGCGCCCGCCGGACCATAGGTCTCGGGATAGCGCTCGTTCTGGTTCTGCCGATGATAGTAGTAGTGGTTGAGGCCGCTGATGAAGCTGTCGCGCTTGGCGCCGCAGCGGTCGCTCCACGCCAGATCGAGCGCCTTCAGCGCGTCCTGGCGCTGCGAGCGCCGGGCGTCCTCGGTGTATTTCTCGTGGTCCTGAAACTCCGCGCCCGTGACGGGCGGAAACGCAGCCGCCGCACTCGGCGCGTCGGTCAGGAACAGGCGTCCGCCAACCTGCCAGACGAGGATGGCTGCAATGATGAAGATGAGCCGGTTCATGGCAGCGCTCGTTTGCTATCGCCGGTCCCGTTGCGCCTGCCGGATACGGCACACCGACGATTCGTCGGACCAGAGACCGGGTCCGGCGAACATCGGGACGTCCTCGCGCACATCCGCCGGAAAGTCCGCCTTGGTGATCCCCTTCTCGTCGAAGGCTTCGAACAAGGCCTCCTTCACGCGCTGATCGAGCGGCGTGCCGACGCTGTCGGCCGCCTCCTGGAGCGATTTGTCCGTGCAGATTTTTGCACCCCAGAACTGCCGCTTGCAATCCAGCTTGGCGACATAGGCGCGAGTATAGGCCGTCAGTGCGTCCACCAGGTTCTGCTTCATGGTCTTGTCGCATGGCGACAGCTTGTAGGCCGTCGCGGCCTGCAGCGCGTCCATGCGCAACGCGTCGAGCTTGGGATTCTTGTCGCTCTGCGAGGTATGCTCCGCGAGCCACGCCTTGCGCTCGAACTCTTTTGCCTCCGGGCCGCCGAAGGTCCTGTCCACCAGGGGAGATAGAGGCGTCACAACGGCCCCGCTCTCGCGCAAGGGCGCAGCGAGATTTGCCGCGGTTTCAATCGAAGCCGTCCGAGTCATGCCCCGCCACGGTCCATCCGGAAGCGGAAAGCCTCTCACCGCCCAACTCACACCTGCGAACGCAACCAAAAATGCCGCACCTGCGGCGCCAATAAATCGCAACATGAAAGAAGCCCATCCGCCAACGCCTGTACGGTAGTGCGTGCGGGTTAATGCATCCGATAGGGCCGCCGGCGGCGCGCAACGACGTGAACCGATCGTGACCGTCTTCTGCCGCCTTTGAAGACAATGGCTGATGAATTAGCGGCATGGCCGGACGAGCCTGCCGACGTGACGTCATGTCTTGACAGGCAACACCGAACGGCGCGCGAGCAGCGCGATGGCGGCATCGAGATCCGGCAGCACGGCCGCCGCATTCGCCCGCGAATGATCGTTCGGCGGCACGATGTCCGGCACCATCAAGGTGATCGCGCCTGCGGCGTGCGCCGAGGCGACGCCGGGATTGGAATCCTCGATCGCGACGCAGGCCGGCGCGCGCGTCCGTAGCCGTTCCGCGGCGAGCAGATAGAGGTCCGGATGCGGTTTGGCGCGGGTCACGTCGTCGCGCGTCAGGACCGCATCGAAGCGGTGGTCGATGCGGGCGAGGCGGAGATGCTCCGCGGCCGTGCTGCGCGAGGACGAGGTGACGACGGCCTTGGGCAGGCCGACCGCGTCGATCGCGTCGAGCAGCGCGACGACGCCGCGCTTCAGCGGCATGCCCGCCTGCAGGATCTCGACCGTCTTGGCCGCGAACAGGCGGTTGACTTCGACCAGCGGAAAATTGTCGCCGAAATGGTCGCGCAGGGTCTGCTCGTTGTCGGGTCCGGGAATGCCGATCATCGCATGGCAGAGCTCGACGACGCCGTCGCTGTAGCCGAGCGCATTCAGCGCTGCGATCGCAGCTTCGAGATAGACCTTCTCGGTGTCGAGCAACGTTCCGTCCATGTCGAGCAGGACCGCTTCGACGTGCCAGCGCGTCACGATCCCGCCTCCGGTTCGCCGGCCAGCCTCTTGAGGCAGTTGACGCACAGGCAGTCCTTGAACCGGCTTTGTCCGTTGTTGGGCAGCGGCAGGCGCACGGCCTCTTCGAAGCACCAGCAGGAGCCGCCGGGATCGCAGCTGAACTCCGCGCCGCACGACTCGCAGGTGAGTTGCCGCGCGGTCATGTCCGCTAAACGATTTGTCACGTTCGGAGCCACGTCCGACCAGCCCCTTTTCATGTCCGGTTCATCTGCCGGGGCAAGTATAGTGCGTGACAATCTGCCGCGCCATCGCAGTCTGCGGTCGCGGCAACACAGCGTTTCGGGAGCTCCCGCGATGACAGGCTCGAGGATGTGGCATGGCGCGTGATGCTCGAGCGGCTCTTGTTGCATTGAATCGCTTCGGCTTCGGGGCGCGTGGCGGCGCCTCGGGCGATCTCGTCAATGCGGCGTCGGACCCGCGCGGCTTCGTCAAGGCCGAGCTCGGGCGTCCCAATGGAGCGCTCTTGGAAGCGCCGGGTCTGCAGCCGACGCCCGCACTCGCCGATGCCGTCTTCGCCTATCAGGACGAGGTCAAGCGGGCCCGCGAGGCCGCGAAGTCGGAGGCTGCGCCGCAGGAGCAGTCCAGCCCCACGCGCGGCCTGTCCACGAACGGCGCGGACAAAGCCACGGCCGCAACGCCATCGGCGGCCCCAGCAGCCGGCGCCGACCCTGCACCCGCGATGCAGGGAACGCCGGCAAAGCCCGCGCAGGCTCAGCAGCCGCCCAACGTCGTCCAGAAGACGTTCCGTGCCGAGGCGCTGGCGCGGCTGCAGCGCGCCGTGCTCGCCGATTGCGGCTTCACCGAGCGGCTGGTGGCGTTCTGGTCGAACCATTTCTGCATCTCCGCAGGCAAGGGCGAGTTGGCGCGGATGTGGGCCGGTGCGTTCGAGCGCGAGGCGATCCGGCCGCACGTGCTCGGACGCTTCGCCGACATGCTGAAGGCGGTCGAGCAGCATCCGGCGATGCTGTTCTTCCTCGACAACCAGGAATCGCTCGGACCGGACTCGCGCGCCGGCCAGAACCGCAAGCGCGGCCTCAACGAGAACCTCGCCCGCGAGATCATGGAGCTGCACACGCTGGGTGTCGGCGGCGGCTACACCCAGGAGGACGTAACCTCGCTGGCGCGCATCATCACCGGCTGGAGCTTTGCCGGCCGCAACGGCCGCAACGCGGCGCCCGGCAGCTTCGTGTTCAATGCCAATGCGCACCAGCCGGGGCCGCAGATCCTGCTCGGCAAGGTCTATCAGGATGACGGTCTCGCGCAGGGCGAGGCCGCGCTCGCGGACATCGCCCGCCATCCCTCGACGGCGAAGTTCATCGCCACCAGGCTCGCGCGCCATTTCGTCGCCGATGATCCGCCGCCCGCGCTCGTCGCCCGGCTCGAAGCCGTGTTCAAGAAGAGCGATGGCGACCTCAAGGCGCTGACCTTGGCGCTGGTCGACTCCGACGAGGCCTGGTCGGCGCCGCTGACCAAGATCCGTTCGCCCTATGAGTTCCTGGTCGCCGGCGGCCGGCTGCTGGCGCGCGTGCCGGAAGATCCCGGCTTCTATCTCAGTTCCCTGAACACGCTCGGCCAGCCGCTATGGGCGCCCGCAGGACCGAACGGATTTGCTGATACCAACGCGATGTGGGCTGCCCCTGAGGGCATGAAGCTGCGGCTGGACATTTCCGCGCAACTCGCCGCACGTCTCGGCAACAATCTCGATCCGCGCGACCTGCTCGATCTCGTCGCGGGCGATGCGACCTCGACGGAGACGCGGCGCACGATCGAGCGTGCAGAATCGCGCCAGCAGGCGCTGGCGTTGTTGCTGATGTCGCCGGAATTCCAGAGGAGATGACGATGGACCGGATCGCGACCTCGCTGTTGACCTCGCGACGCCATTTGCTGCTGGCAGGCGCGTCCTTTGCGGCCTGGGGCTGTCTGCCGAAATTCGCGTGGGCCGCCGGCCAGCGCGACCCGCGGCTGATCGTCGTGATCCTGCGCGGCGCGCTCGATGGCCTCGCCACCGTCGCGCCGATCGGCGATCCCGACTACGCCGGACTGCATGGCGCGATCGCGCTGACGACGGCGGGACCAAATCCGGCGCTGCCGCTCGATTCGTTCTTTGCGCTGCATCCGTCGATGCCGGAATTCGCGCGCATGTATCGCGACAAGCAGGCTGCCGTGGTTCACGCGGTCGCGACACCGTATCGCGAGCGCTCGCATTTCGATGGTCAGGACGTGCTCGAAAGCGGCTTCGCCGGTCCTGGCCGCGTGCAATCGGGCTGGCTGAACCGCGCGGTGGAGGCTCTGCCGCGCGGCCCCCGCGTCGCGGGCGCGCTCGCGGTCGGTCCGACGGCGCCGCTGGTGCTGCGCGGCGCAGCGCCCACCGTCGGTTGGGCGCCGGTGACGGTGCCGCAGGCCGATGACGACACTGCGATGCGGCTGGTCGACCTCTATGCGCATCGCGATCCCGCGTTGGCGGCTGCGTTGTCGCAAGGGCTCCAGCTCGAGAAGGTCGCGGTCGGTGACGACATGAAGCCGAAGCCGGGCGGCAACCAGATCGCGGCGATGCGCCAGGTCGCGCGCGGCGCGGCGAAGCTGATCGCCGCGGATGATGGTCCGCGCATCGCCGCGCTGGCGTTCGACGGTTGGGACACGCATGCCAATGAAGGTGGTGCGGTCGGTCGGCTGGCGCAGCTCTTGTCGGGTCTCGACGGTGCGCTCGCCGAGTTCGAAAGCGGGCTTGGCCCGCGCTGGCGCGATACGGTCGTGGTGGTCGCAACCGAGTTCGGGCGCACGGCAAGGATCAACGGCACCCAGGGGACCGATCATGGGACCGGGACGATTGCGCTGCTCGCCGGCGGTGCGGTGAAGGGCGGACGGGTGATCGCCGACTGGCCGACGCTGAAGATGGCGAGCCTCTACCAGGGACGCGATCTTGCGCCGACGACGGATCTTCGCGCGGTGTTCAAGGGCGTACTCGCCGATCATCTCGGCATCGGCGAGCACGCGCTCGGCGGCGCGGTGTTTCCGGACAGCGCGGCCGTGAAGCCGATCAAGGGGCTCGTAGCGTAAGGCTCGCTTGCGCCATTTCCCGATCAGGCGTCCTGAAGCCTTCCACATTGCGGCATCAGCGGCCGTCGTCGCAGGCGCATTGCACCGCGAAGTCTGCTACTCCTCGACCTGCGGCATTCATCCCTCAGGAGATCAGCATGTTCATCGCCATGAATCGTTTTCGCGTCGCCAAGGGCTCGGAGGCCGCCTTCGAGCAGGTCTGGCTGTCGCGCGACAGCCATCTCGACAAGGTGCCGGGCTTCGTCGAGTTTCACCTGTTGAAGGGACCGGAAGCCGAGGACCATACGCTCTACGCCTCGCATACGATCTGGGCGTCGAAGACGACGTTCGAGGACTGGACCAAGTCCGAAGCATTCCGCGCCGCGCACCAGCGGGCCGGCGACACCAAGGTGCACTATCTCGGCCCGCCGCAGTTCGAGGGGTTCGAGGTCCGCCAAACGGTGGGCAGCAAGACGTAGGACAAAGCCCGCCATTGCGATCCGTCTCCGCGACCCCGCTTGGCTGAGCACGGCCGAGCGGACGCTTGTTTTGCGCTGAAGCGATGCGGCGGCCGACAGGACCCGGACGGCCGCCGGTCGTGCGCCATCGCAAGCTGCTCGCGCCGGGCCAGCCGGTCCGCCGGGCCTGCTGGCGTCAACAAGGACGACGCCATAGCGAAGGTCCGGCTGATTCGAGCAGGTGCGACGGCGCGCCGAAGCTGAGCAGTCGTAGCCGTCGGCAGACGCGCAGGCGACGTCAGGCGCTCTCGGGAACTGGAGCCTCACGAGGCTGTTATCGCGTGTCTGAAACAGGAAGCCGAATGTCCGGCAGGGCGGGCAGCGCCGGCCAGCGCCCTCGGTCGTTCTGTTCTAGCGAAGGCCGGGATGGTTGCTCGGATCGAGACGAACCTTTCGGCATATGACCACCGGCGCCGGCGACATCGTCAGAAGCTTCCCTCCGTTGCAACGCGCCGCCTTCGTCGACGTTGACAGCCTGACCGCATGAGCGACGTGCGCCGCCCTTCCTCGTTCGCAGAGAGATTCGATGATCATCAGACAGCCGCTCAAGGTCCGCACCCCGGAGGAAGTTCTCGGGCTGATCAGCGCGCTGGCCGTCGCCATTTTTGCGGTCATCATCATCGCGCTGCTGTATTTCGGTCGTGACATCCTGGTGCCCGTGGCCCTGGCCATCCTGCTCAGCTTCGTATTGGCGCCGTTGGTCGCGCAACTGCAGCGGCTTCGTGCCCCGCGCGGACTGGCCGTCGTCAGCGTGGTCGTTCTCGCGTTCGTCGTGATCTTTACGCTGGGCAGCCTGCTCGCCACCCAGCTCACCCAGCTTGCCAGTGAGTTGCCGAACTATCAATCGACGATGAGCAACAAGATCCAGTCGTTCCGCGACACCAAAGCCGGGAGAGGGACGCTCGAGCGTGCATCGGACATGCTCAAGGATCTGGGCAAGGAACTCGACAAACCGAATGAGCCGGAAGCGGCTCGGTCGCCGAGCGGACTGCGAACGAATTCCTCAGTCCCTGTGACCCCGATCCCGGTGGAGGTCCGGCAGCCCGATCCTGGGGCGCTGGACAGTCTTCGCACGCTGATTTCGCCGCTCATTCATCCGCTGGCGACGACCGGCATCATCATCATCTTCGTGATTTTCATATTGCTTCAACGCGAGGACCTGAGGAATCGGCTCATCCGCCTTGCGGGCTCATCGGACCTGCAGCGCACCACGGCGGCACTCGATGATGCGGCTTACAGGCTCAGCCGGCTGTTCCTCACCCAGCTCGCCCTGAACGGCGGGTTCGGCGTCGTGATCGGCGTCGGCTTGTGGTTCATCGGCATCCCCAGCGCCCTCCTTTGGGGAATCCTCGCCGCAGCGCTTCGGTTCGTGCCCTATATCGGCGCCGTCATCGCCGCGGCGTTTCCGCTTGCTCTGGCGGCAGCGGTCGACCCTGGCTGGTCGATGCTGATTTGGACGCTGGCCCTGTTTCTCGTGGTCGAGCCGTTGCTCGGCCACGTCATCGAACCGATGGTCTATGGGCGCAGCACGGGCCTGTCCCCTGTGGCGGTGGTCGTTTCAGCCGCGTTCTGGACCGCGCTGTGGGGCCCGATCGGGTTGGTGCTCGCGACGCCGCTGACGGTCTGCCTGGTCGTCATCGGACGACATGTGGAGCGCCTGGAGTTCCTCGACGTCATGTTCGGTGATCGTCCAGCGCTGTCTCCTCCCGAGATCTTCTACCAGCGCATGCTTGCGAACGATCCGACGGAAGCGGCCGAGAAGGCAGAGGAGTTCTTGAAGGAGCGCTCGTTGATTGCCTATTGCGACGAGGTCGCGGTGAAGGGGCTGCAATTGGCCCAAGCCGACGCCGACCGAGGGGCGCTCGCCTATGATCGCCTTGCAACGATCCGTGACGCCGTCGCCGAGTTGACCGCCGATCTTTCCGATCAGAATGATGGTCCGCTGGCGAAACGCGAGACCACCAGCGATCCAGAGGCGGCATCGGCCGTCGACAGCTCGGCCAGCAGTGGGGCCATCGACACGATACCCATCCTCAGCAAGGACAATCTCGCCGAAGGATGGCGGAGCGAGCAGCCGGTCCTGTGCGTGGCCGGGCGAACCCCGATCGACGAAGCGGCGGCGGTGATTCTCGCGCAACTGTCGTCGGCGCACGGGTTGGGCGCGAAGGTCTCAGGAGCGGAGGCGCTCTCGACGGCGAACGTCATCAAGCTCGAGCCCGCAGGTGTTGCGATTGCCTGCCTGATCTATATCGGCAATTCCGGCGTCGCACATATGCGCTACTCCGTTCGTCGCTTGAAGCGACGGCTCCCCAGAGCAAAGGTGATGTTGGTCTGCTGCGCGGCCGACGTCGATCAGGAGGCCGCGAAGGTGCTGCAAGAAGCCACCAAGGCCGATCTGGTCGCGGCGAGCATGGGCGAGGCTGTCAGAATGTGCATCGAAGCCGCGCAGGCGAAGGCTTCTCAGCTGGCACCATTGGAGCAGCAGGACACGACGACGAACGTGGCGTGAGACGCGCCACGTCCAACGACCAGGCCCGACAAAAAAATGCGGCCCCGGTCAGAGACGGCGACTGACGGGGACCGCTGAAACGCGTGACCGGTGACGGGGGGATGATCAGGCGCTCGATGGAGCGTAGGCCGGCCCCGTGACGGCGGCGTGACACCGCCCGTTCACAGCGCCTTGCGGTAGACGATGAAGCCCGAGCGCTCGGCGATCTTGTCGTAGAGCGCCTGTGCCGTCCTGTTGGTCTCGTGCGTCTGCCAATAGACCCGCGGCGCACCAGCCTGCCGCGCTTCGCGGTAGACCGCCTCGATCAGCGCCCGGCCGACGCCCTTGCCGCGGGCGGCCTCGCTCGTGAACAGGTCGTTGAGATAGCAGAGCGGCCCGATCGTGGTGGTGGCGCGATGAAACAGGTAATGCGCCAAGCCGATCAGCTCGCCACCGCTCTCGGCGACCAGGGCATGCACCGGCTCGTTGGCATCGAAGAAGCGCGACCATGTCATCGCGGTCACCTCGGCCGGCAGCGCCGTCGGCCCGGAACGGCCGTAGAAGGCGTTGTAGCCGTCCCAGAGCGGCAGCCAGCGATCATGGTCGTCGCGCGCGATGGCGCGCACAGTGAGTGCTTCGTGCATGAAGGATTCGTCGTCCGTTTGAAAATCTCGACGGACCTTCGATACGCGCAGCCGTGTTCGCGATCAATCAGGGATGGGCAGCACCGGTTCGGCGGTGGGCGGCCGCATCAGCTCGACGTAGACCGACCGATCCTCCTCGGTCAGCGGCGAGAGCGAGAGCTCGCCCCGTCGCTCGATCAGGATCAGCAGTGACGCCGCCAGCAGGATCGCGAGTGCCAGGGTCACGGCAACGATTACGACCGTTGATTTCATCGCCATTTTGTGTGCGAGACAATCATCGCCTGTTGTCGCGAAAACCGCGAAGGGTTGTCAAAATGGCTTCCTGCTAAGCGGGCATCGACAAGAGGGCGTGAATCGACACCACCGCAATGGTGACGCTGACACCCAATGAGAGCGTGCTGGCCGCGATCGTTGCGACCACGGCGGTGGTCAGGCCGGGCGAAAGGGTGAGCGTTGCGTGGCCGTGAAAGCCGCTGACGGGCGTGCGGAGCCCTCTACGGTGGTTCGACTCCTGCGGTGACGCGCGGCCGCGGACCCAACTGAACTTCGGAACGGGAGCACAACGCCACCGGGACATGAAGTCGAAATCCCTTACCCATACATCCGCGAGCGAATCACTCGCAGAGGTAAATTCTAAGGTAGCGCTGGGCAGGATTGCGGCGGCAAATCAGCAAAAAAGGCAAGAACATGGCGCTCGTGGTATTTGTTCCCGCCTAAACGTGTATTTTCCCCGCTGTTCTACGGGCGGTCGGTAGTTTTACGGTGAGCATGTCACCCGTAGTCGGCGGCGATGCCGGCTGAATCGATCAGTGCCGGCTGCCAATCCATCGCGACGAAACCGGGTGTCTGTTCGACGCGGCGCAGCCAGTTGCGGATCTTCGGGAAGGTCGACAGATCGAAGTCGCAGCGATCGGCGACGTGCGTGTAGCCGTAGAGCGCGATGTCGGCGACCGTCAGCTGTTTCGCGGCAAAGTAATCGTTGCTCTTGAGATGATTCTCCATCACCTGGAGCGCGGCATAGCCGCGCTCCATCCAGTCCTCCAGCGCATGGGTCTGAAGGTCGCGCCCGCCCTTGACCAAGAGCAGCCAGAAATAGGCGGCGCCGATGTTCGGCTCGAGCGCATGCTGCTCGAAGAACATCCACTGCAGCGCTTCGGCGCGCTCGATGCGCTGCTCCGGCACCAGCGGCGTGCCGCCGGCGACATACCAGAGGATCGCGTTCGATTCGGCGATGAAGCGGTCCTCGCCGACTTCCAGCAGCGGCACCTGGCCGCTCGGATTCTTGGCGAGAAAATCCGGCGTGCGGCTCTCGCCGCGCAGAATGTCGATCTCGATCGCCTGATAGGGCGCGTTCAGAAGCGCAAGCGCAAGGCGGACCTTGTAGCTGTTGCCTGACCGCTGCATCGAATAGAGCTTGTACATCCGGCCGATTTCGAGTTCGAGGAATCAAGGGTTGGACGCATCGCGCATCCGGACGCCAGATCGTCCCGCAATGCGGCCAGACAATGATGCCGATGAGCGCAGGCTGCAAGTGCCGACGGATGGAAAAAGTCGAAATGCGCTACTGCACTGCACTCTCGAATAACAACTTTCCAATAGATTCAAACAATCGAGATCACGCTTGTGCGATGCGCGCGTGTCCACCGATCTCGACGGCGCGATCGGTGAATGCGCGGCGCAGGGTCAGCGCGAACAGGGCCATCAGAATGATGAGGCCCAGCGGTATCGTCGTCAGCCCGGCAACGCTGCGCGAGAGCAGCGGCACGATCCAGGCGGCCGCGAGCACGCTGAGCTCGTAGTCGCGAAAGCCGTTCGCGAGGCCGTGCCGGACGAAGAAAATGATCGCAACCGCAACGACCACGAGGTCGTAGTCGAGCACGTAGGGCGTCGCCAGCAGGCTCGCGCTCGCCAGTGCCGAAGCCTTGAGATCGAACGCAGCCTCGCTCTGCCACAGCCAGGCAAGTCCGGCCGCGAGCGACAGCGCCAGCAGGCTTTGCAGCGCATAGGCGGACCTGACATCGGCGCCCCAATGGCGCGCGGCGGAGAATACCGACTGGATCTTCTCCCACCCGGTGCCGCCTTGCTCGAGCACGACGCTCTGTGTGAAAGTCATGGACTGGAAGAAGGCGTGCCAGACCTCGTTGCCGAGCGCGGCGAAGCTGATCGCGACCAGCGCGGCCACCGTGGCGGCTGCAGCAGCGATCGTCGGCCAGCGCGTGCCTGCGAGCAGCGCCACGGGAATGAGGACGCCGAATTGCGGCTTGTAGGCGAGCAGGCCGATCAGGATGCCGGCCGCCCACGGCCGGTCGCGCTCCATCAGCAACAGCGCGCCGCCGAGCAGCGCCGCGGTGAAGAACGCGTTCTGGCCGTGACCGATGTTGACGAACACGGCGGGAAAGGCGGTCGCCACCAGCAGGGTCTCGGAACGCGGCAGGATCGCGCGCATGACCGCGAGGTATGCGAGCAGGCTCGACACGACCCAGAGCGCGAGCCCTCCGGCATAGGGCAGCAGGGCGGTGATGGCGGCGATCGCGAAGAAGAAGGGCGGGTAGTGCCAGCCGAAGAACGGCACGTCGCGGCCATCGAACACGGCCTTTTCCACCGCATGCTGCAGCGGCGGATCGTAGGCATCCGCCGCCTTGCCGTGAAGGGTCAGCACGCCTGCCGCATAGACGTTGGAGAAGTCGGTCCCGATCGGCTTGCCGTTGCGGTCGATCAGCCCGTCGGACAGCGCGATCCAGCCGGCGATTGCCGCGATCGTGACCGCGAGCAGAATCCAGCTGTAGGACTTGATCCGCGTGGCCGTGAGCCAGTCGCCGGATCGCAGGGCGCACCCGATAGTGGTCATTTCGGCCTGAGACTCTGGACAATCGTGGGCCCACGCTAGCGGGGCGGCTTTAACGTTCCCTAAAGTCTTGGGAGCCATGTGCCCAAGCTTCTTGCGATGCAGCGCTGGGGGCCCTACAAATGGGCGTTTCCCTGACATGACTGGTCGTGGCCCCGAGGGGGTGATCCACGACGCCTGCATAGGAGCTGATGATGTCCTTTCTCGCCGCTGCGCTCGACCGTGTGAAGCCGTCCGCGACCATCGCGGTCACGGATAAAGCGCGCGTCCTCAAAGCGGCGGGCCGTAACGTCATCGGCCTTGGCGCCGGCGAGCCGGATTTCGACACCCCGGACAACATCAAGCAGGCTGCGATCAAGGCCATCCAGGACGGCAAGACCAAGTATACCGCGGTCGACGGCATCCCCGAGCTGAAGGAAGCCATCATCGGCAAGTTCCAGCGCGAGAACGGCCTCACCTATAAGCCGAACCAGGTGATCGTCGGCGTGGGCGGCAAGCAGGTCCTGTACAATGCGTTGATGGCGACCATCAATCCCGGCGACCAGGTGATCATCCCGGCGCCGTACTGGGTCAGCTATCCGGAGATGGTGGCGCTCGCCGGCGGCGAGCCGGTGCCGGTGGTCTGCACCGCGGCGCATGGCTTCAAGCTGCAGCCGGAGGCGTTGGAGAAGGCGATCACGCCGAAGACCAAGTGGCTGATCCTGTGCTCACCGTCGAATCCGACCGGCGCGGCCTATACCAAGGCCGAGCTGAAGGCGCTCACCGAGGTGCTGGTCAAGCATCCGCATGTCTGGATCATGACCGACGACATGTACGAGCACCTCGTCTATGACGACTTCGTGTTCACCACGCCGGCGCAGGTCGAGCCGTCGCTGTACGACCGCACGCTGACCGTGAACGGTGTCTCCAAGGCCTATTGCATGACCGGCTGGCGCATCGGCTATGCCGGCGGTCCGGCGCACCTGATCAAGGCGATGGCGACAATCCAGTCGCAGTCGACCTCGAACCCGTGCTCGATCGCGCAATGGGCGGCGGTGGAAGCCTTGAACGGTCCGCAGGACTTCATTCCCGCGAACAACAAGGTGTTCAAGGAGCGCCGCGACCTCGTGGTCTCGATGCTGAACCAGGCGAGCGGCATCGAATGCCCGCGGCCGGAAGGCGCGTTCTACGTCTATCCGTCCTGCGCCGGCACGATCGGCAAGACGGCGCCGTCGGGCAAGGTGATCGACAATGACGAGGCCTTCGTCACCGAGCTCTTGGAGACCGAGGGCGTCGCGGTGGTGCACGGCTCGGCGTTCGGCCTCGGCCCGGCGTTCCGCATCTCCTACGCGACCAAGACCTCCGACCTCGAGGACGCCTGCAAGCGCATCCAGCGCTTCTGCGGCAATCTGAGGTAATCGGGCAACATCCGTCTCGAAACTCCAGAAGCCAAGTTCCAGGCCGAAAGGCGCCATGTTTTGAACATGGCGCCTTTCTCTTGTCGGTCGATAAGTCTGGTGGCGTAGGGTTGGAGTTCGATGCGGCTGCTTCTGCTGTCGATCATGTTGCTTGTGTCGGTTGCTCCGTTCGCGCAAGCCCACGCAAATCGCCCCATGCGCGCCGGTGTGCTCGAGTGCGCGGGACGAAAGACTTCCGGCAAGCTCGTGATGTCCCAGTCACGCCTGCGCTGCGTGTTTCGCAGCCAGGGTCGCCAGCCGGAGCGCTATGTCGCCAAGGTCCGGCGCTACGGCCTCGATGTCGGGCTGACGGATGAGACCAGGATGGCGTGGGCGGTCAGCGCACCGGTCAACGATTTCGGCCGCAGCGAGCTGCGCGGGCGGTACGGTGGATTGTCCGCCAACGCTGCGGCTCTGGTCGGCTTCGGCGGCAGCTTCCTGGTGCGCGACACCGATCGCGCCGCCGCCCTGCAGCCGATCAGCCTGCAGGGGCAGACCGGCCTGAACATCGCTGCCGGAATCACTGAGGTCGAGCTGGTGCCGCTGCTGCCGATCCACCCGAGCCCGAGCCGTTCATCGTCCTATTTCTCGCGCTTCTATCGCTGAGCCGCGGAAGCGTTCGGGCGAACGCGTCGCAATGGCCGGCGCGATGGCGCGTGCTGACGGCGCGGCGAATCTGGTGCGACTGTAAGGCTTGTGGCATAGATGTGATGCCCCGTGATCGTCAGTCCGATCGACGGAGCTGCATCACACGTTCATTTCAGCCGGAGTTTTATTCATGCGCTCGACCATCCTCGCCGGGCTCGCTGCTGCGGTCGTCCTCTGCATCGGCGGCGCTGCCCAGGCGCAAGATCGCGTGCGGGTCGGCGTCCTCGAATGCCGCGGTGGCGCCAGCGTCGGCTTCATCGTCGGCTCGGTCACCCATCTCGGCTGCGTGCTGCGCGCCGACGGGCTGCCGGAGGATCGTTACGTCGCGACCATCCGCAAGGTCGGCCTCGATCTCGGCATCACCCAGGAATCGCTGCTGGCCTGGGTGGTCTATGCCCCGGTTGCACGGCTCGGGCCGGGCGATCTCTCCGGCGACTATGCCGGCGCACAGGGCTCGGCCGCCGTCGGCGTCGGCCTTGGCGGCAACGTGCTGGTCGGCGGCTCCGCCAACTCGATCGCGCTGCAGCCACTCAGCGTCCAGGGCCAGGTCGGCCTCAGCGTCTCGGCGGGGCTGCAAAGCCTCGAATTGCGCCCGGGTCGGTGATCTTCCCTTTGCCGTGAATAGCCGCTCTTTCCGCCATCGTGCGGGAAGGCGGCGGACTCCCCGCACTGCAGCGACGTTTTTCGCGGGCCCCCTGCTTGCCAAAGCGGCAGCCGAGGCAGAGCATTCGGCTTTGCCGACCCAATCCAGGGCCGAGCTCCACAACGAGGAGGCGGCGAATGGGACAAGACCTGAGAAGTCCCCGCGGTCCACGGTGCATTGCGCTGGTGGGCCCTTTCCAAAGCGGTAAAACCACTCTGTTGGAGGCGATCCTGGCGCGGACGGGCGTGATCCCACGCGCGGGCAGCGTCGACGCCGGCACATCCGTCGGCGATGCCAGCCCGGAGGCGCGTCAGCACAAGATGAGCGTCGCCATGACGGCGGCGACCACGACCTTCATGGGCGACAGCTACACCTTCCTCGATTGTCCCGGCTCGATCGAATTCATCCACGACATGCGCGCGGCGCTGCCGGCGGTCGATGCCGCCATCGTGGTCTGCGAGGCCGACGAGAAGAAGCTGCCGCAATTGCAGATCATCCTGCGCGAGCTCGAGGAGCTGCGCATCCCGCGCTTCCTGTTCCTCAACAAGATCGACCGCGCCAATGCGCGCATCAGGGAGACGCTTGCCACATTGCAGCCGGCCTCGCGCGTGCCGCTGGTGCTGCGCCAGATTCCGATCTGGAACGGCGAGCTGATCGAGGGCTTCGTCGACCTCGCGCTGGAGCGCGCCTTCATCTATCGCGAGCACAAGGCGTCGGAAGTCGTTGGGCTCGAAGGCGGCGATCTCGACCGCGAGAAGGAGGCGCGCTTCTCGATGCTGGAGAAGCTCGCCGATCACGATGACGCGCTCATGGAGCAACTGCTGGAGGACATCCCGCCGCCGCGCGACGCCGTGTTCGACGATCTCGCGCGCGAATTGCGCGAGGGGCTGATCTGCCCGGTGCTGCTCGGCTCGGCGCTGCGCGAGAACGGCGTGCTGAGGCTGATGAAGGCGCTGCGCCACGAGGCGCCCGGAATCGCCGAGACCGCGCAGCGGCTGGGCGTGAAGGACGCGAAGGAGGCGCTCGGCTACGTCTTCAAGACGTTGCACCTGCAGCACGGCGGCAAGCTGTCATTGACGCGCCTGCTTTCGGGCCATCTCGACGACGGCGCGACGCTGCATGCCGCTTCGGGCGAGGCGGCGCGCGTGTCCGGCATCCTGGCTGCGACCGGCGCCTATGACAGCAAGCGCGCGGGCGCCGAAGCCGGCGACACGGTCGCGCTCGGCAAGCTCGATGCGGTCAAGACCGGAGATACGGTTGCGACCGGCAAGACGGCGCCGCTGCCGCTGGCAAAGGTCGAGGCGTGCCCACCCGTGCTGGCGCTCTCGATCGCCGCCGTGGACCGCAAGGACGACGTCAAGCTCGGCCAGGCCTTGCAGCGGCTCCACGAGGAGGATCCATCGCTGACGATGGTACAGAACCCGCGCACCCACGACACGGTGCTGTGGGGGCAGGGCGAGATGCATCTGCGCGTCGCGCTGGAGCGGTTGCGCGACCGTTTCGGCGTCAACGTGAAATCGCATCAGCCTGCGATCGGCTATCAGGAGACCATCCGCAAGCCGATCACGCAGCGCGGCCGCCACAAGAAGCAGTCCGGCGGTCACGGCCAGTTCGGCGACGTCGTGCTCGACATCAGGCCGCTGCCGCGCGGCGAAGGCTTCCGCTTTGCCGAGAAGGTGGTCGGCGGCGCGGTGCCGCGCAACTACATCCCGGCGGTGGAGGAGGGCGTTGTCGACGCAATGGCCCGCGGCCCCCTGGGCTTTCCGGTGATCGACGTCGAGGTCACGCTGACCGACGGCTCCTATCACAGCGTGGATTCGTCCGACCTCGCGTTCCGCACCGCGGCGCGGGTCGGCGTCGGCGAGGGGCTGCCGCAATGCCAGCCGGTGCTGCTGGAGCCGATTCACACCGTTGAGATTGTCTGCCCCACGGAAGCGACCGCCAGGATCAACGCGATCCTGTCGGCGCGGCGCGGCCAGATCCTGTCGTTCGACACCCGCGACGGCTGGCCGGGCTGGGATTGCGTCCGCGCGATGATGCCGGAGGCCGAGATCGGCGAGCTGATCGTCGAATTGCGCTCGGCCACGGCCGGCGCCGGCAGCTTCACTCGCCAGTTCGACCACATGGCCGAGGTGACGGGCCGCGCCGCCGACCACATCATCGCCTCCCACCGCGACGCCGCCTGAGCCGAACGCTCCGCGCCGAGCAGCACCGGCCCGTCATCCTCTCGGGATGGCGGGCCGGATCGCGTCGGGACCTTTGCTCGGGCGCGCAGGGAACAGTGGGCGAGGGCCGGTTCCAGCTTGCCTCCGAAAGCAATTTATGATGTATTTTACATCATTGTCTTTGTCTCAGACATCATTTATGGTGTCTGCTACGTGAGGCCATCGTGATCACGTCGTTCCAGATGCGAGCAGCCCGTGCGCTGCTCGGGATAGATCAGAGAACCTTGGCCGAGCTGGCCGGCGTGTCGCTGCCGACGATCCAGCGGATGGAAGCCTCCACGGGCAACGTCCGCGGCGTGGTGGACTCGCTGACCAAGGTCGTCGATGCGCTCAATCGTGCGGGCGTGGATCTGATCGGTGAGCATTCCCGCAGCGAGAATGGCGGGCGTGGTGTTCGCCTGAAGGACCCGGGGCCGCCCCGCCGCATGGGCCGTCAAACTGACATTGTGCGCGATGACGCGAGCTAGGCTCATCGCGCGGCACGGGGCCCCTGGGCGCTTCGTGTGGGACGCATCGTCGGCTGCGCCGCGGCCCGATGAGGCGACGGGAGCGTGATGGGCATGAGCATCGCAAACGAACACCGTTCGCACGGGCGGGTCGGACATCATGAGCCGACCTTCGCCGAGCTTTATTCCCCCAAACTCCTGACGGTCTTGCGCGAGGGCTACGGCCTCAGCGACTTTCGCGCCGACGCGCTGGCGGGCCTGACCGTGGCGATCGTGGCGCTGCCGCTGTCGATGGCGATCGCGATCGCCTCCGGTGTCTCGCCGGGGCGTGGTCTCTACACCGCCGTGATCGGCGGCTTCCTGGTCTCGCTGCTCGGCGGCAGCCGCTTTCAGATCGGCGGTCCCGCGGGTGCCTTCATCGTGCTGGTCGCTGCGACGGTCGATCGCCAGGGTCTCGATGGCCTGCTGATCGCGACGATGATGTCCGGCGTGATCCTGGTGATCGCAGGATATTTGCGGCTCGGCACCTACATCAAGTTCATTCCCTATCCGGTCACGGTCGGCTTCACCGCGGGCATCGCCGTCATCATCTTTGCCAGCCAGCTGAAGGATCTGTTCGGTATCACGCTTGCGGGCAAGGAGCCGGGCGAGCTGCTTCCGAAGCTCACGGCGCTCGCGCATGGCGCGCCGACCGCGAGCATGTCTGCGGTCGTGACGGCCGCGCTGTCGATCGCGATCATCATCGGCCTCAAGCATCTGCGGCCGACCTGGCCCGGCATCCTGATCGCGGTCGTGGTCGCGGCCATCATCACCTTCGCGCTGCAGCTTCCGGTCGAGACCATTGGGACGAAATTCGGCGGTATCCCGCGCGAGCTGCCGGCGCCGGCGTTGCCGGCGTTCTCGCTCGCCAAGGTCCAGGCGGTGTTCCCCGACGCGATCGCCTTCGCACTGCTCGGCGCCATCGAATCGCTGCTGTCGGCCGTCGTCGCCGACGGCATGACCGGCCGTCGCCATCGCTCGAACTGCGAGCTGGTGGCGCAGGGCTTTGCCAATGTCGGCTCGGCGCTGTTCGGCGGCATCTGCGTCACCGGCACCATCGCGCGCACCGCCACCAACGTTCGCGCCGGCGCACGCGGGCCGGTGTCGGGCATGCTGCATTCGCTGTTCCTGCTGGTGTTCATGCTGATCGCGGCTCCGCTCGCGAGCTACATCCCGCTGTCGGCGCTCGCCGCGGTGCTGGTGGTGGTGGCCTGGAACATGGCCGAGAAGCACGAGTTCGCCACCCTGATCCGATCGTCCTGGGGCGATGCCACGGTGTTGCTCGCGACCTTCGGGCTGACGGTCTTCCGCGATCTCACCGAGGGCATCCTGGTCGGCTTTGCGCTCGGCGCCGTGCTGTTCATCAACCGCATGGCGCAGATGACCGGCGTCGAGGACAGCACGCCGCTGGTCGCGCAGGACCGTGCGGATTTCGAGGACGGCGCGCGGGTGCCCTACAATCCCAAGCTCAGCACCGACAAGGACGTGCTGGTCTATCGCATCACCGGGGCGTTCTTCTTCGGCGCCGCCTCGACCGTTGGCACCGTGCTCGACTCGATCGCCGACCGCCGCAAAGCCTTCGTGGTCGACTTCGCCGCCGTGCCGTTCCTGGATTCGACGGCCGCCAACGCCATGAGCCGCGTCGCCGCCAAGGCCAGGCGCCAGGGCATCCGCCTGTTCATCACGGGCGCGTCGCCGACCGTGCGCCGGGCGCTGCTGACCCACGGCGTGCGGCCGCCGCTGGTGCGCTATCGCGAGACAATCGAGCGCGCCGTGGCCGACATCAAGGGCAAGGAGACGGCGCCGGCGGACGTCGCCGATGGGCTCGCCGCGAGCTGACACGCGACCTTAACGCCGCGTCGCCGTTGGGGCCATGGCGCCTCTCGGCCGCTGCGGCGCTTTCCCGGGGGGCGACTGCCGAGCCCCAGCATTGACTCCAGCCGGGGCTTGTCCGATGTCACGGCCATGACCCTCGCCGCCAAACCCCGCGCTGCGTGCCTGATCGGCTGGCCTGCCGCGCATTCGCGCTCGCCTTTGATCCATCATCATTGGCTGCACGAGCTTGGCATTGCCGGCGGCTACACCATCGAGGCGGTGCCGCCGGAAGAGCTGGCGGACTTCGTCATGCATCTCGACCGTCGCGGCTTCGTCGGCGCCAACGTCACGATCCCGCACAAGGAGCGCGTGCTGGAGCTGAGCGAGCCGGACGCGCGTGCCCGCGCCGTCGGCGCGGCCAACACGCTCTGGTACGAGGACCGCATCCTGCGGGCCACCAACACCGACGTCGAAGGCTTCATCGGCAATCTGGATGCCGCCGCCCCAGGCTGGGACCGCACCGACGAGGCGCTGGTGCTTGGCTCCGGCGGCTCGGCGCGGGCCGTCGTGTTCGGCCTGCTCGAGCGCGGCATCGGCCGCGTCCACGTCATCAATCGCACCGCGGCGCGCGCACAAGCCCTGGCTGATCAGTTCGGCAGCCATGTCGTTGCCGAAGGCTGGGACCGCGTCGGCGCGCTGCTGCCGCGCGCGGGCCTGTTCGTGAACACCACCTCGCTCGGCATGCACGGCCAGCCGCCGCTCGAGCTCGACGTCGAGCTGTTGCCGCAGCAGGCTGTCGTCGCCGACATCGTCTACGTGCCGCTGGAGACGCAGTTGCTCGCGGCGGCGCGGGCGAGGGGGCTGCGCACTGCCGATGGGCTCGGCATGCTGCTGCACCAGGCCGTGCGTGGCTTCGAATTGTGGTTCGGCCGCCGTCCGCAGGTCACGCCCGAGTTGCGCGCGCTGGTCGAGGCCGATCTCACAAGGGCTTGAACGCGGAATAAGCGCAGATGGTCGGCGTCTCATTGATCGAGCGTCCGCGTAGCCCCGCATTGGACGCGGATGATCTTCTCTCGCCCTCGGAGCCCTGCATGTCCGCTCGTCTCGTCCTGATCCGTTCCGTCGCTTCACTCGCCATGGTTGCGGCTGTATCCGCGCTCGCCATTGCCCAGCAGGTGCCGGTGCCGACGCGCGTGCGCGGCGCCATCGAAAGCGTCGACGCCGACATGATGACGGTGAAAGCCCGCAGCGGCGAGATCTTCAAGCTGCGCATGGCCGGTGATCTGCGCGTTTCGGGTGTCGTCAAGGCGCAGCTTTCCGACATCAAGCTGGGCTCGTTCATCGGCGCCACCACGGTGCCCGGCCCGGACGGCGCGCCGAAGGCGGTCGAGATCCACATCTTTCCCGAGGACATGCGCGGCACGGGCGAAGGCTCGCGGTCGTGGGACCTGAAGCCGAATTCGAGCATGACCAACGCCACCGTATCCGAAAGCTCGGTCTCGACCGACGGTCACTCGCTGCTCGTCAAATACAAGGGCGGCGAGAAGCGGGTCGACATCGCGCCGGACACGCCGATCGTGACCTTCGTGCCCGGCGACAAGTCCGAGCTGACGGCCGGCGCGAAGGTGATGGCCACCGTCAAGCAGTTACCCGATGGCTCGCTCGAGACCAGCCGCGTCAGCGTCGGCCGCGATGGGCTGACGCCGCCGATGTGACCCAGCTCATCTGGAGCGTATGCCGCATCCTGACAAAAGGTGTCGTCCCTGCGAACGCAGGGACCCATAACCCCAGGACGGAGTGTCGGGGCACGCCAGGGTGTCTTAGTCTGAGCAGATGCCCAAACGCACCATGCAGTGGCGCGACCGCCCGAAATAACTGACAGCGGTGGCTATGGGTCCCTGCGTTCGCAGGGACGACAGCTTTTGCTTGGCAAGCGCTTCGGATCATCACGGTGTGAGACCAGCGTCATGCTTTGTCCCAACCGGTTAAGTGTCGATCAATCCGCCAGCACCTTCCGGTCGATCTCGGCCACCGTGTTGATGCCGCACAGGCCCATCGTCGTCAGCAGCTCGTTGCGGATGATGTCGATCGCCTTGGCGACGCCGGCCTGGCCGCCGGCGCCGAGGCCGTAGGCATAGGCGCGGCCGAGCATGCACGACTTGGCGCCGAGCGCGAGCGCGCGCATCACGTCCTGGCCCGAGCGGATGCCGCCGTCGAACATGATCTCGATCTTGTCGCCGACCGCTTCCGCAATGCCGGGTAGCACGTGGATCGAGGACGGTGCGCCGTCGAGCTGGCGGCCGCCATGGTTGGAGACGACAAGCGCCTGCGCGCCGGTCGCGGCCGCGAGCTTCGCGTCCTCGATGTCGTGGATGCCCTTGATGATCAGCTTGCCCGGCCAGATCGAGCGGATCCAGTCGACATCCTTCCAGTTCAGCGAGGTGTCGAACTGCGCTGCGGTCCAGGCCGAGAGCTTGGTGAGATCCTCGGTGTTCTTCACGTGGCCGGCGATGTTGCCGAAGGTGCGGCGCTTGCCCTGCAGCACACCCTGCACCCAGGCCGGCTTGGTGGCGAAGTCGAACAGCTTCGACAGCGTCCATTCCGGCGGCACGCTCATGCCGTTCTTGATGTCCTGGTGGCGCTGGCCGATCACCTGCAGGTCGACGGTCAGGCATAGTGCGCTGCACTTCGCAGCAATCGCGCGCTCGACCAGGGCCTTGATGAAGCCGCGGTCCTTCATGACGTAGAGCTGGAACCAGAACGGCTTCTCGACGCTGCCCGCGATGTCCTCGATCGAGCAGATCGACATCGTGCTCTGCGTGAACGGGATGCCGGCGGCCTGCGCGGCGCGGCAGGCGTGAATCTCGCCGTCGCCGTGCTGCATGCCCAGGAGGCCGACCGGCGCCAGGATCAGCGGCATCGATGACGGCTCGCCAAGGATCGTCGTCGACAGATCGCGCTTGGACACGTCGACCAGAATGCGCTGGCGGAATTTGATCTTCTGCAGATCGTCGCGGTTGGCCCGCAGCGTCTCCTCGGCATAGGAGCCGCGATCGGCGTAGTCGAAGAAGGCTTTGGGCACGCGGCGCTTGTGCAGCAGGCGCAGGTCTTCAATGCAGGTGACGTGTTTCATCGCGCTCTTCGACTCCCCACCGACGTCTCGTTTCTTGGGCTCGGCAGTCATCTAGCATCTTTGCGGCGCCTGCCAAATCCAACTTGGGAACCGCCACGGCGTCCGGGCAAGACACGCAAACTGCGAGCGTTCCGCAACAGGACGTCAGGGGCCGCCGGAGCGAGCACATTCCTGCTGCGGGGGCACTCCGAGGGGGGCCCTCCGGAGCCGTCAGGTCGAGTGAAAAATTAGCCTTAACAATGACTTGCGGCGGCCGTGGCGGTTTCGTGGTAATGATTGATCACATTTTTTGAATCCATCTTAGCTTTAAGGCGACTATAACCCGCGGGCTGACCGGAGGGGCTTGCCATGTGATTCGCCCCCGCCGGTAACGAAATCCAGAAGCCGTTGCTGGGGGTCATATGAGCCGTAACTATTTCGGGACCGATGGGATTCGTGGCCGCGCCAACGGCCTGATCACGCCGGAACTCGCGCTCAAGGTCGGGCAGGCCGCAGGTCTTCTGTTTCAGCGCGGCGAGCATCGCCACCGGGTGGTGATCGGCAAGGATACCCGCCTGTCCGGCTATATGATCGAATACGCGATGGTGGCCGGCTTCACCTCGGTCGGCATGGACGTGCTGCTGGTCGGCCCGATGCCGACGCCGGCGGTCGCCATGCTCACCAAGTCGATGCGCGCCGATCTCGGCGTCATGATCTCGGCATCGCACAATCTGTTCGAGGACAACGGCATCAAGCTGTTCGGGCCGCAGGGCTTCAAGTTGTCAGACGATGTCGAGAAGCAGATCGAGCAGCTGCTGGACGAGTCGCTCGACAAGAAGCTGGCGCAGAGCGCGAGCCTCGGCCGCGCCCGCCGCATCGACGGCGTGCACGATCGCTATATCGAATTCGCCAAGCGCACCCTGCCGCGCGACCTCTCGCTCGACGGCCTGCGCGTCGTGGTCGATTGCGCCAATGGTGCGGCCTACAAGGTCGTGCCCGAGGCGCTGTGGGAGCTGGGTGCCGACGTGATCTCGATCGGCGTGGAGCCGGACGGCTTCAACATCAACAAGGAATGCGGCTCGACCTCGCCGGAGGCACTGTGCCGGAAGGTACGGGAAATGCGCGCCGACATCGGCATCGCGCTCGACGGCGATGCCGACCGCGTGATCCTGGTCGACGAGCGCGGCCACATCGTCGATGGCGACCAGCTGCTCGCGGTCATCGCGCAGAGCTGGAAGGAGGACGGCCGCCTGGCGCGCGCCGGCATCGTCGCGACGGTCATGTCCAATCTCGGTCTCGAGCGCTTCCTGCAGGGGCAAGGGCTCGAGCTGGTGCGCACGCCGGTTGGCGACCGCTATGTTCTCGAGCGCATGCTGGCCGACGGCTACAATCTCGGCGGCGAGCAGTCGGGCCATATCATTCTCTCGGACTACGCGACCACGGGGGACGGCTTCGTCGCCGCGCTCCAGGTGCTGGCGACGGTGCAGAGGCTGCGCCGTCCGGTCTCCGAGGTCTGCCATCGCTTCGATCCGCTGCCGCAGATCCTCAAGAACGTCCGCTATCGCAGCGGCAAGCCACTCGACGCGGACGAGGTGAAGTCGGCGATCGACACCGGACAGAAGCGCCTCAACGGCCATGGCCGACTGCTCGTGCGCTCCTCCGGCACCGAGCCGGTGATCCGCGTGATGGGCGAGGGTGACGACCGCGATCTGGTCGAGGAGGTCGTCGATGAGATCGTTGCTGCGGTCGGCAACGCGGCTGCGGCCGCCGCATAGTCATCAACCGTCATATTCGGCCTTTGCGGCCTGCCATCATCGTCTGATGGCAGGCCGTTTTGTTGGCAGCTTGTCGTCCTGCGCGCGAGAGCGGTGGGCTCGGGTCTGCCGGCGCGATCCGCGGCTCGTCGTAAAGCGGGCAGGGGCCAGGACAGGACGATGCATCGATGAAATCGGCCAATCGCGGCGGGCAAGTCGGCCAATCTGTTACGTCGTGCCCGGGCTTGACCCGGGCATCCACGACGTTCCTTCCGAGCGCAACAAGGACGTGGCTGGCCGGGACAGGCCGGCCACGACGATGTGGGAGCAGACGGCGCAGAACGCAGATCGCCATATGCGATCGCTCCGTCTGGAGAGGGGCGACGCTGACAATTTTAAGTTGAACTAATTAGTTGATGATTACTACGAGGACGAGACGGAGATGACGAATTGTTAGGAGGTGTTGCGCGGTCGTTAACGGTTCTTGTGCGCTCAGGAAATATCAACCTTAATAATTAGGGTTAAGCGCCGCTTAAGCATTTGGCGCGATTGTACGGTCGTCAGTTGTGATGTGGGGCCGGATTCTCGATCGCCTCACCGGCCAAAGGGACGAAGCCAATGCGTAGCGTTAAGTCTTTGATCGCCGCCGGAGCGGCCTCTCTGTTTTCAACTCTCGCCTTTGCGGCCGACATGCCCATCGCGCCTCCTCCGGTCTACGCGCCGCCGCCGGCGGCCGATTTCGGTGGCTGGTATCTGCGCGGCGACATCGGTTTCAGCAATCAAAAGGTCAAGGACGTTCATTACTCGCGCGAGTCCGCCTACACGCCGATGACGTCGTTCAACCAGACCTCGGCGTTCGACACCGCGGGCATCTACGGCGTCGGCGTCGGCTATCGCTTCAACAGCTGGTTCCGCGCCGACGTCACCGGCCAGTATCGCGGCAATTCGAACTTCAAGGCCACCGACCGCTTCAATGCAACGGCGGGCGGCGTGCCCTACAGCGGCATCGACAATTACAGCGGCAGCAAGTCCGAATGGCTGGTGCTCGCCAACGCCTACGTCGATCTCGGCACCTGGTGGTGCGTGACGCCGTTCATCGGCGCGGGTGTCGGCGGTGCGCGGGTGACGATTTCGAATTTCACCGACACGGGCATCAACAACCTGCCGTTCACGACCACGAGCTTCGCGACGGCGCCGACCTCCTCGAAATGGAATTTCGCTTGGGCGGCCCATGCGGGTCTCGCCTACAACGTGAATCCGAACTTGGTGTTGGAGCTGGCCTACAGCTACGTCGATCTCGGTCAAGGGCAGACCGGCGTCCTGTCCGACTATGTCGGCAACACCACCGGCAACGTCTTCAAGTTCAAGGACATCACCTCGCACGACCTGAAGCTCGGCGTGCGCTGGAATTTCGACCAGCCTCCGCCGCCCCCGATGATGCCGCCCTTGATCCGCAAGGGCTGAGCCGAGCGGTCCTCATCACTGTAAACAATCAAGCGGCGCGGGCGTCCCGCGCCGTTTGGCGTTTCTGATCCCGCTGTTCGAACGCCTCCGCGCTGAAAGAATTTCCGTGCAGAGCGCTGCGACAACGAATGATTAAGGTTAACGCGCGATGATCGGAACAGAGAGTCAAGTGTTGATTGGAGCGTTGCGATGCGTAGCCTGGTGGTGGCGGTTTCGGTGTGCGGCATGATCTCCGCGGCGCAGGCCGCGGATTTGTCCGACCTTCCGATCCTGCGGGGCGGCCTGACCGAGGGCCTGAACAATTCGCGGGTCAACTGGGACGGCTATTACGTCGGCGTCCAGGGCGGCTACGGCTCGTCCGATGAAAATTTCAACGGCTCGACCAAGAACATCACGGCGGCGGTGCTTGCCAACACGCTGATCGAGAGCCAGATGCAGGTATCGTCGTGGAACCCCAATCTCGGCAAGCAGTCCTCGCGCGCATCTGGCTTCGGCGCCTTCGTCGGCTACAACAGTCAGTGGGACGACGTCGTGCTCGGCGTCGAGGCGAGCTATCTGCATGGCAAGTATGGCGGCATGGCCTCTTCGAGCCGCACGCTTGTCAGCACGGCCGCACTGTCTGACGGCAACTTTCACGCCGTGACCTCGACGCAGTCCTCGCAGATCTCGATCACCGACATGGCAACGATCCGGGGGCGTGCCGGCTATGCAATGGGCTGTTTCCTGCCTTATGGGTTCTTCGGCCTTGCGCTCGGCAATGCAGATCTCGGCCAGTCCGTGACGGTTCAGGATCGGGTCAGCACCACTTTTCTGGGGACCTACACGCCGCTCGCGCCGCTCAGCGCCAACAACATTCAGCACAATCACCTGATCTATGGCTACAGCGCCGGTCTCGGCGTCGACGTCAATCTCGTCGGCGGACTGTTTGCGCGGGCCGAATACGAATACATCCGCTTCACCTCGACGGTCGACACCAGCATCAACACGGTGCGCGCGGGCCTCGGCTACAAGTTCTGAGCCGTCTGCAAGCCTGTCCTGAAAGCTCATGTCCATCAGCATTCGACCCGCGCAGCGCGACGACGTCGGCGCCATTGTCGCCATGCTCGCCGACGATCATCTCGGCCAGGCGCGGGAGCGTGTCGAGCAGCCGTTGCCGCAGTCCTACTACGACGCATTCGAGGCGATCGTGCGGGACGCGAATATCACCCTGGTCGTCGCCGTGGAGGCGGACAGGGTGGTCGGCTGCCTGCAACTCTGCATCCTGCCCGGGCTCAGCTCGCAAGGTGCGTCGCGCGCGCTGATCGAAGACGTTCGGGTCGCAATCGTCCGGCGCAGCCGGGGCATCGGCGAGCAGCTGCTGCAATGGGCGATTGCCGAGGCCCGCAGCCGGCGCTGCAATCTGGTCGAGCTCATGACGCATCAGAGCCGCACCGACGCACAGCGCTTCTATGAGCGGCTCGGCTTCGCCAAGAGCCATTTCGGCATGGTGATGCGGTTCTGATCCAATCAGAGCGGCAGGCGGTAGGCTGCGACGGCGTTCGGGCCGAAGGCCTTGTCGCGGACCTCGGCACCGAGCCGGGTCAGGCAGTGCTCGAGCGCCTGCTTGATTTCGCCATAGCTGCCGGCGAGCAGACACACCGGCCAGTCCGAGCCGAAGATCAGCCTGTCGGCGCCGAAGCAGCGTGCGATGTGCGCGACATAGGGAAACAGCCGCTCGGCATCCCAGTCGGTCCAGACGGCCTCCGTCGCCAGCCCCGACACCTTGCACCAGACATTGCCGCAGGCCCCGAGCTCGGCGATGCGATCGGCCCAGTCCTGATCGAACCCGGTTACGATCGGCGGCTTGGCGGCGTGGTCCAGCACGAAGCGCGCTCTTGGAAACGCGCGCACGGTCGCGATCGCCGCCGGCAGCTCGCGCGTGCGCACCAGCAGATCGTAGGTCAGGTCGTGCGCGAACACGATGTCGAGGCCGCGCCTGACATCGCCGCGATAGATCCACGCCGGATCGGCCTCGTCATGGACCTGGTGGCGGATGCCGACCAGCCTGTCGCCGCCGGGCAGGCCGCGCAGCCTGTCGATCGTCGACCCTACCGATGGATCGCTCAGGTCGACCCAGCCGACGACACCGGCAACGAACGGCGTCGCGTGCGCGACGCGCAGGAATTCCTCGGTCTCGTCGAGCGACGACCGGGTCTGCACCAGGATGCTGGCGTCGAGGCCATTTTCGGCGAGCAGCGGGGCGAGGTCGGCGGGACCATACGGACGGCGGATCGGCGCCAGCGCGTCGCCGGCCATCCACGGATAGTCGGCGCGGCCGGGATCCCAGAAATGCTGATGCGCATCGATGACGCGGCTCATGACGCCTCTCCCGGCAGCGGTGCGCGCGCATCGATCAGATTGCTGGCGCGCAGGTCGCGCCAGAACGTGTCGGGGATTCGCGCCTGCGCCAACGCGATGTTGTCGGCCGCCTCCTGCGCATTGCGCGCGCCCTGCAGGCCGACGGTGACGGCGGGATGGGCGAGACAGAACTGGATCGCGGCGGCCTTGAGCTCGGTGCCGTGTTGCTTGCACAGGGCGTCGAGCTGGCGCGCGCGGGCCACCAAGGCGGCATCGGCATCTTCGTAGTTGAACTTCGCCGGCCCGTAAGGATTGGCCAGGATGCCGCTGTTGTAGATCCCGCCGAGAATGATGGCGATGTTCTTCGCGCGGCAGATCGGAAACAGCGCCGTCAGCGCACCCTGGTCGAGCAGCGTGTAGCGGCCCGCCAGGAGAAAGCAGTCGACCGGAACGGCCTCGGCGAAGCGCGTCAGCATCTCCGACTGGTTCATACCGGCGCCGATCGCCTTGATGCTGCCGTCGTCGCGCAGCCGCTGCAGGGCACGGAAGGCGCCAGCCACGGCTTCGTCATAGTGATCGTCGGGATCATGCACGAGCAGGATGTCGACGCGATCCAGGCCGAGCCGAACCAGGCTCTCCTCGACCGAACGCATCACGCCGTCGTAGGAATAGTCGAACTGCGGCCGCAGCGGCGGCGTGCCCTTGTAGTGCGGATCTTCGCCCGAGGCGGCCGGGTCCGGCCGCAACAGCCGGCCGACCTTGGTCGAGATCACGTAGCTGTCGCGCGGCTGATGGCGCAGAAATGCACCGAGCCTCTGCTCGGCGAGGCCGAAGCCGTAGAGCGGCGCGGTGTCGTAGAAGCGCACCCCGCGCGCCCACGCCGCAGCGATCGTGGCTTCGGCATCGCCATCGCTGACCGGCTCGAACAGGCCGCCGAGCGGCGCCGTGCCGAGGCCGAGGCGGGTGATGTCGAGCGGGCTCCTCCCGAGGCGGACGCGTTCCATTGTTCTGTCCTTGTTGTTTGGCGCGTACAGATCGCGTCATTGTGCATGGATGCGTTTGGCGAGACAATGACGTCGCTTGGTGCAGCACAACGAAGAGGAGGGACGATGTCGGCGATCAATCCACTGACGGCCTTCGGTGTCGTGCTGGCGACTGCAGCGACCGACGCGGTTTACGTCATGTTCACTTCGGCGGTCGTTGCCAAGCGGCGAGTATCAGCGGCGACCTGGAGCTCGATCTGGTACATGCTGTCGTCCTTCGCCGTGATCAGCTACACCGAGAACTGGATCTACGTCGCGTTTGCGGCGGTCGGCTCCTGGATCGGCGCCTACGCCTCGATGACCTTCCTGCATCGTCCGCCGGCTGGTCAGGCACCGGTCGGTGCCGCACCGGAATGAATTGCATTCGCTTGCATGCCAGCACGACTGCGTGAACGCCGACAAGAGCGCGCGAAGTTCCTTGACGCGGAACGACCCTTCCCGTATTCACGCCGGCGGGACACCTCCCCCCAACGGGAGGCTTACTATCTGGAAGGATAGACGATGACTGCAGCGAAGCCCTCGCAGCGGCCTGCCGTGCCGCATTTCTCCTCCGGCCCCTGCGCCAAGCGCCCCGGATGGACCTCCGAAAATCTCAAGGATGCTCCCCTCGGCCGTTCGCATCGCGCGAAGATTGGCAAGGCCAAGCTCAAGCAGGCCATCGAGCTGACGCGCGACGTTCTCGAAGTGCCAGCCGACTACAAGATCGGCATCGTGCCCGCATCCGACACCGGCGCGGTCGAGATGGCGCTATGGTCGCTGCTCGGTGCGCGGCCCGTCACCACGATCGCCTGGGAATCCTTCGGCGAAGGCTGGGTCAGCGACATCGTCAAGGAGCTCAAGCTCAAGGACGTCACCAAGCTGCACGCCGGTTATGGCGAGATCCCCGATCTGTCGAAAGTCGATCCGGCAAGCGACGTGGTCTTCACCTGGAACGGGACCACGTCGGGCGTGCGCGTCCCGAATGCCGACTGGATCAGCGCGACGCGCGAAGGCCTGACGATCTGCGATGCGACATCTGCCGCGTTCGCGCAGCCGCTCGACTGGCCGAAGCTCGACGTCGTCACCTTCTCCTGGCAGAAGGCGCTCGGCGGCGAGGCCGCGCATGGCATGCTCATCCTCTCGCCGCGCGCGGTGGAGCGCCTCGAGACCTACAAACCGGCCTGGCCGCTGCCGAAGATTTTCCGCCTCACCAAGGGCGGCAAGCTCAACGCCGGCATTTTCGAGGGCGAGACCATCAACACGCCATCGATGCTGTGCGTCGAGGACTATCTGGACGCGCTCAACTGGGGCAAGTCGATCGGCGGCCTCAAGGCGCTGATCGCCCGCGCCGACGCCAACACCAAGGTGCTGGCGGACTGGAAGGCGCGGACGCCGTGGATCGATTTTCTCGCCAAGGATCCCGCCATCCGCTCTAACACCTCAGTGTGCCTCAAGGTCGTCGATCCCGCGATCACATCGCTGTCGGCCGATGCCCAGGCGGAGTTCGCCAAGAAGCTGGTGTCGCTGGTCGAGAAGGAGAACGCCGGTTTCGACTTCGCGCACTACCGCGATGCGCCGGCCGGCCTGCGCATCTGGTGCGGCGCCACCGTGGAAGCCAAGGACGTCGCTCTGCTGACGCAGTGGATCGACTGGGCTTTTGCCGAAGCCAAGGCCGCGCTGCCGAAGGCGGCCTGACCCGCGCTCGTCGTGCCGTCATTGCGAGCGCAGCGAATCAATCCAGGGCCACGAAGAAAGTCTGGATTGCTTCGTCGCTCCGCTCCTCGCAGTGACGAAATTCAAGACGCGTAGGGTGGGCAAAGGCGCGAAGCGCCGTGTCCACCATCAACGTCAACCGACGCGAAAGACGGTGGGCACGCTGCGCTTTGCCCACCCTACGATTCGATTGCTTCCACCCATTCCGGCGCCGATGCGCTGTCCCTCTCTCGCGAGAGGCGTGAAGGAACATCGTCATGTCCAAACCCAAAGTTCTCATTTCCGATGCGCTGTCGCCGGCTGCCGTGCAGATCTTCAAGGATCGCGGCATCGAGGTCGACTTCCAGCCCAATCTCGGCAAGGACAAGGACAAGCTCGCCGACATCATCGGCGACTATGACGGCCTTGCGATTCGCTCCGCGACCAAGGCCACGGCCAAGATCATCGAGCGCGCCAAGCGGCTCAAGGTGATCGGCCGCGCCGGCATCGGCGTCGACAATGTCGAGATTCCCGCGGCGACCGCCAAGGGCATCATCGTGATGAACACGCCGTTCGGCAATTCGATCACGACCGCCGAGCACGCGATCACGATGATGCTGTCGCTGGCGCGCGAGATCCCGCAGGCCGACGCCTCGACCCAGGCCGGCAAGTGGGAGAAGAACCGCTTCATGGGCGTCGAGATCACCGGCAAGACGCTGGGGGTGATCGGCTGCGGCAACATCGGTTCGATCGTCTGCGACCGTGCGCAGGGCCTGCGCATGAAAGTGATCGGCTTCGATCCGTTCCTCACCGAGGAGCGCGCGCTCGATCTCGGTGTCGAGAAGGTCGAGCTCGAGGAGCTGCTGAAGCGCGCCGACTTCATCACGCTGCACACGCCGCTGACCGACAAGACCCGCAACATCATCGATGCCGCGGCGATCGCCAAGATGAAGCAGGGCGTGCGC
The DNA here is from genome assembly GCF_032381235.1 of Bradyrhizobium sp. SZCCHNR1053. Taxonomy (NCBI): domain Bacteria; kingdom Pseudomonadati; phylum Pseudomonadota; class Alphaproteobacteria; order Hyphomicrobiales; family Nitrobacteraceae; genus Bradyrhizobium; species Bradyrhizobium sp. SZCCHNR1053. The sequence goes on from NZ_JAUHJM010000014.1 coordinate 72,465, forward strand.
ATCATCAATTGCGCGCGCGGCGGCCTGATCGACGAGCAGGCGCTGCTCGAGGCCCTCGACAGCAAGCATGTCGCGGGCGCAGCCCTCGACGTGTTCGCCGAGGAGCCGGCGACCAGCAATCCGCTGTTCGGTCATGCCAATGTGATCTGCACGCCGCATCTCGGCGCCTCGACCACGGAAGCGCAGGAGAACGTCGCGCTGCAGATCGCCGAGCAGATGTCGGACTACCTGCTCACCGGCGCGATCTCGAACGCGATCAACTTCCCGTCGATCACCGCGGAAGAAGCGCCCAAGCTGAAGCCGTTCATCGCGCTCGCCGAGAAGCTCGGCTCGTTCGCGGGCCAGCTCACCGAAAGCAGCATCACCAAGATCCAGATCACCTATGAAGGCCACGTCGCCGAGATGAAGACCCGGGCGCTGACCTCGGCGGTGCTGGCCGGGCTGCTGCGGCCGATGCTGGGCGAGGTCAACGTGGTGTCGGCGCCGGTGATCGCCAAGGAGCGCGGCATGATCGTCGACGAGGTGCTGCGCGCCGGCGAGAGCGACTATGAGAGCCTGATCACGGTCGCCGTCACCACCGAGCACCAGGAACGCGCGGTGTCGGGCACGGTCTACGCCGACGGCAAGCCGCGTCTCGTCGACATCAAGGGCATCCGTGTCGACGCCGAGTTCGGCAAGTCGATGATCTACGTCACCAACGAGGACAAGCCGGGCTTCATCGGCAAGTTCGCAAGCCTCCTGGGCGACGCCAAGATCAACATCGCGACCTTCCATCTCGGCCGCGTGGCGCCGGGCAGCGACGCGATCGCGCTGGTCGAGGTCGACGGTGCGGTGCCGGCCGAGCTGCTCGGCAAGATCCAGGCATTGCCGCAGGTCAAGCAGGCCAAGGCGCTGGCGTTCTGATGACGCGCTAGAGCGCGCGGTGCTTCTTGGTTGAATCGACTTAGCCGCTGGCTCAGTTCACCTCTCCCGTCAAGCGAAGCTTCGCTTCGCCAGAGCGGGGGAGGTCGGTGCGAAGCGCCGGGTAGGGGCCCCCTCCACTCGGGCAGCCCCAATTGAGGAGACACCCCCACCCCAGCCCTCCCCCGCAAGCGGGAGAGGGAGCGCACATCCTTCGCGGTTCGCAACCAGACCTCAACTCTTCACGCGCTGGGCCAAATTGACCGACCGGAAAGGGGCAGCACGGCACCGTGGCCGTGCTGCCCATTTTTTTGCTCGGCGGAATTTCAACGGCAAGCTTTGCGGTCGCACGATTTGAACCCGCGGACCTCTCGTGGCGTCTAACGCCCCGCAAGGGACCGGCTCATCCGGTTCTCAGGGGCGCTGGGATACGGAGAGATCGATGGCAATGCGAACGACGTGGCTGGTTACGACAACTCTCGTTCTCGGTGCCTCGCTGGCGGCGGCGCCGGGCCATGCGGCAAACCTCGACGCGACGTCCACCGTCGATGCCGTCACCGTGTATCCCGACGGCGCGACCGTGACCCGGGTCATCTCGCTCGACCTTCCCACCGGTGACACGACGGCGATCGCCAAGGACTTCCCGCTCGGACTCGATGCGTCCTCGCTTCGCGTGGAAGGCGAGGCCGGCGCCAAGCTCGTGATCGGCACCGTCGACGCCAAGCCACCGCGTGCGGCGCCGCCCGTCAACTTGCCCGACATCGACAAGCGCATCGAAGCGCTGAAGGACGAGCGCGCCAATCTCGATGGCACGATCGCCGCGGCCCTGGCGCGCAAGAAGTTTGCCGAGCGTTTTGCCGAGGCGTCACCGGCCGGGCTCGGCGAGAAGGGCGAGGCGCGTCCGATCACAGAATGGCGTGCCGCGTTCGCCGCCGTTGCCGACGAGGTTGGACAGGCCGACGCGGCGATCCGTGATGCCGAGCGCAAGCAGCGCGAGATCGATCGCGAGATCGCGCGCCTGCAGGACAATCTCACGACGAAGCCCCCGAGCAAGCTGGAGGTGCGGATCGAATTGTCGGCTGCAGCAGCGACCAAGGCGACCTTGCGCGTGACCTACGCGGTGCGCAACGCCCGCTGGGTGCCGCTCTACGACGCGCGTCTCGACACGTCGGCGAAGGACCGCAAACCGGCTCTCGAACTGGTGCGACGCGCCGAGATCCAGCAGGCCACCGGGGAGGACTGGTCCGAGGTCGCGCTGACGGTTTCGACGGTGCGGACCGGACGCGGCGGCAGCGCGCCCGAGCTCAGGACGATCATCGCGCAATATCCGCCGCCGCCACAGCCAGCGCCGAAGCCGGCCGCCGTCAGCGCCGTGCGAGGACTCATGGAGAGCCGACAGGAGTTTCGCTTTGGCGGAGGGACGACGTTCGGAGATGTCGCGGACAAGGCCGTCGAGCAGCAGACGGTTGCCGAGATCAGCGCCTTTCAGACCGTCTTCCACCTCCCCGGACGCGTCAGCGTCGGTGCCAATGATGGCGCGAAGAGCCTGCGTATTTCCACCGCGACGATCACGCCCGAACTGACGATCCGTTCGGCGCCCGTCATCGATCCCACCGCCTATCTCGAAGCGAGCTTCCCGCAGAACGAGGAGGCACCGCTGCTGCCGGGCAAGGTCTCGATCTATCGCGACGGCATGTTCGTCGGCACCAGCAGACTGGCGTCGGCCGGCAAGGACGAGGTCGTTCATGTCGGCTTCGGGGCCGACGACAAGGTCAAGGTCGAGCGCAGTGTGGTCAAGCGCAACGAAGGCTCGGCCGGCCTGATCGTGACGACGGCGAAGATCGACGAGCGCACCTTCAAGACGACGGTCCGCAACGCTCACGACTTCCCGCTGAAGGTCGCGATCCAGGATCAGCTGCCGGTCAGCGAGAATGAGGAGATCGTGGTCGAGATGCTGTCCGCGACCACGTCGCCGACGTCGACGAACGTGCGCGATCGCCGCGGCGTCGTCGAATGGGTCATCGACGCCAAACCGGGCGAGGCCAAGGATATCGCCTTCGCCTGGCGGGTGCGCTGGCCGAAGGACAAGTCGATCGTGATGCAGCCGTCGGGTTGAGGCGGGGCGTGAGGCCACGGGCCGGCGCCGTTTGATCCATGACAAGCCGCCCGGTCCCGCTCCTGTTATGCGCGTGGGAACCCGTTCGATCACGTCCTGTCCGGCCGTGATCGAACTCGACCGAGAGCGCCGCCATGGAATCCGACCCGAACACCCGCAAGCAGGCCGTCGCCGTCGGCTACATCTTCCTCGCCGGCGTCGGCATGCTGCTGCTGCAATGGCTGCTGACGACCTACAACACGGTCGAAACCATTCCCTATAGCCAGTTCGAGCAGCTGATCGAGCAGGGCAAGATCACCGAAGTGGCGGTTGGCCAGGATACGATCCAGGGCAAGTTCAAGGACAAGCAGCCGGACGGCAAGACCTCGTTCATCACCACGCGTGTCGATCCGCCGTTGGCGGCGAAGCTTGCCGCGAAGGGCGTGACGGTGACCGGCGTACCCTCGGGCGGGCTGATTCAGGCGCTGCTGTCCTGGGTCGTGCCGGCGCTGATGTTCTATCTGATCTGGGTGTTCCTCGGCCGCAAGGTGATGGACCGCCAGGGCTTCGGCGGCCTGATGTCGATCGGCAAGTCGCGCGCCAAGGTCTATGTCGAGACCGACACCAAGGTGACCTTCGCCGATGTCGCTGGCGTCGACGAGGCCAAGTTCGAGCTGCAGGAGGTCGTGCAGTTCCTGAAGGATCCGAAGAGCTATGGCCGGCTCGGCGCACACGTGCCCAAGGGCATCCTGCTGGTCGGCCCGCCCGGCACCGGCAAGACGCTGCTCGCGCGCGCCGTCGCGGGCGAAGCGGGTGTGGCGTTCTTCTCCATCTCCGGATCCGAATTCGTCGAGATGTTCGTCGGCGTCGGCGCCGCGCGGGTGCGCGACCTGTTCGAGCAGGCGCGCAAGGCCGCGCCCTGCATCATCTTCATCGACGAGCTCGATGCCCTCGGGCGCAGCCGAAGCGGCGGTGGCCAGTTTGGCGGCTACGACGAGAAGGAGCAGACGCTCAATCAATTGCTGGCGGAGCTCGACGGCTTCGACCCAAGCTCCGGCGTCATCCTGCTCGCCGCGACCAACCGGCCGGAGATCCTCGATCCCGCACTCATGCGCGCTGGCCGCTTCGATCGCCAGGTGCTGGTCGACCGTCCCGACAGGGGCGGGCGGCTTGCCATTCTCAAGGTGCATGTCCGCAAGATCACGGTCGCCGACAGCGTCGATCTCGACAAGGTCGCGGCCCTGACGACCGGCTTCACCGGCGCCGACCTCGCCAACCTGATCAACGAGGCTGCGATCGCGGCGACGCGCCGCAAGGGCCACGAGGTGACGTTCGACGATTTCACGATGGCGATCGAGCGCATCGTCGCCGGCATCGAGAAGAAGAGCCGCGTGCTCAGTCCCGCCGAGCGCCGCCGCGTCGCCTATCACGAGATGGGGCACGCGCTGGTCGCAGCCAATCTCGTCGGCGTCGATCCGGTGCAGAAGGTCTCGATCATTCCGCGCGGCGTCGGCGCGCTCGGCTACACGATGCAGCGCCCGACCGAAGATCGCTTCCTGCTCGCGGTCAGCGAATTGAAGAACCGCATCGCCGTGCTGATGGGCGGACGGGCTTCCGAGCAGTTGATCTTCGACGGCGACGTCTCGACCGGTGCCGCCGACGATCTGCAGCGTGCGACCGAGATCGCGATCGAGATGGTCACCAAATACGGGATGGATGCGACCGTCGGGCAGCGCACATACGCGCCGCGTCCACAGGTCTCGTTCCTGCAGCCACAGGATCAGATCGTGTCGGCGGCGGAGGAGACCGGCCGCGAGATCGATCTCGCCGTGCGGGATCTGATCGCAGACGGCGGCGCCCGCGCTCGCGCGATCCTCGAAAGCCATCGCCCGGACCTCGAGCGCGGCGTCGCGCTCCTGATCGCCAAGGAGACGCTGACCGCCGAGGAGTTTGCGCCGTTGCGGCCGGCCTCCGCTGCGGTCCCGGTTCGGGATGCCGTTGTCTCGAGCTGATCCGGGTTTCTACGGGGGGCGTTTGCAACCGAAATCTAACCATCGCCTGATCAGTTGACCAGCAGCTCACCTTGACAGATCGAGGTCGTCGATCGGGGACCGGGCGGAGTTCGTTACGTGCTGCTGAATAACCTGAAGATTGCCCCCAAGCTCGCCATCGTCGTCGGCGTGGCGATGCTGGGCCTTGCCGCGGCCGGTACGTTTGCCGGCACTCTGATGCAAAAGGAGATGGTCGACGCCCGCATCGAACAGTGCCGGGCGATCGTCGAGACCGCGCGTAACATGGCCATGGGCCTCATCAAGGAGGTCGAATCCGGCAAGCTGACGAAGGAGGCCGCGCTCGACGAGTTCGTCAATCGCGCGAGAACGATGACCTTCGACAAGGGCATGGGCTATCTGTTCGCCTACACGATGGACGGCAACGTGGTGTTGTCCCAGGATCCGAAGCAGCGTGGCTCGAATGTGATCGATTTCGAGCTCAACGGCCGCAAGCTCGTCGTCGAGCTGCGCGACGGCGTTGCCAAGAACGGCGAAGTCACCTTGCACTACGAATATCTGCGTCCCGGTCAGGAGCATCCGACCCGCAAGATCTCCTATGCGGTGATGATTCCCGGCTGGAATACGTTCGTGGGCACCGGCGTCTATGTCGACGATCTCGATGCGAAGATGATGCCCCTGAAATGGCTGATCTGGATGGCCTGCGCGGGCATCGCGGTCATCGCCGGCGGGATCGCCTGGCTGATCAGCCGCAGCATCAGCGTGCCGCTCGATCGTCTCGGCATCCGCATGCGCGAGATCGCCGATGGCCGGCTCGATGGCGAGATTCCCGGTGTCGGCCGCGGCGACGAGATCGGCGGGATGGCAGCCACCGTCCAGATCTTCAAGGACAACGCGCTGCGGATGCGCGAGCTCGAGCAGGCCGAGGCCGCCACCCAGCAGCGCGCGGCCGCCGAGCGGACCGCGGCCATGCAGAACCTCGCCGCCGACTTCGAGCGCAGCGTCAACGGCATCGTCCGCTCGGTGGCGTCGGCGGCCGAGGGCATGCAGCACACCGCGCAATCGATGACCTCGACCGCGAGCGATGCCAGCTCGCGCGCCTCGACCGTCAGCGCCGCCACCCAGAGCGCCAATGACAATGTCGGCACGGTCGCGGCCGCGGCCGAAGAGCTGTCGAGCTCGGTCAATGAGATTTCGCGCCAGGTCGCCCGTTCCAGCGAGATTGCGAGCAAAGCCGTGGGCGATGCGGAGCGCACCAATGCGACCGTTCAGGTGCTGTCGACCGGCGCCGAGAAGATCGGCGAGGTCGTCAAGCTGATCCACTCGATCGCGGCGCAGACCAACCTGCTGGCGCTGAACGCCACCATCGAAGCCGCGCGCGCCGGCGAGTCCGGCAAGGGCTTTGCCGTCGTCGCCTCGGAGGTGAAGGCGCTCGCCAACCAGACGGCGAAGGCGACCGAGGAGATTTCGGCACAGGTCGCGGCGATGCAGACCTCGACCCAGGATGCGGTCACCGCCATCAGCGGCATCACCCAGACCATCGCGCAGATGAGCGAGATCACCAATTCGATCTCGACCTCGATCGCGCAGCAGGGCGACGCGACGCGCGAGATCGCCCGCAACATCCAGTCCGTCGCTGCAGGCTCCAACGAGATCAGCGCCCATATCGGCGGCGTTACCAAGGCGGCGGAAGCGACCGGCATGGCTGCCTCCGAAGTGCTGTCGAGCGCGCGTGAGCTCGACAGCCAGTCGGGCCTGCTGCAGCAGGCCGTCGATGGCTTCATGGCGAAGGTGCGAACGGCCTGATCAGGCCGGGCGCGCCGTTGATCCGGGGCTCTCGGATCAACGGCGGCCGTCAAGTCGTAGGCGTGCCAGCCGTCACTTGGCTTTGAGGAAGTCGCCGACCTCCAGCAGCACGAACTCGTTGTCGTCGGCCTTGTTGGGATCCCGGCTGGACGAGAACGGCAGGTTGTTGTCGTTGCCGACGATGATGTGGGTGTCGTCGACGCGGTCGACATTCTCGATCGTGAAGAACGGAAAGGCGAGCACGCCGTCGTTGAGCGGCTTGCGCGCCTTTTTGTCCGGATCCTTGATCTTCATCAGGTCGATAGAGGCGATCTTGCGAACCGGCTTGCCGACGTTGGCGTCGGAGAGCTCGATCTTGTAGACGCGCTTGAACTTGGCGAGATCGGGAAAGCAGTTCTCGCCGCGCGTGCCCTGCGGGCAGGCCTTGTCGCTGGTGCCCTCGCCATTGTCACGCTCGATGATCAGCCCCTGTGTGGGATCGATCATGTTGAAATCGCCGATGGCGTTGCCGTTCTGCTCGAACACATACTGCCAGTAGCGGCCGGTGAACTTCTCCGCGGCGACGTCGAATTCGAGGATGCGCGAGGCTTCCTTGCCGTCGACCTTCTCCCAGTCCTTCTTGTCGGTGTCCCACAGCGGACCTTCGAGCAGGCCATAGATGAACTTGCTGTCCACCGACGACGCAAAGCCTTCATATCCCTTCGAGCGCCGCAGGTTGACGTTGGTATAGGTGGCGCCGGGCGCGGCCGGCGACTGCACCGCCCAGTGGTCGGGCGAGCGCACCGGCTTGCCGTCCGCGATCGTTTCAAACACGGCAAGCACCTTGCCGGTCCTGTCGGCCTTGATGACGTAGGGACCGAATTCGTCGCCGATCCAGAGATTGTCGCCGATGATCTGGAAGCCCTCGGTATCGAAATCGGCGCCGGTCAGGTAGCGCTTGGAAGTGTCCTCGTGCACGATGCGGAAGGGCACCTTCTTGTCGGGATCATGCAGGAAGATCGTCTCGAGCCGCTCGACCTTGCCGCTGGTCCAGTCGATCTTGTGGTGGTTCAGATAGAGCATCGAGTCGGGCGAGTTGTAGCGCGAGCCCATGCCGTTGTCGGTGAGGACCCAGAACGTGCCGTCGGCCATCTTCTTGATGCCGGAGTGGCCCTGGAGAGGTTGTCCCTTGAATGGGAGCGACACCCCGGTCGGACGCTCATAGGACTTGCCCATCACGCTGCCGATCGCGTCGATGCGCTTGCCGGTGGTGTATTTGCCGGAGGTCTTGAGATCGTTCGGGGCATCGGCCGGCGCCTCGACGAAGGACTCGGCCGGCATCACGGCATGGCCGGAGAGCGTCGCCGGGAATTCGCCTTCGCCCTGGGCGAACGCTGTGCCGGCGCTCAGAACGAACGCGGCAACGGTGGTCAGCAGATATCGATGCATGGGGGGCCTCCTGGGAGCTTGATCTACGCATCGTTCTGGACAGGAGGCCTGACGCGGCGCTGACATTTCGATGACAGCCGGATGATGCTCCCCGGTCTTCATGAGGCGTCTTGCCGCACGCTCACACCTTGAGCCGGTCACCCGTGCCGGGAGGCCGGATCGGGACCCGCGACGCGATGATCACGCCGGCAATGACCAGCGCGTAGCCCGCAAGGTGGAACAGCCTGAGCTCCTCGCCGAGGAGCAGGATCGCGAGCACCGAGCCGAACAATGGCACCAGATGGAGGAACGGCGCGGCGCGGTTCGGTCCGATCAGGCTGATGCCGCGATTGAAGAACAGGTAGGCCAGTGTCGACGCAAACACGACCACGTAGCCGAGCGTCAGGACCGACAGCAGATCGGGCTTGAGCACGAAGCCCGACGCGTATTCCCAAGCCGCGAACGGCAGCAGCAGCACGGCGCCGGCCGCCGTGCAGGCTGAGATCAGCGACAGCTGGTGCACCGCCGGCCGTCGCGTCATGGCGGCCGAGTAGAGCCCGAATACCATCAGCGCGCCCGCAAACATCAGGTCACCGCGGTTGAATTGGATGCCGGCGAGCGCACCGAGATCGCCGCGCAGCAGGATCACCAGCACGCCGATCAGCGACATCGCAATGCCGGCGAATTGGGCCATGGTCAGGCGCACACCGAACAAGGCCAGCGACCACAGCGCGACGAACAGCGGCGTCGAGGATTGGATCAGGAGACCGTTCAGCGCCTGGGTATATTGCATCGCCCAATAGGACAGCGCGTTGTTGATGGCAAAGCCCGTCAGCGACAACAGCAGGATCAGCGGCCAATGCGCGCGCAATGTTCGCCAGTCGCGGGCGAGATGCGCGCGGGCGAAAGGCCACAGCATCAGGAACGTTCCGACCCAGCGGATGCAGGACAAGGTCAGCGGCGGGACATGACCGGCCACATAGCGCGCGAGCACGATGTTGCCGGCCCAGAACAGCGAGGCCAGCGTGAGCAGCAGATAGGGCTGGTTGTTCAGCCAGGAGAGCGGATGACGGTGTGGGGCAGGCAAAGGCAGCCAAGCGTGCTTGGAGAGACGAGGCAATCTGGGCTGAATCGTATCCCCTCGCAAGCCGGCGCAGCGGATTGGTGCCATGCATCGGACAGCAAAGGGCCGCGGGGGCGCGCGCAGGACGTGGATATCAGGTCGCCTGCTTGCGCGACGCCACGAACACGCCGGCGAGCACCAGCACGAAGCCGATCACGTGGAAGACCTCCGGCTGCTCGCCGAGGAACACGAAGGCCATGATCGAGCCGAACACCGGGACCACGTGAAAGAACGGCGCGGCGCGATTGGCGCCGATCAGGAGCACGCCGCGATTGAAGCAGAGATAGGCGATCGTCGAAGGAAAGATCGCGACGTAGAGCAGCGACAACAGGTTCTGCGCGTCGAGCGCCATGACCGGTCGCGCGTTGATTTCCCAGATCAGCAGCGGAATGAGGCTGGCTGCGCCGCAACCGAAGGTGAAGGCGACCATCGACAGGCCGTGGATCTGCGGCCGCTTGATCGTCAGCACCGAGTAGAAGCCGAACACCGCCATCGCCAGCAGGAAGATCAGATCCCCTCTGTTGAAGCTGATGTCGGCCAGCGCGGTGGGGTGACCGCGCGTCAGGATGAGCAGCACGCCCACGAGCGACAGCACGATGCCGATGGCCTGCGCCAGGGTCAGGTGCACGCGCAACAGCAGCATCGACCAAATTGCCACGATCAGCGGACCTGCCGACTGCAGCAGCAGGGTGTTGAGTGCCTGCGTATATTCGAGCGACCAGTATTGCAGCGTGTTGAAGGCGCCGATGCCCGTCACGGACAACGCGATCATGATGCCGAGCCGCGACCGGATCGCGGGCCAGTCCTGGCGCAGCTGTTTCCAGGCGAGCGGCAGGATCAGCAGGAAGGCGAGCGACCAGCGCAGGAACGACAATGTCACCGGCGGGATGTGGCCGGCGGCAAGCCGCCCGACGATCGAGTTGCCGGCCCAGCACAGCGCCGTGATGCTGAGCAGCACATAGGGCTGGTTGGCGATCCAGGCGCGCGCGGGCGCGGCGGACGCGGTGGGATCGGCGGCGGACATGCGGCGGTGTTGGCCTGGTTCGATGCGCCGCGGCGCGCGGCCGGGATGTCCGGCCGCCGTTCCTCCCGGCGCTTTCGACAGACACCAATTGCAGCTGCCTATCAAGAGGGCAGATGCATCGCGACCATGCAGCGATGGCCGTCGTCAAGATCGCGCACGAGCGTGTCCCCGGTGCGGTCTCCGCGGTCCGGATCGCACCGCGAGCGATTTGAGGCCCTCCGCACTGACCAGATAGGCGACGACGAGGGCGGCGATGGCAGCTAAGAGGGTGAGGGGCGGTGCAACGAAGCCGAACCATGCGCCGGCCGGTGTGAAGGGCACGACCAGTGCGACGGCGAGCGCGGTGAGCGACGACGCCGTCAGCATCGGATCCGCCCGGTTGCTCCATGGCCGCCCATTGGTCCGGATGATGAAGATGACGAGAATCTGGGTTGCCATCGATTCGAGGAACCATGCGGTGCGGAATTCATCGGGCGTCGCATGGAACAAATACAGCAGCGCGCCGAAGGTGAGAAAGTCGAACAGGGACGACAGGGGCCCCATGATCGCGGCAAAGCGCATGAGCCGCTTCATGTCCCAGCGCTGCGGCCGCGCGGTCGCCTGCCGGCTCACGCGGTCGAACGGAATGCCGAGCTCGGAGAGATCGTAGAGCAGATTGTTGAGCAGGATCTGCGTCGGCAGCATCGGCAGGAACGGCAGCACCATCGATGCGGCGGCCATCGACAGCATGTTGCCGACATTCGAGCTCGCGCCCATTCGGACATACTTCAGGATGTTGGCGAAGGTGCGTCGGCCTTCTTCGACGCCGTTGGCGACGACGTCGAGATCAGAGGCGAGCAGGATGATGTCGGCGGCCGATTGGGCGACGCCGGTGGCGCCTTCGACGGACAGGCCGATGTCGGCCGCCTTCAGCGCCGGCGCATCGTTGATGCCGTCCCCGAGGAAGCCAACGATCTCGCCGGAGGCCTGCAGCGCCTTGACGATGCGCGATTTCTGATCGGGCGCGAGACGGCCGAACGCATCGGCCGAGTGCACCTGCACCGCGAGCGCGTCGTCGCTGAGCTCGGCGATGTCGCTGCCGGACAGCACGCGATCCGCCTTCAGCCCGACCAGGCCGGCCAGCCGCTTGACCACGACGGGATCGTCGCCGGAGAGGATCTTCAGCGCGATGCCGGCGCGGGCAAGCTGCGCGATCGCTGCCGCCGCGGTCGGCTTGGGCGGATCGGCGAACGCGCACAGCCCTTCGAAGATCAGTTCCTGCTCGTCGTCGGTTTCGATCTCGCGCGGCGCGCCGGTCCACGGCCGTGACGCGATCGCGACCGTGCGCAAGCCCTCGCGTGCGAGCGCGTGAACGCGCTCGTACATCTCGGTGCGGCCGTTGTCGTCGAGCGGCGCGAACGTGCCGCCATGCCGCTGCTGCGTGCACAACTCGATCACCGCCTCAGGCGCGCCCTTCACGATCAGGATTCGATCCTGGCCGCGGATCGCCAGCACCGAGCCGAGCCGGCGCGAGAAGTCGAAGGTCTGCTGGCCGCCCAAGGACCATCCCTCGGCCGCATGATTGGCGCCTGCGACGAGCGCGCAATCGAGCGAGCCGCGATCACCGCCGAGTGCGGCCGCGATCGCGCCGAGCTCCGCAGCTCGCGGATGGTCGGTGCCGTCGGGCGCGACGCTGCGGGCGAGCGTGATCTCCGCGGATGTCAGCGTTCCCGTCTTGTCGGTGCACAGCACCGACATCGCGCCGAGATCATGAATCGCCGCGAGCCGCTTCACGATCACCTTGCGCTTGGCCATGCGCAGTGCGCCGCGCGACAGTGTCACCGTCGTGATCATCGGCAGCAGCTCGGGCGTCAATCCGACCGCGAGCGCGACCGAGAACAACAGCGAGTCGAGCACATCGCGTCCGAATACGACGCGAACCGTGAGCACGATCACGACCAGGGCCAGCGTAAGCCGCGCGATGACGAGGCCGAATTCATGCAGGTCGCGCTCGAACGGCGTGCGCGCCTGCCCCTCGGCGAGCGCCGCGGCGGCCGCGCCGAACATCGTGTTCGGTCCAGTGTTGACGACGATGGCGACGGCCTCGCCGGTCTGCGCCACCGAGCCGCGGAACAGCGCATTCGACGTGTCGTTCTCAACGGCCGGAATGCCGGACTGTTTCGTCACGGGATAGGGCTCTCCCGTGAGCGCCGCCTCGCCGGCGGTGAACGCCTTGCTATCGATGATCAGCGCATCGGCAGGAACGATGTCGCCCGCGCGTACGCGCAGGATGTCTCCGGGAACGACCGCCTCGACGTCGATCTGGCGATAGGCGCCATCCCGCTTGACCTCGGCCTTCAAGGCGACGGAGCGGCGGAGCTCCTCGGCCGCCTTGACGGCATGTCCCTCCTGAACCGTGTCGAGGCCGATCGACAGCGTCAGGATGAGAACGATGATGGCGCCGCCGATCACGTCTCCCGTCACCATCGAGATGATGCCCGCCACCAGCAGGATCAGCGACAGCGGCTCGAGCAGGCGGCGGAGCACGGCGCGCAATGGACCCACGACGTGCGAGGGCGCATCGGCGTTGTGGCCGTAGCGTTGCAGCCGCTGCTCGGCGTCGGCCGCGCCGAGACCGTTCAGGTCGCAGCCGAGCGCCGCGCCCGCCTGCGCGGGCGACAGGCGCCAAAATTGGTGCGGACCGGAGGTCGTCTCAGTGCTCACGCGGGCCTGTCCAGGTTGGTGGATGAATGGTCGTGGTCATCATGGTTGATTTGCATGAAGCTCTCCGGGCGGCGGTTGACCTAGCGCAACATCCCGCTGCCGTGATGGCCTCGGTTGCCGCAATGCGCCGCATCGCCGCCGTGCTGATCGTCTCGGTGATCCAGCGCTCCAAGGAGATCGGGATCCTGCGTGCGATGGGCACCTCGCGCGGACAGATTTTGCGTGTGTTTCTGCTGCAGGCGGACTGCTCGGCTTCGTCGGCTCGCTGGTCGATCGCGGCTTCCCGGGCCCCGAGATCGAGGCGCAGGCGTCGACGCTGCTCGACCAGGTCGGGCTGGCGAAATTCGCCGACCATCTCGCGAGCAACATGTCAGGCGGCCAGCAGCAGCGCGTCGCGGTGGCGCGGGCGCTGGCGATGAACCCCGATCTGGTGCTGGCGGACGAGCCGACCGGCAACCTCGACACCAAGTCGGCCGAGGCGGTCTTTGGCCTGATGCGCGAGGTCAATCGGGAGGTTGGCACGAGCGTCCTGCTCGTCACCCACAACCTTGATCTGGCCCGGCGCTGCGATCGCATCATCGAGGTTGTCGACGGCCGCATCCAGAGCTGAGAGCGCGCCGCTTCGATCGTAGATTCGCCGCCGTTCGGGTGCTCAATGGAACCGCCCAGGTCGATGCGCCGCCAGAAGCGTACGGCCGGGTCGCCCGATCCGCAGCCGGGGCGGCATGAAATTTTGGGGCTTATCAAAGGCTTGGTGGCGCTCTTGTGTGCTCCGAAGGCCCGTTCTCGCTTGCCTAGCCCGGCGGCTTCCTTTATCCGGTGGGTCGCCTCGCAAGCGAGCGGTCCCGGCCGCGATTTGGGCTGGGCGCATGGTTGGCCAGGCTGGCCCCTCATCGGAAGCGATTTCGTCCGAACCGATCGTGCTGTTTTGGATCTTGGCAGAGGAAAGAGCTGCGAATGGCTAACGTGGTCGTCGTCGGCGCCCAATGGGGTGACGAGGGGAAGGGCAAGATCGTCGACTGGCTGTCGGAGCAGGCCGACATCGTCGTGCGCTTCCAGGGCGGCCACAATGCCGGCCATACCCTCGTCATCAACGGCGCGACCTACAAGCTGGCGCTGCTGCCGTCCGGCGTGCTGCGCACCGGCAAACTGTCGGTGATCGGCAATGGCGTCGTGTTCGATCCGCAGGCCTTCCTCGACGAGGTCGGCAAGCTCCAGTCGCAGGGCGTCGCCATCAGCCCGGACAATCTGCGCGTTGCCGAGAACGTCACGCTGATCCTGCCACTGCACCGCGAACTCGACGCGCTGCGCGAGTCCGCGAGCGCGGCGACCGCGATCGGCACCACCCGCCGCGGCATCGGCCCGGCCTATGAGGACAAGGTCGGCCGCCGCGCGATCCGCCTGATGGACCTCGCCGATCTCGATACGCTGCCGCACAAGATCGATCGGCTGCTCGCGCACCACAATGCGCTCCGCCGCGGCCTCGGCCTCGAGCCGATCGACGGCCAGCAGATCCTGCGCGAGCTGACGGCCTTTGCGCCGAAGCTGCTGCCCTATGCGGAGACGGTCTGGCGTCTGCTCGACATCAAGCGCCGCGAAGGCAAGCGGATGTTGTTCGAGGGCGCGCAGGGCGCGCTGCTCGACGTCGATCACGGCACCTATCCCTACGTGACCTCGTCCAACACGGTCGCGGCGCAGGCGGCCACGGGCGCGGGCCTCGGGCCGGGCGCGATCGGCTATGTGCTCGGCCTGTGCAAGGCCTACACGACCCGGGTCGGGCAGGGGCCGTTTCCCACCGAGCAGGACAACGAGACCGGCCGCAAGATCGGCGAGCGTGGCCGCGAATTCGGAACGAATACCGGCCGGCCGCGTCGTTGCGGCTGGTTCGATGCGGTCCTGGTCCGCCAGGCGGTGCGGACCTGCGGCATTAACGGTCTTGCGCTGACCAAGCTGGACATTCTCGATGGTTTCGACACCATCGATGTCTGTACCGGCTACAGGCTGGACGGCAAGGAGATCGATCATTTCCCGGCAGGAGAGGGCGCGCAGGCTCGGGTCGAACCGATCTACGAGACCATCGAAGGCTGGAAGCAGCCGACCGCAAACGCGCGCTCCTGGGCCGATCTGCCGGCACAGGCCATCAAATACGTCCGGCGGATCGAGGAACTGGTGGGTTGCCCGATCGCGCTGCTTTCCACCAGCCCCGAACGCGAGGATACTATTCTGGTCCAGAATCCCTTCGAGGCGTGACGGGACCCGACAGCTGAGCGCGCGAATTGAGTTGATATGGCCGACTACTACCCGCTGATAGCCCGTGCCATTGCCGGATTGGACCCCAACGCTCCCGGGGAAAGCCGGCGTGCGCTTTACGAGCGGGCGCGGGCGGCCTTGATCGCACAGTTGCGCAGCGTCCAGCCGCCGCTGAGCGAATCCGAGATTACGCGCGAGCGGCTGTCGCTCGAGGAAGCCGTGCGCAAGGTTGAGGCGGAAGCGGCCCAGCGCGCCCGCGAGGCACAGCGGGCGTCCAGCGGCGCGGCCCGCCCAGGTGATGCGCTCCGGCGGGCCGGTGCGCGCAATTCGGATGCTCCGGCCACCCCCGCGGCTCAGCCCGCTCCGACTCCAGACCAGGCCGCCACGACCGCCCCGCGGCCACGACCGGCGGCCCCGGCCGCTGCCCGGGCCGAGCGGCCGCCGCTCGGCGGCGAGACGGCCGAGCCGCGTCCGGCGCGCAATCCGCGACCGGAAGCGCCGCCGGCTGCCGCTGGCGCACCGGCTGTGCCGCCGCGGCCCCAGCCGCCTCAAACGCCTCCACAGGATGGGGCGGCGCCTCCAGTGCGCGAACGTCCGGCGGCCGCCCGCCGCGGTGCTCAGGACAACGGCAATCCGGCAACGCCGCCCGCCATGCGCGGCTTCCGCGACATCACCGCTGATGTCGACGATCTCGGCAAGGCCGCTGCCCAGGCCAACCGTGCGGCGCGCAAGACCTACGCCAACGTTCCGACCACCGATCTCGATCGGCTCGAGGGCGACGACGATGACCGGCCGCCGCTGCCTGAGGCGCCATACTCCTATGACGAGTCGGTCCAGGAGGCCGAGCGCTACGCGCTGCCTGCCACCTCGACCCGCCAGCGCGGCGCCGCGCCGGATCGCGAGGGCAAGAAGAAGTCGGAGCGCAGCGGCTCGACCTTTCCATTCAAGGCCGCCATCGCCGCAGGGATCGTGCTGATCCTGATCGGCGCCGGAATTCTGTGGGGCCGGCCGCTGGTTGGGATGGTCAATGGCCTGTTCAAATCTTCCTCGACGGTCGAGGCGCCCAAGGACACCGGCACGCCGCTGAGCAAGCCGAAGATCACCGACCGTGTCGGGCAGTCGCCGTCCTCGGACCAGATCGCGCCGGTCGCGCAACGCGTCGTGCTCTATGACGAGGATCCCGCCGATCCGAAGGGCAAGCAATACATCGGCTCGGTGGTCTGGCGCACCGAGCAGATCAAGGCGACGGGGACGCAGAAGGCCGACATCGCTGTGCGCGCCGACATCGAGATTCCCGATCGCAAGTTCAAGATGACGATGTCGTTCCGCCGCAACACCGACACGTCGCTGCCGGCGAGCCATACCGCGGAACTGACCTTCATCCTGCCGCAGGATTTCTCTGGCGGCGGCGTCGGCAACGTGCCGGGGATCCTGATGAAATCCAACGAGCAGGCGCGCGGGACGCCGCTGGCCGGCCTCGCAGTGAAGGTCACCGACGGCTTCTTCCTGGTCGGCCTGTCCAATGTCGACGCCGACCGGACCCGCAACGTGCAGCTCCTGAAGGAGCGCTCCTGGTTCGACGTTCCGCTGGTCTACAGCAATCAGCGCCGGGCCATCATCGCGATCGAGAAGGGCGCGCCGGGCGAGCGCGCCTTCAACGACGCCTTCGCGCTGTGGGGTGACTGAGCAGTCCGCACGCGCCTCGCGCGTTGGGCGAATCGGCGAGGCAGGAGATTGGGCATGAAGCGATATCTCATCTTCGTTGCCGTGGGCCCGGCGCTGGGCGGTTTCGCGCTGCTTCTGGTCACGACCTACATGTCCGGCTATTGGACCAACACCAATCCCGGCGAAGTGGCCAAGCTGTTCAAGGTCTTTGTCACCTCGCTGCAATACAGCTACCTGTTCGGTTTCCTGCCGGCACTGATGATGTGCGCGATCGACGACATCCTGTTCCACGTCAGGCGCATCGGGCCGACCTTGCGGATGCTGCTGGTGGGCGGCATCGCCTTCCTGCTCGCCGGCTTCAACTACGCTTCGCACGGCTCCGAATACGGTGCCCTGCAATGGGTCCTTTACGGACTGGTCGGCTTCATTCCCGCGACGGTGTCGTCGTGGCTGGTGCACAAATTCGTCGACGAAACCCCGCCCGAAGCGCCGGCGGCTCAGCCCAGCGAGCACAGCGCGTGACGGCGTGACGCAACTTGCGCCCTGCTGCCGCGTTTCTATGTGATGGGTATGCAAGAGCAGATGACCCCCTCGCCCCGCCGCGCCTCCGGACGCGCCTCGCAGGCACGCTTCAACGCCAATGAGGCGCGCGGACCGATCATCGACCAGGACGGACGTGAGATCCCGCAGGGATCCTTCCAGTCCTCGTTCAATGGCGCCTTCGTCGGCCCGGGCGGCGTGCGCTTCGATTTCAGCACCTCCAATCCATTCGGCAATCTGACCCGTGAGCAGCGCATCGCGCGGCTGGAGGCGGTGGCGAAGCTGCTCGACGTCGCCTTCGTCCTGCCCGGCACCAACATCCGCTATGGCATCGACGGCATCATCGGCCTGATCCCTGTGGTCGGTGACCTCATCGCGACCGCGCTGTCGCTGTGGCTGGTGCGCGAGGCCCGTGCGCTGGGCGCGCCCTGGCACGTCATCACCCGGATGCTCGGCAATGTCGCGGTCGAGGGGGTGATCGGCATGGTCCCCGTGGCGGGCGACGCCTTCGACGTGCTGTTCCGCGCCAACATGCGCAACGCCAAGATCTTGCGGCGGTGGCTCGATACCCAGCCGCGTTGATGCGCCGCGAGACCGGGCCAAAAGCCGCACAAACCGACCCCCATAAAAAAACTGCCCCGCACAAGGCGGGGCAGGGTGTTGGAGAATGGTTTGGCAGCCGTCAGGCCGCATCGGCGTCCGGCGCCTTGTCGACCACCCGGCGCGGCAGCGGGAACGCCTCGCTCTCATACAGGGTGCGGATGCCGTTCTGGTCGAACCGGGCTTCCTCGACCTGCAGGTAGGCGCCATTCAGCGAATCCGCAGGCAACTCCTCCATGGCAAAGCGCACGGCTTCAGCCGCGGTGCCGAACCGCCTATAGGCAAACCCCGCCCGCTTCTTCTTGCGGATGGCGGCGGGAAACAGTTCGGCAGAGGTGTTGAAGTTGAACGGACGCAGTGGACGCATGGTCTGAGACCTCTTCTTGTCGGCTGGAAGCGCTGACGCGAGCTTTCAAAACATTCAGCTTGGCGATGACGCCAGCGATTGCGGGGGTGGAGGGCGGGATTTGCCGCTCCAGGCGGCCCGGCCCTGCATAGTCAGTTACGACCCCTAATATAGGCCGATTTGGCAGAAATGCGAATCCTGCACGCTCACATCGTAAATCCGGCCTGGTTCGGACCGCGCTGAAATGTCCTCTTTTTTCAATAGTTTAATCGATCTGCAACTTGTGAATGCAGGAGAGCCCGATCTGCACGGCTAAAATCTCACCCCTGGTGGCCGGTTTTGGCCGCCCACGCCTCGCCGGCCGCCAGCCCAGCGGCCCCATTACCGTCCGTAACGGAACCGGGGCCGATGGTGACGTCAGCGCGGCTTCAACTTCAGGGCCGCGGAATTGATGCAATAGCGCAGGCCGGTTGGCCCCGGACCGTCGGGAAAGACATGGCCGAGATGGCCCGAGCATTTCGAGCACAGCACCTCGGTGCGGACCATGCCGTGGGTATAGTCGGTCTCCTCGTCGATGTGGCTCTCCGTCGCCGGCTGGGTGAAGCTCGGCCAGCCGCAGCCGGAGTCGAATTTGGCGTCGGACTCGAACAGGGTCTGGCCGCAGCCGGCACACACATAGGTCCCGGCGCGATGCTCATGCTCGTATTCGCCCGAGAACGGGCGCTCGGTCGCCTTATCGCGCAGCACGGCGTACTGCATCGGCGTCAGCTCCTTGCGCCATTCCGCCTCGCTCTTGATGACCTTGTCGTCGGTCTTGGTGTCGCTCATCTCTTTTCCTCTGGCGGACCTAGACTCGTCCGCCCCTGTCATTGCGCTGATCGGCCGCCGTCGCGGCCTCAAAGTCGTGGCGGCAGGTCGTCGCCTCAGTTCGTCGCTTTGGCCTCGCCGACCAGCGTCGGCTTCTCGATGTAGTTCTCCGCGAAGATCTTCTTCAGGTTCTCGATCTTCGGCAGGTCGTTATAGGCAATATAGGGCTGGCTCGGGTGCAGCGTCAGATAGTCCTGATGATAGGCCTCGGCCGGATAGAACGCCTCGAGCTTGCCGATCTTGGTGACGATCGGCTTGCCGAACACCTTGGCCTTGTCGAGCTGGGCGACATAGGCCTCCGCGACCTTCCTCTGCGCCTCCGAGGTGGTGAAGATCGCCGAGCGATATTGCGGGCCTGAGTCCGGGCCCTGTCGGTTCAACTGGGTCGGATCGTGCACGACCGAAAAGAAGATCTGCAGGATCTTGCCGTAGGAGATCTTCTTCGGGTCGTACTTGATCTGGACCGATTCCGCATGGCCCGTCGTGCCGCTCGACACCGTGCGGTAGTCGGCCGTGGCCTTGGTGCCGCCGGCATAGCCGGACACCGCGCTGACCACGCCCGCCGTGTGCTGGTAGACGCCCTGGACGCCCCAGAAGCAACCGCCGGCGACAACGGCGGTTTCCAGCCCGTCGGAGGCCGGCTGATCCTGGGCCGGCGGTGGGATCACGACGGCCACCTCGGCGGCGTGCAGCGGCTGCCAGGCCAGGATGCCGGCCGTCATGGCACCGAGCACGGCTGTCTTGACGAAAAGGGAGCGGGTGAGGCGCATCTTTGGATCCTCGTGAGGGGTGGCTTGTCTCGTCTCGCCAGCCGGAAACACTGGCCCGGTCCGGCCTCTCCTGCAAGATACGTCGGTGCTCGGCCGGCGTTACGGGGGACGCGACACGACTGCGTGAACGGCCGGGGTGGCGCGAGGCGTGCACAATTGCGCACTGGGCGTCGGGAACGACACTGTGAGTTGTGGCGGGAGCGTTCCAGACATGGCGATTTGTTCTCGCGGCTCGAATGGCCCGAGGGATACCGGTTCATTGGCCCTCCGGAAGCGGAGGGCGCAGGGAAGGCCGGACCTCGGCTGAGGCCCGTGGCCCGCCTGCTCAAAAAAATGCAGGCGGCAGGTACCACAGGTGCAGCCAGACAGATCCGGCCTTCCCCGCGCGATGGTGTTAACGCTTATACGTGCTCTCCTCGGGGACCGGCTGTCTTGCCCCCGTCGCCGGCGGATCATCACCACCAGCTTGGCCTCAGCGTCGGGAGGCCAGGACCACACGCTTTCGCCGTCCGCGCCATGTCGTTCGTCCGCAGGCGCTTCGCCCGCTGCAACATGTCGCGTCCATCGCATTTCGCTGCCAACGTCCGTGACGATCGCGATACGTCCCCTGCCGTGCAACGAAACGCGGGCATCATAAGCCTGATTTGGGCAAACCGCGAAACGATTTGTGTTTTTCAGAAGACCTTGACAGCTTCTGTCGTCGTTGGCCGATTTGCCCGACGGGCCATCTAGTCCGCAAGCTCACGATGACATCACACTTCGTCGATCTTCGAACCATGATGTGGTTCAGGTCTCGTGGTCGTGATGCCCGCGCGGCGGAGACGCCGCGAATATTTCGTTCTCTCTGCGGTCAATACAGAGGCGGACGCGTCTCGATCGTCAGACCCCTGACCAGACATCGAGTGCGCGTTCTCCGCATCTTGAGAACCTGGAGAACAATCATGACATCCTGGAAATCAAAGGCGGCAGCGGTGCTGCTGTCGATGGCGACTGCCGCGCCGGCATCGGCGCAGGGCTGGTTCTACGGCGAGCAGGAGCCGGGGGCGTTTCAGGCGATGTATCCCGATCGCGACGTGCTCAACGGCGGCGCACTGACGCCGGCGGGACGAATGGGCCTGGTGCGCGCCTCCGGCGCGGCGCCCGCGTTTCCGCCGTCCGCTCATCTCCGCCCGAATGATCGGCTGCCGCAGCGGCGATGACGGGTCGCCTGGAAGGCGTCCTACGATCTGCTGCCCGGACAGCGGCTGCAGCGCTACGTCTGAGAGATGGGCGCGATCACGAACGGCCGTCACCTCGCGCGGTCGTGATTGGGATGCCGCTTTCGCCTGCCTACATCATCGCCTGCGCGAATTGGTGCGCAACAGGGAAGACCAATCATGATCGCATTCAGGAGCCTGGCGGCAGCTCTGCTGGTGTCGCCACTGGCGGCCACCGCGGCGTCGGCCCAATTCTCCGAGCCGGCGGCCTATGCGGCCATGCATCCCGACCGCGATGTGCTCAATGGCGGCGCGCTGACGCCGGCGGCGCAGGCGCAGCTGGCCCGCCGTGGCACGCCGGCCTTTCCGAATGCAAATGCAACGATGCCGCCGGCCGATCCCGTGAGGGCGCATCGGCGTCATCGGCGCTGAGCGCGTCGCCTCAGCTCGCGTGCTCCTCGCGCTCGTGGATGACGCTGGCGCGGCCGACGATGAGATCGTCGACCTGCCCGATGCGCGAGGCGTCCTTGCCGGCATAGGGCAGGGAGTGCAGCACGCAGCGCATCGCGTTCAGCCGCGCGCGCTTCTTGTCATCGGACTTGATCACGGTCCACGGACAGTCGGCGGTGTCGGTGGAGAAGAACATCGCCTCCTTGGCGCGGGTGTAGTCGTTCCATTTGTCGAGCGAGGCGGTGTCGATCGGCGACAGCTTCCACTGCTTGAGCGGATGCGCCTCGCGCTCCTTGAAGCGGCGGCGCTGCTCCTCGCGGCTGACCGAGAACCAGAACTTGATGAGATGCATGCCGCTGCGCACGAGATTGCGCTCGAACTCCGGCACCTGGCGCAGGAACTCGTCATATTCGGCCTGCGAGCAGAAGCCCATCACGCGCTCGACCCCGGCGCGGTTGTACCATGAGCGATCGAACAGCACGATCTCGCCCGCGGTCGGCAGGTGCTCGACATAGCGCTGAAAATACCATTGGCCGCGCTCGACGTCGCTCGGCTTGTCCAGCGCGACGACGCGGGCGCCGCGCGGATTGAGATGCTCCATGAAGCGCTTGATGGTGCCGCCCTTGCCGGCGGCATCGCGGCCCTCGAACAGCAGCACCAGGCGCTGCCGCGCATCCTTCATCCAGTTCTGCAGCTTGAGCAGCTCGGTCTGCAGGATGAATTTCTGTTCCTCATAGTCCTTGCGGTACATGCGGAATTTGTAGGGGTAGCCGCCCTGGCGCCAGTTGTCGGCGAGCTCGTCGGAGGTGTGACGCTTGTCGGGCTTGGCCTTGCCCTCGATCAGCGCCTTCATCAGCTTGGCATCGTCGGGCGCGGCACCATCCAGCATCGCCTTGACCGGCGCAGAGTTGGCGTCCAGGGCCGGCGGTCCGTTGAGCACGGTCTCGAACGCCGACAGCCCGGTGATCTGCGCGGCCTGCATCTGTTCGTCGACCAGCGACTGCGCGATCGGATCGAGCCTGGCGGCGGACTGCCGGCGCGCGACGCGCGCGGTGGCGGCTGCGCGCTTCATGCGTTGGCCGTTGGAGGCCTTGCCCTTCGTGGTCCTGGACTTTGCCATGCGATCCCGCCGCCTGCTGCCGGATTAACAGAGATGTGAATCGATCTCTATCCGCCAAGGACCCTGCGTCAGGTTGACGTGGATCAACCGGCCGCAGGCGGGTACCAGCGAGGCGGGCGAAATCGCCTCGCGCGGTAAAGCCGGCGTTACACTACGATCGACAGCCGCTTCGCGGCCCGTGTGATTCCGGTGTAGAGCCAGCGGGCGCGGCTCTCCTGGAAGGCAAAGCTCTCGTCGAACAGCACCACGTCGTCCCATTGCGAGCCCTGCGACTTGTGCACGGTCAGCACGTAGCCGTAGTCGAACTCGTCGTAAGGCTTGCGCTGCTCCCACGGGATGTCGTCGATGCCGCCGCCGAAGCATTCGCCGCGCACCGAGACTTTCGTTACCTTGCGTCCGAGATCCTCGTCGGGCGCGACCCGCATCGTCACGATCTTGGATTTCGAGGTCGCGCGCGACTTCACCCGCCATAGCCCGCCATTGAACAGGCCCTTCTTGCGGTTGTTGCGCAGGCAGACCAGCTTGTCGCCGGCGACGGGGAGGGCGTCCTCGATGTCGAGGCGCTGCCGAAAGCGGTTGTTGTAGGCGCGGCGGGTGGCGTTGCGGCCGACCAGCACCTGGTCGGCCTCCATCACGCGCGACGGATCGAGCTCGCGGCGCTCCACCACCTCGCTCTCGCCGTAGCGGCCGATGTCGAGCGTGTTGCCCTCGCGCACGTCCATCGACATCCGCACGATCGGATCGTCCTTGGCCTGGCGATGCACCTCGGTGAGCATCACGTCGGGCTCGCTGTCGGTGAAGAAGCCGCCGCCCTTGACCGGCGGCAGCTGCGCGGGATCGCCGAGCACCAGCAACGGGCAGTCGAAGGACAGGAGATCACGGCCGAGATCGGCGTCGACCATCGAGCATTCGTCGATGATGATCAGCTTGGCCTTGGACGCCGGCGCGTCGTCCCACAATTCGAAGTTCGGCTGCTCCTCGCCGCTCTCCTGCGCGCGATAGATCAGCGAGTGGATGGTGGAGGCATTGTCGCAGCCCTTGCTGCGCATCACCAGCGCCGCCTTGCCGGTGAAGGCCGCGAACTTGACCTCGCCGTCGACGTCTTCGGCGATGTGGCGGGCCAGCGTGGTCTTGCCGGTTCCGGCATAGCCGAACAGCCGGAACACCTGCGGCGTGCCGTTCTTGCCTGGCTTGGCCTTCAGCCAGTCGCCGACGGCCTTGAGGGCGGAATCCTGATGCGGAGAGAAGGCGGGCATGGCTCAACGGGATGGAGCCGCGCGGCGACTCGGGGACATTCCGTGAACCTAAGGGCTGGAGGGGAGAGATCAAGCGCTGATGCGAGTGGGTCCACGCCTCCCCCGGTTGCGGGGGAGGTCGCATCGCATCGGAAGATGCGATGCGGGTGGGGGAACGCTCCGGCGGGACTGTCCGTGTGGCGCCCCCACCCCAGCCCTCCCCCGCAAGCGGGGGAGGGGGCGCAGCGTGCCTGCGGCGATCGCTCGTTCCCCTCCAGAAGAAGCCTACTGCCAGCCCGGGACGCCGCGCATGTCCGGCAGATGATGCGCGATGCCCTTGTGGCAGTCGATACAGGTCTTCTCGCCGGTGAACAGGAAGCGCTGGTGCGCTTCGACGGCGCGCGGCGACTGCTTGGTGATGTCCATCGACTGCGCGCTGTGGCAGTTGCGGCATTCGAGCGAATCATTGGCCTTGAAGCGCGCCCATTCGTGCAGGGCCAGCTCCAGCCTGCGGTCGGTGAACTTCTCGCGGGTGTTGATCGAGCCGAACAGATGGCCCCAGACCTCCTTGGAGGCCTGCATCTTGCGCGCGATCTTGTCGGTCCAGTTGTGCGGCACATGGCAGTCCGGGCAACTGGCGCGCACGCCGGAGCGGTTGGAGAAGTGGACGGTCGACTTCAGCTCGGCGAACACGTTGTCGCGCATCTCGTGACAGCCGGTGCAGAACTTCTCGGTGTTGGTGATCTCCAGCGCCGTGTTGAAGCCGCCCCAGAAGATGACGCCGGCGAGGAAGCCCGCCAGCACCAGCACGCCGAGCCCGAACACGGAGCTCGGCTTCAGCAGCACGTCGATGAGGTCGAGAATGAACTGCCAGGCGCGGCGGACAAGGCCGAGCCGCTTCTCGGGGACGGGCGCTTTGGCGCCCTCCGGGATGTCGGCGCTGCTCATCGCTTGCCACCCGGCCTGTCGTGCGCCAGCAGCGTGTCGATGTCGACGAAGTCGTTGCTGACCGGCGGATTGGCGACGCTCTGCGGCACGTGGCACTGGGTGCAGAAGAAGCGGCGCGGCGACACCGTCGCCAGGAACTGGCCGTCGCGATCCATGAAGTGCGTGATCGACAGCATCGGCGCCTTCGACTCCGCGGTGCGCGCGCGGGCATGGCAGGACAGGCATTTGTTGCCCTGCATGTCGACCTGATAGCCGTCGATGGCATGCGGAATCACCGGCGGCTGCTCCGGATAGTTGCGCACCTCCTTCTCGGCGGTGTTCTTCATCGGCTGCATCGGCGGCGCCGGGCCCTCGTCGTTGAGCGGCGCGGGACCGCGCAGCGAGGACGAGACGCTCTGGGCGAGCAGGGCGCTCGATCCGGCCGCAACGCTGGCCGCGATCAGCATGACAGCAATTTTTCTCATCATGATCGTCACACCCGCTCGATGCGCACGGCGCATTTCTTGTAGTCGGTCTGCAGCGAGATCGGATCGGTGGCGTCGAGCGTCACCTTGTTGATCAGCTTCGACTCGTCGAACCACGGCACGAACACGAGCCCGCGCGGCGGCTTGTCGCGGCCGCGGGTCTCGACGCGGGCGCGGATCAAGCCGCGCCGCGAGGCGACCTTGACCTCGTCGCCGCGCCGCAGGTTGGCTTCCTGCGCATCGTCCGGATGCATGAAGCAGACGGCTTCGGGGAAGGCCTTGTAGAGCTCGGGCACGCGGCGCGTCATGGTGCCGGAATGCCAATGCTCGACCACGCGGCCCGTCGACAGCCAGAACGGGTAGTCCTTGTCGGGCGATTCGGCCGGCGGCTCGTAGGGCAAAGCGAAGATGCGCGCCTTGCCGTCGGGGAAGCCGTAGAACTGCACGCCGGTGCCGGCCTTGACGTAAGGATCGGAGCCCTCGCGGAAGCGCCAGCGCGTCTCCTTGCCGTCGACCACCGGCCAGCGCAGGCCGCGCTCTTTGTGGTAGGCCTCGAACGGCGCCAGGTCATGGCCATGGCCGCGGCCGAAGGAGGCGTATTCCTCGAACAGGCCCTTGTGGACGTAGAAGCCGAACGCCTTGGATTCGTCGTTGGCATAGCCCGGCTCGATCTGGTCGAGCGGAAACTTGTCGACCTGGCCGTTCCTGTAGAGCACGTCGAACAGCGTCTTGCCGCGATATTCCGGCTTCTTAGCGATCAATTCCTCGGGCCAGACCTCCTCGATCTTGAAGCGCTTGGAGAACTCCATGAGCTGCCAGAGATCCGAGCGTGCCTCGCCGGGTGCCGACACGAGCTGGTGCCAGAACTGGGTGCGGCGCTCGGCATTGCCATAGGCGCCTTCCTTCTCCACCCACATCGCGGTCGGCAGGATCAGATCGGCGGCGAGCGCGGTCACCGACGGATAGGCGTCGGAAACGACGATGAAATTGTCCGGATTGCGGAAGCCCGGGTAGGTTTCCTCGTTCGCGTTGGGGCCGGCCTGGAGGTTGTTGTTGACCTGTACCCAATAGGCGTTGAGCAGGCCGTCCTTCAGCATCCGGCTCTGCAGCACGGCGTGATAGCCTGGCTTGTCGGGGATCGTGCCCTCCGGCAACTGCCAGATGTGCTCGGCCTTGGTGCGGTGCTCCTTGTTGGTGACGACCATGTCGGCGGGCAGGCGGTGCGAGAAGGTGCCGACCTCGCGCGCGGTGCCGCAGGCCGAGGGCTGGCCGGTCAGCGAGAACGGGCTGTTGCCGGCCTCGCTGATCTTTCCCGTCAACAGATGGATGTTGTAGACGAGGTTGTTGCACCAGACGCCGCGGGTGTGCTGGTTGAAGCCCATGGTCCAGAACGAGACCACCTTGGTCTTCGGATCGGCATAGAGCTCGGCCAGCGCCTCCAGCCGGTTCAGCGGCACGCCGGACATCTCGGCGGCCTTCTCCAGCGTGTAGTCGGAGACGAACTTGGCATAATCGTCGAACGAGATGTCGGTGGCGTCATTGGCCTTGGTGCGGCCGGTCGCCTTCTTCTCCAGCGGATGCTCGGGCCGCAGGCCGTAGCCGATGTCGGTCTGGCCCTTCTTGAATACCGTATGCGCCTGGACGAACTCCTTGTTGACGCGGCCGGTCTTGATGATGTGGTTGGCGATCGCGTTGAGGAGATAGAGATCGGTCTGCGGCTTGAACACCATGCCGATGTCGGCGAGGTCGAACGAGCGGTGCTCGAAGGTCGAGAGCACGGCGACCTTGACATGCGGCGCCGACAGCCTGCGGTCGGTGACGCGGCTCCATAGGATCGGATGCATCTCCGCCATGTTGGAGCCCCACAGCACGAACGCGTCGGTGGCCTCGATGTCGTCGTAGCAGCCGGGCGGCTCGTCGATGCCGAAGGTGCGCATCATGCCGGCGACGGCCGAGGCCATGCAGTGCCGCGCATTCGGATCGATGTTGTTGGAGCGGAAGCCGGCCTTGAACAGCTTCGAGGCCGCATAGCCTTCCCAGATCGTCCACTGTCCGGAGCCGAACATGCCGACGCCGGAAGGCCCGCGCTTCTTCAGCGCCTCCTTGTACTTCGCGGCCATGACGTCGAACGCTTCGTCCCAGGAGACGGGCGTGAACTCGCCGTTCTTGTCGTATTTGCCATTGGTCTTGCGCAGCATCGGATGCGTCAGGCGATCATGGCCGTACATGATCTTCGAGAGAAAGTAGCCCTTGACGCAGTTCAGGCCGCGATTGACCTCGGCCTTGATGTCGCCATGGGTGGCGACGACGCGGTTGTCCTTGGTCGCGACCATCACGCTGCAGCCGGTGCCGCAGAAGCGGCAGGCGGCCTTGTCCCATTTCAACTCGGAGGCTTCGCGCTCGGTGACGAGGTTCGCCGCGAGCGAGGCGCTCGGCATGCCGGCGGCGGCCGCGGCAATCGCGGCGGCCTCCAGCTTCAGCATCTGGCGGCGATCGATCTTCATGTCGGTCATTGGAGTCTCGTGTGATTAGCCGGCGTCGATGGCGTGGAAGACGAGGCAGGCGGAGTGCACGTGCGGCAGCAGTCCGATCCGGTTCATGGTGGCGCCGAGCGCGCCGGCATCGGGCGCATCGACGACCACGATCAGCTTGCCGCGCTCGTCGCGGCCGTGGATCTCGCAGCCGGACAGCGCGAGGATGTCGGCTTCGACGCGATCGAGCTGCTCGGGGCGGGTCTGCACGATGATGCTGGCGATCTCGCCCTTGGCCGGCGCGACGACGGGATCGGCGGTGAGGACACGGCCGGTGATCAGCGCGCGGCGGTCGAGGGAGGTGCGGTGGGAGAGCATAGGCGTGGTCGTTCCAATCAATGCGCAGCAGGCGGGCCGGGCGGCCCGACCATCATCTGGTAGACCCACACCGTGAGCCCGTAGGAGCCGACGGTGGCGACCGCGAGCGCGGGCATCAGCACGGCGGTGAGAAACAGGAAGGCAAAAATTTCCATGCGTCTGCGACGCGCATGCGCGTTCGCATCGCTGCCAACGAGCGACATGAGAGAATTCTCTGCTAGGGGAGGTTCAGGAGGGATTGCGGCATCCGGGCCGCGCCTAATCTTATGTTTAAGAAAGCTCCGGAAACCGGCGTTGACCTGGATCAAGCGGGCGGAACCTCGCGCACACCGGCGCACCGCCAGAGCGGAGTCGCGCCGGTCCCACCGAGATCTTGGTTGATGGGCCGTGAAGACGCGTGATCGCATCTTTGCTTGCGAGAAATTCTCGCTGCTTTGCGTGGGGGCCTCGATACGATCATCCCCTCTGGTCGTGAGCCGAGAGGACCGGCATCACTATTTTCCAGGGGTGCTCGACACGCGTTTCGCCCGCCACCATCATCCTGTGCATCGCATCAACGTAGATGCGCAAGGGTGATCGGAGAGGGCAATGAAGCGGCGTGATTTTCTGAAACTGTCGTTGGCATCGGCTGCGGTGATGGCCTCAGCGGCGCCGCTGCGCGCCGAGGACAAGCCGAAGGAGATCCGGATCGGCACCCAGAAGGGCGGCTTCTTCCCGGCGGTGAAGGCGCGCCGCACCATCGAGGATACGTTCAAGCCTGTCGGCATCGACATCGTCTGGGTCGACTTCCAGTTCGGTCCGCCGCTGCTGGAAGCCATCAATGTCGGCAGCGTCGACTTCGGCTATGTCGGCGACGCCCCGCCGATCTTCGCGCAGGCTGCCAGCGCCAAGATCCGCTATGCGGCCGCCGTCAAGCAGAACGGCAGCAGCCAGGCGATCATCGTGCCCAAGGACTCGCCGATCAAGACGCTGGCCGATCTCAAGGGCAAGCGCGTCGCCTTCGGCAAGGGCTCGAGCGCGCACAATCTCCTGGTCGCCGCGCTGGAGAAGGCGGGCCTGTCCTGGAGCGACATCACGCCGGCGCCGCTCGCGCCCGCCGATGCCACCGCCGCCTTCGTCAAGGGCTCGGTCGACGCCTGGTCGATCTGGGATCCGTATCTCGCGCTCGCCGAGCTCAAGGAGAATGCGCGGGTGATCGCTTGGGACAAGGATGTCCACAAGCCGAATTCGTTCTACATCGTCGGCTCCGACTTCGTCGAAAAGTATCCGGCCGTGGTGGCCAGGCTGAACGCCGCCTTCGCCGCGGAAGGCGTGTGGGCCAACAGCCATCACGAGGAGGTCGCCAAGGCCCAGGCCGAGGCCACCGGCGTCGATCTTGAGGCGGTCAAGCGCTTCGTCGACCGCTCGGTCTATAGCGTCGTGCCGATCGACGACGAGGTGATCAAGAGCCAGCAGGCCGTCGCCGACCGCTTCGCCCGGGTTGGGCTCATTCCGAAACAAGTCAACGTCGCCGACATCGTCTGGAAGTGGACGCCGTCCACCTGACGCCAGATCGCGACACCAATCCGAAAGACAACGACATGAGCAACGCTTCGTCGAAGCCAAATGTGCTGTGGTTCCTGCCGACCCATGGCGACGGCCGCTATCTCGGCACCTCGCAAGGCGGCCGCGAGGTCAACTTCAACTATCTGCGCCAGGTCGCGCAGGCCGCCGACCAGCTCGGCTATTTCGGCGTGCTGATCCCGACGGGACGCAGCTGCGAGGATTCCTGGATCGTGGCGTCGGCCGTGGCGCCATTCACCGAGAAGCTGCGCTATCTAGTGGCGGTGCGTCCGGGTCTGCAATCGCCGGCCGTAGCCGCGCGCATGACCGCGACGCTCGACCGTGTCACCAACGGACGCCTGCTGGTCAACGTCGTCACCGGCGGCGATCCGGTCGAGAACAAGGGCGACGGCATCTTCCTGTCGCACGAGGAGCGCTACGAGGTCACCCGCGAGTTTCTCACCGTCTACAACGCGCTGCTCGAAGGCGAAGCCGTCAACTTCGCCGGCAAGCACATCAAGGTCGAGGATGGCCGGCTGCTGTTCCCACCGGTGCAGTCGCCACGCCCGCCGCTGTTCTTCGGTGGCTCGTCGGATGCCGGCATCGACGTCGCCGTCGATACGGTCGAGAAGTATCTTACCTGGGGCGAGCCGCCGGCAGATGTCGCGGCGAAGATCGCCAGGGTGAGAGCCGTCGCCGACAGCCGTGGCCGCAAGCTGTCGTTCGGCATCCGCCTGCACGTGATCGTGCGCGAGACCAACGCGGAGGCGTGGGCGGCCGCCGACGACCTCATCAAGCACGTCACCGACGACACCATCGCCTCGGCACAGAAGATTTTTGCGCGGATGGATTCGGTCGGCCAGCAGCGCATGTCGCAGCTCCACGGCGGCCGCCGCGACAAGCTCGAGATCAGCCCGAACCTGTGGGCCGGCGTCGGCCTCGTCCGCGGCGGCGCCGGGACCGCGCTGGTCGGCGATCCCGACACGGTCGCGGCGCGCATCCGCGAGTACCAGGAGCTTGGCATCGACACCTTCATCCTGTCCGGCTACCCGCACCTCGAAGAAGCCTACCGCTTCGCCGAGCTGGTGTTTCCCAAGCTTGGGCTGAACGTGTCGGAGCAGGCCGGCAACGTGACCAAACTGCGCACCAACACCGGCCCGTTCGGCGAGACCATCGCCAACGAGCATCGTCCCCTGCAGCGGGCGTCGCAATCATGAGCCTGATCGAAAGCCTTCCCAAGGTTCGCAAGCTCAGGATGCCCAAGGCGGATGGATTTCTGCCCTGGCTGGTTCCGC
The DNA here is from genome assembly GCF_032381235.1 of Bradyrhizobium sp. SZCCHNR1053. NCBI lineage: Bacteria > Pseudomonadati > Pseudomonadota > Alphaproteobacteria > Hyphomicrobiales > Nitrobacteraceae > Bradyrhizobium > Bradyrhizobium sp. SZCCHNR1053. The sequence continues at coordinate 103,669 of NZ_JAUHJM010000014.1, forward strand.
TCGCGATCATTCTGATCTGGCAGGCGGCCTCGGTCGCCGGTCTCGTGTCGCCGCGGGTGCTGCCGGCGCCGAGCGACGTCGCGCGCGCCGGGTGGAAGCTGCTGTGGTCGGGTGAGCTCGGCCGTAACATCTGGGTCAGCTTCTGGCGCGCCTCGATCGGCTTTTTGATCGGTGGCGGCATCGGCTTCGCCTTCGGGCTCGCCAATGGCCTGTCGCAGCTGTCGGCGAAGCTGACGGACACCACGCTGCAAATGGTGCGCAACGTGCCACATCTGGCGCTGATCCCGCTGGTCATCCTGTGGTTCGGCATCGACGAGAGCGCAAAACTGTTCCTGGTGGCCCTCGGCGTGTTCTTCCCCGTCTACCTCAACACGCTGCACGGGATTCGCACCGTCGATCCGCAACTCATTGAAATGGGCCGCGTCTACGGCATGACCGACAGCGAGCTGTTTCGCCGCGTGATCTTCCCCGGCGCGTTGCCGTCGATCTTCGTCGGTCTGCGCTTCGCGCTCGGCATCATGTGGCTCACCTTGATTGTCGCCGAGACGATCGCGGCCTCTTCGGGCCTCGGCTACATGGCGATGCAGGCGCGCGAGTTCATGCAGATCGACGTCGTCGTGCTCTCTATCCTGATCTACGCCCTGCTGGGCAAGGTCGCCGACAGCGCTTCGCGGGTGCTGGAACGGATGACGCTGTCCTGGCATCCGGCCTTCAGCAAACATTGAGGTTCGTAAATGCAGCAAGCGCTCCGAATTCCCGTGTCCGGCGCCGAGGCGATCGACGGCACTGACGTGATCGGGCAGGCTGAGGCCTTCCGCCGCGCGAGGAAGCCAGGCGTGACCGCGGCCAAACCCGAGACGCGCGGCCTGCCGCTGGTGATCCGCGACCTTCGCAAGGCGTTCGGCGACAACGAGGTGCTGCGCGGCATCGATCTCGAGATTCCGGCCGGTCAGTTCTTCGCGATCGTCGGTCAGAGTGGCTGCGGCAAGAGCACGCTGCTCCGCCTGATCGCAGGTCTGGACAAGCCGACGTCGGGCAGCATCAGCTTCGGTGAAGCCGCGGCGCGGCCCGAGGACGTCCGCGTCATGTTCCAGGAACCGCGGCTGCTGCCGTGGGCGCGGGTGCTCGGCAATGTCGAGGTCGGCCTCGGCCGCGAGCGCAAGGCCGCCGGCGCGCATGAGCGCGCGCGGCAGGCGCTGGAGGAAGTGGGTCTCGCCGACAAGCGCGACCAATGGCCGGCGGTGCTGTCCGGCGGCCAGAAGCAGCGCGTCGCGCTGGCGCGCGCGCTCGTCAGCGGTCCGCGCCTGCTGGCGTTCGACGAGCCGCTCGGCGCCCTCGATGCGTTGACGCGGATCGCGATGCAGCGGCTGCTGGAGCGGGTCTGGGCCGATCAAACCTTCACCGCAATCCTGGTCACCCATGACGTGGCGGAAGCCGTGGCCCTGGCCGACCGGGTTCTGGTCATCGAGAATGGCCGGATCGCCGAGGACATCAGGGTCGATCTGCCGCGCCCGCGCCAGCGCGGCTCTGCGGAGCTTGCGGCGCTGGAAGGCTCGATCCTGGGCCAGTTGCTCGGACCGGGCACGACGGGTTAGGAGATAATATCGCAATGAACTCCATCATCCGTCACATGCCCGATGCTACGGCGCTTCAGCCTGACTTCCGCTCTGCGATGCGCCAACTGGTCGGCGGCGTCAGCGTCATCACCGTAGGGCGCGGCGATGATGTGACCGGTATGACCGTGAGTTCGCTGGCGTCGCTGTCCATCGAGCCGCCCTCGGTGATCGTGAGCCTGAACCGGAACGCCTCGTCCTGGCCGATCCTGCAGCGGGAGCGTGTTTTCGGCGCCAATCTGCTCGCCGCGGACCAGATCGGCGTGGCCGAGCGGTTCTCGGGTAAAGGCGGTCTCAGAGGCGCCGAGCGGTTCGCCGGCGCCGAGTGGCGCAAGCACGTGACCGGCGTGCCGCTCCTGGTCGGGGCGCTCGCCGCGCTGGACTGCGAGGTCGAGGAGATCATCGAGCGGCATTCCCATGGCATCGTGATCGGCCGCGTGGTGCATGTCGAGGTGGCGCCGCAAGCGGCAGCCCTGGCGTATTGGCATGGCGGCTATGTGCACGTCGACCGCGACGCGGACATCGCCCGACTTGCCCCCCTCGGCGGGGCCGATCCGCAGGACGTGCCGTAGGGGGTGAGCGGCGGTTGGTCGCAGGGTGGCGTCCCGAAGCTGAACGCCGTAAAAGCACCGCGGCCTTGAGGCGGTGTTTGCGGCGGAGCTGATGAAACGGATCGGAACCTGGGCGCTCTACGTGATCGGCACCGTCGCGATCCTGTATCTCGCGCTCTATGCCTATGCCGTGCTGACGCAACGCGAGTTCACGCCCGGCGATCCCATTCACATCTTCCGCAATCCCGAGGCGCCGAACTATTCGTGAGGTGGTGCCCGGCGACGACGCGCCGGCGTGTTCTCGCGAACCCACGGATCCGGGGACTGCTGACAGTCCTGTAGCTGCATCCAATCGTCGGTCAGAAACTGCACGCGGCAGCGGCGCCACACTTTGGTGCGCCCGCCGTCCGGCGACGTCTCGGCATCGGACAACGAGAGGGTGGGCGGCCGCCAGCGATAGCTGCGTTCATTGTCCCAGCCGTCGCAGCCCTCCTTGCCACAGGCGATCGTTCGCGAGATCAGCTTGCCCTTGCCTGCGAAGCACCAGCTCCGGGCGCCCCATTCCTGACCCGACGACGGATTGACGAGCGGTGCGTGCGACGTCTGCTCCCAGCAGCCGGACAGCACGCCGCGCGTTGCGGCATCAGCCGGCGAAACGGCAAGCGGCGCGCCGAGGGCCAGCGCGCCGCCGAGAACGATCCGGATGGGCAGATTATACGGCGCTCGGCATGCGCGGCGTGTCGCCGGAGCCTGGCGGCGGGATCGGCACGCCGCCGTCGGCATATTCGTTGAGCTTGTTGCGCAACGTGCGGATCGAGATGCCCAAGATATTGGCCGCATGTGTCCGGTTGCCCAGGCAGTGCTTCAGGGTCTCCAGGATCAGGTCACGTTCGACATCGGCGACCGTGCGGCCGACCAAAGCGCGTGTGACCTGTTCCGCGGCCATCGTAGCATGCGCGACGGCAGGCTGGGTCTTGCCGATGTCGAGACGGGTGCCGTCCGGCGTGAGGATGGCATCCGGCCCGATCTCGTCGCCCTGCGCCATCAGCACCGCGCGGTGCATCGTGTTCTCCAGCTCGCGCACATTCCCCGGCCAGCGATTGGTGGTGAGGATGCGCTTGGCTTCCGCCGAGATCGGCCGCAGCGGCACGGCATTGGCCTCGGAGTATTTTCGCGCGAAATGCTGCGCCAGCTCGAGAATGTCGGCGGGGCGCTCGCGCAGCGGCGGGATCTTCAGGTTGACGACGTTGAGGCGGAACAGTAGGTCCTCGCGGAACGTGCCCTCGCGAACGGCGTCGGCAAGGTTGCGGTTGGAGGTCGCGATGATGCGGATATCGACCGGCACCGGGCGGGTGCCGCCGACGCGGTCGATCACGCGCTCCTGGATCGCGCGCAGCAGCTTGGACTGCAGCCGCACGTCCATTTCCGAGATTTCGTCGAGCAGCAGGGTGCCGCCATTGGCCTCCTCGAACTTGCCGATGCGGCGGGCGACCGCGCCGGTGAAGGCGCCTTTCTCGTGGCCGAACAGCTCGGATTCCAGCAGATGCTCGGGGATCGCGGCGCAGTTGATCGAGATGAAGGGACGCTTGGCGCGGGCCGAGCGGGTGTGGACGTAGCGCGCCAGCACCTCCTTGCCGGTGCCGGACTCGCCGGTGATCATCACCGAGGCGTCGGAGCCGGCGATCTGCTGGGCAAGCTTGATCACCTTCGCCATCGCCTCGTCGCGATAGACGAGGTCGCGTGAATCGTTGGCGACGGCGGCGAGCACCGCCGCGATCAGCTCGGGATCCGGCGGCAGCGGAATGTATTCCTTGGCGCCGGCATGGATGGCGGCGACCGCGGCGCGTGCATCGCTGGTGATGCCGCAGGCGACGATCGGCACGTGGATGTGCTCGGCGTCGAGCCGCATCACCAGGTCGCGGATGTCGAGCGCGACGTCGACCAGCAGCAGGTCGGCGCCCTTGCCGCCGCGCAGCACGCGCATCGCCTGCTCATTGTCCTCGGCATGGGTGACGGTGGCGCCGTTCTCCATGGCGATCTTGGTGGCCGTCGTCAACTGGCCCTTCAGCGTTCCGACGATGAGAAGCCGCATGTTGGTCTCCTATTCGGTCGCGCCGCTCTCGATCGGCACGCAGGTCATGCCTGTCAGTTGCGGTCGGACTTGATGATTTCGGTCATCGTCACGCCGAGCTTGTCTTCGACCAGAACCACCTCGCCGCGTGCCACGAGCCGGTTGTTGACGTAGATGTCGATCGCCTCGCCGACCTTGCGGTCGAGCTCGAGCACAGTGCCGGGCCCGAGCTTCAGGAGCTCGCCAACATCCATCTTCGAGCGGCCGAGCACGGCCGAGACCTGAACCGGGACGTCGAACACCGCCTCGAGGTCGGCCGCGATGCGCGCGGCATGCTCTTCTTCGTTGTAGCCGACGTCCCCGCCCAACGGAGGTGCGTCCGCAGAATTGAGGTCGGGAAGCGGGATCTCGTTGTCGCTCATGACTTAAACTCCTTCGGCCGCCACAGCGGCCTAGTTCTTCCTGGACGCCATGTAGCGTCCGACCAGCTCGTTGATCTTGGCGTCGATCGCAGCGCGCTCCAGCACCACGCCGCCATCGGCCCACTCGATGCGGCAGTCGCCGGTCGCGATCTCCGGCTCGGCGAGGATCACGAGGCGTCCCTCGAAGCCGCTCTGCTTGGCGAGCTTCTCGATCTTCTCGCGGGCGAGCTCGTACAGCGTCTCGTTGATGCGCAGCACGAGGTGTGGCGTGGCCACCAGATGCGCGAAGCAGTCGTGCACGAGTCCGACGATCTCGCCGAGCGGCTCCGCGTCGATCAGCGCCGCGCACAGCTTGCGGGCGACGGCGACCGCCACATCGACGGCCTCGGTTTCCATCCGCTGCTCGATGCCTTCGAAGCGGGCGGAGATGCCCTGCAACTGGATGTTGATCTGCTCCAGCGCCGACGCGACGCGGCGGTCGGCCTCGACCTTGGCTTCGCGCTGAGCCGCCTCATAGCCGTTGCGGTAGGCGGCGGCTTCGGCGGCCGCGACCTTCTGTGCGATCTCGGCGGACGTGGCCGCACGCTCCCGCGTCGTCTTCTCCGGCGCGGCGAAGTCGGTATCGAACAGGAATTTCGCGGGCTGAGCCATCAATACACCAGTTCGTCGTCGGCGCGGTTCTTGCTGAGCATGATCTCGCCCTTGGCGGCGAGATCCTTGGCGAGATTGACGAGCAGGGCCTGCGCCTCGTCGACGTCGCGCAGTCGCACCGGTCCCATGGCGGCCATGTCGTCCTGCAGCATCTTGGCGGCGCGCGACGACATGTTGCCGAAGAAGAAGTTGCGGACCTCCTCGTTGGCGCTCTTGAGCGCCACGCCGAGCTTGTCCTTGTCGACATTGCGCAGCAGCGTCTGCGCCGAGGCGGAATCGAGCTTGATCAGGTCGTCGAAGGTGAACATCAGCGCCTTGATGCGCTCGGCTGACTCCCGGTTATCTTCCTCCAGCGAGGTGATGAAGCGGGTCTCGGTCTGGCGGTCGAAATTGTTGAAGATCTCGGCCATGACCTCGTGGGCGTCGCGGCGCCGGGTCTGCGACAGGTTCGACATGAATTCGGTGCGCAAGGTCTGCTCCACCCGCTCGATGACCTCCTTCTGCACCGCTTCCATGCGGAGCATGCGGCCGATCACGTCGAGCGCCATGTCCTCGGGCAGGATCGCGAGCACGCGCGCGGCATGCTCCGGCTTCAGCTTGGACAGCACGACCGCGATGGTCTGCGGATATTCGTTCTTGAGGTAGTTGGCGAGCACCTCTTCCTGGACGTTGGAGAGCTTCTCCCACATGTTGCGGCCGGCGGGGCCGCGGATCTCGTCCATGATGCCGTTGACACGCTCCGGCGGCAGATATTGCTGCAGCAGCCGCTCGGTGGCGTCGAAATTGCCCATCAGCGCGCCGGAAGCAGACATGCGCGAGACGAATTCGAGCATCAGGTCCTCGACGACGTCGGCTTCGATGGTTCCCAGCGTCGACATCGCGAGCGACAGCTCACGCACCTCGTCGTCATCGAGCTGCTGCCAGATCTTGCCGCCATACTGCTCGCCGAGCGCGAGCATCATCACGGCAGCGCGCCGCGGGCCGCTCAAGGGCTCGGTCTTCGGGCGCTGCGCCTGGCGGCTCGCCAGCGTCGCGATCACCGTGGAAATGTCGTTGTTGTTGGCGTTGGCGTTCTGGGTCTGCGGCAGCGACATGGCGTCTACGTTCTTTTCAGTTCAGGCGGTTCACGTCGGTGGGATCAGTTCTGCTGCGGCTCGGCGAGCCACTGGCGGATGATGGCGGCGGCTTCGCCCGGGTTGCGGTCGGCCAGCTCGCCCACCCGGTGGACGGACTGGGCGTGGACCTGGCCCTGGACCTGGGCGACGTCGATCAGGCTGGCGGTCTGCTGGGCGTGAGCGGCTGCCTGGACGGTTTCGTCGGTGAGCGCCGGCAGGCCGCCGCCCAGGGCGGCGACCTCTTCGGTGGCAATGATCTTCTTCACCAGCGGCCGCACCACCATGAACACGACGACAATGCCGAGCAGCATCATCACCGCGAGCTCGATGACGTACATGACGTCATCCTTGGTGAAGTGGAGCATGCCGAGGAAGCCGGTGGGCTCGTTGATCTGCGGCACCGTGGGAGCGTCGGCGAATTTCAGGTTGACCACCTCGACCTGGTCGCCGCGCTTCTGGTCGAAGCCGATTGCGGAGCGGACCAGCGCGGCGATGCGGTCGAGCTCGTCCTTGCTGCGCTCCTGATAGACCAGCTCGCCCTTTTCGTTCTTGGAGTAGGCGCCGTCGACCAGCACCGCGACCGAGATGCGGTTGACCCGTCCGGCCTCGGTGACCTCCGTCTTGGTGGTCCGGGAGATCTCGTAATTGTTGGTCTCTTCGGTCTTCTTGCTCTGGTCCCGCGGCTGCTGCGGCGGCTGGTTCTGCTGGTTGCCCGGCAGCTCGTTGTTGACCGTAACCTGGCCGTTACTCTCGTTGGTCGCCGACTGCTCTTCGCGGGTCTGGCTCGAGCGCAGCACGCGGCCTTCCGGATCGTAGCGGTCGGAGGTCTGAGTGATGCGGTTGAAGTCGAAGTCGGCGGAGAGCTGGACGCGGGCGCGGCCCGCACCGACGACCGAGGAGACGATGTCCTCGACCTGCTTGCGCATCCGCTTCTCGAAGGCGTTGCGGCGCTCGTCGCCGACCTGCTGGTCGATGTCGGTCTGGGTGCCGTCGGCGAGCAGCTGTCCGGCCTCGTCGACGATCGACACCCGCTGCGGCTTCAGGCCGTTGACGGCGGAAGCGACGAGGTGGCGGATGGCGCGGATCTGCGCCGGCTCGAGGGTGCCGCGCACGCGCACGACGATCGAGGCGGACGGCTCCGGGGTCTCGCGCGAGAACAGCGGCCGCTCCGGCAGGACGAGATGGACGCGTGCCGCCTGGACGCGGTCGATGGCGCGGATGGTGCGGGCGAGCTCGCCCTCGAGCGCGCGGAGATGGTTGATGTTCTGGACGAAGCTCGTGGTGCCCAGCGCGTCCGACTTGTCGAAGATCTCGTAGCCGACGCCGCCGCCCTTGGGCAGGCCGCCCTCGGCGAGCTTCATGCGCAGCCGGGTGACCTTGTCCTTCGGTACCAGGATCACGCTGCCTTCGTTGCGGATCTCGAAGGCGATGCCCTGCCGCTCCAGATCCTTGATGATGCTGGAGGAGTCTTCCATGGTCAGGTCGGTGAAGAGGGTGGTCATCTGCGGCGCCGTCACGCGCATGATGACGAAACCGAAGAAGCCGATCAGAGCAGCGGTGACTGCGATCATGGCGGTGAGCCGCGCGGCGCCCAAACCCTTCAGAAAGTCCAAGAGACCTTGCAAGCAACTGCCCCATAGTTCGGCATTTCGACGGGTGGCTGCTGAAAGGTGATTTGAGCTTCGCGGGCCTTTACGGCCGGTTGCATAGATCGCGAAATTCAATCCTTAACCTTCACCAACACCCGCATTCCAGGTGGCGATCCGATGTCAGCCGCTGCCCCCGCCATTCGCGGGACGGGTTGCGGAGGTTGAAACGAACCACTGGGCAATTATTGCCTATGGGAAGGTTTCGATATGGTTAACGGTGGTTAAAGGGTCCTAACAAAGTGTAGACATGCAAAAAATCGGCTTGGCAGGGCCAAGCCGATTTTCGAAGAAGTCCAGTCGTGTCGGTAACGATCTATTGGCGATATTGCTGAATTCGGGTGGTGCGCAGGCCGGCCAGACCGTGCTGGTCGATCGAGAACTGCCACGACAGGAATTCGTCGACGGTCAGGGTGTAGCGGCTGCACGCTTCCTCGAGGGATAGCAAGCCGCCGCGAACGGCGGCAACGACTTCCGCCTTCCGGCGAATGACCCACCTCTTGGTGCCTGGGGCAGGCAAATCCGCGATGGTGAGCGGGCTGCCGTCAGGCCCGATGACGTATTTCACCCTCGGGCGATGGGGTTCTGTCATGGCGTACTCACAAACTCTTAACCACTGAACTCACGGTAAGACCCTACGCCGCCTCGCTTAAAATTTGCCTAAGCCAAGGGCGCGAATCCGGCGATGTGCGCGAACGCCGCCACTTCCGGTGGCGAGACGCCCCGGGAGCGGAATCGTGGTAAATGATTGGTTAAGAATTTCCGGCGCTTACGCTGACGTGTCGTCGCGGCAGCAGAGCTTGATGTTCAAGCTCAGCTGCAGGCGCATCCGCGGTCTCAGGAGCCGGTTGCTTGGGGGCTAGCCGACGATCTGCCGGATCTGGTTGACCGTGTAGGTCTGGCCGCCGATCGTCAGCAATGGCGGCTGCTGGGTCAGGTCGACCGAGGACACCGCGCCCTGGACCTGGGTCTTGATCGCAACCGGATTGCCGTTGGTGGCGTCGGTCGCCACCGTCGTGATCTTGTACTGTCCATCCGGCCATTGCGTGCCGTCATTGCCCTGACCATTCCAGCTGTAGGTCTGGTTGTCACCAGCGTTGGCCGTATATTTGCCGGTGAAGACGGTCTGCCCGGCCTTGTTGATGATGTTGACCGTCAGATTGCAGTTCTTGGGGATGGTGAGGCCCCAGCTCGCCTTTCCACTGGACAGGCTGGTGGTGTCGCCGGCGACGACCGCGGTCTTGCCGACGAAGGCCAGCGCCTGGGTCGCCTGTGCCGTCTGCTGCATCGTGAGCAGCGATGCGAGCTGGTCGTTGGTCTTGAGCTGCTGCTCGACGCCGGCAAACTGCACGAGCTGCTGCGTGAACTGGTTGGTGTCGAGCGGATCCAGCGGATTCTGGTTCTGCAGCTGCGTCGTCAGCAGCGTCAGGAAGGTCTGGAAGTTGCCTGCAATCGTCGAGCCCGCGCTCGAGCCGAGGTTGCTGTTTCCGGATGACGAATTGGTGTTGGTCGTGCCCGAGACTGGCGGGCTTGACGTGATTGCGTCGCCGATTGCCATGGAAGCCTCCTGTTAAACCCTGATATCCACGCCGCCTTGCGCGCCGAACATCCGTCCATAGGACCGGCCGGCGAGCTGGACCGGGACGTTTTCGTCCTCGGTCACGATCAGGCGTTGTGCGTTGCCATTCTGTTGATAATCGCCGCCGTTCTGGCCGGACGAGTTCTGGTCGCGGAGCGAGAACTGCAATCCGCTATTGTTGCTCTTGAGGCCGGCGTCCTGCAGCGCCTGCTGCAGCTGCGGCGCCGTCTGCTGCAGCATCGCCAGCGTCTCCGGCTTCTCGACCCGCAGATGCGAGGTCACCTGGCCGTTGCGGTCGACGTCGATCCGGACGTCGATGCGGCCGAGCTCTGCCGGATCCAGCCTGATCTCGAAGCGGCTCTTGCCGTTGAGCGCGGAGGCTGCGATCTCGACGGCAAGCCCGTGCAGCGGCACAGCGGCCGCCGTGGCGGCTGTCGCGGTCAGGTTGGCCGAGGTGATCTGGCTGGTCGATACGGCCGGCGTCGACAGCTGGGGCTGCACGGCGGCCGTGGCCTGTGCGCTCGGGTCGGGCGCCGGCGCGTTGGTCGGGCTGGTCGTCGGCGCGGCGTTGCGATCATGTGAGGCTGGTGCCTGCACGTTGCCATTCGCCTTCCCGTCGCCGGCCTCGAGGGAGTCCGGCTTGGCTGCAACAGCGGGCTGTTGGGCGAGGGCGCCATGGCCCGGCTGCTGAGCGGCCTGGACGTCGCCATTGCCCGGTTCGGTGACCTTGCCGGCTGCGCCGTCGGCGAGCCCCGTCTTGGTCTGGGTGCCCGGCTTGCCCGTCGTCTTGGTGCCGCCGGGAACGGCCGCATCGAGCGCGGCGGTGAAGGTCTGATCGGCAGATGCGGCAGCGTCGCCGGAGGCCGCCGTTGCCGTCTCGGGCGCCGCCGCGGCGGATCCGGCTCCGTCGGCATCCTTGGCCGCACCGGTGGATTTGGCTGCGGCCGCAAGCAGACCTGCCGCGGCATCGACCGAGCCCTGCGGGCCAACACCGGATGCTCCGACGGGCGCGGTGGCGCCGGGCGCATTGGTTTTGCCGTCGCCGCCCGCCGTGCCATCGCCGGTAGCAGGGTTGGCGAGGATGGTCTCCGGCTGGATGGCCACGGCGACCGGCGTCGGCACGGTCAGGGTCTGCTCGGCTACTGCGGTCGTCACGGCGCTCGCATCCGTGCTGGCCTGATCGCCGTCCTTCTTGTCGCCGGTCTTGCCGTCGCTGGTCTTTCCGTCGGCGGTCCCGGCCGCGTCGGTCTTGGTCGGCGTGCCGGTGGTCGCGTCGGCCGTGGTATCCGAACCGCTGGCGTCGTCGCGCGCAGTGCTGCCGTCGGCCTTGTCCGCCGGCTTGTCCTGCGACCTGGCCTGGGTGGTGCGATCGGCGTCGCCGGCCCGCGCCGGCTCGCGGCTCGGGGTGGAGGCGCTGCCGGCGCGCGGTGACGGCGACGCGGAGGTGGGCGGCGACGCTGTCGACGGATCCGGAGTCGCGGCGTCGACCAGCGCCGAGAAGCTGTCGGCCGGCTGCGGAGCGTCCTGACGGGACTGTCTCGGCGCCGTGGTCTTGAGAGCCGTGCCGGCCTGGATGTCTGACGTGACGCTGAACACCTTGGAACCTCTCGCGATGAACTCGACGAAGCAGTTCAGCAAGGAGCGGGCCAAGCCAGTTCTGTCAAAAATAGTCAACAAATTCAAATTCTTATGGAATCGAGCGGGGCGTGGATCCCCCGCCGCGTCCTCGTCATTTCTGCCCGGCCGGCAAGATTTGCCGCCGGCATCTGCGACCGGCGCAATTGCTTCGCAGGAAGTGCGCCTATATTAGAGACAGATGCTTTCGTGTTGTTTCCGGTCAGGACATCCTGTCGGAGATCGCCGGAAGCAAGCCATCCGCAAAGACGGCGCATGCGAGGCGTTCCCGCGCCGGGAACCCGTTGCCTGGCGCCGCGATCGCAGTGACCGGATCATGCTCAACAGTCTCGATCTCGAAGGCCGTCCCGAAGACACCAGGGTCGTCGTCGCCATGTCCGGCGGCGTGGACTCGTCGGTGACGGCCGCGCTGTTGAAGTCGGAAGGCTACGACGTCGTCGGCATCACCCTGCAGCTCTACGATCACGGCGCGGCGACGCACCGCAAGGGCGCGTGCTGCGCCGGCCAGGACATCCACGATGCCCGCAACGTCGCCGAGCGCCTCGGCATCCCGCATTACGTGCTGGACTACGAAGACCGCTTCCGCGAGTCGGTGATCGACAATTTCGCCGCCAGCTACGCTTCGGGCGAGACGCCGGTGCCGTGCATCGAGTGCAACCGCGCCATCAAGTTCGGCGATCTCCTGAAGACCGCGCGCGAGCTCGGCGCCTCCGTGCTCGCCACCGGCCACTACGTCGCCTCGCGGCGGCTGGCGGACGGATCGCGCGCGCTCACTTGCGCGGCGGACAGCGATCGCGACCAGAGCTACTTCCTGTTCGCGACCACGCGCGAGCAGCTCGATTATCTGCGCTTTCCGCTCGGCGACATGACCAAGCCGGAGGTGCGCGAGCTCGCGCGCCGCTTCGGCCTGGAGGTCGCCGACAAGCACGACAGCCAGGACATCTGCTTCGTGCCGACCGGCCGCTACACCGACATCATCGGCAAGCTGCGCCCGAACGCGATGGAGCCGGGCGAGATCGTCGATCTCCAGGGCCGCGTGCTCGGTGCGCATCACGGCATCGCGAACTACACGATCGGTCAGCGCAAGGGCCTCGGCATCGCTGCCGGCGCGCCGCTCTACGTCGTCAAGCTGGACGTCGCCACCCGCCGCGTCGTGGTCGGCCCGCGCGAGGCGCTGCGGACGCATCGCATCACGCTACGCGAGGTCAACTGGATCGGTGACGGCGCGCTCGACGCGGCCGCGCGCGAGGGCCTCGAATTGTTCGTGCGGGTGCGCTCGACGCGGCCGCCGCAGCCGGCCTGGCTGCGCGGTGCGGACGGCCATTACGAGGTCGAGCTCGTCGCCGGCGAAGAGGGCGTCTCGCCCGGCCAGGCCTGCGTGTTCTACGATGCCGCGTCCGGCCGCGCCCGCGTGCTCGGTGGCGGCTTCATCCAGAGCGCTGTTGCGGAAAGCAGCAGCTTGGGCGGCAACGTGATCAGGCCGCAGCGCGTGGCCGAGCCGGTCCGCGGCTGATCAGCATCCATCATTCGGGGCAGGGGCATGGGGGACATCGACCGCGCGGGGGTCGAAAAGGCCTATGAGCGCTGGGCGCCGATCTACGATCTGGTGTTCGGCAAGGTCTTCGATCAGGGCCGCCAATCGACCATCGCGGAAGCCGATCGCATCGGCGGCCGCATTCTCGACGTCGGCGTCGGCACCGGCCTGTCTTTGTCGGACTATGCCCGGACCACGAAGATCTGCGGCGTCGATATCTCCGAGCCGATGCTGCGGCGGGCGCAGGCCCGCGTGCGCGAGCTGAAGCTCTTCAACGTCGAGACGCTTGCGGTGATGGACGCGAAGCATCTCGCTTTTCCCGACAATTTCTTCGACGCGGTGGTCGCGCAATACGTCATCACCGCGGTGCCGGATCCCGAAGCGACGCTCGACGATTTCATCCGCGTGTTGAAGCCCGGCGGCGAGCTGATCCTGGTCAACCACATCGGCGCCGAGAGCGGCCCGCGCCGCCTCTTCGAGCTCGCCTTCGCGCCGATCGCGCGCCGGCTTGGCTGGCGGCCGGAGTTCCCCTGGGCCCGCCTCGTGAACTGGGCCGCGAAGCATGGCGGCGTCACGCTGGCCGAGCGCCGGCCGATGCCGCCGCTCGGACACTTCTCGCTCATTCGCTACCGCAAGGGCTGATCGCCAGATACTCTGGCAGGCGCTTTGCCATGCCCTTCGCGCGGAACGCGAGCGCGGGGTTTGCGTTGCCCCGCCATGAGCATCAGGCAATCCTTGTTCCTCTCGTTCGCACTGGCCTCGGCCGCGGCTGCGGCCCACGCCCAGGCGCCCCCGACGCCGGCCACGCCGCCGCAGGCGACGGCACCGGCGCCCGATGCGAATGCCGCCTGCGCGCCGAACGTCCGCGCGACGGCGACGCCCGACGGCATCACCACCGGCCGCGCCGGCGAGCCGCTCGGCGACAAGCTGGCGAAGACCAACGGCGTGTTGTGTCCGCCGAGCGGGGTCGATCCGGAGATGCACGCGCCGACCCCGGAGGGCGGCACGACGCCGGTGATTCCGCCGCCCGGCAGCCCCGGCGGCAATCCGAACGTGCAGCCGAAGTGAGCCTTTTGTGATCTGCATTGCCGAGCTGCCGCTCTCTCCCGCGCGCGTCGGCCCGTGCCCCTCGGCGAGTGGCGGATACATCCGCAAGGCCTTGGAGAGTCGCCTAGAAATCCGCTGGTGCGAAAACCGCTGCGGCCCGCGAGCTTTGCTTGACAGGGGCGGAGACGCCTCCTTATATGCCGCCCGTTCACAAGGCCCGGCGCTCGCTTCGGCTGGTCTTGCCTTGATCGAACACCGTGGCGGGGTAGCTCAGCTGGTTAGAGCACGGGAATCATAATCCTGGGGTCGGGGGTTCGAGTCCCTCCCCCGCTACCACGCGTGACCCACTATTGTAGCGGGCCTCTGGAAACACATCTGCCCCGAGCAATGCTGCCAGCTTTCCCTTGACTTCAATCTCAAAGCCCTCCCGGGGTCCCTTCGGGTGAACCGTGACGCCATGCACGAGGGCCCGGAAATCGTCGATCAGGGTGCCTCGGTCGTCGTCGGCACTGGCGTGGCCCGCATCCTTTCCGCCAGCGCGTCGACGGTCGCGACATGGCGATCCAAGGTTGCCGGATGCAGGGCCACAGGGATGGGGGCTTCCGCAAGCGCGGCCCGTTCCGCCTCGACACGCTGTCGTCCCCCGTTCAGCTCTGCAATGCGTTGCCGCTCGCCCTCGATCCGATCGCGCTTCGCCTCCAGTCGCGTGCGCGTTGCGGCCGCGTCTCCGGCAAGCCGTGTCGGGCATCTTCCTCTGAACTGATATACCTGATCACAAGATCGATGTTGCGCTGTCCTCAAGCTCAAGGGTCACGCACAATGTTGCTGCGCTGATTGTGGTTCTTGATGTGCAACTCATGCATTGCGACGGTGTACGAGATAAGTGACCTGTTACTTGGAGCGCGAACAAATTCAAACTTGCCACTGACCGCAGTGCCTTCGATGGACGTTAGCACCAATCGATGTCGATCTATTCGGTAGAGCACAGGCGTAGGAGATATTGTTCGCTATCGGCGATAGTGGGCATCGTTCTCAAATTGTAAGGCTTGGCCGCGCATCATAAATTTAGAATGAGGCATATTCGACTTGATGAAACTGATTGAGGTCAAGTCAAGCATTCAAGACCGGTAAGCGGGCGCTGTGCCATTTCGAAAGAATGCGATCAGGCACCTCGGAGGCCGTTCCTGATCGGTCGACGGGGAGGCGCTTCGCGTCGATTGGGACGAACCCGATCGAAATGAAAGCCAGTAGCACCGTTGATCCAGATCAATAGCAGTCGGCTGTAACGGCGCGATCTTTTATAAAAGAGGTGCGCCATGTCCGTGCAGTCGCCTTTGACTGACTCACCGGGACCTTCGAGCCGAGACGAACGCACTCGCCAGATCGATTCAGCAGCCTGGGCGGTGTTCTTCATCTGGGTCGGTGTCGTCATGCTCGCCGACCTGCCCTGGGCTTGGTTCCTTGTAGGAGTCGGCGTCCTCGTTGTAGGCGCGCAGATCGTGCGACAGCAACGGGGCCTGAAGGTCGAGATGTTTGGTGTAATCGTGGGGCTCATCATGCTCGCGGCCGGCATCTGGGATCTTGTTGCTCTGCCCTTGCCGCTTATGCCCATTATCTTGATCGCGCTCGGCGGCTATCTGCTTTGGAAGACGCTTTCGCAAAGGGCTGAATCTTCGTAGGCGCGTGGTGGTGCGCGGCGCAGGGAGGCCGGGATGACCTGGATGACCAAATTGGTCGTGCTGGGGTTGGCCGCAGTTGGCGGCGTGGTCGCGTTCCGGTATCTTCCGGTCGAGCCGCGGCATCGCTTGACGCGCACAGCAGGTGATTGGGTGAACAAGAAGATGCTCGCCCACATGGGGTGGATAATGGCGAGCCTTCCGGAAGGCGCCCCACCCAAGCTGGTTATGTCTGTCCTGCCCAAGCTCCAGGCGCAGAATGAAGAGATACTCGAGCTGCTACGCGTGCAGAACGAGCTTCTTCGGCGAGGGCAGAACATCAGCGAGTTAAGTTTGGACGCCTGACGCACCCTAAGCACCCGGAATGACAATAGCCGCCGGTCCCACCATTCGCGCTAACGTTTGTCGCGCAGGATTCTGGACCATGCTGGTCGTAGCCGCTGCCTTCGCCAGTGCGGCGGATGCGCGGCAGGCGCACCGGATGGCGATCTCCGGCCGGGGTGACGGCTACGACGGATATTGGAATGGTCTCATCATTACTGACGCCGGCACGTGCGATCGCACCTACAGCCTTCCCGTCCATATCGCAGGTGGACATGTGCTGTCCGGAGGAATGGCCGAGGTTGCTGGCAGTGTCCCTCGCAGCGGTGATCCCAGTCTCGCTGGTCCATCATTCGGTTCAGACGATGAGTGTCCTATCGCCTACTTCATCTTTGGGTTCAGTCGAGAGTCCGCTAAACCGTTGTGGGCGCAAGTTCCAGGCACATTGGGCCGGTGGTGACGATCGGCGTCTCGCTCGCGACTATCTATGATACAGGCCGACCAGAGTGGCCTCGGCAAGGGTGACCTTGCGCGCCTCGCGTTCGACGTCGCGGCACGAAGCATTCGCCCGTAGATTCAGATGATCCGCCGAGAGCGCAAGGAGCCGGAAATGATAGTGGTGGACGCCATGTCCCGGCGGAGGACACGGTCCTCCATAGCCAATCTTCCGGAAATCGTTGGCAGCCTGCTTCAGCCCGGGCTTCTGTGCTGCGCCATCCACAAGGCCGGTTTGCGTGGGTGGAATGTCGTAGACCGCCCAATGATGCCAGGTGCCGCTTGGGGCATCGGGATCGTCACAGAGCAGGACATAACTGCGGGTTCCCTCGGGTGCGTTGGCCCACTGCAGGTGCGGGGACAGGTTTTCGCCGTCGCAGGTGAAGCGTCGCGGAATAGTCGATCGGTCGACAAAAGCGCCGGACAGGAGTTCCATGGTTCTCTCCTAGCTTGAGGTGGGGACAGGCGCTGGTGTGCGCAGATATCGCTCGAACCACTGGCTGGCATGGTCGATGACGGTGTTCATTGCGCCCGGCTCTGGAAACAGGTGCGTCGCCCCAGGAACGATTTCCAGTTCCGTTGGCCCGCCAAGCCGGGCGAGCGCCTCCTCGTTCAGCTCGATCACGCCGGAGTCGGCGCCGCCCACGATCAGCAGGGTTGGCGCATGGACATGGGACAAGGCCTCGCCAGCCAAATCCGGACGGCCGCCGCGGGAGACTACGGCGGCAATTCGATGAGGCAATTGAGCCGCGGCGACAAGGGCGGCCGCGGCGCCGGTGCTCGCGCCGAACAATCCAACCGGGAGGCCGGCAATCGCCGGTTTAAGGCCTTGAAGCCAGTCGATGGCTGCGACCAGCCGCTTTCCAAGCATTCCGGTATTGAAAACGTTCGAGCGGTCATGCTCTTCTTGCTGTGTGAGAAGATCGAATAGCAGCGTCGCAAAGCCGCGCTCATTCAGCCCCTGCGCGACCGCAATGTTCCGGATACTGAATCGGCTTGAGCCGCTGCCGTGTGCAAAGACGACCAGGCCGCGTGCATTTTCCGGCAGGGTCAGCGTTCCTGCCAGCCCGAATGGCGGAATGCGAACGTCGAACGCTTGATCGATCTTCATGACGCATCCGCTCTGGGGTCAGCCCTTCTGGGTCAGCCCTGGAGGTTTCTGAGTTGGGCCGGAAGATGGGCCATCAATTTCTCGAATTCGCCGGGATCCAGCTTTTCCCATAGCACTTCGTAGATTCCACGCGCGGCCGTGAGGGGATCGATGGGAAATTGCGGCGGAAGCTCTCGGCCAACATGCGCTACAAATTCGTCGATGTGCCGCTCCTTGGTCGGAGTCGCCGCCATATGCCAGCCCTCGTAGTAGATGCCGCGCACAATGATCGGTAGCTGCGCGCCGAGCTTGGCTGCGACCTCCGGCGGCAGACGGTCGCGCAGCGCGTGCAGGACGGCTCGCAACGCATTGTAGGCATGGTGGCGGCTTTCCAGGGCCAACTGCTCATCGATCGCTTTGAGCCAAACATTGGTTTCCTGAACCGAATGATCCAATGCAGTCACACCCGTTGTTGTGCTCATGGTGTCACTCCCAGGACAGAGACAGATAGTGAATTAGTCGCAGCCTGTCCTCGGCCTGCTTTGACCTGCCGCAAAGTTCCCCGAAGGAGGGCAACAAAATGAGCGCCGCCGGGCGTTCTGGACCGGCGGCTAGTTACCTGGTTGAGGGCGTCGGGCCGGGTTGATTTCGCGCAAGGCCGTGCGCGGGCGGCGTGCTCAGATCGGTCGCCTTTTCTGAGGAGCAAGATCATGCAAACCCCGGCTCAAATCGAATTCGAGAATCTGACGCCGTCTCCTGAGCTGCAAGCTGCGATCAGCCAGCACATTTCCGAGCTGGAAAAGCGCTTCGGTCGAGCGACCGCAGGGCGCGTCATCGTGCGAGGCCCTGGCGAGCGTCACAAGACGGGCGGTCAGTACCAGGTAAACATCCGGCTCGTTCTTCCCGACGGGCGCGAAGTCAACGTGGGCCGGACGCCCAAGGAGGATGAAAGGTATGCCGACCCGACCTTTGCAGTGGACGACGCTTTCAAGCGGGCGCGGCGGCAACTGCAGGATCAGGTGCTTGTGATGCACCGCGAGACGAAGCACCACCAAGGAGAGCCGGTTGGCACCGTGCTACGGATCGATCCTAGCGGCGAATTCGGGTTCCTCGAGGCGGACGACGGCCACGAGGTTTATTTCAATTGCAACAGTGTTCTGGAAGGCCGCGCGAACATCGCCGTCGGCGCGCGTGTCGGCTATGTTGAGGAGCTCGGAGAAAAGGGGCCTCAGGCCAGCACGGTCAGGCTCCTGAGCAAACACGGCATGCGGACGTAGGTGGTTCCTCATCTCAATTGGTGGTGTGCTCACAATGGACAGTAGCTGGACGCCTCGTACCGCACGGACGCGGAGCGATCGGTTGCGCCTTTTTGCCTTGAATGGCAGCACGGAGCTGGGCGAGCAGATTGCGTCCTCATTGGGCTGCAAGCTGGCGGCCCACGAAGAGCGCAGCTTTGAAGACGGCGAGCACAAGGTCCGGCCACTCGATACGGTTGCCGGGTGCGATGTCTTTGTCGTTCACAGTCTTCATGGAGGTCCGATTGAGAGTCCGAACGACAAGCTTTGTCGTCTGTTGTTCATGATCGGCGCACTGAAAGATGCAGGTGCCACGAGCGTGACCGCAGTCACGCCATATCTTTGCTACGCGCGAAAGGATCGCAGAACGAAAGAGAATGACCCCGTGACGATCCGTTACCTGGCGTCGTTGTTCGAGGCGGTCGGCACGGCCAGGATGGTGACGCTCGATGTGCATAACGAGGCTGCCTTCGAGAATGCATTCCGCTGTCCTTCGATTGCACTCACCACGGCGCCGCTGCTGATCGGAAGGATAAAATCAATCGCCGGCGACAGGCCGATCAGCGTCGTCTCTCCCGATCTCGGTGGTGGCAAGCGGGCCGATCTGTTGCGGGAGGCATTGCAAAAGGCCTTGCAGAGACCCATAGGCAAGGCCTTCGTCGAGAAACATCGCAGCTCCGGCCGGGTGTCCGGCGACCTCTTTGCCGGCGACGTGGCTGATGCGTTCTGCGTCGTCGTCGACGATCTCATCAGCAGTGGCGGAACCCTGGTGCGTGCGGCGAAAGCGGCGCGCGCGCACGGCGCAGGAAGTGTCATTGCGTGCGTCGCTCACGGCCTGTTCATGCCGGGGGCGGAAACGGCACTTGCGGACGCGTCTATCGATCACATTATCGCGACGGACACCGTTCCGCCGTTTCGGCTGCGCCCGGGTCCGGTTCTTGCCAAGCTTGAGGTGATCTCGGCGGCTCCGCTGCTGGCAGAAGCCATCAGACGGCTGCATCAGAACGAGTCGCTGGCCGATTTGATGATGTATCAGGCCTGACGAAGCTTTGCTCGATCATCGGGCGAGCAGCCGTTCAAGCCGCTTTGCATCGGCTTCGGCCAGGGCGAGATAGTGGTGCGCGACGCGAGGCCATTTTTCCGGCGTGCGCGGCTGGGCATCGAGCAAATGCGCGATGGACAAGCGCGCCCGTAGCATCGCGCGACCAACTCGATAAAACAGGAATACGCCGCTTGCCGGATCATCGTGCAGCGTGCGTGCCAGCCCTTGTCGGATCGTGTCGCCGAACCATCGGCTGCCAAGCCGTTCGCATTCCAGGTGCAGAAACGCGATCTCGTCCAGTGCATCGCTGGCTCGCAAACGCGAATTGAACTCGAGACAGTCGATGATCGGATGGGCAGGCGTGAGCCAGATGTGCTCTGGTCTCAGGTCGCCGTGACCATCGACGATAAGCCTTTGCGAAACCCGATCGATCAGGATCCGGGCGTTCTGCTTGAGAAATCGTCGTTGAACGGACGCAACGCGCAAGATCGTGCCGTGCGGCAGGGCGAAGCGTCGATTCAGCAGGACCTGCAAATCGAGGACGGCGGCTTCGTGCAACGAAGCCAAATAGGTCTCTGGGTCGATCAGGACCCGCGAAGCATGCGAATAGAACCCGGCGAGAACCGCTGCGAGCTGGTCGGCATCGGTCTGGCGAGCCGTGCCGTTGCGCAGCATGGCCTCGAGCGTTTCGTCCTCGTTCAGCCGGCGCATGACGACGAGCCAGTCAGCCACCGGACCGGAGCCGCCGATCGCGTACCCCGAAGCAGTCTCGGTCAGCGGAACGACGCCGAGATAGACGTCGGGTGCCAGCCGGTGGTTGAGGCTGGCTTCTGCCAGGCAGGCCGTCCTGCGGCGAACCAGAGTCGAAAAATCGAGATAGGCAAAACGGACCGGCTTCTTGAGCTTGTAGACCCGCCCGCCATTCATGAAGACCCAGGACATGTGGGTCTCGCGCGTCTGAAGGCGGTCGGGAACGGGAGTGTAGCCCTCGGGGCGGCTCAGGAATGCGACCTTGCCGGAAAGGGCAGAAACGCTGACGTTCTCGGCACCGTCCGTCGTGAGTTCGTTCTGGCGGTCCAGCATGACAATCACTTGCCAAACGAAGACCGAGACAGTTTGACACCGATCAACGATCCCGGGCGCCGGAGCAATAATCTGGCAAAAATTCAAGCGGATCTGCGGACATGTTGTTTCAGGACCGGGAAGACGCCGGCCGTCAGCTGGCAAAAACCTTGCTGAAGTACAAGAGCCGCCATCCCGTGATTCTGGCGTTGCCTCGCGGCGGCGTTCCCGTGGCGGCTGAGGTGGCCGAACGGTTGGACGCGCCGCTCGATCTGGTTCTGGTGCGCAAGATCGGCGCGCCCATGCAGCCGGAGCTCGCGATCGGGGCGGTGGTGGACGGAGACGATCCGATTATCGTTCGCAATCAGGACGTCATCGATCTGACCGGCGTGAGCGAGAAGACGTTCGACGCCATCTGCGCCGGTGAGCTTGCCGAGATCGACAGGCGGCGCGAACTTTATCTTGGCGGTCGCCTGCGGTCCGACGTCAAAGGGCAGGTCGCGATCATCGTCGACGACGGCATTGCGACGGGGGCGACGACGCTCGCAGCGATCCGCGCGCTGCGAAGACGAGAGCCGAAGGAGTTGGTCCTAGCCGTCCCGGTCGCGCCGCTCGAGACCTTGCAGCGGTTGCACACGGAGGTCGATGCAGTCGTTTGCCTGGACACGCCGCGAGACTTTGGCGCGATCGGCTACTATTATCGTGACTTCAGCCAAGTCAGCGATGACGAGGTCATC
This sequence comes from Bradyrhizobium sp. SZCCHNR1053, assembly GCF_032381235.1. Taxonomy (NCBI): domain Bacteria; kingdom Pseudomonadati; phylum Pseudomonadota; class Alphaproteobacteria; order Hyphomicrobiales; family Nitrobacteraceae; genus Bradyrhizobium; species Bradyrhizobium sp. SZCCHNR1053. The sequence continues at coordinate 125,251 of NZ_JAUHJM010000014.1, forward strand.
GCAACCTTAAAGCGGTTCCCGGCGAAGACGACGACGACACCGGCCTCCTGATCTCGGGGTTGCTCATGAATACGTCGTCAAGCGCGCTCCTGACGGACCTGTACCAACTGAACATGGTGCAGGCGTATCTGGAAGCGGGCCAGACGCAGACAGCCGTTTTCGAATTCTTCGTCCGGAAGCTGCCGCCCCAGCGCAACTTCCTGGTGGCGGCCGGTCTGGAGCAGGCGCTCGAGTTCCTGCGAGGTCCGCGCTTTTCCGACGACGAACTGAGCTGGCTGGTACGAAGCGGCCGGTTCAGCGCGAGCCTGATCCATTATATCGCAGATTTCCGCTTCAGCGGTGACGTCCACGCCATGCCGGAGGGCACGATATTCTTCGCCAACGAACCTATCCTCCGCATCACGGCGCCTCTCCCCGAGGCTCAGCTCGTCGAGACCCGCTTGATCAATCTGTTGCATTTCCAGTCGCTGATCGCGTCCAAGGCCGCCCGCATGGCGCTGCTCGCGCCGAACAAGCTGTTGGTCGATTTCGGGCTGCGCCGGGCTCATGGCGCGGAAGCCGGTCTTTTGGCAGCCCGCGCCAGCTATATCGGGGGCTTTGCCGGGACTGCGACCGTTCTCGCCGAGAAATGCTTTGGAATCCCTTCCTATGGCACGATGGCGCATTCGTTCGTCCAATCGTTCGATGACGAGACGGCAGCGTTTGAAGCTTTTGCGCGGGCAAGACCGAAGGATCTCGTGCTGTTGATCGACACCTACGACACGGAGATGGCGGCCAGAAAGGTGGTGGCCTTGGCTCCCCGGCTGCGGGCCCTTGGCATTTCCATCCGTGGAGTACGGATCGACAGCGGTGACCTGGTGGCGCTCTCGAGAAGCGTCCGGCGGATCCTTGATGAGGGCGATCTCGAGGACGTGACCATTTTCGTCAGCGGCGGCATCGACGAAGAAGCACTGTCTTCCTTTGAAGCCGCCCCCATCGACGGTGTCGGGATCGGCACCAGCCTGGCGACATCCTCCGATGCCCCCGCCCTCGACTGCGCCTATAAGCTACAAGAGTATGCAGGCACGCCGCGACGAAAGCGTTCGACCGGAAAGGCGACTTGGCCGGGCCGCAAGCAGGTGTGGCGTCGTTATGATCCCGACGGCCGCATGGTATCCGACGTGCTCTCGACGGACGATGACGTCCAAGAGGGAGAGGCCCTGATCGTCCCTGTCTTGCAACAAGGGCGTCCGGTCACGCATCAGCCCTCGCTCCAGGATATCCGCGCCTACGCCCGGACTCAATTGGGGCGACTGCCGAGAGCTCTTGAGAGACTCCAGGTCGGCTCGTCCTATCCGGTCCATGTGGCGGCACGGCTCCGAGAATTGGCCGCTGCTGTCGACTTGAAGACGAAGTAGGTTGCTGCGGCTAATTCTCGTCATCTGTATCAAGAGCGGAACGCCCGGTGTGCGCCTAGAAGGCGTGGAGAGCGCCTATGCCGGTTCAGAATGCCGAAATTGCCAAGATGTTCGACCAGGCCGCGGAGCTCCTGGAGATCAAGGGCCGTTCTCGCGCGTATCGTAACGCAGCCCGCCTGATCGAGTGCCTGCCCAAGAGCATCACCGGCCTGCTGAAGGCAGGCGAGGATCTCTCCGAGCTACCTGGGATCGGCAAGGACCTCGCGGGCAAGATCGAGACCATCGTAGCGACGCACAAGTTCGATGTGCTTGACCGACTCAAGCGTGAGCTGCCGGGGGACCTCGGTGAGATCGCGGCGCTTCCCGGGCTCGGGCCCAAGCGGGTCAAACTGCTCTACGACAAGCTGGGCGTCCGCTCACTCGAGGATGTGCGACGCGCGATCAGATCGGGGCGACTGCGCGAGCTGAAAGGGGTCGGGGTCAAGAGCGAGCAGAAGCTCTTGCTCAACGAAGTGCCGCATCAGCTTCCCCGCAGAGAGAATCATCAAATCCGGCTGTTGCCGGTCGGGTGATGGTGCAGACGGTGTACCTCCAGCTTCGGAAATACGCCCTCCATTCGGGGGACCTACGTTTCGTGCCATAAGCGGACCAACCACTTGCCGCTAGATCGTACGCGCTGTTGATGGACCACCTGCGGGGGGCAGCGACAGTGCAATCAATTGACAAACGGCACCGCCAAGGAGCGCCATTGTTGCTCTGCGAGTTCAGTACGCATTCAATGTAGTCCGCTAGAAGCGATAGTTGATGCCCACGCGAACGATCTGGAGTTTCGTGCTCACCGTATGGTTGGCTACTTGTCCAGGGGGGCCAAATCCGGGTCCGTTGTTGAGAGTCGAATAGGAGAAGTCGCCGAGGTCGGCGTAGAGATACTCAGCCTTCGCGGACCAATGGTCTCGGAATGCCCATTCGACGCCACCGCCGGCTGTCCAGCCGACACGGGTGCTGCTGCGGCCGCCGACATGACATTCATTCAAGCCGTTCACGATCGGGCAGCCGTCGGCAAAATCCCACGCAAATCTCTTTGATGCGTCGACATTGGCGATCGCCGCGCCGCCCGTGCCATAGATCATGAATCGGTCAAAGGCCCAGCCAATGCGCCCTCGGACCGTGGCGAACCAATTCATGCCAATGTCGTCGACTGATGCAACCGTTCTCCCCGATACCGGCTCGACAACATTGCCGGTGTTTCGCGACACTTTGCCGTCAATGCCGTTGAAATCGCCCTCGATACCCAAGACCAGGTGCGACCAGCCTCCGGTTGTTGGCTGCCAGTTGCACCCGACCTGTCCGCCACCGGTAATGCCGGTGTGACTAAGGTTCGCCAGACCGGCATTGTTGATTGCCGTTCTTGCAATGCCATTGATGAGATTGGGCGGGAACGGAGGCGCGTCGGTCGTCAGGTTGTGTTTCACCTGGCCTCCGCCGAGGTTCGCGCCGACATAGCATCCCGTCCAACTAAACACGGCGAGCGGCGCAGCGCGGGGCGGGGCCTTTAGCGGCAGATCGGCCGCCGACGCGGCCTGCGCAAATGGAAGGATTGAAACAGCAGAAATGATTGCGATGGATGCGTTACGCATCGTTGCCTCCCACCACCAGACCCGAGCCATGCTATTCGGTGCGCGGGTCCGTGGGCAATAACGTCTGGTTGTTTCGTATGTAAATTTCAACCCATTGTGACATTTTAACCACAGGTTGTATGTTGTAAAGTATGAAGCTCATTCATCGCGCGACCTTGGATTAAGGATACATTGCTCACCTAACAATGCCGAGATGCAGGGAGCCGAAGTCGATTGCTGGGGATCACCGTGGTTTCGGGTGCGCCTATCGCGCCGGGGGCGGGGGACCTTGTGGCGTGTGCCGGGGCAACTTTCCCCGCGCTCCCTTTGCTCGGCTCGATAGGCCTGTCCGCTGATCGGCGGGTTGAGATGATGAGATCGTGTCCGTTTCCACCACGTCTGGGTTGCTTCTGATGGCTCTGAAAATCATGCTTGCCGGCTTTGCCGTGTTTCCTTTGGTGCTGCTCTGGTTCGGAGGTCCGATCGTCTGGACCGCCCTGCGAACTGGGCGGCTGCTTGGTCGTGGCGCCGTCTACGATCGTGACGTGCAGCCCAAGATGTACTTTTTTGGCTTGGTGTTCTGGCTTTGCATATTTCTCGTTGTAGCAGGGAATAGCGTATTAGTGCTCATGCATGTCGACGATTGGCTGTTCAATTGAACGCCACCTGCGCCATTCCACCGCGCTATCGCGCGTCGCCCTGGAATGGCAGCGAGGCGCCGACAAAGAAAACGGCGGCCGGGGGCCGCCGTTGGAGTCGAGACCACGCGAAGCGCGGCGTGGTGCTCAGGAGGTTCGGAGCTGGACGCGCTGGATCTTGCCGACGATCAGCAAGTAGGCACACGCTGCGACCAGGGCGTTGAGGCCGACGAACACCAGCGCGCCGTTGAACGAGCCGGTGGCCGACAGGATGTAGCCGATCACGATCGGGGTGGTGATGCTGGAGAGGTTGCCGAAGGTGTTGAACAGGCCGCCGGAGACGCCGCCGGCTTCCTTCGGCGAGGTGTCGGAGACGACCGCCCAGCCGAGCGCGCCGATGCCCTTGCCGAAGAAGGCCAGCGCCATCAGGCCGACCACCAGCGCCTGGCCGTCGACATAGTTGCAGCCGATGATCGCCATCGACAGCAGCATGCCGCCGACGATCGGGATCTTGCGGGCGAGCGTCAGCGATCCCGTCTTGCGCAGGATGGCGTCGGAGATGAAACCGCCGAGCACGCCGCCGATGAAGCCGCACAGCGCCGGCAGGGTGGCGATGAAGCCGGCCTGCAGGATCGACAGGCCGCGCTCCTTGACCAGATAGACCGGGAACCAGGTCAGGAAGAAATAGGTCAGCGTGTTGATGCAGTACTGGCCGATATAGACGCCGAGCATCATGCGGTTCGACAGCAACTGTCCGATGTGCGACCAGGTCGGACCACCGGAGGCGGCCTTGGCGTCTTTCGCGCCCTCCATGTCGACCAGCGCGCCGCCGTCCTTGATGTAGTCGAGCTCGGCCTGGTTGACGCTCGCGTGCTCCTTCGGTCCGTACATGGTCCTGATCCAGATCAGGCCCATGAGGATGCCGAGCGCGCCCATCACGGTGAAGACGTGGCGCCAGCCGAACGCGTGCGCGATCCAGCCCATCAGCGGCGCGAAGATCACGGTCGCGAAGTACTGCCCCGAATTGAAGAAGGCCGACGCCGTGCCGCGTTCGCTGCTCGGAAACCAGGCGGCGACGATGCGGGCATTGGCCGGGAAGCTCGGTGCCTCGGCGAGACCGACCATGAAGCGCAGCGTGAACAGCGCGGTGACGGCGGCGGCGCCGGAGAAGAAGCCGATCCAGCCCTGCATCATGGTGAAGATCGACCAGATCACGATGCTGCAGGCATAGACCCAGCGCGAACCGAAGCGATCGAGCAGCCAGCCGCCCGGCACCTGCGCGAGCACATAGGACCAGCCGAAGGCGGAGAACACATAGCCCATCGCCACGGGATCGAGATGCAGCTCCTTGGACAGCGAAGGTCCTGCGATCGACAAGGTCGCGCGGTCGGCATAGTTCACGGTCGTGACCAGGAACAGCATGGTCACGATAAGCAGCCGCACGCGCGATCGGCGCAGTTCGGCCGTGGTTACGATTGCGCTCATGCGCGCCACCTCTCTTGTCACGTTCCTCGAGAACTGTCCTAGAGGAGAGGGAGGGCCGCGGTCCAAACCGAAGCCTGTATCGATCGATCCAAATTTTGGATCAATCCCGGGGTCTCCATGCCGGGCAAAGGCTTCTCTCCTGACCATACGCGCAGGAGCCGATCAGGATTGCCCGTCGAGTTTTTCAGATTTCGTGGCGCATTCCGACGGCCGTCGCGGCAACCGCCAGCATGGCGGAGCGGATCTCTCCTCACATCCACCGCGCCTCACGCGCCGGATCGCCTGGATCCCGGCAAATTCGCTGCCGACAAGATGCGAAGCGCAGCGGTCCGTTCCGCCGGTTGGAAGCCGCCCACGGACCAATGGACGTGCGAACCATCTGTGCTTGTATCGGCTGCTACTGCGTGCACAATCGTCGGTGCAAGCGAACAGGAGCCATTGCGCGTGAAGGCCGTCTACACCGAGCTGCATCGCAGCCATGATCCGCAATTCTATCTGGTGCGCGGCGTCGTCAAGCGCACCACCGAGCAGCCCGAGCGGGCGGATCGTCTGCTTGCGGGATTGAAGGCCGGCCATCACGAGTTGGTCGCGCCGATTCATTTCGGCCAGGAAGCTCGCGCGCGCGTGCACAGTCCGGAATACCTCCATTTCCTGGAAGAGGCGTGGGACGCGTGGGCCGCGCTCGGCGATGCCGGTGCGGAGATGATTCCGAACATCCATCCCGTTCGCAATGCCGCCACCTATCCGACGCACATCGTCGGGCGGCTCGGCTGGCACACGACCGACACCTCGGCGCCGATCGGGCCGGGGACGTGGGAAGGCGCCTGCGCCGCGACCGACGTGGCTGCGACCGCGGCGCAACTGCTGCTCGATGGCGAGGATGCGGCGTATGCGCTGTGCCGGCCGCCGGGCCACCATGCCTATCGGGACATGGCCTCGGGCTTCTGCTTCATGAACAACTCCGCCATTGCAGCCGCGCATCTGCGTCAGCGCCACGAGCGGGTCGCCATCCTCGACGTCGACGTCCACCACGGCAACGGCACGCAGGGCATCTTCTATGAGCGGCCCGACGTGCTCACCATCTCGATCCACGCCGACCCCACGCACTACTACCCGTTCGTCTGGGGCTATGCGCATGAGCGCGGCGCCGGCGCGGGCCTTGGCGCCAACCTCAACATTCCGCTGCCGCTGAAGAGCGGCGACGACACCTATCTCAAGGCGTTCGAGACCGCGGCCAAGACGATCCATGCGTTCGCGCCCGGCGCGCTCGTGGTCGCGCTCGGTCTCGATGCCTCCGAGCACGATCCGCTCAAGGGGCTCTCCGTGACGACGCCGGGTTTCCGCCGCATCGGCGGCGCGGTCGCGCGGCTCGGCCTGCCCACGGTGTTCGTGCAGGAGGGGGGCTACCTCTCGGACATTCTCGGGCAGAACCTGACCGCAGTGCTCGGAGGTTTCGAAGCGGCGCGGTAAGCCTTCATCTCCTCCTCGTGATCTCTTCCTGGTGTGCGCCGAGAACGCCATCGCAAATCATTCGCATGGCTGCGCTTGACGTGCGGAGGCGAGCCGCGACGCGGCCGCTTCAGGCTCGACAGTGCGGCCGACTGTCGAAACATTCAGGTCCGATTGCTGCACCATTTAACAAGTGCTAGGCTTTGCGAACTACCCTCGGCTGTAGTCGGCTCGGAGGGACGTGATGAAGCGGCGAATGATCGGCCTGGATACCCTGGTCGCGGGACCCGAAGAGGCGTTGGCCCGGCCGATGGCCAAACTGACCGGGCCGGAGTTCGGCTCTGCAGCCTTGGCCGGCCGGCCATCCCGCCGAAGGCTGCTGGCCTCAGCCGGCCTCGGCGCTGCGGCCGTATCGTTCTCAGCCGGCCCGGCGATCGCGCAACCACGTGACGGCGCAAGCCTCGGCCGGCCGGTGCGCGTCAGCAAGGACCGGCTCGATGCGCTCGCAGCGAAGCTCCACGCCGTCTTCAATGAGCACAATATCTTGCCGCCATTCTCGGCCGAGAAGCACGGGGCGCGGGTCGACGTCGAACTGCGCCGGCTGACGACCTACACGCGCGTCCCCGAGACCGGTGAGCGCGTCAAGGTCAGCGGCCTGCTCGCGCTGCCCGCCGATCACAAGGGCGCACTGCCGGTCGTGTCGTGGCAGCACGGCACCATCCTGTCGTTCGATCAGGTCCCGTCCAATCTCGTCAGACTGGCTGATCCGAACTACGAACCGCGCGACAATGTCGATTCGATCGAGACGTTGTTCAACGTCCAGCGCCTGGTCGGCAACGGCTTTGCATTGATCGCGGCCGACTATCTCGGCAAGGGACCGTATCGCCAGGGGCGAGGCGAGGCCTATGCGGTGAAGGACGCGACCGTGCAGTGCTGCCTGGACATGCTGAACGCGGGCCTGCTCGCGCTCGATCATCTCGGCCTGCGAAAGACCGGGCTGTTCCTGAACGGCTGGTCGCAGGGTGCCTTGAACACGCAATGGCTGCGCCAGGAGCTGCAGCGGCGGCGCGTCGCGGTGGCGGCGAGCGCAACGCAAAGTCCGTTCAATAATCTTGCGGATTCGATGCGCTATTGGGTGTCGGCCGAACCGGGCAGCGCGTCGACCGACAGCACCTATCCGAAGCAGCCGATTTGGATCACGCCGTGCGTCATCGTCCTCCTGGGCAGCTATCGCCAGTATTACCGGCTCGGCGACCTGTTCAAGACCGCGATTAAGCCGCAACACCTCGCGCTGGCCGAGAAATACTGGGCCGGCTACAGCATGGACGAGACGTTCAGCAAGTCGGTGCCGCAGCCCTCGGACCTGCTGGTCGACGGCTTCTTCGAGCGCTTCACCCACGAGACCAACAGCCGCTTCCTCCGCCGCTTGGCCGGCAACAGCTCGACCTATTGGGATTATGACGCCCCGATGCGGTTCTACTACGGCCTTCTCGACGAGGCGCTGCCGCCGAGCCTGGTCAAGATGCCGCTGGCGGCCGACGGCCGCTTTGCGCAAGGCACAGCGGTCACCGGCGCCAGCCATCGCGGCACGTTCCTGGCAAGCCTCTATGGCGGCGGCGACGTCATGGGCGGCGCTTCGACCGTGCTGGACTTCTTCAAGACCAGCTCTTGAGCTTCGGCCATGATCAGCTCGCCAGCGCCTGCGGCGTGCGCGAGGCAAGCTCCCGCTCCGCGGTGCGGACGATCTCCATGGTGCGCACGACGCTCGCCGGATTGACGCTGATCGAATCGATGCCGAGTTCGGCCAGATAGCGCGCCACTTCGGGATAGTTGGCCGGCGCCTCGCCGCAGATGCCGACATGGCGACGGTTGCGATGCGCGCCTTCGACCGCCATCCTCAGCATCGCCAGCATGCCGGGATCGCGCTCGTCGAAATCGAACGCGACGATATCGGAATCGCGGTCGACGCCGAGCGTGAGCTGGGTGAGATCATTGGAGCCGATCGAGAAGCCGTCGAAATGTTTGGCGAATTCGTCGATCAGGATCACGTTGTTCGGGATCTCGCACATCATGTAGATCTCGAGCCCGTTCTCGCCACGCACCAAGCCGTGCCCGGCCATCGCCGCGATCACCTTGCGCGCCTCCTCGACGCGGCGGCAGAACGGGATCATGATCTTCAGATTGGCGAGCCCCATCGTGTCGCGCACGCGCTTCAACGCCGCGCATTCCAGCGCGAAGCCGGCGGCGTAGGCGGGATGCGCATAGCGCGAGGCGCCGCGGAAGCCGAGCATGGGGTTCTCTTCCTTCGGCTCGAAATCGGAGCCACCGATCAGGCTGGCATATTCGTTGGTCTTGAAGTCTGAGAGGCGTACGATCACCGGTCGTGGGTAGAACGCCGCGGCGATGGTGCCGACGCCTTCCGACAGCCGCTCGACGAAGAAGTCGGCGGGCTTCTTGTAGCGCGCAGTCAGGCGCTTGATCGTCGCGCGGTCCTTTGCCGCGGTCACCTTTGCGGGCGTCGCCAGCGCCATCGGGTGGATGCCGATCGCCTGGTTGATGATGAACTCCATGCGGGCGAGGCCGACGCCATCGTTCGGCAGCAGCGCGGTCTTGAAGGCCAGTTCGGGATTGCCGAGATTGACCATGATCTCCGTGCGCGGCTTCTCCAGGCTGTCGATCGCCAGGCGCTCGACATCGAACGGCAGTGCGCCGTCGTAGACATGGCCGGCATCGCCCTCCGCACAGCAGACGGTGACGGTCGTTCCGGTCTTCGCGTGCTTGCTGAAATCCTCCGTGCCGACCACGGCCGGCACGCCGAGCTCGCGGGCGATGATCGCGGCATGGCAGGTGCGGCCGCCATGATCGGTGACGATCGCCGCCGCGGTCTTCATCACCGGCTCCCAGTCCGGACTGGTCGATGCGGCGACCAGCACCTCGCCGGGGCGGAACGCGTTCAGATCCTTGGGAGTGCGGATCAGGCGGATCTTGCCGGTGGCGATCCTTTCGCCCACGGCGCGGCCGGTTGCCAGCGCCTTGCCGGTCTTCTTCAGAACGTAGGTCTCGATCGCCTCGGGCCGCCGCTGCGAGGCCACCGTCTCCGGCCGCGCCTGGATGATGTAGAGCGCGCCGTCGCGGCCGTCCTTGGCCCATTCGACGTCCATCGGTGTCGGCCTGCCGGCCTTCTGCGAGTAGTGCTCCTCGACGACGATGGTGGCCTGCGCGAGCTCCAGCACGTCGGCATCGCTGATGCAGAATTTCGCCCTGTCAGCCGGCGGCGTCGCCTCGGTGCGCGTCGTGGGGCCACGACTGCGCGAGCCGGGCTTTGCGCCGGCTTTGGCATAGACCATCCGTTTGTCCTTGGCGCCGAGCCGGCGCGACAGCACGCTGCGGAAGCCGGCCGCGAAGGTCGGCTTGTGGACGTAGAATTCATCCGGATCGACCGTGCCCTGCACGATGGTCTCGCCGAGGCCGTAGACCCCGGTGATGAAGGCGACATCGCGAAAGCCGCTTTCGGTGTCGAGTGAGAACATCACGCCGCTCGCGGCGCGGTCCGAGCGCACCATCTTCATCACGGCGACCGACAGCGCGACCTTGTCGTGGTCGAAGCCGTTGTCGATGCGGTAGGAGATCGCGCGGTCCGTATAGAGCGAGGCGAAACAGCGGCGGCACGCCTCGAACAGGTCCTTGGCGCCGCGAATGTTGAGAAAGCTCTCGTGCTGGCCTGCGAAGCTCGCATTCGGCAGGTCCTCGGCGGTGGCCGAGCTGCGCACGGCAACCGCGACGTCGCGGCCATACTCCTGCTCCAACTGCTTGTAGGCCACTGTGACCTCGTGGCGCAGGTCGTCACGGTCGGTCGCCGCGAACACGATCGCGCGGGCCTTCGCCGCGCGCTTGGCGAGGTCGGCAATGCGGCGCTTGTCGAGGCCGGCGAGCAGCTTCCGTAGCTCGTCGTCGGCTCCGGCCGCGCTCAGCGCATCGCGATAGGCGGCCGCCGTCAGTGCGAAGCCGTTGGGCACGCGCACGCCGTGCGACGCCAGCGCCGAATACAGCTCGCCGAGCGACGCCGTCTTGCCGCCGACGCCGGGCACGTCCTCGATGCGGAGATCCTTGAACCAGCGGATATAGCTAGGTGCCGTCATCGGTCATCTCCCGCATCGCAACGCAAACGTCAGTTTGTCGCGGCGGGCGGCGGCTGCCTTGCGCAAGATCAAGCAGGGCGCTCCGCGAGCTCCTTAAATCGCGGGATGACAACGGTTCCACCATAGGCGAGGATGTTTGCTAAAACCCATCGATCACCTCCATCCGGATCACCAATGATCTCCGACGACCAGAACGAGGACGGCAATCGCGAATGGTCGCGATTCTGGCTCACGGCGCGGCAATTCTGGCTCGGATCGACGGCGTGGCGGGTCTGGCTGCTTTGCGTCGCCCTGGTCGTCCTCGTGGTGCTCCAGCTCTACGTGCAGTTCCGCTTCAATTACTGGAACAGGGATTTCTTCGACGCGCTGGAGGGCCGCGATCCGACGCGGCTGCGGCAGCAGGCCGCTCTGCTCATTCCGCTTTGTCTGGCGAGCGTCGTGCTGGCGATCGTCTCGGTGTGGGGCCGCATGGTGATGCAACGCAGCTGGCGGCAATGGTTGAGCGCCAAGGTGATCAATTACTGGGTCGAGAACGACCGCTATGCGCGGCTCGCGACGGTGCAGGGCGATCTGAAGATTCCGGAGTATCGCATTGCCGAGGACGTCCGCATCGCCACCGATGCGCCGATCGACTTCGTGGTCAGTGTGATCTCCTCGCTGCTGACGGCGGTCGTGTTCGTCCAGGTGCTGTGGCAGGTCGGCGGATCCATCGGCTTCGTCGTGGGCGGGCAGCAGTTGTGGATTCCAGGCTACCTGGTGGTCAGCGTCGTCATCTATTCCGGGCTGGTGACCGGGGCCATGCTGTGGGTCGGTTCGCCGCTCACGCGCGTCATCCAGACCAAGAACCAGGCCGAGTCGGAGCTGATCACCGCGGCCCATCACTTGCGCGACATCGGCGAAGGCATCGCGCCCAAGCAGGAGGAACGCGGCGTCATTGCCGGGCTGTGGATGGCGCTCGACCGCACGATCCAGCAATGGAAGCGGCTGTGCTGGCAGCTGATGCGCAACACCCTGGTGTCTCATCTGAATACGCTGCTCGCGCCGATCATCGGCCTCGTGCTGTGCGCGCCGAAGTTCCTCGGCGATCAGATGACCCTGGGCGAACTCACCCAGGCAGCCGCTGCGTTCACGCTGGTGCAGGGGTCGTTCAATTGGATGGTGGACAATTTCAACCGCCTCGCCGAGTGGATGTCGTCGCTGGAGCGCGTCGGCGGGTTGCTGCTCTCGCTCGATCGGCTCAACGGTGATGCGGCGAGCGATGTCACGCCGTCTCGAGCCGCACGTCAGCCTGCAGACGGCTGACGTCGGCGGGATCGCACAGCGCGGTGCCGGTGCGCAGCAGCGCCGCGGCACCTGCGGCGACTGCAAAGCGAAACGCGTCGTCCAGCAACTCGCCAGCGGCGAGCTTCGCGACCAGCGCGCCGAGAAAGCTGTCGCCGGCGCCGACCGCATTGACCGGCACCATCGTCAGCGGCTGAGCGCGCAGCACGCGGTCGCGGGTCACCAGCAGGGCGCCGAGATGACCCATGGTCAGCGCGACGGTGCCGGCCTTGCCGCTCGCGACCAGCGCGTGGGCGGCTTTCTCCCACGCCGTTGCATCGGGCAGGGCGCCGCCGACCAGCTCTTGCATCTCGTGCAGCGACGGCTTCATCAGGTCGATGCCGCCGGCAACCGCCGCGGCCAAAGCTGGACCCGAGGTGTCGAGCACGAATTGCGCGCCGCGTGATCGTGCAAGCGTCGCAGCGCGCGCGTAGAAGTCGGTCGGGACGCCGCGCGGCAGGCTGCCGCTGCCGATGACGAAGCGGGGGAACGGATCCTGGGCTGCGAGCAAGGCAAGGCCGGCCTGCCATTCGGCCTCGGTCAGCGTCGGACCCGGCAGGATGAAGCGATAGGGCTGGCCGCTGACGCGCTCCTGGACGAAGAAGTCCTCACGCGTGTCCTCGGCCGTCGCCCAGGTGCGGCTGGCGACGCCTTCCTTCTCGACGAGCTGCTTCAGCAGCAGGCCGGTCGGACCGCCGACCGGATAGAGCGCGGTGACGTCGCCGCCGAGGCGGGCGATGACACGGGCGACGTTGATGCCGCCACCACCGGGATCTCGCTGTTGCGTCGTGCCGCGCAGCTTGGCCACCGGCACGATTTTCTCGACGCTCGTCGAGACGTCGACGGCCGGGTTCGGCGTGATCGTGACGATGTCGCTCATTCGATCTCAGTGCGTCGGGGAGCCGCCGCTCGCGGTGATGCCGGCCTCGAAGAACGATTTGAGACCGAGGAAGCTGATGTCGGGCTTGGTGACGATGTGCACCGGGATCGGCCGCAGATAGCTGTCATAGCGTCCCTTGCTCTCGAACTGCCGGCGGAAATCGGATCGTGCAAAGTAGTCGGGAAACCGCGGCGGGATGCCGCCGGCGATGTAGACGCCGCCGCGGGCACAGAAGGTGAGCGTCAGGTTGCCGGCGACGGCGCCGAGCCAGGCGCAGAACATGTCGAGCGTGGCGCGGCTGGTGGCGCAGCCGCCGTCGAGCGCGGCGCTGGTGATGGCGGCGGCGTCGCGCTTCGGCACCGAGGCTCCGTCGACGGCCGCGATGGCATGATAGACGTTTTCGAGACCCCTGCCGGACAGCGCGCGCTCGATCGAGACATGGCCGAAGTGCTCGCGCATCTTGGCCAGCACTGCGGCCTCGCGCGCGGTGGTGGCCGGCAAGGTGGCGTGACCCGCCTCGGTGACGGCAACCGTGGGACGGCCGCCGCCCGGCAGATAGCAGGCCGCGCCAAACCCGGTGCCCGGGCCGATCACCAGCATCGGCGCGCCGGCGACCGCCGCGCTGCCGCCGAGCGGATACAGATCATCCGGCCGCAACGCCGGCAGCGACCAGCCGACGGCCTCGAAATCGTTCAGCAGCTTCGCCGAGCGGAGATTGAATTGCGCGGCCAGCTCGGCGCCGTCGATGGCCCAGGTGCTGTTGGTCAGCATGCCGCGATTGCGCTCGATCGGCCCGGCGATATCGAGCACGGCCGCGGAGGGGGCTCCGCCTTCTGCGTGCCGCGACAGGAACGCGGTAATCGCATCGGCAATGGTGGCGAAGTCCGCGACCTTCAGGTGTTCGACCTCGCCGACCACGCCATCGTCGAGCAGCGCGAAGCGCGCATTTGTGCCGCCGATATCGCCCAGAAGAACGCGATCGCTCATGCCTCAGTCTTCCGCCCGGTTGTACGGCCCGTCGGAGGTCCGGTGGGCCGCGATCATGTCCGCATACCATCGCGCAGACGCCTTGGGAATGCGACGCTGCGTGGTGTGGTCGACATAGACAATGCCGAAACGCTGCGAATAGCCCGCCCCCCATTCAAAATTATCCAGCAGCGACCACACGAAATAGCCGCGGACGTCGGCGCCTTCTTTCATCGCCTGTTCCATGGCGGCAGTGTAGGCCTTGAGATAGGCGATCCGGTCCACGTCATGAACCTGGCCATCATTGCCGAGGACGTCGGCAGCTGCGGTGCCGTTTTCAAGCACGTAGATCGGAAGCAGGAACCGCTGGTGGATATCCAGGAGCGTGTCGTGGAACGCACCGGGCACGACCGGCCAGCCGATCGCGCTGCGCGGCACGGTGTCGGGCGCCGGCCCGAAGCTCGCCCCGATCAGGTTGGTGTCAGCCCTCACGTAATGCGGCGAGTAGTGGTTGAGCCCGAACCAGTCGACGGGCCGTGCGATCTGCGCCATGTCGCCGGGCGCGACATATGGCGCGACGGCCTCCGCCAGCTCCGGCGGGTAGCTGGCAAACGCTTGCGGGAACGGGAAAGCGTCGTTCCAATAGGCTGCGAGCCGCAGCGCCGCTGCAGCGTCCGCCGGCTTGCTGGTGCAGGGATAGCAGGGCTGGCGGTTGTGGATCGCGCCGATCGAGGCGCCGGCGACGTCTTTGCGCAGCACGTCGACGGCGCGGCCATGGCTGAGATTGACGTGATGGATCGCCTTGTGCAGCGCCATCTTGTCGGCCAAGCCAGGGGCATGCCAGCCGAGGCCGTAGCCGAACAGCGTGAACACGCAGGGCTCGTTGAAGGTGGCGAAGCGCTTGACCCGGTCGCCATAGCGCCGCGCGACCAGCGCGGTATAGTCGGCGAACCAGCCGGCGATGTCGCGGTTCTGCCAGCCGCCGAGCGCCTCCAGCGCCTGCGGCAGGTCCCAGTGGTAGAGACAGAGCCACGGCTCTATCTCAGCGGCAAGCAGGGCGTCGATCAGGCGGTCGTAGAAGGCGAGGCCGGCTTCGTTGGCCGCGCCGCGGCCTTGCGGCAGCACCCGCGGCCAGGAGATCGAGAAGCGATAGGCGTTGAGGCCGAGCTCTTGCATCAGCACCACGTCGCCGGCGTAGCGATGATAATGGTCGCATGCGGTCTCGGCCGTGTCGTTGGTCTTGGTGCGGCCCGGCGCGCGCAGAAAGACATCCCAGATGCTGTCGGCGCGGCCGTCGAGATGGGCTGCGCCCTCGATCTGGAAGGCCGAGGTCGAGGCACCCCAGAGAAAGCTCGGACGGATGGTCATGATCGAGAGGGGCCCTTGCGTTGTTGCGATCAGCCGCATGATGGCGGTCGCCGGCGCTCCGCCGTTGACCGGGATCAAGCCGACGATACCGTGGCCGGTGTGGCCTGCGAAGATGTCCTGCGCCGGGCAATGCAATCATGCAGGCAACAGGCTTGCATCGGAGCCGAAAGCTGTGGAACGTGCGGCCGCCGAAAACTGGAGTCCCGGCGCGAATGAGCGTTTTTCTGCTGCGGCGCTGCCTGACCTTGCTGGCGACCCTCGTCGGCGCGTCGCTGATCATATTCCTGGTGCTCGACGCGCTCCCGGGCAACGCCGCCCAGATGCTGATGGGCGCGGATGCCTCGCCCGATGCGGTCAGGGCGCTGACGGTCAAGCTCGGGCTGGATCAGCCGCTGGCCTGGCGCTACCTGCACTGGATCGGCGGCATGCTGAGCGGCGATCTCGGCAACAGCTATGCCTATGGCACGCCGGTGGCCGAACTGATCCGCGAGCGGCTGGCGATGACGATTCCGCTCGCGATCCTGGCCATGGGACTCACGACCGTGCTGGCGCTCGCGGCCGGCATCTACACGGCCGCCAATCACAACCGCCTCGGCGATGTCGGCGTGATGTCCCTGACCCAGATCGGCATCGCCTTGCCGAACTTCTGGTTCGCGATCCTCCTGATCCTCCTGTTTGCGGTGAAGCTGCAATGGCTGTCGGCCGGCGGCTTCCCCGGCTGGGAGGACGGCATCTGGCCGGGGCTGCGCGCGCTGCTGTTGCCGGCCGTGGCGCTGGCGG
The DNA here is from genome assembly GCF_032381235.1 of Bradyrhizobium sp. SZCCHNR1053. Taxonomy (NCBI): domain Bacteria; kingdom Pseudomonadati; phylum Pseudomonadota; class Alphaproteobacteria; order Hyphomicrobiales; family Nitrobacteraceae; genus Bradyrhizobium; species Bradyrhizobium sp. SZCCHNR1053. The sequence continues at coordinate 141,289 of NZ_JAUHJM010000014.1, forward strand.
TGGTGCAGGCCGCGATCCTGGCGCGGGTGACGCGCTCTGCGGTGCTCGACGTTCTGCGCGAGGATTTCGTCCGGACCGCGCGCGCCAAGGGCCTGACGAAGCGCGAGGTGCTGTGGCAGCACGTCTTGCGCAACGCGATGATCCCGGTGCTCACCGTGATGGGCCTGCAATTCGCAAACCTGCTGGCCGGCACCATCGTGATCGAGAACGTGTTCTATCTGCCGGGCCTGGGGCGTCTCATCTTCCAGTCGATCGCCAATCGCGATCTCATCGTCGTGCGCAATTGCGTCATGCTGCTGGCGGCGATGGTGATCGTCGTCAACTTCGTGGTCGACGTGCTGTATGCGGTGATCGATCCGCGCATCAAGGTGCACGAGCTGTGAGTTCGTCCGTGATCGTTCAAGCCGCAGCCGGCACGGCCCCCGCGCCGAGCGCGTTCTGGCGCCGCGCGTTGCGCCATCGCAGCTTCATCGTCGGCGCGCTGCTGTGTCTGCTGGTGCTCGGCGCTGCGCTGCTGTCGCTGGTGTGGACGCCGTGGTCGGCCTATGAGATCGACGTCGCCTCGAAGCTGCGGCCGCCGTCATCAGCACATTGGCTCGGCACCGACGTGCTCGGCCGCGATATCGTCTCGCTGCTCTTGGTCGGCGCGCGAGCGACCATTCTGGTCGGCATCATCGCCGTCGGCATCGGTCTCACCTGCGGCGTCTGCCTCGGCCTGATCGCAGCCGCGCAGCGCGGCTGGACCGAGGAGCTGATCATGCGCTTCAGCGATTTCACCTTCGCCTTTCCGGCGGTGTTGTCGGCGATCATGCTGGCGGCTGTGATCGGCCCGGGCATGGTGACCTCGATCACCGCGATCGGCATCTTCCAGATCCCGGTGTTCGTGCGCGTCACCCGCGGCCAGGCCGGTGCTGTCTGGGCGCGCGAGTTCATCCTGGCGGCACGCGCTGCCGGCAAGGGCCGCTTCCGCATCACCATCGAGCACGTGCTGCCGAACATCCTGTCGATCCTGATCGTGCAGGCGACGATCCAGTTTGCGCTGGCGATCCTGGCGGAGGCGGCGCTGTCTTATCTCGGCTTGGGCACCCAGCCGCCGCAGCCGTCCTGGGGGCGCATGCTGAACGATGCGCAGACCTTGCTGTTCCAGTCGCCGAGCCTCGCCGTGTACCCCGGCGCCGCCATCGCGCTCGCGGTGCTCGGCCTCAACCTGCTCGGCGACGGCCTGCGTGATCTGCTCGACCCTCGGCTGGCGAGGCAGCGATGATGGCGAGCGATCAACCTCTGCTCGATGTCAGCGGTCTCGGCATCCGGCTCAACACCAGCCGCGGCCCGGCGCAAGCGGTGCGCGAGGTGTCGTTCGCGCTCCGGCGCGGCGAGACCTTGGGCATCGTCGGCGAGTCCGGCTGCGGCAAGTCGATCACGGCGCTCGCTCTGCTCGGGCTTCTGCCTGACAGCGCTGTCGTCAGCGGCAGCATCAAGCTCGATGGCCGCGAGCTGGTCGGATTGCCCGATGCCGATTACTGCAAGCTGCGCGGCAACCGCATCAGCATGATCTTTCAGGAGCCGATGACCGCGCTCAACCCGATGCATACGATCGGCCACCAGGTGGCGGAGCCGCTGCTGCGACATACCGGCTGCTCCGCGACTGAAGCGAAACGCCAGGCGATCGCGCTGCTCGACCGCGTCGGTCTGCCGGACCCCACCCGACGCTACGACGCCTATCCGCACCAGTTCTCCGGCGGCCAGCGCCAGCGCGTCACCATCGCGATGGCGCTGGCCTGCAAGCCCGACGTGCTCATCGCCGACGAGCCGACCACCGCGCTCGACGTCACCATCCAGCGCCAGATCCTCGACCTCATCGCCGATCTCGTGGCCGAGCAGGGCATGGCGATGATCCTGATCTCGCATGACCTTGGCGTCATCGCCGAGAATGTGCAGCGTATGATCGTGATGTATGGCGGCACGGTGGTCGAGAGCGGCAGCACCGATGCGGTGTTCTCGCGCATGGGCCATCCCTACACGCAGGGCCTGTTCCGGGCGCGGCCGCGGCTCGGGGCCCGCAAGGGTACGCGGCTTGCGACCATTGCCGGCACCGTGCCGGAGCTCGCCGATCTGCCGGCCGGCTGTCCGTTCGCCGATCGCTGCGGGCTGGTGATCGACGCCTGTCGCACGGCGCTGCCGCCGTCGATCGAGATCGGCACCGGGCACGGCGTCCGGTGCATCCGGACCGGCGTCGCGCTCGCATGTGATCCGGCGGGAGTGGTCGCTTGAGCACCGCCGCGCAAGGAATTGCAGAGACGCCGCTGCTCGAGGTCAGGGAGCTCGTGCAGCGCTACGCGCTGCCGCGCGAGAGCCTGCTGCGGCCGCCGGGCCAGGTGCTCGCGCTCAACGGCGTGTCGCTGACGTTGATGCCGGGTAAGAGCCTCGGCATCGTCGGCGAGTCCGGCTCCGGCAAATCGACCCTGGCGCGGCTGATCATGGCGTTGGAGCGGCCGTCATCGGGATCGGTGCTGATGTCCGGGCGCGATCTCAACCGCCTCTCGGTGGATGAGCTGCGGCGAGCCCGTCGCGATTTCCAGATGGTGTTTCAGGACCCATATGGATCGCTCGATCCGCGCCAGATCATCGCGCGCATCGTCGCCGAGCCGCTGACCGCGTTGGAAAGCCCGGATCGCAACAGCCTGCGCACGCGCGTGGCAACGGTGCTGCGGCAGGTCGGATTGCGCGACGCCGACATGGACAAGTATCCGCACGAGTTCTCCGGCGGCCAGCGTCAGCGCATCGCGATCGCGCGGGCGCTGATCACGCAGCCGAAGCTGATCGTCGCCGACGAGCCCGTCAGCGCGCTCGACGTCTCGGTGCAGGCGCAGGTGCTCAATCTGATGCAGGACCTGCAGGAGCAATTCGGCCTCAGCTATGTGCTGATCAGTCATGATCTGGCAGTCGTCGACTATCTCTGCGACGAGGTCGCGGTGATGTATCTCGGGCGCATCGTCGAGCGCGGACGGCCCGAGGATCTGTTCGGCCAGTGCGCGCACCCGTACACCCGGGCGCTGCTCGACGCCGTGCCGCGGGCGCAGGCCGGCGCGATCCGGCGCCGGCGCGAGAGCGTCGCGATCGCGTCGCAATCCCTCGGCGCGGCCGGATGCGCCTACGCGCCGCGCTGTCCACTCGCTGATGCCCAGTGCCGGGCGACGGCACCCTCCCTGCGGGCGCTCGCGGGGCTGCATTCCGCTGCCTGCCACAAGGCGGAAAGCGTGATGGCGCTGCCGGCGCTCGTCGCCGCAGAACACCAGCCTCTTGTCTCGAAGCCGCTTTGACGCGTAACTTGGTTCCGTCCGGGAGAAACGAACAATGTTGAAAAGACTATCCATCGTCGCATTGGCCGCGCTCGTCGCGGCCACCGCTGTGCCGGCCTCGGCACAAAGCAAGAAGGACAGCGTCGTCGTCGGCATGACCTTGGAGCCGCCGGGGCTCGATCCGACCAGCGCGGCCGCCGCGGCCATCGCCGAGGTCACGCTCTACAACGTCTATGAGACGCTGACCAAGATCAACGAGGACGGCTCGGTGTCGCCGCTGCTGGCCTCGAGCTGGCAGGCCTCGTCGGATCTGAAGAGCTACACTTTCAAGCTCGTCAAGGGCGTGAAATTCCAGAACGGCGAGGCGTTCGATTCCGTCGCCGTGAAGTTCTCATTCGAGCGCGCCGGCGCCGCCAACAGCACCAACAAGGACAAGGCGCTGTTCCAGGCGATGGAGGCGGTCAACGCGCCCGATGCCGAGACGATCGAGGTCAAGCTCAAATATTCCGAGCCCAACCTGCCGTTCCTGCTCGGACAGGCCACAGCCGCGATCGTCGAGCCGAAGAGCGCGCCGACCAACGCGACGCAGCCGGTCGGCACCGGGCCGTACACGCTGGGTAGCTGGGCCAAGGGCTCGTCCCTGAGCTTGAACAAATGGCCGGACTATCGCAACGCCGCAGCCGTGAAGCTGTCCAAGGTGACGATCCGCTTCATCTCCGATCCGGCGGCGCAGGTCGCGGCGCTGTTGTCGGGTGACGTCGATGCCTTCCCGCGCGGCACCACGGCGCGCACCATCGCGCAGTTCAAGTCCGACCCGCGCTTCACCGTGCTGATCGGCGGCTCAAAGGCGAAGACCATCGTCACCATCAACAACAAGAAGAAGCCGCTCGACGACGTCCGCGTCCGCCGCGCGATCCTTGCCGCGATCGATCGCAAGGCGATGATCGAAGGCGCCGTCGACGGCCTGGGTACGCCGATCGGAAGCTTCTACGTGCCGGGCTCGCTCGGCTATGTCGACACCACCGACATCAATCCCTACGACCCGGAGAAGGCCAAGAAGCTGCTGGCGGAAGCCGGCATCGCCACGCCGCTGCAACTGTCGCTGCGGCTGCCGCCGCCGGCCTATGCGCGCCAGGGCGGCGAGGTGCTCGCGGCTCAATTGGCCAAGGTCGGCATCGTCGCCAAGATCGAGAATCTCGAATGGGCGGCGTGGCTGTCACAGGTGTTCAACGGACCGCATGATTTCGACCTGACCATCGTCTCGCATGTCGAGCCGTTCGATCTCGTGAAGTTCACCGATAAGAACTACTACTTCGGCTATCAGTCCGAGGCCTTCGACAAGCTGTATCAGAAGATCGTCGACACGCCGAACGAGGCAGAGCGCACCAAGCTGCTCGGCGACGCCCAGCGCATGCTGGCAACGGATGCGGCCGCCGGCTTCCTGTTCCAGCCGCAGTGGATCACGGTGATCAACAAGAAGCTGAAGGGCGTCTGGAAGGACGTGCCTCAGTTCGAGAACGATTTCGCGAGCTGGTCGTGGGAATGATCGTGAGCCCGTTTTGCTTGGCTGCGAAATAATTCCTGCGCAATGCGGTGCCCTCTCCCCTTGTGGAAGAGGGCATCGCCGGTCCATCCATATGTGCGGTCGCGTGACGGGTATCTCTCCACGAACGACACCATTGATTCTACAGATCAGTTCGGCCATTCGATGGGCGTAAAGCGCATCTGCCGTCGTCGCATTTCAGCCTGAAGCTCCTGGGCGTATTGCTTGGCCCGGTCTCCGATGAGCCGATAGGGTCCCCCGATCCGACTATCAGCGGCAACTTGCTTTCGGACACTCTCATAATAGGCCAACAGACTTTCGTCGGTTGAATTCTCAAATCGCATCGATGCTCCCCGAAACGCAACCTTAGGTATCAAATTTTGCCACTATCGCCGCGGCATGGCAGTGACATAGGTTAAGTTCCGTTGCCCAAAAAAGTTCCTTGTGTGTTCCGGATTATGGCCGAGCGAATTTCGCTCCGGAGCCCGGGGGGGGGGAACTTAGGACCGCTGGCTGCGTAGAATTTGGGGTGTCGGCGTCGACCGAGCGCTCAGGAACCTGCGGTTCGGCAGCGGTCGCGCGCATGGGACGAACAACGGTTTCGCGGCAGACGCGGCCGAGCTGTCAAGAAGGGCGAGGGGCTGCGATGCGCACCGAAGTTCTCGTCGTCGGCGGCGGGCCGGCCGGCCTGATGGCCGCGATCTATCTGGCGCGGTTCCGACGGGACGTCGTGATCATCGACAGCGGCGCATCGCGGGCAGCCCTGATTCCCCGCAGTCATAATCTACCTGGCTTTCCTGACGGCATTTCGGGACATGAGCTGCTCGCGCGGATGGAGCATCAGGTGGAGGACCTCCGCGTCCCGATCATCCGCGGCACAGTGACATCGCTCGACCGGACCGGCGCCGACGTCGTCGCGACATATGCTGACGGTGCAATCGCCGCGCAGCGGGTGATTTTGGCGACGGGGATCGTCGACAGGCAGTTTCCTCTTCCCGACTGGATCGAGGCGGTTCGCCAGGGTGAGCTGCGCTACTGCCCTGTCTGCGATGGCTACGAGGCGGCCGGCCGCAAGATCGGCATCGTCGGCGCACTCGGTCATGCTGCAGGCAAGGCGCTGTTCATGCGTGTCTACAGCGCCGACATCACGTTGATCCCGAGTGATGACGCGCAGAACGTCGCAGCGCGGGAGGAGCTGGCCGCGGCCGGGGTTCGCGTGATGCCGCCTCTCCAGTCGCTTCAGCGCCAGAGCGGTGCCATCGAGGCGGTGTTCGCGGATGGCGCCAGCGAACGCTTCGAGGTCATCTATCCCGCGCTGGGGGCTGAGGTCCGCTCGGAGCTCGCCATCCGGATGGGCGCGCGACACACGGCCGAGGATTTTCTGGAGGTGGACGCCAAGCAGCGCTGCGGCGTCGACGGGCTTTATGGTATCGGCGACGTCGTCACCGACCTACACCAGATCTCGGTCGCGTTCGGCCATGCCGCGGTGGCCGCCTGCCACGCACATCATTCGCTGCCGATGCGCTATGTGTAACCTTCCGGCAGGGCAATCATGCGAAGTCGATCACAACCTCAGATCGTGCTATCCTGTGTTAACGCGTTTGGTGTTGATCTGTCGGACCTTGGCGCATGGACAGGAAATCGGCATGTTTGGCGGCGGCGTCGAGCTGCCATGAGGAAGCCGCACGCGATCCGGCACGCCGCGACCTTTGGCTGCAGGAAGCATCGAAATGGACGGCGCTGGCGGGCGAGCCGGCTGGCAACGCGGTGATCATCTGCGAACAGGCCGCCTCTGCGACCAAGGAAGCCCGCGGCTGAGTGCAGCTATTGCAGCGTCGGGTCGAGCCGGTCACGCAGCCAGTCGCCGATCACGGACACCGCAAGCGTGGTCACGACGATGATGATCGCCGGCGCCAGCATGATCCACGGCGCGCGCGTGAGATATTCGCGGCCATAGCCGACCATGTTGCCGAGGCTCGTCATCGGCGGCTGCACGCCGAGCCCGAGGAACGAGAGGCCGGACTCCAGCAGGATGACTTCCGGAAACACCAGCGTCATCGACACGATCAGGGTCGAGGCGATGTTCGGCAGGATGTGCCTGAGATACACGCGCTGCGGCGTCGCGCCGAGCTGGCGGACGGCCGCGGCATAGCCCTGCGCATTGGCCGAGATGGCGAGCCCGCGCGCGATCCGCGCATAGCGCTCCCAGCCGAACAGGCCCATCAGCCCGATCAGCAGCGGCAGCGAGTTGCCGAAGAAGGCGAGCACGGCAAGCGCGAGGATCAGGAATGGCATGCTGGCCTGGAAGTCGGCGAGCATCAGCACGGCCTGCTCGACGAGGCCGCGGAAATGCGCGGCGAGAAAGCCCAGCGTGGTGCCGGCGATGGCGGAGATCGCGGTGGCGCCGAATGCGATCAGGAGCGAGATCCGGATCGAGACGATCAGACGCGACAGCACGTCACGGCCGAGTTCGTCGGTGCCGAGCCAATGCGCGGCGTTGCCGGGCAGCGTCAGGCGATTGCGCAGGTCGAACTTGGTGAAGCCATAAGGTGCGAACTGGTCGGCGAAGACGGCCAGCAGCAGCATTGCCGCGATCCAGCACGCGGCGATCGTGACGGAGACGGGAACGTCGGGCCAGCTCAGCCGCCGCGCGGCAGGTGCCTTCATCGCAACGTCGGTCATGCCTCCGCTCCCTTGCTGCGCAGCCGCGGATCGAGCAGGCCGTAGAGGAAATCGACGATCAGGTTCGACGTGACCATCGTCATCGCCACCAGCAGCAGGATGCATTGCACGACGGCGAGGTCGCGGTTGGCGACGGCGACGACGAGCAGCCGGCCGACGCCGGGCCACGAGAACACGCTTTCCACCACCACCGCGCCGGCGATCAGGCTGCCGACCATGAAGCCGAGGATGGTGACGGTCGGGATCGCGGCGTTCGGCAGCGCATGGTCGGTGATGACCCGACGCCAGGGCACGCCCTTGGCTGATGCGGTCCGGATATAGGGCTGGCCGAGAATCTCCAGCATCGCGCTGCGGGTGAAGCGGGCGAGCACCGCGGCGCCGCCGAAGCCGAGCGTCACGATCGGCAGGATGGCATGACGCCAGGAGTCCTGCCCGCCCGACGGCAGCCAGCCGAGTTGCACGGCGAAGATCAGCACCAGGATCAGCGCCAGCACGAAGCTCGGTACCGTGAAGCCCGCGACGGCCGTAATCATCACGGCGCGGTCGATGGCCGAACCGCGATGCAGCGCGGCATAGATGCCGGAGGGAATGCCGAGCATCACCTTGACCAGGAACGCCGGAATGGTCAGCGCCAGGGTCGCCGGGATGCGCTCGATGACGAGCTGGATCGCCGGCCGGCCGTCGCGCATCGAGCGTCCGAGCTCGCCCTGGCCGATCGCCTTGAAGTAGTCGAGATATTGCATCCAGATCGGATGATCGAGGCCCCACGCCTTGCGAAACGCGGCGATGACCTCGGGCGGCGCTTCCGGCCCCATGATCATCAGCGCGGGATCGCCCGACAGCCTGAGCACGATGAAGGCGAAGGTGACGACGAGTGCGATCGTCAGCAGCGCGCGCGACAGGCGGATCGCGAAATAGCGCAGCATCACGCGGCATCCTGGGTCTGTGACTGTGGCCCCGTCACGAGATGGCAAGCCACCTGGCGCTGTTGATCCAGCGCGGTGAGCGCGGGCACCTCATTGGCGCAGCGGGCGGTCGCGCGGCTGCAGCGCGGATGGAAGGCGCAGCCGGAAGGACGCGCCGCCGGATTCGGCGGATCGCCGGTCAGGACGATGCGGTTGGTGCTGCGGCGTCCCGGAGCAGGGGAGGCCGAGACCAGCGCCTGCGTATAGGGATGCTGGGGCCGCGCGAACAGATCGTCGGCATCGCCATATTCGACGATGCGGCCGAGATACATCACCGCGACCTTGGTGCTGATCTGCCTGACGACGCGCAGGTCGTGGCTGATGAACAGCATGGTCAGCCCGAGCCGCGCCTGCAGATCGACGAGCAGGTTGACCACCTGCGCCTGGATCGAGACGTCGAGCGCGCTGACCGGCTCGTCGCAGACGAGAAAGTCCGGCCTGGTTGCCAGTGCGCGAGCGAGCACGATGCGCTGACGCTGGCCGCCGGACAGTGCGCCGGGATAGCGCCGGCCATGGCTGTCGTTGAGATCGACGGCGTGCAGCAGCTCGCGCACGCGCGCCTCGCGCTCTGGCTTGGTCCCGATGTCATGGATGTCGAGCGGCTCGCGGATCTGCTCGGCGACGGCAAGCCTGCGATCGAGCGCGCCGAGCGGATCCTGGAAGATCATCTGCATGCGCGCGCGCTGCGCGCGCCAGGCCGCCGAGCCTAGTGCTGCGATCGGCGCGCCGCCGAAGCGCACGCTGCCCTGGTCGGGCGGCTCGAGTCCGAGCACCATGCGCCCGGTGGTGGATTTGCCGGAGCCGGATTCGCCGACGATGCCGAGCGTCTCGCCCTTCGCAATCGCAAAGCTCAAGCAGTCAACGGCGTGGACCGATGCAGGACGCCCGAACAGGCCGGACCTCATCCGGTAGGTGCGCGAGATCCCGTGGACCTCGACCAGCGGCGCGGTCATTCGGCGGCGAGCTCCACCGGCAGACGCTGCGGCCGCAGGCAGGCCACCGCGCGGTCCGGCTCGATCGGCGCCAGCGGCGGCACGCCGGCATGGCAGCCGTCGCCGGCAAACGTACAGCGCGGTGCGAAGGCGCAGCCGCTCGGCAGCGCGCGCGGATCGGGCACCGTGCCGGGAATGGCCTGCAGCCGCCGCCTGATGCCATCGAGCGGCGGCAGCGCGCCGATCAGGCCCTGCGCGTAGGGGTGCCAGGGATCATCGAACAGCCTCGTCGCCGGGGCGCGCTCGACGATGCGGCCCGCATACATCACGCAGACGCGGTCGCAATTCTCGGCGACGACGCCGAGGTCGTGGCTGATCAGGACCATCGCCATGTTGAACTCGCGCCGGATGGCCGACAACAGATCGAGGATCTGCGCCTGGATCGTGGCGTCGAGCGCGGTGGTCGGCTCGTCGGCGATCAGGAGGTCGGGCTGGCCGGCGAGCGCCATCGCGATCATGATGCGCTGGACCTGGCCGCCGGAGAACTCGTGCGGATAAGCCGACAGCCGCCGCGCCGCATCGGGAATGCCGACGAGATTGAGCAGCCTGAGCGCCTCGGCCCGCGCGGCCTCGCCGCGCAGCCCGCGATGCAGCGCGAGGCTTTCGCACAACTGGCGGCGGATCGTGAGCACCGGATTGAGCGCGCTGGCGGGATCCTGGAAGATCATCGCGATGCGGCGGCCGCGCACCTGGTCGAGCACCTTGCCATCAGCACCCAGCAGCTCGCGGCCTTCGAGCTTGGCTGATCCGGACACTTTCGCCTTGACCGGCAACAGGCCGAGCGCCGCGAGCCACGTCACCGACTTGCCGGATCCGGACTCGCCGACGAGGCCGACGGCCTCGCCCTTGCGGATGTCGAGATCGATGCCATGCAGCACGGGCGTGCCGTCGAAGGCGACCCTGAGGCCGGAGATGCTGACCAGCGGCGCCACGGCATCACGCTCCGTAGTTGCCGGTGCGGAAGTCCATCGCGAAGGCCGGCGAGGCCTTCCACTTGATCGACTTCGGCTTGGCGGTGAAGGTCGCGTTCTGGTGCAGCACCGTGTAGGCCGGGTCCTCGCGCTCCGCGATCTCCAGCATCCGGCGGAACGCCTTCTTGCGGGCCTCGCGATCGGTCGAGGTTTCCAGGAACTCCGACAGCCGGTTGAGCTCGTCGTTGCTCCATTCGCCGACCTGCTGCTGCTGGCCGTTCGGACCGTGCTGGGCGACGAGCGACGACACCGGATCGTTGAACGCGGCCGAGTTCGACCAGTCGCGCACGGCGCGGGTGGGCGCGCGCTCCAGGATCTGCGACCAGTTCTCCTTGGTCTCGATCTGCACGTTCAGGCCGACCGCCTGCCACATCTCGACCAGCACCTGCGCGGTCGCGACCTGGTTGGTGTAGTAGTTGTTGAGCAGGCGATAGGGGATCGGGTCGCCCTTGTAGCCGGCCTGCTTGAGCAGGTCCTGCGCCAGCTTCGGATCGAAGGCGGGCACGCTCCAGTCGGCGACGAACATGTCGCCGTAGAACTCCCACTGCAGGCCCTTCGGCACGCGGGTGCGGCCGGCCCACAGGCTGTCGACGATGGCCTGGCGGTCGATCGCGTGGGTGAAGGCGCGCCGCACCAGGGGATTGGCGAGCTGCGGATGATTCTTGTCGAACACGGTCAGGCGGTGGTTGAGGATGGTGCCGCCCTGGACCTCGAACGCCGCATTCTTCTCGATGCCGGCGATCTGGTCCGGCGGGATGTCGCAGGCGAACTGATACTCGCCCGACAGCAGCCCGTTGATGCGGCTCGCAACCTCCGGCACTTCGAGGAAGCGGATGCGCTTCAGCGGCGGACGGCCGCCCCAATATTCGTCATGCGCTTCGAGGGTCAGCGACACGTCCGGCTTGAACTCGACGATCTTGTAGGGGCCCGTCGTGATCGGCTTGCGCGCCCAGTCGAGGTAGCTCGCGGCTTCCTCCCAGCCGCGCCGGCTCATGATGTCGGAGCCATAGCGCATCAGGCGGCCTTCGATGGTGACGTCCGGCGTCGCGTTGACGAAGCGCACGGTGTATTTGTCGACCGCATCGACGCGGACCAGGTCCGGCCACATCCGGCGGGCGACGCCGATCACGTCCGGCGGCAGCTCCTTGCCCGGGCGCGGCGCCGGGATCTTCTCGAAAGCCTTGATGGTGGAGCGGCTCTTGGCCTCGCTGTCGCCGAACATGCGCTCGCGGCTGAACGAGAACACGACGTCCTCGGACGTCATCTCGTCGCCATTGTGGAACTTGACGCCCTGGCGCAGCTTGAGCTCGACGGTCTGGTCGTCGATCCGCTTCCACTCGGTGGCGAGGCCCGGGACCGCTTCGAGATTGCCGCGGAAGTTCTTCGAGATCAGGCTTTCCCACAGCGACGAGTAGAACACGCGCTCGCCGACATTGGACTGCTCGCGCAGCACGTCGAGCACGTTCGAGTTGGTGATCTTCTGCACGGCGATGGTGACCGAGGGACGGGTGTCGGCTTGCGCGATCGAGACGCGCGGCAGGATGAAGCTGCCGCCGATCGCGGCGCCGGCGCCGAGCAGGCCGCGGCGAGTGAGCTTGGTCATGGCAATCTCTCTGTCGTCTGGGAATGTATGAAGCTTGCGAACTCGGCGGCGCTATTCGGCCAGGCCGAGCGAAGCGAGATGCGCCGCGCCGGCCTTGACCTGATCGTGGTTGCGCAGCTCGAGGATCAGGCGCGGATTGGAATGGAGTCTGGCGAGCGCGCGGAACACGGCGATCCAGCGGATGTTGCCTTCGCCCGGCGCCCAGTGGCGGTCGGCGTAGCCGTCGGTGTCCTGCAGATGGACATGGGTCAGCATGTCGCCGGCAGAATCGACGTAGTAGTCGACGGGCGGCGCGCCGGTCGAATGGTGCGCGTAGTTGGCATGGCCGGTGTCGAGCGAGACCCGCACCTTGCTGCTGCCCAGCGCCTTCGCCAGTCCAACGCGATCCTGCGGGTTCTTGTCCTCGATGTTCTCGATCACGATCTCGCAGTTGGCCTGCTCGGCAGAGGCAATGACGTCGGTCAAGGTCGCCCGCACGCGCTCGATCAGCGCCTCGCGATTGTCCGGCAGCATGTCGATGTTGTTGGCATCCCAGGTCGTGTACGGCGAGTGGATCACCATCTGGGTGGCGCCGAGAAATTCGGCGACCTCGAGCCCCTGCAGCAGGCGTTTGGTCACGGCGCGGCGGATCATCGGGTCGTGACTGTCGATCTTGAAGCCCCAGAACGGGCCGTGGATGCCGAGCCGACCGGTGTGCCCGTCCAGCATCGACTTGATCTCCTTGGCGGTGCTGCGCCAGTCGCTGTCGAGAAGGTCCGCGCGGAAGAAGTCCTGGATCTCGAGATCGCGTTGACGTTCGAGCAGCCAGTCGCGATGAGCCGGAATGGACTTGACGGAGAGGGCGGCGCCGAGCACCGGCAGCGTGGTGGTCATGTCGAGGAAACCCTTTCGAGGAAGCCCTTGGCCTGCGTGAGACCCGGCAAGCGCTAGCGGAGTTCGATGACGCTCCCATGAAGGGCTGTGGAGGACGTCCGCGACATGTTGTGCCTTCGTGGGCACGAGGCCGGTCGGCCTCGCAATCCCTGGGGTAGTCGCACGTTCTTTGCTGCTACTTGACGTAGCCGCGGGAATTGCAACAATGCGGCGAAAACGGGGAATTGGGATGACGGTGCGGCGTACGATCGTTGGAACGATGCTTTCGCTCCTGGCGCTGGCGACAGCTGCGTTGAATGAGCCTGCGCATGCGAAGGGGCCTTACGGCTCCATCTCCGTCGCGGGCTGGTCGGGCGGCGCCTACACCGACGACAACACCGGAAAATTCTCGAGCTGCATCGCTTCCGCCAGCTACAAGAGCGGCATCAATTTCGGTGTTCTCGCGCTGCCGACCTTCAACTGGGCTCTCGCCTTCATCCATCCCGGCTGGTCGCTGTCGCAGGGACAGAAGTTTCCCATCGTGCTCAGCTTCGACGGGCGCAATTCCTACAATGTCGAGGGCTCGGTATGGTCGGCCAACATGGTCGTCGTGCCGATGCCGAACGACTCCAGCCTGATCAAGGCGTTCAGGGCGGCACGGACGATGTCGGCCTTCGCGCAGGGCAATCTGTTCCAGTTCGATCTGAACGGCACGTCCGTGCTGCTGCCGTCGCTGGCGAATTGCGTGCGCATGATCAATGCCGGCGGAATGGCGGCCGCGACGAATTTCACCGTGCAGCACGGCGCTCCCTCGGCGCAGCGTCAGGGAGCGCCGCCCGCCGCCACCGCGACGACGAGCACGCAGCCGGCGCGGGCGTCGGAGGACTCTCCCGAGTTGCAATTGGAAGCGATGCAGATCGCCTCCAACTTCATTCTCAAAGCCGCGCTGTCGCATCCGGCCATTCTGGGCGGGGGCGAACGGCCAGTGTGGTTGACATCGGGCGGGGTCGCCTGGAAGGCCGACAACGCCACCGGGTTCGTTCGGATCGTGCCGCCGCAGCGGAATGTCGACGGCCTCGAAGTCGCCGCCACGATCATCGGCAACGATGCCCGCGACTGCAAGGGCAAGTTCATCTCGGCGCGCAACAGCGAACTGGTCGACAGCGCCGTTGTGTTCCGCGGCATGTCCTCCTGCGAGGACAGCGAGAAGTCGGACATCGCCGAATACTTCATCTTCCCGCGCAAGGCTGGCGGCTTCGTCCTGTTCTCGGTGGTCACGCCGACCAAGCCGGTCGGTGGCGGCGGTGGCCAGCAGCTGCAGACCCGCGAGGAAGCCAACGCCAACTTCCGCAAGGCGGCCTATACGTCGATCGGGAAATAGGGCTGCCTTCCCTTCGCTACGCCGTCCGCGGGTCGATTTGCCGGCTCACCCTCGCGACCGCTTCGGCCGCCTGACGGCGCGGACCTTGCCGCTGCCGCCGCCGCCGCAATACAGCGTCTCGCCGCCGTCGGATTCCATGCCGGAGACGCCGGTGCCAGCAGGCATGTCGAGCTGGTCGAGCACCTCGCCGGTCGCGGGATCGATGCGCCTGATGTCGCTGACGTCGTCTTCCCAGGTGCCATGCCAAAGCTCGCCATCGACCCAGGTGACGCCGGTGACGAAACGCGTGCACGGGATGCTGCGCAGGATTTGCCCGGTCGCGGGATCGATCTGGTGGATCTTGCGATCGCGATAGGCGCCGACCCAGAGCGATCCCTCGGCCCAGGCGAGCCCCGAGTCCCCGCCTCCCGACGGCGCCGGGATCGTCGCGAGCACGCGGCCATTATCGGGATCGACCTTGTGAATGCGATCTTCGGCAATCTGATAGAGGTGCCGGCCATCGAACGCCGTGCCGGCATGCGAGGGGATATCCAATGACTTCCGTACCGCGCCGTCGGCCGGATCGAACGCCTTGATGCTGTTGCCGGTCGCGATCCACACCTGCCGGCCGTCATAGCTGACGCCGTTGACGCGCTCGGCGTCGTCGAACGGGCCGTACTCGCGAATGATCTCTGCGGTTGCTCGTGTCATGTCTGCCATCCCACTTTTTCCGATGGACCCACGCTAGTCGAGCGACGACCACGCCGGGAGTAACAACGCGGTCGCGAATTCCGGCACGACGGGGCAGGTCCAGCGTTGCGCGCGGCCCCGACCGAACGACTGGACCCTGCCGGACGATGCCAGTCCATCGAGGGCACGCTGCACCGTCCGCTGGCTCGCGCCCAGCGCCAGCGCAAGGCCGGAGCTCGACCATGCCTCACCGTCGGCGAGGCAAGCAAGCACGGTGGCATTGTCGTCCTCGATCGGCTGTGCGAGGACGACGACGTCGTGATCGCGACACGGCACCAGGGCAAAGCCGTCGCGCGTGGCATTGATATCGGCCAGGCCATGGAGGAGCTGGCGCAACCGTCCGATCTCGACGCGCAGGCGGGCGCGGTGCGACTCGTCGGCTTCCTTGCCGCGGAATGCATGCGCGATCAGTGCGGCCCGCGGCACATCATCGGGGACCCCCTCGGCCAGCCGCCGGGCGAGTGCAAACAGCACCGGGCGCCGCGCCAGCGGCACGATCTGGCTCGCCTGGCGTACCGCCAATCGGCAGGCATCGACGATCAGCACATCCGACCGGAACAGCGATTCGACGTCGTCGAGCTGCAGCAGGCGTTCCTCGCCGCGCAGGATCATCCGCGCGGCCGGCGCCGACAGCGCCGACGAGGCCCGCTCGATCTCCGCCTGGAGCTCCGGAATGCGGGCCTGCCGGGCCGACCGCGTCGCGCGCTCGAGCGCCGATCGCGCGGTCTTTGTTTGTAGACGGCGCAAGGCCAGTCCGGCGACGATCAGCTCGTAGATCGTGCGCGCGGCCGGCAGCAGCGGCGAGGGATCGAGCTCGGCGAGGCCTCGCTCGGCGTCATCGAGGTGCCCGATCAGAATCATGCGCCTGATCTCTAGGCTGCGCGCATAGGCGGCATTGGCGCGGTCGCCCTGCTGCTCCAGGGTCTCACGCGCCGCTGCGAGCGACTTGGTCGGCCAGCCGAGATCGCGCGCTGCGAGTGCGATCTCGGCCTCTGCGACGGTGCAGCGGGCGCGGGCCAGAACTGCCTTGGGGCCAAAGCTTCGCGCGGCCTGCCGCAGCAGCGCCTTCGCGCGCCCGAAATCGCCAAGCCGCGCCATCGCGATGCCGCGCAGCGCCAGCGCCGGGGGATCATCGCGCAACGCAACCCGGTTCAATGCGCCGAGCGGATCGCCCGCAGCGAGTGCCTGCGCCGCCGCTGAGATCAGCGAGTCCATGCAAATCCCGCCATACTTGTCACTCCCGGCCCCTCCCGTGCCGATCCTAGTCTGAGCTGCGGTCAACACGCAAAAGGATGACGATCATGACCATGCATATCACCGGGACGCGCGAAGATTGGTTGAAGGCCCGGCTCGACCTGCTGCAAGCCGAGAAGGAACTCACCCGCCGCAGCGACGAGTTGGCGGAGCGCCGCCAGGCCCTGCCATGGGTGCGCGTCGACAAGGCCTATCGCTTCGACACCGAAGACGGACCCGCCGCGCTGCCTGACCTGTTCAGGGGGCGCTCGCAGCTGCTGGTCTATCACTTCATGTTCGGACCCGACTTCCAGGCCGGCTGCCCGTCCTGCTCGATGATTGCCGACGGCTTCAACGGCTTCCAGGTCCATCTCGCCAATCATGATGTGATGCTATGGGCGGTGTCACGCGCGCCGCTGGCGAAGCTGAAGGCGTACAAGGCGCGGATGGGCTGGACCTTCCCGTGGGCGTCATCGGCGAGCAGCGACTTCAACTTCGACTTCAACGTCGCGATCACCGAGGAGCAGCAGCGCCGGGGCGGCACCGACTACAACTACCGCACCAGTCCTCCGCTCGGGGCTGGCGACGTGCCGGCGATGGTGGCGGAGATCGCCGCCGGCACCGGCACGGATGGCGCGACCTTCATGCGCGATCGGCCGGGCATGAGCGCCTTCATCCTTGAGGATGGTGCCGTCTATCACACCTATTCGGCCTATGCGCGCGGCCTCGACGGGCTATGGGGCGCCTATCAATGGCTCGATCGCGCACCCAAGGGGCGCAACGAGCAGGGCGTCTGGTGGCGTCGCCACGACGAATACGGCCAGCGCTGACCACGGAGCAGAGCCATGGCGTTCCTCCCGACCAGGATGCGCGCGATGCCCGACATCGCCAATGGTCTCCGCTTCGCTGCGGCGCCGACCTTCGCGCTGATGGCCGTGCTGAACGCCATGGCGCGTGACGGCCGGTCGGACGTGATCTGCTCCGCCATGCCGGCGGGCGCGCCGCTCGGCGACATGACGGTGATGTATCTGCTGATGAGCGCATTCCACCTCGTGCCATGGTTGAAGCGCATCGGCCGCTACGTTGCTATTCGAGCGAGCGGACGATGTGCTGCTTCAGCCGTTGCGCCGGCAGCGACAGACCCTTGACCTCGAGCAGCGCGATCTCGGTGTCCTTGAGATCCGGCAGGTCATGGCCGTCGAGCACGTGCAGGCCTGCCGGCACCATGTCCTTCGGCAGCACCGCGAGCCCGAGCCCTGCCTTGACCGCGGCATGCGCGCCGGACAAGGCGGCGCAAGTGTAGGAGATGCGCCATGGCTTCCTCGCTCTGTCGAGCGCCGTGGTGGCGCGCTTGCGGTAGACGCAGGGCGGCGGCGACACCACCAGCGGCACCTTCGCGCCGTGATGCAGGAAGTCGCGGCTGCCTGACACCCACACCAGCGGCTCGCGCCAGACGCGCAGGCCCTTGGCGCGCACCGACGGCTCCTGCTTGACCAGCACCAGATCGAAATCGCCGGCGCGGAAGCGGTCGACCAGGTTGAGCGTCAGGTCGCAGGTGACTTCGAGCGCGACAGACGGATAGGCCTGCGCGAATCGCGCGAGCACCTCGGGCAGATGGCGGGTCGCGAAATCCTCCGGCGTCCCCAGCCGCACCACGCCGGTCATCATCGGCTCGCCGAACCGCGCCACCGCCTCGTCGTTCAGGTCGAGCAGCTTCTGCGCGTAGTCCAGGAACAGCTTGCCCTCGGTGGTCAGTGCCACCGCGCGCGGCGAGCGCTCCAGCAGCTTGGCGTTGACCGCGCTTTCGAGCCGCCCGATCTGCAGCGAGATCGTCGATTGCTGGCGTCCGAGCCGCTCGGCGGCCTGGGTGAAGCTGCCGAGCCGCGCGATGGTCGCGAAGGTGCGCACGAGGTCGATGTCGAGATTGGTCAACGTCTTCGGCATGGGCGGTCATGATTGAGAAACACAATGGTAAAGGTTTCAATTATCAATTTTACAAATTATCGCCCTTTGCTGCAAGTGCGGCCGGCGCCCATTGGGGGGCGCCCTTGGAGGGCGGAGGCCGGCACCGGAGGCCGTCCGCCCGATGCGGAGTAGGGCTTCATGGGGCTGACCGAGCTTGCGTTTCAGAATCTGCTGTCGCCGATGGTGTTGTTCTTCGTGGTCGGCCTCGCCGCCGCGCTGGCGAAGTCCGATCTCACCGTGCCTGAGGCGGTGGCGAAGCTGCTGTCGCTCTATCTCCTGATGTCGATCGGCTTCCGCGGCGGTGTCGAGGTCGCGCATCACGGCATGAGCTGGGATCTGGTCGCCGCGATCTGCGCCGGCGTCCTGCTGTCCTATTTCACGCCGATCCTGGCCTATCTGCTGCTGACGCGAATGAGCCGGCTGTCGCCGGTCGACGCCGCGGCCGTGGCCGGACACTACGGCTCGATCTCGGCGGTGACATTTGCCGCTGTCACCGGCGCGCTCAATCTCGTGTCGTTGCCATTCGCGGGCTACATGGTCGCGGTCGCGGCTGCGATGGAGACGCCCGCGATCGTGTCGGCGCTGCAGCTCGCGCGTCCGCATCGCAAGACTGAAACGGCGGACGGGCATTCGATGTGGCGCGAGGTGATGCTGAACGGCTCCGTGGTCACTCTGCTCGGTGCCTTCGTGGTGGGCATGATCACCGGCCCCAAGGGGCTCGCAACGGTGAAGCCGTTCCTGGTCGATCTCTTCCCAGGCTTCCTCTGCGTGTTCCTGCTGGACATGGGCTTGATCGCAGGCCGCGGCCTGCAGCACGGCCGCAAATATCTCAGCGTGCCGCTGTGCAGCTTCGCCGTGCTGATGCCGCTGATCGGCGCGGCGCTGGGCGCTCTGCTCGCGAGTGCCATCGGGCTATCGGCCGGCTCGGCCGCCGTGCTGATGACCCTCGCGGCCTCCGCGTCCTACATCGCCGTGCCCGCCGCGCTGCGGCTGGCGCTGCCGGAGGCCAATGCGGCGATCCCGCTCACGCTCTCGCTAGGGATCACCTTTCCGTTCAACCTGCTGGTCGGAATTCCGCTCTATATCGGCGCTGCGACGATGCTCGCCGGCGCCGTGAAATGAGGGAGGAGACGATGAAGACATTCGCCAAGAAGCGCATCGATCTGATCATCGAGATGCCGCTGCTGCGCCGGGTCACCGAGCGCTTCGACCAAGCCGGCGTGACCGGCTACTCCGTGCTGCCGGTGATCGCCGGGCGCGGCCAGTCCGGCCCCTGGTCGGCCGGCGGGCAGGTCTCGGAGGTCGGCCAGATGGCGGCGATCATGTGCATCGTCGACGGTGGCCGCGTCGATGCTGTGGTCGATGCTGTCTTTGCCGTGGTCCAGCACCAGGTCGGGCTCGTCACGGTGTCCGATGTCGAGGTGGTCAGGCCCGAGCGGTTCTGATCGGGCGCGGCGGGGATTACGCCTCCGCCGCGACCTTCAGCGCCTCGGCGCGGATCTCCTCGACCAGCCGCTCCTTGAGCGCCACGAATTCCGGCGAGGTCTTGACCTTGTAGGAGCGCGGGTGCGGCAGCTCGATCTTGATGTCGGCCTTGATGCGGCCGGGCCGCGCGCTCATCACCAGCACCCGGCTGCCGAGGAAGATCGCCTCCTCGATGTCGTGGGTGACGAACAGCACCGTCTTCTGGTCGCGCTCCCAGATGCCGAGCAGCATCTCCTGCATCAGCACCCGCGTCTGGTTGTCGAGCGCGCCGAACGGCTCGTCGAGCAGCAGGATCTTCGGATCGTTGGCGAGAGCGCGCGCGATCGCGCAGCGTTGCTGCATGCCGCCGGACAGCTGCTTGGGCCAGTGGTTCTCAAAACCCTTCAACCCGATCTGATTGATGAAGCGGTCGGCGATCGCGTTGCGCTCGGCCTCGGATACGCCGCGCTCGCGCAGGCCGAAGGCGATGTTCTCGCGCACGCTGAGCCAGGGGAACAGCGTGTAGGACTGGAACACCATGCCGCGATCGGCGCCGGGGCCGGTCACCTCGTTGCCGTCGAGCAGTACCTTGCCGCTGGTCGGATGGTCGAGGCCGGCGACGATGCGCAGCAAGGTCGATTTGCCGCAGCCGGAGGGGCCGAGGATGGTGACGAAGTCGTTGTTGCCGATGGTGAGGTCGACCGGCTCCAGCGCGCGCGTCGGCGCATGACCCTGGCGGGCCGGAAAGGTGCGCGTGACGTTGTTGATGACGAGCGTGGTCATGCGAGCTTCCACGGGAACAGCCAGGCGTTGAACGCCTTGAACAGGAAGTCCGAGATCAGCCCGATCAGGCCGATGACGATGATGCCGAAGATGATCTGTCCGGTGTTGAGCAACGCCTGGCTGTCGGTGATCATGTGGCCGATGCCGGAGGAGGAGCCGATCAGCTCGGCGACGATGACGTAGGTCCAGGCCCAGCCGAGCACGAGGCGCAGGACCTCGGCGATATCAGGCGCAGCGGACGGCAGCAGCACCCGGCCGATGATGCCGCGGTCGCTGGCGCCCAGCGTATACGCAGCCTCGACGAGATCGCGCCTGGTATTGCCGACAGTCACGGTGATCATCAGGATGATCTGGAACACCGAGCCGATGAAGATGATCAGAAGCTTCTGGAGCTCGCCGATGCCGGCCCACAGGATCAACAGCGGAATGAAAGCGGAGGCGGGCAGATAGCGCGCGAAGGACACGAACGGCTCGAGGAACGCCTCGACCGGCTTGTAGGCGCCCATCAGTAGGCCGAGCGGGACGGCGATGGCAGCCGCGAGCACGAACCCGCCGACGACACGCCAGACGGTCATGCCGATGTCATAGAGGAAGCCGAACTTGGTCAGCAGATCCCAGCCCTCGCGCACCATCGTCAGCGGATCGGCAAGGAAGGTCTTCGACACGTAGCCGCCGAACGTCGCCAGGGACCACGCCGCGACGAAGACGACGAAGAAGGCGAGGCCGAGCGCTGTTCTTGACCTGGCGCTGACGGGATCGAGAGGTCGGATCACGGAGAAAGGCTTTCGTGGTGGAGGCGGTACGCCCGGTGTCGCGGGCTGCTGGTGGTCGGTTCGAATAAATTCACGAGGGCATGATGTCTCCACAGCGTCATTGCGAGGAGTGAAGCGACGAAGCAATCCAGAGTCGTACCCCGGCCCTGGATTGCTTCGCTACGCTCGCAATGATGGATCACTCAGAGCTTAGCTCCGAGTTACTTGATGAAGCTCGCGTCGTAGAGGTCGTCGATTTTCGGGATCTGCTTGACGATGCCGACCTCGAGCAGGAGCTCAGCGGCCTCCTTGTTGAAGGTCTTGAACTCGGTCTCGAAGAACTTCTGGCTCGCGGCCTTGTCCTGCCAGCGCAGATATTTGGCGGAGTTGCCGAACTGCTCAGCCGTCTGCTTCACGTCCGCGCCCATGATCTCATAGGCCTTGGCTTGGTCCTTGGCGATCATGTCCAGCGCCTCGAAATAGCTGTCGGCAAGCGCCTTGGCGGCCTTCGGGTTCTCGGACAGGAACTTCGGTGTGCAGCCGAACGTGTCCATCACCATCGGATAATCGAGGGTGGTGGCGATGATCTTGCCCTTGTCGGGAGCGGCGCGCACCGTCGACAGATACGGCTCGTAGGTCATCGCCGCGTCGTTCTGACCGGCGACGAAGGCCTGCGCTGCGGCGGCCGGCTCCAAGTTCACGATGGTGACGTCCTTCACCGTGAGGCCGTTCTTCTTGAGCATCCAGGCCAACCCGAAATAGGGCGAGGTGCCGGGTGCGGACGCGGCGACGGTCTTGCCCTTCAGGTCCTTGATGGAAGCGATGTCGTTGCGCACGGCCATGCCGTCGGCGCCGTAGCTCTTGTCGAGCTGGAAGATCTGCTTGGTGGCGACGCCGTTGGCGTTCCAGGAGATCCAGGTCTCGACCGTAGTTGCCGCGCACTGCACGTCGCCGGCGGCGATCGCGAGGTGGCGATCCTTCTGCGGGATCTTCTTGATGGTGACGTCGAGGCCGTTCTTCTTGAAGATGCCGGCTTCCTTCGCCAGCGTCAGCGGCGCGAAGCCGGTCCAGCCGGAAATGCCGATGCCGACCTTGACGTCATCGGCGTAGGCGGTCGTCGAAGTCAGGAGCGCGGCCGTTACTGCAAGTAGCCCGAATCTGCGCATCGTCATCGTCCTTTGCGGTGGGAGGAAACTGGTCGCGCGGCTCGCGCGCCGTCAAGGCTGCGCGGTCCGCCTGCGTCTGCAAGCGTGCTTGCAAATCTCGTGCTCAGGCCGGGCGCGCAGGAGCGTCTCATTCGCTGCCCCTGAAGCGCGCCACCAGCCGGTGCTGCTCGCCCGGATAGATCAGCCGCACCGCCGTGAGCGGGCGCCCGCTGCGCCAGGTGTGCCGCTCGATCACGAGGCAGGGCGCGCCGATCGCGATGTCGAGCCCATCGGCGATCGCCTCGTCGGCGACGATGGCGCTGATCGCATGCTCCGCTTCGGTCCATGGCACGTGATGTAGCAGCCAGGAGCCGGGCGGATCGACCTTGAAATTGGCCTTGGCCGCGTCGGGGACGGCATCGAGGTCGATCAGGCGATCCTCGATCGCGAATGGCAAATTGTCGGCGCTGTGCCGGCAGCGGATCGCGATCACCTTGCATGGCGTCTTGACGCCGAGGCGCTCGCGATCGGCCGCGTTGGCGGTGCGGCGCGTCGATGAGATCAGCTCGTAGCCATAGGCGCGGCCGAGCGCGCCGATCTCGGCGCGGATGTCGGGGATCTTCAGCACGGCCGACAGGAATTGCGGTCGCCGCACGAAAGTGCCGGCGCGCCGCCGCCGCTCGATCAGGTCGGCCTGGGCAAGCTCCGACAGCGCCTTGTTCACGGTCATGCGCGAGCAACCATAGTGCTCCATGATCTCGTGCTCGAACGGGATGCGATGGCCCGGCGGCCATTCGCCGGTGAGGATGCGGCGCTCGATGTCCTGCCGGATCGTCTTGTAGAGCGTGCCGGTTGCCTGCTTGGCGCTGTCATCGGCGAGGCTCATGCGAGCAGCCTCCGCACGGCTCTGTTGAAGCCGCGCCGGGCCGCGTCGCGCGAACGATGGTGGCCGCCCTGGACGACCTTGGCGCCGCCGGCCCAGACGCAGTCGATCGCGGCGTTCGACGTCGCGAAGATCCAGCCGTCGAGCAGCGCATCTTGCGTCCGCCCCGCGAGCGAAGGATGCGTCAGATCGAACGTGACGATGTCGGCACGGCCGCCCACCTGCAGCCCGGCGAGAGATTGCGCCAGCGCCTGCGCGCCGCCGGCGAGCGCGGCATCGAGAAGCGTGCGGCCCGTCGACGCATCCGGACTTGACGTCAGCACGTTGCGCTCGCGATGCGTCAGCCGCTGGCCGTATTCGAGCTGGCGCAACTCATCGCTAACGCCGACCAGCACGTTCGAGTCGGTGCCTACGCCGATGCGTCCACGCGCGCGCAAGAAGTCGCGCGCCGGGAAGATGCCGTCGCCGAGGCTGGCTTCGGTGATGGGGCAAAGGCCGGCCGTCGCGCCGCTGCTCGCGAGTGCCGCCGTTTCATCCGGCGTCATGTGCGTCGCGTGGATCAGGCACCAGCGAGCATCGACGGCATGATGATCGAGCAGCCATTGCACGGGACGCTGCGCCGACCAGGCCAGGCAGTCCTCGACCTCCTTGACCTGCTCGGCGACGTGGATGTGGATCGGGCCGCCGTCCGCAAGCGGCAACAGCGTGCTCAGCTCATCCGGCGCGACGGCGCGCAGGCTGTGCGGCGCGATGCCGAGATTGGCGCCGGCAAGAGTGCTGATAGCCCTGCGCGACGCCGCGAGCAGCCTCTCGAAGCGATCGACATCGCAGATGAAGCGCCGCTGTCCCTCGTGCGGCGCGGCGCCGCCGAACCCGCCATGCGCATAGAAGCTCGGCAGCAGCGTCAGGCCGATGCCGGATGATTGAGCTGCACCGGCGATGCGCACCGCCATCTCGGCGATGTCGGCGTAAGGCGTGCCATCGCGATCATGATGCAGATAATGGAATTCGCCGACCCGCGTAAAACCGTGCTCCAGCATCTCGACATAGAGCAGCGTCGCGACCGCCTCGACATCGTCAGGGCTCATCGCCAGCGCGAAGCGATACATCGTCTCGCGCCAGGTCCAGAACGTGTCGGTGGAAGGACCGCTGACCTCGGCAACCCCTGCCATGCCGCGCTGGAACGCGTGACTGTGCAGGCTGGCGATGCCGGGGATCGCGACCTCATGTTGCTCGTCGGCGGAGGTCGGAGGCACGCCCGCGGTGACCGACGCGATTGTGCCGTTGCTGATGACGACCTGCACGCCCTCGGCCCATCCCGTGGGCAGAAGCGCGGATGCGAAGTGCAGTGACGCCATGATCGATAAGCCCGCTGGACAGGACGGCGGAAGCGAGTTTATGTATAGACATATCGCCCGTCAAGCTTTCGTGAAGTTGGGAGGCAGCAGCATGGCCGAGCGCTTCGATCGGATCTGGCACAATGCGCGGCTCGCGACGCTGCGCGAGGGGCAGCCGGGCCTCGGCGTGATCGAGCAGGGCGTGGTGGCCGCGCGCGGCGGCCGCATCGCCTTTGCCGGCCCGCAGTCCGATTTTCCAGCCAATGCGGATGCGCCCGAGCGCATCGATTGCGAGGGCCGCTGGATCACGCCGGGCCTCGTCGATTGTCACACCCATCTCGTCTACGGCGGCGACCGCGCCCATGAGTTCGAGCTGCGCTTGGCGGGCGCGAGCTATGAGGAGATCGCCCGCGCTGGCGGCGGCATCGTCTCGACCGTCGCTGCAACGCGCGCCGCCAGCGAGGAGGCGCTGGTTGCAAGCGCTCTGCCGCGGCTCGATGCACTGCTCGCCGAGGGCGTCACCACGATCGAGATCAAGTCCGGCTATGGCCTGGAAACCGCAACCGAGCTGCGGCAATTGTCCGCAGCCCGCGCGCTCGGCAGCAGGCGGCCGGTCGGCGTGCGCACCAGCTTTCTCGGCGCCCACGCGCTGCCGGTGGAGGCTGGCGGCGACAAGGACCGCTACATCGATCTCGTCTGCAATGAGATGCTGCCGGCGGTCGCAAGGTCGGGCCTCGCCGATGCCGTCGATGCGTTCATGGAAAACATCGCCTTCTCTCACGCGCAAACGTCGCGGGTATTTGCCGCGGCGAAAGCGCTCGGCCTGCCGGTCAAGCTGCATGCCGACCAGCTGTCCAATCTCGGTGGCGCTGCGCTCGCCGCCGAATTCGGCGCGCTCTCGGCCGATCATCTCGAGCACACCGACGATGCCGGCGCCGCCGCGATGGCGCGCGCCGGCACGGTCGCAGTGCTGCTGCCCGGTGCCTACTACTTCATCCGCGAGACGCAGAAGCCGCCGGTCGAGCTGTTCCGCAAACATGGCGTGAAGCTCGCGCTCGCCACCGACTGCAATCCAGGCTCGTCGCCTTTGACCTCGCTGCTGCTCACGATGAACATGGCCGCGACCTTGTTTCGCATGACCGTCGACGAGTGTCTTGCCGCAGTGACGCGCGAAGGCGCCCGCGCACTTGGTCTGTCGGCTGAGACCGGCACGCTCGACGCCGGCAAATGGTGCGATCTCGCGATCTGGGACATCAGCCGCCCGGCGGAGCTGGTTTACCGCATGGGCTTCAATCCGCTGCATCAGCGTGTCTGGAGGGGCCAATGAGCACGATCATTGCGGCGCCCGGCCGCGTCGGCCTCGACGATCTCGCGCAGATCTATGCGGGAGCTGCGGTCGTGCTCGAGCCTTCCTATTGGCCTGACGTCGAGGCGGCGGCCGCGATCGTCGCCAAGGCGGCGCAAGGCGCCGAGCCGGTCTATGGCATCAATACCGGTTTCGGCAAGCTGGCCTCGAAGCGCATCCCGCCCGATCAGACCGCGCAGCTCCAGCGCAATCTGATCCTCTCGCATTGCTGCGGCGTCGGCCCGGCGACGCCCGAGCCGGTCGTGCGGCTGATGATGGCGCTGAAGATCATTTCGCTCGGCCGCGGCGCCTCGGGCGTGCGGCGTGAGATCATCGAGCAGCTCCAGGCGATGCTGGCGCACGGCGTGTCTCCGTTCGTGCCGCAGCAGGGCTCTGTCGGCGCCTCCGGCGATCTGGCGCCGCTCGCGCACATGACGGCGGTCATGATCGGCGAGGGCCAGGCCTTCCACGATGGCCGGCTGGTGCCCGGGCGCGAGGCGCTGGCGCACGCCGGCCTGACGCCGGTCACACTCGGGCCGAAGGAAGGCCTCGCGCTGATCAATGGCACGCAGTTCTCGACGGCCTATGCGCTCGCTGGCCTGTTGCGCGCGCATGATCTGCTCAACGCCGCGCTGGCGGCCGGCGCGCTGTCGGTCGATGCCGCGATGGCCTCGACTGCGCCGTTCCGCCCCGAGATCCAGGCGCTGCGCGGTCATCCCGGTCAGATCGAAGCTGGCCGCGTGCTGACGGAGCTGCTCGACGGCAGCGCCATCCGACTGTCGCATCTGGAAGGCGACGAACGCGTGCAGGATCCGTATTGCCTGCGCTGCCAGCCGCAGGTCGCAGGCGCCGCGCTCGATCTGTTGACGCAGGCGGCGCGCACACTGGTGACCGAAGCCAATGCCGTCACCGACAATCCGCTGGTGCTGGTCGGGACCGGCGAGATCATCTCCGGCGGCAACTTCCATGCCGAGCCGGTGGCGTTCGCTGCGGACCAGATCGCGCTGGCGCTGTCCGAGCTCGGCGCGATCAGCGAGCGGCGCATCGCCACGCTGGTCGATCCCGCGCTGAATTTCGGCCTGCCGCCGTTCCTCACGCCGGAGCCGGGACTGAACTCCGGCTTCATGATCGCCGAGGTGACGGCGGCGGCTTTGTTCGCCGAGAACAAGCAGCGCGCGCTGCCATGCTCGATCGACTCCACGCCGACCAGCGCCAACCAGGAAGATCATGTGTCGATGGCCGCGCATGCGGCGCGGCGGCTGCACGACATGGCCGACAATCTCGCTGCTATCATCGGCATCGAGCTGCTCGTCGCCGCCCAAGGCATCGAGCTGCGAGCGCCGCACGACACCAGCGCGGCGCTGTCGGCCGTCATCGGTGCGCTGCGCGTGCACGTGCCGGCGCTGGAGAACGACCGCTACATGGCCGACGATCTCGCCAAGGCGGCCGCGCTCGTCGGTGGCGGTGTGTTGGCCACGGTTGCAACGCATGCACTCGGACGCGATCCGTTTCCCAAGCTTGGATGAGAGGGACCCATGAACCGACGCCTGGACAATGCGCGGGTGATCCGCGCCCCCATTGGCAGCGACATCAGCGCCAAGAGCTGGCTCACCGAAGCGCCCTTGCGCATGCTGATGAACAATCTCGATCCTGATGTGGCCGAGAAGCCGAGCGAACTGATCGTCTATGGCGGCATCGGCCGCGCCGCGCGCGACTGGGACAGTTTTGATCGCATCGTCGAATCCTTGCGCAAGCTGGAGGCGGATCAGACACTGGTCGTGCAATCCGGCAAGCCGGTCGGCATCTTCCGCACCCATCCGGATGCGCCGCGCGTCCTGATCGCCAACTCCAACATCGTGCCGCATTGGGCGACGCTCGATCATTTCAACGCGCTCGATAAAATGGGCCTGATGATGTACGGCCAGATGACGGCCGGCTCCTGGATCTACATCGGCAGCCAGGGCATCGTGCAGGGCACCTATGAGACCTTCGTCGAGGTCGGCCGCCGTCACTACAATGGCGATCTCGCTGGCAAGTGGATCCTGACCGCGGGCCTCGGCGGCATGGGCGGCGCGCAGCCGTTGGCCGCCACGATGGCTGGCGCCTCGATGCTCGCCGTCGAATGCCAACCGAGCCGCATCGAGATGCGGCTGCGCACCGGCTATCTCGATCGCCAGGCGGCCACGCTCGACGAGGCGCTGGCGCTGATGGCGGAGGCCGCGACGACGAAGAAGGCGGTCTCGGTCGGCCTGCTCGGCAATGCTGCCGAGATCTTCCCGGAGCTCGTGCGCCGCGGCGTGCGCCCCGACATCGTCACCGACCAGACCAGCGCGCATGATCCGATCAACGGCTATCTGCCGAAGGGCTGGACGCTCGCCGAATGGGAGACCAAGCGTGCCTCCGACCCGAAGGCGGTCGAGCAGGCATCCAAGACCTCGATGGTCGGCCACGTCCAGGCGATGCTGGATTTCCACGCCATGGGCATTCCGACGCTCGACTACGGCAACAACATCCGCCAGATGGCGAAGGACATGGGCCTCGCCAACGCGTTCGATTTTCCGGGCTTCGTGCCGGCGTATATTCGTCCCTTGTTCTGCCGCGGCATCGGTCCGTTCCGCTGGGCTGCGCTGTCGGGCGATCCGCAAGACATCTACAAGACCGACGCCAAGGTGAAGGAGCTGCTGCCGGACAACAAGCACCTGCACAACTGGCTCGACATGGCGAGGCAGCGCATCAAGTTCCAGGGGCTGCCGGCGCGGATCTGCTGGGTGGGGCTCGGCGATCGTCATCGCCTCGGGCTTGCGTTCAACGAGATGGTCGCCCGTGGCGAATTGAAGGCGCCGATCGTGATCGGGCGCGACCATCTCGACTCCGGCTCGGTCGCGAGCCCGAACCGCGAGACTGAGGCGATGAAGGACGGCTCGGATGCCGTGTCGGACTGGCCGCTGCTCAACGCGCTCCTGAATTGCGCGAGCGGCGCGACCTGGGTGTCGCTGCATCATGGCGGCGGGGTCGGCATCGGGTATTCGCAGCATGCCGGCATGGTGATCGTCGCCGATGGCACGGCCGACGCCGCGCGGCGGCTGGAGCGCGTGTTGTGGAACGATCCGGCCACCGGCGTGATGCGCCATGCCGATGCCGGCTACGAGGACGCGATCGCCTGCGCCGAGGCCTACGGCCTCGACCTGCCGAGCCTGGCACGCTGAGGGCATGCATTCCTCACGGGTTGAAGTGCGGCCCCTGATTGCGATCTCATGCTGACAACGCGACGGGAACTCGTCGCGGTGCAGGGGAAGCTCATGGGGATCGCCTTCCGTTCTCGGCCATCGTCGGCCAGGACGAGATGAAGCTGGCGCTGATGATCGCGGTCGTCGATCCGAAGGTCGGCGGCGTGCTGGCCTTTGGCGATCGCGGCGCCGGCAAGTCGACCGCGGTCCGCGCGCTCGCAGCGGGCAACTAGAGCATGCTGTATTTATACGGAAACATATCCTGAGTTTCTGAGATAGTTGGCGCACTCCTTTTCCGAGAAGAGAT